>JAZPYN010000031.1:0-29948 GCA_045544155.1 Acutalibacteraceae bacterium
AAAACAAACAGCCGCACGAGAGCGGCTGCTTGAGATAGTAATGCGGTGTCAAACTTCAGTGCCGACTTTTAGTCGGCAAGCCAGTAGGCGGCCCTTATAGGGCCTGTGCAAACCACCAGTTCAACTGGTGGTTATGATTCGTTTTTTGCTGTCATATCTCTTGCACGGCGGCAGAGGCAAGCCTCTGACCTACGTGGGATGAATGACAATGTTTTTTAATAAATCAAAATGGACGGCCAATGGCCGCCCCTACGGTGTTGGTTTTTATATCGCTGTGAATTGCTTTGTCAAAAGTTCCCTTTTAAGGGAGCTGTCGAAATCGCTTGCGATTTTGACTGAGGGAGTTCAAAATCCTTCACTGCGTTCAGGATGACAATGTTTTTATAAAGACATACCAATGGTGAAGAATGATATGATTTTATTTCGATTTAGCTGACTGTTAATTCTTAATTCCGAACTCCTAATTCCTAATTAAAAACCTACTTCGGTGTATACAAGTGATATTGCAAATTATAATTTGCAGTTGTATGTTATTTTATTCGCCAAAAACTGTCCGAAGGACAATAACACTGTGCAAAGCACAATAAAACTGCGAAGCAATAAAACTCGCCTTATGGCGAATAAAACTGCCGAGTGTCCTTGCGAACACTCGGCTGATCAGTCGGGTTGATTTTAATTTGTGCCGTCAGTGAAGTTTTCGTCCTTGAATCGGAGGATCTTCTTTGATGCACTCTTGAGGAATTCTGCCTTTCTGAGCTGGAAGCCTCTTATGTGCTTGTACTGCGGAAGCTTGTGGTTTACTTCCTTGACAATACCTGCGAAAAGCTCCTGCAGGTCATCGTCAGTATATTCTTTTTCTCCGAAATGCTCTTTAAGTGTCTCTTCGTCGGGGAATATGGAGCATTTGACTACGGTTTCACCCTTGGCATTTGTTTCGGCAAAAACCATGACCTCGTTGACGAAGGGATTGAGACTGAGATGATATTCAAGCTCTTCGGGGTAGATGTTTTTGCCGTTTTCGGTAACGATAACGTTTTTGATTCGGCCGCTTATATAAATTCTGCCCTTGTCATCGATTTTTGCAAGGTCGCCTGTGTGGAGGAAGCCTTCATCATCAATTACTTCTGCTGTTGCTTCGGGGTTGTTGTAGTAGCCGAGCATTACCATCTGACCCTTTACGCAAAGCTCACCGCAGCCTGTCTGCGGGTCGGGGTCAACTATTTTTGCCTGAGTGCCGGGCAGCGCAAGACCTACGGATTCAGCAAGGTGAAGCTTGTCGTTATTCATAACTGCAAGCGGAGCACATTCTGTAAGACCGTAGCCAAACAGTATCTGTATACCGAATGCTTCAAAGTCACGCAGAATTTCGGGGCGGATGGGGGCTGCACCGCAGATGATAAGGCGCATATTGCCGCCGAATGCATCCTGAATTTCTTTGAAAAATACCTTGCGAAGGTCAATACCTACCTTGCTTGCAACCTTACATACCTTTGTTCCGAATTTAAACAGGAACTCACCGTGAGGCTTTGCCTTGATACGCTGCATAAGTCTGCGGTGTACGGTTTCGAGTATGAGAGGTACTGCAACAAAGATAGAGGGAGAGAAATCCTTCATATTGCGAAGAACATATTTGAAGCCTTCGCAGAATGTGACCTTTGCACCGCAGTACGGAGCAAAGAAAAGAATGATTGTGCTTTCGTATGTGTGGTGGAGAGGAAGCATCGAGATGCCTGTGTCTTCGGGGTATATCTTGAGCACGCTCATAGCGGATTTAACTTCAAAGCAGAAATTGCGGTGGCAGAGCATAACACCCTTTGCTGCGCCTGTTGTGCCTGAGGTAAAGAGAAGGGAACACATCTTGTCGGGGTCTATAACAGCGTCTATATATGATTTGTCGCCGGCTGCTACAAGCTCTTTGCCTTTTTCAACAAGCTTTGAGAAAGAGAGTATGCCGTCCTCGTCTTCTTCATAGTCGAAGCAGACTATTTTAATTTCCGGGTTCATATTTTCTCTTTCGAGCACATTGAGCAGCTGCTTGTCGCAGAAAATAAGCTTGCTGTCTGATGTTTCAAGTATGCCGTTTATATCGGGGAAAAGCAGCTCTTTATCGATCGGCACTGCAACACCGACACCGTTGATGATAGCCATATAGCTCAGACACCATTCGTATCTGTTATTGGCTGATATGGCAAGGTGCTTGCCCTTGTAGCCCATTGAAAGCAGGGCTGTACCCAAAGCATTTATCTCGCTACAGTATTCTTTATATTTTATGAAGCGTGTGCTGTCTTTCAGCTTGAGCTCGAAAGCGTTGTTTTCACCGTAAAGCTCTTCTGTCTGACGTAACAGCTCTTTTATTGTGCTGAATTCACGCACTTTGTAAAACGATTTTGTAACAGGTGCAAGGATCTCGTTCTTTTTCGTGTTTGCCATTTCTTCCTCCGTGTATTCATACTGCCCCTTAAGAGCAAAATACAAATCGAAGTATAACATTCTTTCCTTAAACTAAACTTAAAAATATTAATAGTTTATTAATATTTTGATAATTAAAATATTGGAAATGCGAATAATTTGTCATATTTACGTTTAGAAAAAAAGCTGTTGACAAAGCAAGATCGGCTTTGTCGGAGGTTTTGGTCAAATTTGTAAAGAATTTTGTAACAAACTGTACAAATATCACTGCTTTTTTATATCGGTCTTATAACAAAATGCAAATAAATACTTGAATTTTATATAGATATTTGCTATGATATTTTTGTATATTTATGCTCTGTTGCTTTATGTGCGAAAGGAGAGTGTCATTAAAATGGGCAATGTCCCTCTTTATTTATTCGATAAAGGCGAAAACGCAAGAGCTTACGATTATCTCGGTGCTCATTTCTGTGAGGAAGGCTCCGTTATTTTCCGTGTGTGGGCGCCAAACGCTGTTTCGGTCAGCGTTGTAGGCGAGTTCAACGGTTGGCAGAGCGATGCCTCTCCTATGCACAGAGTTGATGACAGCGGTGTGTGGGAGGCTGTAATCGGCGATCTCAAGGTGTTTGATACCTATAAGTACGCTATCCGCACCAAAGACGGCAGAGAGCTTTTCAAGTGTGACCCGTTTGCTTTTCATTCCGAAACAAGGCCTGCCAACGCCTCAAAGCTCTACGATATCGAGGGTTACCAATGGCACGACTCAAAGTGGCTCGAAAAGCGCAGAAAGACAAGCGTTTACGACAGCCCTGTAAATATATACGAGGTGCACGCAGGCTCGTGGAAGCAGTATGACGACGGCAATTTCCTCTCATACCGCGCTATGGCAGATGAGCTTGTTGCCTACGTCAAGGATATGGGCTACACTCATATCGAGTTTATGCCGCTTAGCGAATATCCGTTTGACGGCTCTTGGGGTTATCAGGTTACCGGTTACTTTGCGCCTACCTCACGCTACGGTGAGCCTAAAGACCTTATGTATCTTGTTGACAAGTGCCATCAGGCAGGTATCGGTGTTATTATGGATTGGGTGCCTGCCCATTTCCCCAAGGATGCTCACGGACTCTATGAGTTTGACGGCACAACCTGCTATGAGTATGCTGACCCCCGCAAGGGCGAGCATTACGATTGGGGTACACGTGTTTTCGACTACGGCAAACCTCAGGTGCAGAGCTTCCTTATGTCAAGCGCGGCAATCTGGCTTGATAAATATCATTTCGACGGTCTTCGTATAGATGCGGTTGCTTCAATGCTTTATCTTGACTACGGACGTAATGACGGTCAGTGGATTGCCAACGAAAAGGGCGGCAACGAAAACCTCGAGGCTATTGCCTTCCTGCAGAAGCTCAATGAGTCGATATTCCGCGATTTTCACGACTGTATGATGATTGCTGAGGAATCCACCGCTTTCCCGATGGTTTCAAAGCCCGTGTTTATGGGCGGTCTCGGCTTCAATTTCAAGTGGAATATGGGCTGGATGAATGACTGTATGCGTTACTTCTCGCTCGACGGTATTCACCGCAAAAATAACCATAACTGCCTTACATTCTCATTTTTCTATGCTTTCTCCGAGAATTTTGTTCTGCCGATTTCTCACGATGAGGTTGTGCACGGCAAATGCTCGCTGATAAATAAAATGCCCGGCACTTACGAAGAAAAGTTTGCAGGTGTACGCTCTTTCCTCGGCTATATGTACGCTCACCCAGGTAAAAAGATGCTGTTTATGGGTCAGGAATTCGGCCAGTTTATCGAGTGGAAGTACGACAGCGGTCTTGACTGGCTGCTGCTCGATTACGATGCTCATAAAAAGCTGCAGGATTATACCCGTGCTCTCAACAAATTCTACGCCAAGAACGCACCTCTCTGGGAGTCGGATTTCGGCTGGGAGGGCTTCAACTGGATTTCCAGTAACGACAATTCTAACTCCGTAATTGCCTTCCGCAGAATTGATAAAAAGGGCAAGGAAATTATTGCCGTATCAAACCTTACTCCCGTATTCCGCAGCGGCTACGAAATCGGCGTGCCCTATGCAGGTACCTACGAGGTCGTTTTCAACTCAGACGATGAAGCTTTCGGCGGTACAGGAAAAGGCTCGACAGGCAAAATCAAAACCAATGAGCGGCCTATGCACGGCCACGAGCAGAGCATATCGCTTGAGCTTGCAGGTCTGAGCACGGTTTATCTGAAGCTTGCGCGTAAAGCCCCTGCAAAGAAGGAGCCGAAAAAAGTTGGAAAGAAATAATACGGCCGAGGGTGTTCTTCATTTTGCCGATTTCAAATCACCTTGCCGCGGCAACTTCATAAATTCGCTCGAGTATCTCCGACCGGTTACCGAAGCTCAGGGTAAGCAGGTTGTCTACCTTTTTCCTAATGCAACCGCAAAGCGTGAGTGGGCGCAGGACTTAAAAAGAGAAGCAACAGTTTATTTTCTCGGCGACAGTTTACTGCAGAATGTGAAAACGGTACGCGGTATAATAAAGCGGCACAATATAAAAATTATTCACTCACATTTTTACAAGCTGCCGTATATTCTTATGCTTGACCTGGCGTCTGCGTTCAAAGGTATTAAGCACGTTGTTCACCTTCACTGTGCACTGCATATCCACAGCGGTGTCGCAAGGGTAATCGAAAAGCTTCTGCTCAGCGGAAAAACTTTCATAGGTTGCAGTCAGAAACTAACTGACGATGCCAAAAAGTATTACCCCAAAAACGAATCGTATACCGCAAAGAATGCGATATGGTTTCCGAGACTTGAAGAGTATGAGGTGCTCGACAAAACTCAGCTCGGTCTGAGCGAAACAGCGAAAACTCTTATGATGTTCGGCTTCCTCTACGAAGTCAAGGGCGTTGACCTTGCACTCGAGGCTGTGAGCGAGCTTATTGAGAGCGGCGAAAATCTGCAGCTTATTCTCATTCTTACATCGAATATTGATGAAATAAAGAACAAAATTACAAAGCGTTTCGGCGGTATTCCAACGTGGCTTCATCTCTTGCCGCCACGTAACGATATCACGAGCTACTACAGGCTGTGCGATGCGTTTCTGGCTCCGAGCAGGAGTGAAGGCTTACCGTATTCGGTGCTCGAAGCATCTTATCTGAAACTGCCGGTAGTGCTCAGCGATATTCCCGCTCATAAAAATCTGAATCTGCCTTGCGGATTCTGCTTCAAAAGTGAAAATGTCGGTCAGTTAAAGGATAGTCTGATGTCTGCGCTTTACGGTGCATACGATGCAGATGCCTTTGCGGCTCAGTCGGAGCAGATAAAGAATGAATATCAGCTCTCGGCTTGGGCAGACCGCATAATCAAAATATATACTAAACTCTGACGAGTTCCCCAAATAACAAGGAGGTTATCAAGAAATGTCACAGAAAGCTGAATGTATTGCTATGCTGCTCGCCGGCGGACAGGGCAGCAGACTTGGTATTCTTACCAAGAACATCGCTAAGCCTGCCGTACCCTACGGAGGAAAATACAGAATTATTGATTTCCCTCTTTCCAACTGCGTAAATTCAGGTATTTACACAGTCGGCGTACTTACACAGTATCAGCCGCTTGAGCTTAACGATTATATCGGCAACGGTGCTGCATGGGACCTTGACCGTGCAAGCGGCGGTGTTCATATCCTTTCTCCCTATCAGCAGATCAAGGGCAGCGAGTGGTATAAGGGCACAGCAAACGCAATTTACCAGAATATCAACTTTATCGACAGATATGACCCCGAGTATGTCTGTATTCTTTCGGGTGACCACATCTATAAGATGGATTACTCAAAGATGCTCGCATTCCACAAGGAGAAGAATGCAGACTGTACAATTGCTATGCTCGAAGTTCCGTGGGATGAAGCTTCCCGTTTCGGTCTGATGCTTGTTGACGATGACGGTGCCATCACAGCATTCGAAGAGAAGCCCGAAGTCCCCAGCAGCAACAAGGCTTCAATGGGTGTTTACATCTTTACATGGAAGAAGCTTCGAGCTTACCTTCTTGCTGATGAGGCTGACCCGAATTCAAGCAACGACTTCGGTAAAAACCTCATTCCTGCAATGCACGAAGCAGGCGAGAGACTTTTCGCATATCACTTTGACGGCTACTGGAAGGATGTCGGTACAATCGACAGCCTGTGGGAAGCAAATCTCGACCTTCTCCGTCCGTCGGTTGACCTTGACCTTTCCGATAACGAGTGGAGAATCTACTCCAAGTCACCCGCATCACCGCCTCACTTCGTATCCTCAACCGCAAAGGTTGAGAATTCAATGATGGCAGAGGGTTGCTGTATCGACGGCGAGATTGATTACTCCGTTCTTTTCGCAGACGTTGTTGTCGAGGAGGGCGCAAAGGTTCATTCTTCAATCATTATGCCCGGTACGGTTATCAAGAAGGGCGCAGTTGTTCAGTATGCTATCGTAGCTGAAAACGCAGTTATCGAGTCCGACGCAGTTGTCGGCGAGGAGCCCGAAAACGTAGTAAACCGTGATGATTGGGGCGTAGCAGTTGTCGGCGCAGGTGTAACAGTCGGCGCAGGTGCAAAGGTAGCTCCCAAAGCTATGGCAGGCGAAGATGTGCCTGCCGCAAAGTGAGGAGGAATGAAAAATGATAAGAGCTAATGACGTTCTCGCAATTATCCACTCAAACGCTTATGATGAGGTTATTCCCGAGCTTACCAATATGCGTACAATGGGCTCGGTACCCTTCGGCGGCAGATACCGTCTTATAGATTTCACACTTTCAAATCTTGTTAACGCAGGCATCAGCAAGGTAGGCGTTATCACAAAGAGCAACTACCAGTCACTTATGGATCACCTTGGTACAGGTAAGCCGTGGGATCTTTCCCGTAAGCGCAGCGGTATGTATCTTCTTCCGCCTTTCGGCTTTGCCGAGACAGGTACTTTCGACAACCGTATTGAGTCGCTCAAGGGCAATATGCACTTCATCAGCCGTTCCAAAGAGGAGTATGTTCTGATTGCTGACTGTAATGTTGTTATGAATTTCAGCATTGATGAGCTTATGAAATTCCATGAGGAATCGAACGCTGATATCAGCGTTGTCTGTAAGCGCGGTAAGACTCCCGCACTCTCTAACCTTATGACATACGATATCGGTGAGGATTCAAGAGTAAACTCCATTGCGGTAGGTGTACCTTCTGATGATGCCGATTATTCGCTCAACATCTTCTTTATGAAGAAGGCTTTGCTTGAGAGGCTTATCAACGAAGCTTATGCAATGCATAAGACAAGTATCGGTATCGATGTTTTCCAGGCTAATGTAAAGAGCCTGTGTATCTGTGCTATGAGAACAGATAACTTTGTAGTTTCAATCGATTCGCTCGATACCTACTACCGTGCAAATATGATGCTTCTTGACGGTGAAAACAGAAACAGCCTTTTCAATAAAAACCGTCCTGTTTACACAAAGGTGCGTGACGATATGCCTGCTCTCTATGCTATCGACAGCTCTGTTACAAACAGCCTTGTTTCTGACGGCTGTGATATCAAAGGCGAGGTTGACAGCAGCGTGCTCAGCAGAAGCGTCAAGGTTGAAAAGGGCGCAGTTGTCAAAAACTGCGTAATTATGCAGGATTGCTTCATTGGTGCTGGTGCGCATATCGAAAACGTGATTCTTGACAAGGCTGTAGTGATCAAGCCCGGCAAGACTCTTGTCGGTGCAGACGATTTCCCGATATACGTCGGTAAGAGAATCGTAATCTGACAGATTTAAATAGATTTTAAGAATAAGGAGAGACAGATATGAAGGTTTTATACGCTGCCAGTGAGGCGCTCCCCTTTATCGCCAGTGGCGGACTTGCCGATGTTGCAGGTTCACTCCCGCAGGCACTTCGTAAAAGGCTTATCGGCGCTCGTGTTGTTATGCCGCTTTACGATACAATCCGTCAGGAGCTTAAGGACTCTATGACATTTGTTACCCATATTTCAGTGCCCGTTGCATGGCGCAGACAGTACTGCGGCATTTTCGAGGCACGCCATAACGGTGTTATCTATTATCTTCTTGATAACCAGTATTATTTCAAGCGTGACCGTATCTACGGCCACTATGACGATGCGGAGAGATTTGCTTTCTTCGCACGTGCAGTGCTTGAGATAATTCCTCATATCGGCTTCAAGCCCGACATTATTCACTGTAATGACTGGCAGACAGCCATGACACCCGTATACTACTCAACAATGTATGCTGACCAGCCCGGTTGGGAGAATATCAAGACGGTTTTCACAATCCATAACATCCAGTATCAGGGCGTTTATGGTATGGAGCTTATTGGTGATGTTCTCGGTATGCAGCCCGGCACAGAGCATATTGTTGAGTACAACGGCTGTGTAAACCTTATGAAGGGTGCAATCGAAACAGCTAATGTAGTTACAACCGTCAGCCCCTCTTATGCTAACGAGATTCTCGACCCGTGGTTCAGCCACGGTCTCGACAATATCCTTGCCCAGAGAAGATTCAAGCTGTCGGGCATTCTCAACGGTATTGATGTTGACAACTACAACCCCGAAACAGATAAGGATATTTTTGCAAACTATAATGCAGAAGATTTCTCTGCAAAGAAAGTCAACAAGGCAGAGCTTCAGAAGATGTTTAATCTTCCCGTAAATGAGCGCACACCCGTTGTCGGTCTCGTAACACGCCTTGTATCACACAAGGGCCTCGACCTTATTAAGGTCATTCTCGATGAGCTTCTCGCAACGACCGATATTCAGTTTGTTGTGCTCGGCTCGGGTGACTGGCAGTATGAGGAATTCTTCAAGGAGATGGCTGCAAGATATCCCAATCAGCTCGGTCTGCGTATAGGCTTCGTGCCTGACCTTGCACGCAAAATTTATGCAGGTGCCGATATCTTCCTTATGCCCTCCAAGAGTGAGCCCTGCGGCCTTTCGCAGATGGTTGCTCTCCGATACGGTACAATTCCGATCGTTCGTGAAACAGGCGGTCTTAAGGACACAATTACCGACAGCGGTGACAATGAGGGCAACGGCTTTACATTTGCACGCTATAACGCACACGATATGCTTCACGCTATCCGCCGTGCAGTTGAAGGCTATCAGAATGAAGAGGGTTGGAATATCCTTGTAAAGAGAGCGATGGAGTGCAACAACAGCTGGAATCGCTCTGCTAACGAATATATCAGACTTTATAAAAACGTACTCAAGGGCTAAGCTGAAAAAAGCCGACAGACGGATCACTCCGTCTGTCGGCGATGCGGCATAAATTAAGATTTAGTCTTCTTCAGAATCATAGCTTGACGCTATTTTGGTAACGTAATCTTCAACGGCGGTGACAAGTGTGTTTGCAAACGGCGGCAGCTTGTCGTTGTGTATTTTTGCAGTCGGCAAGGTTTTGTCTGAGTAGAAAAGGCCTTGATAAACCGCGTCTACAAAATTCTGGAACATCTTGTCATCCCATCTTACGGGTACATCGACACAGTCCGGTGTAAATCTGCCTGCACAGATACTTGAAACAAGTATTTTATATTCGGATATTGCGGCACCCCACAGCAGCTTGTCGCCAAGCTTTGTGTCCATAGTGCTGAAGCGCTCTGCAAATGCACTCAGGCAAAGCAGAATAGTGCTGATGTCAAGCTTATAATCCTTATCCTGATATAAGGTTTTACCGTATTCACCCAGAAGGGCGTTGTATGTGCCGTACTTGCTGTCATCCTTGCCGAGCAGGTAGTCGGTGGTAACACCGAAATAGTCGGCGCAGCGTACGACAAACTCGAGGCCGCATTCTCTTACACCCTTTTCGTAGTGTGAGAGAAGTGCCTGCGAAACACCGAGACTCATTGCAACCTCTTTTTGGCTGAGTCCGCGTTCTTTTCTTAATGTAGTGATCCTATTTGAAAAAGCAACAGCCATAATTTACCCCTGGTTCATAAAAGTATACAGAGAGTATAACAAAGGTTTTGACAAAAGTCAACAGCATAAATTATTTTTCCGGAGATTAATATGAAAAGCTACAAAATTCATCTGATTCGTAACGCTCTGACACAGGAAAATCTCGATGGCCGTTACCTCGGTCATACGGATTCGCCTCTGTGTGAGCAGGGTATTGCTCAGCTAAATGAGCTGATAAACAGCTATAAATATCCCGCTGCACAGGTTGTTTTCAGTAGCCCTCTCAGACGTTGCACAGATACTGCAAGGGCAATCTACCCTGATAAAGAGATCGTGCCGATGGAGTCACTTATAGAGTATAATTTCGGAGAGTTTGACGGTAAAACTGCAGAAGAACTCGAAAAACATACCCTTTTTCCTCGTTGGCTTGCAGGTGAAGAGGGGGTTGACCCGCCCTTCGGCGAGAGCAATGCCGAGTTTGCAAAGCGTATATGCGAAGGCTTTGAGGGTATAGTTGACGGTATGCTCAAGTCGGGTGTTGAGTCGGTTGCTGTCGTAACTCACGGCGGAATTATCGGTGTACTTATGTCACGCTACGCAATACCCGAGGCAAGTTCGCACGAGTGGCTTACCCCAAGCAGTTGTGGGTATACATTGCGTATAACACCATCTCTATGGATGACAGGGCAGAAGGTTGAGGCGGTATGCGAGATTCCCGAGGAGGAGCACAGCTTCGACTATGAGCGTGCGCTATGGGGGCAGGAGCCGTATGATGAAAAAGACCTTGATAAATACTTTGAAGGACTTCTTGATGAGTTGTATCAGGGTGATGATATTGACGATGAATGATGAATTTTTAATAAATAAATTATATTAAGTTTTTTGAAAGATATAGTGAAAGAGGAGATTAAAATGTCTGAAAAAATCAGTGTCGTTACCGGTGCATCCGGTCACGTAGGCTATCCGCTTGTCAAAAAGCTTTGCGACAGCGGCGAAAAGGTAAGAATCCTTATCAGAAAAGACCTTCCGATTTTTGACTGCTTCAATGCAGAGCGCGTATACGGCGACGTTACAGATCCCGCAAGCCTTGAGAAGGCTTTTGAGGGTGCAGAGGTTGTATACCACCTTGCAGGTATGATTGAAATCAAGGCAGGCAACGACGAGCCTGTATGGCGTGTAAACGTTGACGGTACAAAGAATGTTGTCGAGGCTTGTAAAAAGTGCGGCGTAAAGCGTCTTGTCTACGCTTCTTCTGTTGATGCTATTCCGCCTCTGCCTGATAATCAGGTAATGGCTGAGATATACGACTTCAATCCCGATAACCTTGAGGGTACATATGCAAAGACAAAGGCTGTTGCAACAAAGTACGTTCTTGATAACAACGGCGTTGACGGACTTGAAACAGTTGTTACTCATCCCGGCGCATGTATCGGCCCGTACGATTTCAAGGTTTCAAGCGTAGGTGAAATGGTAAGAATGTTTGTCAACGGTGCTTTCCCCGTAACACTTACTTTTGGTGCGTATAACTTTGTTGACGTACGTGACGTTGCAAACGGTATGTACCTTGCTTCTACAAAGGGTATCCCCGGTCACTGCTATATCCTTACAGGTGATGTAATGACCTGCGGTGAGCTTATCAGTTGCCTTGCAAAGATCTGCGGCAGAAAAGATCCGAAGATTCCGCTGTCACTCGGTCTTGCAAATGCAGTTGCTCCCATTATGGAGGTTTACTACAAGGCTCTCGATAAGACTCCGCTTTTTACCCGTTATTCAATACGCAAGCTTTGCTCAAACTGCAACTTTACATATAAAAAGGCTGCTGATGACCTTGGCTATGCTCCTATGAGTGCAGAGCAGTCCTTTACCGATATGGTCGCATGGATCAAGGAGAATGAGCCCCAAAAAAAGAAAAAATAAAAGAAGCAGGTGATTAGCAGTGTCATTGATAAATAAAGCCAAGGAAGGCATTACAAAGGTGCGTACCTATTGGCGTACTCCGCCTCTGGGTAACTATATGAACTATAAGGAAATTGTTTCGCTGGCAGGCGGCGGCTTCGGTGTAAAGTGTATTATTACCTTTGTTCAGGCGGCTATCATTTCGGCAAACAATGCCTTTATAGGTAATACTATAGGCGTAAAGCCGATGCAGATGTATGCAATTTATGTTGCGTGTGTTATTGCGGGCTTCCCGCTGACAATGCTGCGTGCAAGGATTATTGATAATTCGCGTAACCGTAAGGGTAAGTACCGTCCGTATATTATCAGTATGGGTCTGCCTACCGTTTTGCTTTCAATAGGCTATGTGTGGGCACCGTATGAGCTGATGAATGATGCGGGTAAAATCGCAACTGTTCTGATTTTTAACCTCGGTTTTCAGTACTTTTATAATTTCCTGTACGATGCATACGATAACTATGTTTCTGTTCTTTCGTCAAATACGCAGGAGCGTTCCAATGTTTTGTCGATACGTGCAGTTGCCGATTCACTTGCACCTTCAATTACGAATGCGATCGTTCCTCTTATAGGTGAGCTTATCACAGGTAAGCGCGATTTGTTTGATATCCGTATTTATCGCTTTGTATGGCCTCCTGTACTTATTATAGGCTTCCTTCTCAGTCTTATCATTTATAAGAATACCAAAGAGAAGATTATCCAGGCGCGTACTCACGTCATCCGTATCAAGTTTATTGATGCGGTAAGAGCGGTTATGAAAAATAAGTATTTCTGGGTTATTTCTCTTGCCGGTTGGATGGGCTTCCTTGAGGGAATGGCAAATAGTATACTCTCTTGGCTTTATACTTATCAGCAGGCATGTACTGCTCCTCAGTATGCACTTCTTACCACGCTGTACGGCAACGCTTCACTCTGGGGTATGCTTCTTGCACCTATTTGTATTTATAAATTCGGTAAGAAAAACACATTGATATTCACAAATACCTTAAATATCTTCTTTATCGGTATGCTTTACCCTGTTGTAAAATATGCCGATCCGTCAATTATGATATGGATGGCATTGATGTGTCTGTGGATGAATGCTCTTGTCGGCTCATTTGCACATATTCTTACCCCCAGTCTCAATGCTGATATCCGTGACTATCAGCAGTATGTTACCGGTGAAAGAATTGACGGTATGTTTGCCGCTGTCGGCCTTATCGGCAGTGTTGTCACGATGGCAACAACAAGCGTGCAGTCAATTATCTATGAAAAAATCGGCTTTAACGATGCGAAGCTGAGTGCGCTTCTTCCCGAAATTATTGCTTCGGGTATAGAGATCGATGACCCGACCAATGTTTATAACGTTCTTTATCACAGACCGACATTCCTCAGCATTTTCTCAGTACTTATTATGACGGCTGTTTTCGGTGCCGCAATGAATGTTATACCCTATTTCTTCTACGATCTGTCAGAGGTTAAGCAAAAGGGTATGATAAAAGTGCTTCAGGTGCGTGCTCTGTTTGAAGATTTCGGCAGAGGTGTTCTCAGCGATAAAGACCTTGTAAAAGCTATTGAGCTTGTCCGTGAAGCAAAAGAATACATAAATAAAGAAAAGCTTCCGACTGATAAATCTGCTATCAAATCAGCTAAGACAAAAGAAGAGAAAAAGGCCGCACGTAAGGCACTCAAAGCTGCCAAAGAGCACAACGAAAAGATTATTACATCACAGTTTGTTGTGGATGAGCTTAACCGCTTCAATACGGTTCAGGGTAAAGCTCAGCTTGAAACGGCAAAAGCTTTTGTAGCTTCGGGCTTTGACCATATTTTCTCTGTAACCAAGGCTGACCTTGCCGCGGCAAAGGTACTTACTACCGAAACAGAAAGCGATAAGGAATATCGCAAGGCTGAGATTGCAAGAATCAAAGAATGTCTCTATGCGCAGAAGGTTGCCAGAAAGCACTTCCCGAGCGGTATAGAAGAATTTGACTCGACTGAGTTTGATAAGCTCTTTGAGCAGGAGGATGCAATCAACGAAAGAATTGATAATGCATACAAGGCTTTCTATCAGGCAAGAGACAGTAAGAATAAGGCCGCCGCACAGGAAGCAACAGCGCTTATAAAAGAGCTCAAGGTACAGGCTAAGGATGTTGAAAAAGCGCTTAAAAAGGCAACGGATGACAACGCTGTTTATAACCGTGCCGCAAAGCCCTATCTTGATGCCAAAAAGCTTGTAGCAATGGCAGAAAACTATACTCATTATGATGAGATTGACGCTATGTATGACGAGGCCAAGGTAAGATTTGATGAGGCTGAGCGCCTTGCCGTCGAAGAAGAGGCTGCTAAGGAAGCCGCTGAAAAGGCACATGCAGCTGAGCTTCGCGCACAGCGTAAGAATAAGAAAAAATAAAAGTAAAAGGCAGAGCAGGTGTGTCGCCTGCTTTGCCTTAATTGAGAAAGAGGATAAATATGAACGGTATAATAGCTTTTTTTCTTTCATTTCTGACTTTTCTGGCTTCGATTACATCTATTTTTGTCTCGCCCGAAGCACCTGAGGATACAAGTGATTTTACACCCGTTATGCGCTTTATAATCAGCAGTGATTCCCACGTTGTAACTGTGGGTGATACTCAGACAACACGCATCGAAGAAATGATTAAGCTTGGCTATGAAATAGCTGAAAACGACAAAGAATACAATAAGCTTGATGCAGTGCTTATGGCAGGCGATATTACCGATGACGGTACAAAACTTGGCTTTGCAAGCTTCAAGGCTGCACAGGATGCCGTACTCAAAGACGGCACAAAGGCTCTCTCTGTTATAGCAAAATCGCACGACAGCCGCACTCTCGGTAACCCTGGTGCAGGCGAGTATTTTACCGAAATCACAGGTCAGCCTACAGATTTTCACGAGGTTATCAACGGCTTCCACTTTATCGGTCTCTCCGCTTCTGCAACTGACGGCGACCACTACAGCGAGTATCAGAGAGAGTGGCTTACCGAGCAGCTCAACGCTGCTGTCAAGGATGACCCATTGAAGCCTATATTCGTAATGCATCACGAGCACGTTGCAAATACTGTTTACGGCAGCTCCGATTTCGACGGCTGGGGCGTAAATTATTTTGCTGATATTTTTAAGAGTTATCCGCAGATCGTTCATTTCTCAGGTCACTCTCACTATCCTATCAATGACCCCCGTTCGATATGGCAGGGTGAGTTTACGGCACTCGGCACAGGCGGTCTCTACTATGTCGAGCTGACTGTTGATGATGAGCGTACGGTACATCCACAGGGACACAAGAAGGTTGCAAGCTTCTGGGTCGTTGAGGTGGATGCGAACAACCGTATGCGCTTCAGAGCTGTTGACCTCACTGCAGAGGAGTATCTTGTTGAATATGAGCTTTCAAGCCCGTTTGAACGTAAGTATTTACCTATTCAGCAGTTTGCAAGCTCAAAAGCACCTGAATTTAAAGAGGATACAGCTCTTACGGTAAAGGGCAAAAAGGTTACGTTTGCTGCCGCTGAGTCAAAGGACGGTATGCCGATATTCATTTACAGAGCCTATGCTGTTGATGCAGACGGCAACAGAACACCTGTAGGCAAAACTCTTGCAGAGTATTATAACTATGAGGTTCCCGATACGGTTACAATCAAGCTTGAAAATCTGCCCGACGGTGAATATACTCTTGAGGTGATTGCAGAAAACTGCTACGGTATGCAGTCAGCTCCGATTAAATAAGACTTACAAAAAGATAAAGGTAGTATCCGAATTGTTTCAGATACTACCTTTTTGCTTTATTGGTTTTCAAGTATAACTGCGCCTGCCTTGCCGTCAATTTCGGGCAAGAATACCGCAACGGCTTCACTGTGTGAGGTCGGGATGTTCTTGCCGATGTAGTCTGCCCTTATCGGCAGCTCACGGTGACCGCGGTCTATAAGTACTGCAAGCTGAATCCTTGCAGGTCTCCCCATTGAGAAAACCGCTTCTATGGCTGCTCTCGCAGTTCTGCCCGTGTAGAGCACATCGTCAACAAGTATTATGCGTTTACCGGTTACGTTAGTTGAAAGCGGTACAGGAGGAGCTGAATCGGGCTTTGTAATATCATCGCGGTAGAGCGATGTGTCCAGCGTTTCAAGCGGCAGCTCAACCCCTTCAAGTGCGTTGATATTGTCTCTTATCATTTTTGCAAGTGGTATACCTCTGCTTTTGATTCCGACAAGTACAAGGCTGTCTGTGCCCTTATTGCGTTCAACTATTTCGTGCGATATTCGTCTTACGGCACGTACAAGTGCGGCTTCATCCATCAGTGTGGTTTTGAATTTCTGCATTTCAATTCTCCCTGAAATAAAAAATCTTGTCATGTGTCTGAGATAAACGCCATGACAAGATGATTTTACCGATTGATGTGCTTAAAAAAGAAAATTACTCGGAAAAGCCGGATTCAACAAGGCGAACAAGCTCGTCAACAGCCTGTGTCTCGTCAACACCGCCTGCGATGATGCGGATGTCTGTGCCGCCCATAATGCCGAGTGAAAGTACGCCGAGAAGGCTCTTGGCGTTAACGCGGCGATCTTCTTTTTCTACCCAAATAGAAGACTTGAACTCATTTGCCTTCTGGATGAAGAATGTTGCAGGACGAGCGTGAAGACCAACCTGGTTCTGAACAGTTACATCTTTAACATACATAGTAAAACAAACTCCCTCTGATATAGTTGATGAAGGCAAAAAGCCCATACGATTTCGTGTGTCGTAATACATATTATACCACAAAAAACTGCCTCGTCAATGAATAAAACATCAGTTTGATAAAAATCGGATACAACACCAAACAGCGTTTTTTTGTCAAACCTCAGTTTGTGCAGGTTGCACACTTTTTTTTGAGGAGGTTATTGCATTTTGCCGAGCGAAAAGACACGAATAAAGGAATAATGTCAATTTTTTGTTAAATCTATTGTACAAAAAAAGTATATATATTATAATTATTTTAACTTAATTATAAACGGAGGGGATTTCCAATGATAACAGGTAAAATTGACGATCTTAAGCTTTACTACAGCGTATGCCCGGAATTTGAAAAGGTATACGATTTTGTAAAGGAGTATTTCGAAAATCCCAAGCCCGACGGCAGCTATGAGCTTATTGCAGATAAGCTTACCGCAAGTATAGCTACCAACATTACCGGCGCCGCCGAAACAAAACAGCTCGAGGCTCACCGCAAATATGCCGACGTGCAGATTGTGCTCAAGGGTGTCGAGCGTATCGACTGGGCACATATTTCAGACTGCAAGGTTGAGCTGAGCGAAGAGTTTTCAAAGGGCGGCGATATAGCCTTCTATGCCGACCCCGAATATGTCAGCAGCATACTTCTTGATGCAGGCACTTTTGTTTATCTTCTTCCGGAAGATGCACACAAACCTTGTGTCAATGCAGGCGCAGAAAGTGCCGAGGCAACAAAGGTCGTTTTCAAAGTTAAACTGTAAAAGAGGATGATAAAATGTTAGATAAGTTTTTGACAGAAAAACTCAAGTTTGCTTACAGACAGCTCTGGGGCTTTCATCAGCTCGGCGGTTATTTCAAACAGCTTTTCTCTTTTTCCCCTGTGAAGATTATTGCGGCAATCGTTGCAATCGCAGAGGTCTTCGGTCTTATAATTTTTGATACACCCACTACTCCCCGTGGCGAAGCACTTGACCTTGCGGGCTATGAGCTTGTTTTTGAGGATGAATTCAACGGCACTCAGCTTGATACAAGCATATGGGATTACAGAGGCAGCGGCCCCCGCAGAGGCGGATTCAATGCCGAGAGTCAGGTCAAGGTCGAAGACGGCAATATGATTATTACAGGTGACTACCAGACCGACGGAACATACGGCGAGGGCTGGTACACAGGTATGGTCAAGCTTAAAGAGAGATACTGTAAGGGCTACTTTGAAATCCGTTGTAAGTGTAATGCAGGCGGCGGCTTCTGGTCTGCTTTCTGGATTCAGGCTGATGCACCCTATACCGCTTCTGTTTCAAAGGGCGGCGTAGGCGGTGCCGAAATAGATATTTTTGAGTCGATGAGCTGGGATGCAACAATTGGCAAAAACTCAGTTTCGCAGACTATTCACTGTGCAGGTGTTGACGGTGTGCAGGAGGGCTTCCAGTCCAGAAATCTCGGCGCATTCTACGGCAAGAATATCTACGAAGAGTACAACACCTACGGCCTTGAGTGGACTGATGATGAATACATCTTTTACATCAACGGTGTTGAAACAGCACGCTCATCCTTCGGCAACGGCGTTTCCGAGGTGCTTGAGGATGTAATCGTTTCGCTTGAAATTCCCGACGAGGCAAAGCTTGCAGAGCTTGATAAGGATACATATCACACAGAATTTATTGTTGATTACGTAAGGATATATCAGTAAAAAATTAATACGGAGTGCACAGATAATCTGATGTGCACTCCGTGTTTTTATTTAACCTTTTCAATTATTCCGTCAACGCATTGTTCGGCTGTAAGTCCCGAGCAGTTGAGCGTTATGTCTGCATATTTTTCATAGAGAGATTTACGCTCGTTGTAAAGCTCTGCTACGGTTGTGCCGTTTTTCATTGCAACACCTCTTGTGTGGATGTCACCGAGTCTGCATTCTATTTCGCTGAGCGGTAATTTCAGGTAAATGATAATTCCGTTTTCAGCGAGTTTTTTCATAGCTTCTTTGCCATATACCGCACTGCCGCCGGTTGCAATAACGCTTCGGCTAAACTCGCCCGAGCAGATTACGTCGTTTTCAATTTTCAAGAATTTATCCGTACCGTTTTCGTCTATAATGTCGCAAAGGCTTTTGCCGTAGGCATTCTGTATCATCAGGTCAGTGTCAACAAAGCTGTAGAGCATCGATTTTGCAAGCAGTACGCCGATTGTGCTCTTGCCTGCACCCGGCATACCTATAAGTACAACGTTTTTCATTTTTTGTCTCTCTTTCGGTTGATGAAAATATTTTATTATATATAATACTTTTAATCAACACTTTTGCAGCAAATATCATTGTAAATTTGTTTGTCAGAAGCTCCCTTTGAAGGGAGCTGTCAAAATCGCTTGTGATTTTGACTGAGGGTTGCTATGGTGAATTTTAAAATCTTCGGTCTTTGATTTGTATAAAACCTCCTTTCCTGCAGAAAATAATCTGCAAAAGGGGAGATTTTTTATGGATAAAAAAACATATAAAAATATGGTGCACAATACTGTGCCGCCGTCACCTAAAATCAAAAATACGCTTTTTGCTTTTTTGTTCGGCGGAGGAATCTGCACAATCGGTCAGGCATTCCGCACGCTGTATATTTACCTCGGAGCGGATAAGGATACCGCATCAACTCTTGTTGCTATAACGCTTATTGCGATTGCGGCTATCCTTACGGCTGCAGGTGTCTTTGATAAAATCGCACGCTATGCGGGCGCAGGCACAATTGTACCTATTACGGGTTTTGCAAACTCCGTGGTCTCACCTGCAATGGAATTTAAAACCGAGGGTAATATCCTCGGCACAGCTGCAAATATGTTCAAAATTGCAGGCCCTGTCATCGTCTACGGCACCGCCGCCGCATTTGTATACGGCGTTATTTATTGGATAACGATGTTGTTATAAATGCATGGTGTATTTTTTGATAGACATTTCAATGGATTATTCTCGATATGTTCCCAAATCTCGTTATAATCCTGCTGATTCCGTATGCCGTGGTCATAAAACGATTTTTGCCAAATGGGTCTTCCTATTTGTTTGGTAATAGACCCTTTCAATTGCTTTATTACCCGTGATATCGTAGGGGCGAACTGTGTTCGCCCGTTTTCATCAGTGTTTATGGAAATTATGAAATGAACATGATCCGGCATAATGCAATATTTATCAACCTTAACCGCATCATACACCGAATTTAATTTTCGAATTTCATTATCCACAACTATACCGATATCAGATAGGGAAACATTGGCGGGCGAACACAGTTCGCCCCTACGGTCAGACCAGAAGAGGTTCTCTCGATTTGCAGTACAAACGGTAATAAAATACGCTCCGGGTGTGGAATAATCGTAATCTTTTATGCGGATTTGTTTTCGTTTCAGTAAGTTGTTCATTTATGAAATAATCTTTCAAGCAAATATTCTAACGCATCACTTTCTGAAGGGAAACCGACACAATCGTAATTTTTTCCGCGTTCACGGTAAAAGACTTCCCAACGGTGATGATTTTTTAATATATAATATCCGTCTGCAACAGAATTTTCAAAATGAATCAGATCTGTTGAGATGTTGTTGCTTTTACATAGTTCAAGAAATTCTGTTTTGGTCATAGATATACCTTGTTAAAATTAAAAAATATAACTGTGTTCGCCCGTTATGACTTAATAATATTCAACCGTATTGCATTTTTCAGAAATGAAGCGTAAAAATTCATCTGCATTCGACTGTGCTTTGATTTGTTGTATCGGTAGTATGTAAGCACTGATACTGCTGTTGTAAAGAAGAATATATCGGTCTTTGACTACGCATATCTTCTCGATTGCCCTGTAGCTTTGTTCGGTGCGTGCAGTTGAGCTTGTTTCTGTGATGCTTTCCTCATTAAACTCGTATACAGATTCAAAATCACAAGGTAGTGTGCCTGTTTTTTTCATTCGTTTTATCTGTGCTTTAATGTTGAGCGTGAGTATCTTTTTTAACAGCAACATATAAATTAAGGTAATCAGTGTGACAAATATTGCAAAACCTATAGCAGGCAACGTAAATCTGCATAAAATCAAGAGAAGCACAACCATAAAAGCCATAAGAGCAATAAACACTATACGGCTTTTAGTGAGTTGTTTTTTTCCGAGAACAGATTCGAACGAAGTGAATTGACTGAAAGCGAGATAATCTTCTTCAGTAAGATTGATGTTGAATCGAAAAAACATAATATATAACCTCCTTAAAATCAATTTGTAGGGGCGAACTGTGTTCGCCCGTTGTTATTTTTATATCAAGTTTACTGTAATGTTAATTCCTAATTCCTAACTCCTAATTACTTTTTCTTTTCCAGCATCCACTCAAGCAGCTCTTCCGAGAATGCTTTTTCCCAACAGTTGTGACCGACACCCTCGTAAAGTGTACACCTGACATCGGGGTTAGTTTGTCTGAGCTTATCAATTATATCTGTTGTATTGCGGGGCAGTACAACATCGTCGGCAAGTCCGTGAAAAGCCCATACAGGCATTTTCAGTATCGATGCACCCCAAGCCGCACCGCCGCCGCAGCAGGGTGCTATTGCGGCAAACATATCGGGGTATGCCATAGCCGTATTCCATGTGCCGTAGCCGCCCATACTGATTCCGCAAAGATAAACTCTGCTGATATCAACCGAAAATTCTTCAATAGCCCGGTCAATGAATTTTTTGATGCTTTCTATCCTTGCAACCCAGAAGCTGTCGCAGGCACACTGGGGCATAATGAGAATGCAGTCTTTGAGGTTTTCGTCGTTTACAATGTTGGGAAAGCCGTGCACGAGTACCTTGTCAAGCTCATCCGTACCGTTGCCTCTTTCACCTGCACCGTGCAGCTGAATTATCAGTGCAGGGTTGTCGCTTAAGGTTTCGGGGATATATGCGATGTAAGGAAAAATTTTGTCATAGCCTGTCTGCCTTATAACTTTCATAGCTTTACCTCGTTATTTTTCTTATTCTTAAACGGTTGAGTGTGCAGCCGTCTTCAACCGAGCCTGCACAGTAGGCAAGCAGTATGCCGCCGTCTTCCGCTTCGTGAATTGCAGTGTAACAATAGCCCGACCTTTCGTCTGTTTCGATTAATTCAGGCTCTGCAAATGAATTGCCGCCGTCGGTGCTGAATGCGGTTGCAAGCGGAGTGCGGCCGCCCGTCCATACTCCTTCAACTTCTTCGCTTCTGCCGTTGTAAACAGGTACGGGATTCCACACGGCAATTATTCTGCCGTCCTGAAGTTGTCTTGTCGAAAGCGGAGAAGTCGCACTTGTGAAGCGTGAGGGTGTAGGCTCGTCCCAGCTTGCACCGTCATCGTCGGAAAATGTTTCGTACTGTCTGCCCGAATTGTTGCGGATATAGCACCACAGTCTGCCGTCGGGCAATTCAAGCAGCCCCGGCTCCTGCACACCTGTTGTACAACCTGCACAGTAGGGCAGGGTAAGCCCTGAAAAAAGCTTGTACCAGGTGAATCCGTCATCATCGGATGCAAAAACATAGAGCACACCGGGCAGGATATCGTCAAGGAATTTACTGCCGGGCAGACATACAGTGCCGTGCTTTGCAGCAGGTATAAGTATCCTGCCGCTTATTGTGCGTACGGGTCGGTCGTTGTTTACTACAAAGTAGCCGCTGTCCTCACTGCATAGTACGGGATTGCTCCATGTCTTGCCCTCGTCACTTGAGCGGATGAGGTAGCACAGACAGTTGACGGTTTTTGTTTTTGCAAGGAAAAACAGACCTATGTCATCGTTTGCCATACGCATAAAGCTTGCAGACATAATGTTGTCTGCATTCATCTCGGTGTGAGTTATGAGCGGATACGGCTCGCCGAAGCTCTCGCCTCCGTCAGACGAAATGCTTGCGTATATATCTGCCGCCGCACCGTCGTCATCACCTTCGCCGCCGTAGCGTGAGTATGCAAACATAATATTACCGTTTTTCAGCGTAATAAACGCACCTTCGCTATTGCGATTATTGTTTTTCGATGGGGCAAAGTCGCGTATTATCTTACTGTCCATTACGTGCTCCTTTTTCTTGTTTTTCAAGGGAGTATTTTAAAGGGTTGTTGTCAATGTATTGCCATATCTCATCATAGTCCTGCTGATTACGTATTGCATGGTCATAAAATGATTTCTGCCAGATTGCTCTGCCGATTTGTTTTGTGATTGATCCTTTGAATTGTTTGATTATCCTCGATATCGTAGGGGCGAACTGTGTTCGCCCGTTTTCATCGCCTGTGATAGAAATGATGAAATGTATATGATCGGGCATAATACAATATTTCTCGACACGAACAATGTCATATGTTATGTTTATTTTTTGAATTTCATTATCTGTTATTATTCCGATATCCGTCAGCGTAATGGCGGGCGAACACAGTTCGCCCCTACGGTCAGACCAAAAAATTTTCTCTCGGTTTGCCGTACACACTGTAATGAAATACGCACCGGGTGTCGAATAATCGTAATCAGATAATCTTATTTTCTTTCGTTTGGGTAATTGCTTTTCCATTATTCTAACACAGGCTTGTCGCAGAATTCGATTTCAGGCTCACCTTTGATGCCGTCGGATTCAAATACAACAATTTCATTTTCACCTTCGTGAAGGAGGGAAGCAGGGATATAAAGCGTTTTCTGCGGGCCGATTTCCCAGTATCTGCCTATGTTGAATCCGTTGACGGTTACAAAGCCCTTTGTGAAATTGTCGAGTCTGAGGAATGTGTCCTTTGCTTCGTCAACATTAAGGTATCCTCTGTAGAATACGGATTTTTCTTCTGCTTTTTTATTGCTGAATGTGAGCAGACCCGGGTTGTCCATCGGCAGGGGATATACGTTCCAGTTGAAATGGATTCTGTCATCAATAAGGCATCTGCCTGCGATACCTTTTTTCTTCATCATCTTCGGGCCGAAGTTGGTTCTGCCCATATTTTCACAGAGAATTGTGAGTACGTCACCTCGCCTTGCGGTGATGTTAACGCTCAGCTTCTCGTCGTTTGTGTAAACAATGCCGATGAGGTTTTTGTTGATGTAAATGTGTGCTCTGTCGCCGATTTCGCTGAATGTCAGCTCAACATCATCGTAATCGCGGTTAAGGGTTGACTGATACGCGATATAGCCGTAGCCTGTGCCGTAGTGTTCCATACATCTCGGTACGTCGGAATGAATCGGCTTTGAAAGTACATCAATCATATCGAAGAAGCCGACGGACTCGCCAAGCGTGATTCTGCCGTATGCCTTTTTCTCGCGGTTTGCAGGCACTTCAGGCAGAGGATAGTCGATGTATTTTTTGATTACTTCTCTTACTGCGTAGTATTTTGCTGTTGTGTCGCCGCATTCGGTGAGCGGTGCATCGTAATCGTAGCTTGTTACGTCAGGCAGATATTTTTCGTAGTGGTTTGCACCTGAGGTGAAGCCGAAGTTTGTGCCGCCTATGAACATATACATATTAAGGCTGCCTCGTGCGAGCATATCGTCAACAACCTTTGCGTAGTCCTCGGCAGAGGTTGTGTGGTGCTTTTCGTCGCCCCATGCGTCAAACCAGCCGTTCCACATTTCCATACACATCTTCGGGCTGTCGGGATAAAGTTCGTCGTGTGTTCTGAAGTTTTCTTCAACCTTACTGCCGAAGTTGAGCGTTGCAAGGCAGCCGTCGATTGTGCCGTCAAGCAGGTCTTCTTTGCTTGTACCGTCAGATGTGAAGAGCGGCACATCAATACCTCTGCGTATAAAGCCCTCTTTGAGGTAGTTAAGGTATTCTTTATCGTCGCCGTAGTAGCCGTATTCGTTTTCACACTGCACCATAATTACGTTGCCGCCGTTTGTGCACAGCAGAGGACGGATTTCATCGCACATACGGTCAAGGTAACGGTCGAAATGCTTTATGTAAGCCTTGTTCATACAGCGTATTTCAATGTCTTCGTCAGCCTGAATCCACCACGGCAGACCGCCGAATTCCCACTCGGAGCAAATATAAGGTCCCGGTCTGACAATAGCCATAAGACCTTCTTCGTCTGCGGCTTTTATGAAAGATGCAATATCAAGGTTGTTTGTGAAATCGTATTCGCCCGGCTGCTTTTCGTGCATATTCCATGCACAGTAGGTTTCGACACAGTTACAGCCCATAGCTTTAAGCTTTTTGAAAATGTCATTCCAGGTGTCGGGCATATTGCGGAAATAGTGCACCGCACCCGAAATCAGCTTTATTGGCTTGCCGTCCTTGATAAAATCCTTGCCTTTTATTTCGAAAGTCATAGGTTTTTACCTCCCGATTATTATGCTGTGATTATAGCAGAAAACCGTATTATATTCAATGTATTAAATAAAAAAGAAAAAACAACAAAATTTCATTTTTAGAATTGTGTTCATTTGTTAAATATGAAGATTGACACGGGATTTGTATAGTAATAAAATTATTAGCAAAGGAAGTGACTTTTGGAATGAAAAACAATCTCAAGAATCTCGTATTTGCGGCACTGCTTGCGGCTGTCACCTGTGTGGCAACGCTTGTTATCCATATTCCGTCGCCGCTTCACGGTTACATAAATCTCGGCGATTGCTTCGTGCTTATTTCAGGCTGGCTGCTCGGTCCGCTTTACGGCTTTCTTGCCGCAGGTATCGGCTCAGCTCTTGCCGATTTGTTTCTGGGCTATGCCGTTTATGCACCTGCAACATTTGTGATAAAGGGACTTGTTGCCTTGGCAGCATATCTGCTGATAAAAGCAGTCGGTAAAATCAAGTATAAGTCAGTTGCATACATACTCAGCGGTATTATTGCAGAGCTCGTAATGATTGGCGGCTACTATGTGTTTGAAGGCCTTATGTACGGCTTTGTTGAGTCGGCTGTCAATATCCTTCCCAACGGTGTGCAGGCTGTTGCAGGTATTGTCAGCGCAACTTTACTTGTCACTGTTGTCAACAAAACAGGTGTTTTAAAGAAGTATAAATAATTTCAAAAAAAGGTGTTGACACACTCCGACCCTTGTGTTATACTACTTAAGCCGCATATTACGGGTTGCACTATAATTGTGCCCAAATCCGCTCTCTCACGGGCGGTACCCCTGAATAGCGAGACTTAATAAAAGAGGTAGAAAAATGTACGCAATCATTGAGACCGGCGGCAAGCAGTATAAGGTATCTGCCGGCGACACACTTTACATCGAGAAGCTCAATGTTGAAGCTGACAGCGAGGTTGTCTTCGACAAGGTTATCGCAGTAGGCTCCGACGACTCCATCAAGGTTGGCGCTCCCTACGTTGAGGGTGCAACAGTCACAGCTAAGGCTATCAAGAACGGTAAGGCAAAGAAGATCGTTGTCTTCACCTATAAGCCCAAGAAGAACGAGAAGCGCAAGATGGGTCACAGACAGCCCTACACTAAGGTTGAGATTGCCGCTATCAACGGCTGATCAGCTATGATTCGCTTTAAGTTTGTCCGTTCGGGCAAGGCAAATATCGGGTTTGAGTGCAGCGGTCACGCAGGTTATGCCGAAGCAGGGCAGGATATTGTCTGTGCGGCGGTTTCGTCTGCAGCCTATCTCACCGCAAACACGATTACGGATTTTTTAAAGGTCAGGTCAAAGGCAGAGGCTGACGACGGCTATATGCTCCTTGAGCTGCTCGAAGAATCCTCAGAAGCCGCTAAGTTGCTTGACGGGCTTGAAGCTCACATCAGGACGCTTGCGAAGGATTATCCTCGCAGCATCAAAGTAATTTACGGAGGTAACACAAATGCTTAAGATAAACATTCAGCTTTTTGCTCATAAAAAAGGTATGGGTTCCACCCGTAACGGCCGTGATTCCGAGTCCAAGAGACTTGGCGCAAAGCGTGCAGACGGTCAGTTCGTTCTTGCAGGTAACATCCTTGTAAGACAGCGCGGCACACACATCCATCCCGGCACAAACGTTGGCAAGGGCTCCGATGACACTCTCTTCGCAAAGGTTGACGGTGTTGTCAGATTTGAGCGTATGGGTCGTGACCGCAAGAAGGTCAGCGTTTACACTGTTGAGCAGTAATTTAACTCAATGAAAAGCGGCTGAATTACAGAAATGTAATTTAGCCGTTGTCTTTTTTAAAAAATTATATTTTTTTAAAAATAAGTATTGACAACCGGGACAAAATATAATATAATGAACAAGCTTTTTGTGGCGGCATAGCTCAGTTGGCTAGAGCATTCGGTTCATACCCGGAGTGTCGTAGGTTCGAGTCCCACTGCCGCTACCATTTTTTAAGTCGGAGCAATAGCTTCGGCTAAACCCGGCCCGGTGGTCAAGAGGTTAAGACACCGCCCTTTCACGGCGGTAACACGAGTTCGATTCTCGTCCGGGTCACCAAAAAGAAGAGTACGCTTTTGCGTGCTCTTCTTTTTTTATACAATGGAGAATCGAACTCGAGAGAGTTTTTGGTCGGTTGAATTTTTTAAAAAAAACCATTGACAAAAAATAGTACGTGTGCTAAATTATGAATAGTACACGTACTAATTTGTTTTGTACGTTTTACAGGAGGGGAATATGACTGTTCAAGAAAGAAAAGAAAGTACGCGGAGCAAAATTCTCCGTGTTTCAATACGGATGTTTCTTGAAGTCGGATACACGGCAACCACTGTCAAAGCGGTATGTGATGAGCTGAATATAAGCAAGGGCAACTTTACCTTCTATTTTCCGTCAAAGGAGCATGTGCTTGTAGAGCTTGTCGAAATGCTGTGCGAGTTTCAGGGGAAGCTGATCGATTATGAGGCAGATATGGGTGTCGGCTCCGTTTTGTCAATATGTATTGAGCTTATGACTGTTGCGGCGGCGTGTGAAGAAAACGAGATTGCGAGGGATTTTTTCGTTTCTGCATTTCAAAGCAGAATGTGTCTCGATTATCTGCGAGAAAATCACGTGAACAGAGCAAAGAAACTTCTTGCAGACTATTGCAAGGGTTGGACCCATGAGCAATTTGTTGAAGCGGAGATACTGGTTCAGGGTATAGATTACGCAACTATTATTTCAAATGAAGCCTCGGTGCCGCTTGATGTCAGAATATCTTCCGCATTAAATCAGATTCTCGGCATATATAATATACCGGCAGAAATTCGCCAAGAAAAAATCGACAGAGTTCTTGCGATGGATTGCCGCGGCTTAGGCAAACGTGTCCTTGCAGAGTTTACTGACTTTGTCGAAAAAGAAAGCAATTGACCCGAAAGGTTATATATAAATTTTATTCAATATCATTAAGGAGATGATTTTTTTGAAAAAAACAAAAAAACTCATAAGCGCACTGCTTGTTGCGGCAATGATTTTTGCCCTTGCACCGCTTACCGCTTTTGCTGCTGAAAGTGACGGTGTGCCAACTGTTGTCGATGTTTCAAATACAGAAACAGATTATTACTATATTGATGATAATAATTACGACCCGGACGGCTTTGTTTTTACCGGAAACAATCCCCAAATGCAAATTATTGACGATTACGGCGTTGATGTTACGTTCAAAGATCTTACGTTTAACCATTATTTATTATCTTCAGATATTGACGAAAGTATAACCATAACCCTTTCCGGTGATAATGCAATAGTTCCCAGTCTAAGCTATGCAATTGCAAACTGGAATGTGGATGTTATTATCAATGCAGAAGAAAACGCATCTCTTTCGGTAACAACAAAAGGATATTTTATTACGAATAGCGGTTGGGACGGAGAATTAACCGTGAACGGCGGTGATATCAGTGTTACGGCAACTGCGGAAGGAGCAGGTTATTCGACCATATGCACACCTTATACTCAAAACGGTGGCAACGTTACGATTTCTGCAAAAAACAACTCTGCTTTCTCCAATGATGTTGTTCTCAATGGGGGCACTCTGACCGCTTCAAGTGATAACCAAAAAATCATATCCAACCACAGAAGCTTAACAATAGCTCCGGGGGCAATCTTCAAGGGTAGTTCTCCTGACGGAATGCTCTACAGCGACGGAAGTTTTCTGATAGCTGAAGGTGCTCCCGAAAACTCATATATATTTGCAAAAACCTCTCCCGACGGTGAGTTTGTTCCCGTCCGCGATGCATCGACTCTCAAAAATGAAAAATATCTGGAGCTGAAGGTTGATAGCCACAATCACAGCTTTGACAATACCGATGAGTGCATCTGCGGCATTGAACAAGCTGATTACAGCGAATATGATACAGCTATGGACCGTTATAACAGCCTTATCAATGAATATGCCGACAGCCTTATTGAGGATACAAAGGAGTATATTCGCACACAGGTCGGGAAAATTGCTGACGAATATCTTGGAAATACAGGCATAAAAAACAACTATACCACGGATGAACAGTATATACTTGACGGCATTGCAGACGGCGTTAACGAAATCTGTGACACGATTGAAAAAGGAATTGCAGACGGCACGTTGATAATTCCCGATTACACTGTGATTGAAGCAAAAATCGCAGAGTTTGAAGAAACTCACACGGGCGAGGAATATGCACAGCTTATTGCTGAAATCAAGTCAGACCTTGCGGCAATCAAAGAATCTGACCCCGAAACCCACGCAGATGCTGCGGACGGTATAGCGGCGATTGAAGCAAAGATTGAAAAGGCGGTAAACTGCGAGCATGTATGCCACCGAGACGGTTTTATGGGCTTCTTATGGAAGATAGTCAATTTCTTTAACAGGCTTTTCGGTCTGAATCCCGTTTGCGAATGCAAAATGGCTCATTATTAAACGCAGAATGAATAATGTAATAATTATAATTCTGCACTCTGCACTTAACAACCAAGGAGGAAACCCTATGAAAAAAACAAACAAACTCATAAGCATTATGCTTGTATTGGTGATGTTTCTGTCAATGACACCGCTGAGCCTTACGGCAAGTGCGGCAGATATTGAGGTTTATGCAACGGGAACATTAGGCTCCGGAAGCAGAACAGCGTGGACTATTTATGACAACGGATTGCTTGTAATTGACGGCAAAGGCAACAGTGTTTCTACAAAATGGGATTCTACC
>JAZPYN010000032.1:0-14496 GCA_045544155.1 Acutalibacteraceae bacterium
ATGTCCGCTACCTTCCTGTTCGATATGGCAATGATCGTGCTGTTTCCTATTATGGGACAAGCAATGGGGATGACCGATCAGGCATTTGGTATTTGGGCAGGAACGGCAGTTAACGATACCTCTTCCGTTGTTGCAACCGGCTATGCCTTCTCGGAAGGCGCAGGCGATTTTGCCACAATGGTAAAGCTCACAAGAACCCTTGCGATTATTCCTACCGTTATTACCTTTGCTTTTGTGCAGCTTCGCTTAAAGCGTAAAGAAGCTCTTGCAAACAGCCAAAACGGAAGCGAACTGAAGGCAAATTTCAGCATTACAAAGATATTTCCTTGGTTCATTCTTGGTTTCCTTGCTATGTCTATTGTGGCAAGCGTGTTCCCGATTCCTGCAGCCGTTGTTTCCGGCACAAAGAGTGCAAGTAAATTCCTTATGGTCTGTGCTTTGGCAGCCATAGGTCTCAACACTTCTTTCTCAAGTATGAAGAAAGCCGGCATCCGTCCGATGATTCACGGCTTTATTATCTCGGCACTGGTGGTTATCGTAGCACTGTTTGTTGAGATCGCAATGGGAATTGTATAATAAACATAAGCAAAGAGCGTCGCAGATTGCGGCGCTTTTTTGCTATTCTTAATCCTCTCTTTTATTGACTTTCAAAGTTGAATATAGTATTACGGTGAATACGGCACTTGCGGTACAGGAAACAAAAGAACTGAGCCAAACACCGTTCAGTTCAAGAAAAGGTGTAATGACGAATAACGCTACTATTGGGAATATGAGCGTTCCGAAGAATGATACAAGCATTGACCGTGCAGGACGTTCAAGCGCCGTAAAATAAGACGAGAAACACATATCCACCCAGCCCGTGAGGTAAGAAAACGAGAACAATTTCATACCGATAATGCTGACCTTAAGAAGCTCTGTAGAGGAAATCAAGAAAGATCCCCAACAATTCCGCTATGTGGCATAAAAAGAGGAAACGGTGCAACCCCTCACGGGGTTACACCGTACCTACATAGAGATTACTTCCTTATGGGACTGCCCCAAAAACGGAAGGTCTTAAATTATATCTAAAAACATCATATAAATTAAAAATATTGGGGACAAAATGGGTTAGATGACATCCAGATTTGACTTATAGCACCTGAGTGCGATAAACTCATACCTTAAAATGTTACCACTTCAAAAAATTACCGAAAACTTACCGAAAGTTTACCGAAAAATTACCGAAAACTTACCGAAAAACGGAAAAAGGTGCTAAAAAAAGGTGGTAAAAAGGTGGTAGATTTAAATTTTTTTCACCAAAAAACGCTGTTTATTTTATATATTAGCATTATTTTTGACATTTTATGTCATTTTTATGAATGTTTTTAAAAAAGGAAAAGTCCCACAAACGGCTCTGTAGAGCCATTTACGAGACTTTTTTGGAGGCGCCACCCAGATTTGAACTGGGGGATCAGAGTTTTGCAGACTCGTGCCTTACCACTTGGCTATGGCGCCATATTTGATTAAAAAAAATGGAGCGGATGACGAGGCTCGAACTCGCTACCTCCACCTTGGCAAGGTGGCGCTCTACCAGATGAGCTACATCCGCACACTGCTGGTGCCTCCGGCCGGAATCGAACCAGCGACACGTGGATTTTCAGTCCACTGCTCTACCAACTGAGCTACAGAGGCATTTTAAAAAAATGGCGACCCGGAACGGGCTCGAACCGTCGACCTCTAGCGTGACAGGCTAGCGTTCTAACCAACTGAACTACCGGGCCATTTTGGTGGGAACAATAGGGCTCGAACCTATGACCCCCTGCTTGTAAGGCAGGTGCTCTAGCCAACTGAGCTATGCTCCCATATTCGGTCGCCTCGTATCGGCGACGTTGATTACTATACTACATTTCCGTCCTCTTGTCAACACTTTTTTAAAACTTTTTTAAAATTTTTTCAAAAAAGTTTTTGTTCAACAAGAGGACGGCCGAAAATCGTTGATTTTGCTTAGATTTTAAAGCGGAAGCACTTCAATAGCTCGTGCTATTACCTTTACAATATATGAAACATAAGCAATAATTGCTTCAAAAATTTTTGACATTCTGTCTGAAATATTGCCAAAAGCAACATCCGTACCGCCTACAGCATATCCGGGTAATGTACCGTTGTTATCATCAACACCGTCATCATCTGCAATAAACTCAATAAGCAGCGGAGAAACAAGAGCAAGAAGGAAATATTCAACAGTAGAAACTCCACCGAAAGTATCTGTTGCGAGTTTTGTTATGCTGTCAGCAATACCGTCCTCAAAGCCGAACTTTTCGAGGAGCATATTTGCTGCACCGAGAAGTGTATTATCAGCAATAGCTGCAAGGTCACTGCGAAGAACAAGAGCTACAGCACGAAGGAAAATAGTAACCTCTGTACCCTGGATATCGTAATCCTCACTGCCTGCATAGTGAGCACCCACAAGCTCTGTAGCTACATCCCAGCAATTGTAGTATTCGCTATCCGGTATATCTATATTATATTCCTTAGCCATCTCCTGTATACCGCCTTCACCGTAAAGCGGCTTTTCGAGGACATCGGTAAGACCTGTAACTGCTGTATAGACAAGATTATAGAAGGGATCGCCCTCTTCCATACCCATCTCTTCCATTCTCATACCCTTGGCAAGTCTGTACTCAATACCTGCTTTAAGGAATTTCTTTGCATAGATACCATTGAAATCCTCGTTCATCATATCAATTGCTTCCTGAGGATAGCCGGCAACTATGCTTGTAAGAGCCTGAGTATCGATTTGATTTATTTCCTTTGACTCATAATTAATTTCATCGTCTGTTACGGTGAACATTTTATATGCAAGAGGATACATCGTAAGAGATGTATTCGCAAAGTCATAAATTCTGTTACCACGTGTGCTTGTATAGACAGCAGCATCGCTGCAATGCTCGTGGCCGGTAAAGACAAGCTTAATGCCTGCATTAGCAAATTTTTCCGCAGTTATTGTGTGATTTCTGATAATAAAGTTTCTGCTGAGAATCCTCTGCATAGGAAGATGATCAAGGAGGTTGTGGTGCATCATAAGCACGGGATACTTACCGTCTGCGTAGGCTTTCTCAGCCTGAGCGAGTACCCAATTTACCTTATCGCTCGACATTCCGTCTTCGGTTGATTTGGTAGGATCACAGCTGTCAAGCGCGATAAGACGGTAGTCGTCATTGAGATCAGCTACATATGAACAGTTACCTTCAACTGTTTCGATAGCCTCTGCATAACCGAAATCATAATAATTTTCGATAAAATCATCATATTTAAAGTCGTTCTCACCTGCACCGTTGTCATGGTTGCCGTTGATAACGTAAACCTGCTTGCCTGATTCCTGCTCAAATTTTTTGAGTTTTGCCGCTACATCAATGTGCTGCTGAACAACAACCCTGCCATCGTTGACAAGATCGCCGGGAATAAGGACAAATTCGCAATCTTCATCCTCAGCACACTGACGCAGAAACTCATCGATAATAAAGCCACTTTCATTCTCGAGCTGGGCTCTGCGGTTTGCAAACCAGAATATCGGCTCTTTATCGTTAAACACTTCGAGCTCTTCTTCGGGCACTACATAGTGCAGGTCTGAAGCAACCGCAAACTTAGTTGTTGAATCCTCTGCAGAAGCTGAAAGACCGACAGCTACGCATGAGAATACAAGAACAACAGATAAGATGACACTTAGAAATCTTTTCATAATATATTCTCCTCTATTTTATTATTATGAATTTTAACATACAATTACATAAAATGTCAAATAAATTATTCCTCTACTGTTTCGAAAAGAATAAGCTCCGAAGAAAGTGCAGAGGAAATTTTTATATCTATTCCGTGAGCACAAAGTTCACTGCCTGACACAGCATACGATACTCTGTCATTATCAAGAGTTACCTTATATTTGTATCCTGCCGATACACCTTTTAATTTTATGTTAATTTCCTTGCAATTGCAGCCGGGTAATGAAAATACAGATGCTACACCTTTTGTTTTATCCGGTGTATAAATCTCAAGTGCCGTAAAGCCATTTTTGAGTGCCTGTACAGAATCCGGTGTATGATGACACATCTTTGAAACAGGGAGAATCGGACGGATAAAACTCTTGTAAATATCGGTGCTGTGCTTTACAAACTCAAGCTGAACGGGATTTAAGGTTGCAGCCGCAGGTGCAACAACATTGAGTGACATATGTGTAAGCATAGTGTTTCTCATCTGCAGATCAAACGAGCCGAACGAATGGCAGCCCATACCTGCAAAGAGTCTGTCAACACGCTCTGGCGGTAAAGCCATAGTCATACCGTTTGTTATATACAGCGAATGCGGCGCACACTGACAATCGGAAACCCAAGTATGTTCAAAAGCTTTCATCATACCGAGGTCAGTTCTTCCGCCGCCTCCTGCACAGTTTTCGAATATTACATTCGGGAAGCGTTCTTTAAGCCTACGGAATATACCGTATATAGCATTAAAATGTCTGAGAGACGTACATTCATTTCTACCCATTCCTGTATCACGAATGCCGAAATAATCCCTGTAATCAACGTTGCAGTCAATTCTCAGCAGATCAAGCCGATAGTCTGTTATAATTCTTGCAAGGTGGTTTTCAGCCCACTCTGCAACCTCAGCTCGGGAGTAATCGGCAAAATTACCGCTTTGCTCACCAAACGCATTTTTTGCACGCCATTCAGGGTGATCATTATATACGGGACTCAGTCTGCCGATACTGTCAATGTCGACCCATAAGCCGAATTTCATGCCTTTTTCGTGGCAATAATCAACCACTTCTTCAATTCCGTTCGGATATCTGTCGGAATCGGGAATGTTCAGCGAATTATAGTCGCCCCATCTTGTTTCAAGCCCGGGAGGACACGCCCAACCTGCATCGACAATAAATACCTCTGCACCCATCTGTACGAACTGATCAATAAATTTCTTGCTCGTTTCGACGCTCATATCGTGCTCAGCACCCATACCTGCGCCGATAAGCAGGCTTGAGCAATCGGTTTTCAGCACGGAGCGTCGAATATGCTCGTGCATCTGATACACGGCTTCATCAATATCGCCGTGAACAAGGCCCATGTGCACCTCGGGAGTCACAAAGGTTTCATATCCGCCAAGAACATACATCGGATTGTGCGCAAGGATTTCTGCCTTGAAAGAGAGATGTGATGAAGCGTTTTCAGCTTTGGCATTATTATCCAGAGTGAATCTGCAGCCACCGCTCCAGCCAATCTGTGCAAACCAGATTTTACCGAGAAGATTGTTGCGGACGAACACAAGAGGATGTCTGAAACGATCACGGTTGAAGCGTGTGTCAATGCATGTAATCTCCGTCTGCAAAGGTCGCCAACAGAACTCACCTTCCCTGCCCCATCTGTCATCAGCAAAATAACCGACAGAATATATTTCATCTTCTTTAACTCCAACTGAGAGTTTTTCGGTATCCATAGCCTCAAGCCCGCCGCTTATCAGGCTGAGTCTGCTGATGTTTACAGGACTATCGGACAGATTCTCAATTTCAAAATAGCGTGTAAACATCTGCGTGCCGTCAAGCATTGTATGCATTTTTATCCTTAGCGGCTTTATTTCGCTGTCAAGCACCAAAACCGAATGAACAACTTCGGATGATTTATCAACAGTAAAATCAACCATTTTCAGGCTATAATCCACACTCTGTCCGTCTGCCTCAATATTAAAAGCAAACGGCTCGGTGTAATATCTGCGATCAAGATGTGTAGGAAAATTAGACAGCACGTCAAGCGGATATCCTGCCGCATTATATCCGCAGGAAATCAACGCACCGTTGAAGAATTTTTCTTCATAAACCATATTACCGCTTCTGTAACAGAAAGTCGGATTATCGCTCTGCTTTACATAGATATCACAAAAGATATTATCCATTTGTTTCATCCCTTATAATTGATATAGATCAAGTATTACACAAACAAAATTCTTTGTCAATCACCCAAGTGCAACATCAAGCGACATCATAAGCGAAAAGCCAACAGCAAAAAGAAGCGTACCGATATCGTCGCATCTGCCACGGGTCATACCCGGAATCAGCTCTTCAACAACCACATACATCATTGCACCTGCAGCAAAGCCGAGAAAATAAGGAAAAATCGGCAGACACAAGCCAAAAAGCAATATGGTTATAACAGCACCTATCGGCTCAACAATGCCGGACAGCACACCGTATGCGAAAGATTTTGCTTTACCGTATCCTGCTGATTTAAGCGGAAGAGAAACGATTGCGCCTTCGGGAATATTCTGTACCGCAATGCCTAAAGACAACGCAAGTGCACCCGCTTTGCTCAATGCTCCCTCGCCTGTCAGAAGTCCTGCCCAGACCACACCTACAGCCATACCCTCGGGGAAATTATGAAGCACTACCGCAATAACGGTAACAATAATACTTTTGAAACTGTTGTCATCAGAAAAACCGACACGCTCAATCAACCTTTCGGCACCCGCAAAAGTAAATATTCCTAACCAGAAGCCGACAACAGCCGGGACAAAAGACACAACGCCCATATATGATACGTGCTCCATAGCCGGTATAAGCAGGCTCCATACAGCCGCTGCAACCATTACACCTGCAGCAAAACCCGATATAACTCGCTGAGTTCTGTCGCTTATACCTTTTTTAGCAAACATAACAAACGCCGCCCCAAAAAGCGTTCCGAAAAACGGCAGAGAAACTCCGACAATCAAATCATAAATCATAATAATCACCGCTAGTATACTATGAATACAATTATAATTGTGTCACCACATATCTTGACAAAACAAGTTACTCTGAAATAGAATAAAGAAAAACTTGTTACGGAGATTAATATGGAAAACAAACCGATTGTTGAATTAGACCTTTACATAATAAGGCACGGCGAAAGTATAGGCAACGTTGGCTATGGCAGAGAAGACCTTACGCTGAAAGAGTCACAGGACCCTGTACTTACAGAAAAAGGTATTGCACAGGCACACGCAGCAGGTAAATTTCTCAAAGACACGGCATTTGATGCGATATATGCAAGCCCCCTGCTCAGAGCAGCCAAAACCGCGGCAGAAATAATAAAGCAACAGGATAATAATCTAACACTCAACATAATGCCTGAGCTTTGCGAAGTAGGTATTGTACCAGAGTATAAAGGCGTAGAAATTGACGAAATTCTCTCTTTCTGCCCCAATGCCGTATATGCCGAAGGCACGGAAACCAACGAAACACGAATGAGATACGACAAACACGAAACGCCCGATAAGGTAAATGCAAGAGCAAAATTTGTTATCGATTACCTTCGTTCAAGATATAAAAGCGGCGAAAAGGTCGTGCTTGTCAGCCATGCGGCATTTATTACCAACCTTGTTTTCTATATTATGGAGCTTTATGAAACCAAACCTGCATTTGATATAGATTACTACAACACAAGTATAACAAGAGTTACATATTACAAACACGGCACTTATAAGTGGGGTGACACAGTATTCAGATATATCAACGACACTTCGCACTACAGTCTTATGAAGTAATATTGCACAAAAAAGATTGTCATTTTTTGACTTGCCAACCAATATGTTCATATGATATAATATGATGAATTTATAATGTTAGGAGATAATTAGCTATGGGAAAATTAAATCAAATCGATAAGGCTGCAGAAAAGAAGGGTTCGGTTCTCGTAACCATTTGGCAGTTTGTCAAGTTTATCGTTGTAAGCCTTCTCGCAATGATCGTTCAGTTCGTACTTCTCAACACTCTTCAGCTTATTCCTGCTATCCAAGAGCTTTACACACAGGATTTTTCCTGGTGGGTATTTGCCTATCCGGTTGCAGTCGGCGGTCTCGGTTACTTTATTGTAAGTAATGTCGCTAACATCATCGCACAGATCGTTGCTTTCTTTGTCAATAAAGAAAAAACTTTCAATTCCGGCGCAAATGTCGCCATCGCTCTTCCCATCTACATAGTTTTCACAATCGGTCTTATCTTCTTCTCAGCTTGGCTCAATCCCACCCTCAAAGAAGTATTTGTCGGTTGGAACCTTAATGAGACAGCAGCGAAGAACATTGCTACAATGATCTGTTCCGCTGTTCAGTTCTTCCTCTACTTCCCTGTTGACAAAATTCTCTTCCACAAGAAGAAGGAAGAAAAATAATTTAAACCGTACTTACAAAGCGGAGTCACTTTGCAGTGACTCCGTTATTTTTATTATCAATATAAAAAATGAGCCGACTCAATTGAGCCGGCTCTGATTTTTACTGGTCGCTGTGGGCGGAAGGATCAGCAACACTGACCTTACCTTCCATATACTTACGGACAATTTTGAGAGTTGTTGTTTTTGGAAATTCTTCATCACGAACGATTGTCTTATTGACACGCTTGAAGGAAGCCATTGTCTTGTTAAACTCCTTCATATCAGCCTTAATACGCTCACGTGCATCAGGATAATCGGACTCATTGAGGAATACTTCGGCAATAATCTGACCATCCTCATCATATACAAGAACTTCCTGGACATATTCCATAGACTGAGAAATCTTATCCTCAATTTCTTCGGGAGAAACATTCTTACCGTTTGAGAGAACGATAAGGTTCTTCTTACGGCCAACCATAAAGAGGAAACCATCTTCGTCGATTCTGCCGTGGTCACCTGTCTTGAGCCACTCACCGTCAAACGCGGCTGCAGTAGCCTCGGGCTCATTATAATAACCGACCATAACGTTAGTACCGCGAACATAAATCTCACCGACACCCTCTTCATCGGGATCGTGAATTTTGATTTCGCAACAGTCGAGCGGAACGCCGACACTGCCGGGCTTAAAGTTATCAGCACGGTTACATGTTATTGCAGGTGAACACTCGGTCATACCGTAACCGTTATAAACATCGATACCGAAATCACGCATACCTTTTTCATACTTAGGGTCAAGGGCTGCACCGCCGCAAATAATCATAGAAAGATTACCGCCGAGGTTATCGAGAATTGTAGAAAAAATCTTACGGCGTCTGTCAATACCAAGCTTCATAAGGAAGCGGCTGATCTTGAGGCCTTTCTTGAGTATCTCCTCACGGCCTGTGCTGCGTGCCGTACGCCAGATACGTTGATAAATTGTTTCAACAACAAGCGGAACGCCCGAGAAATTATAGGGCTTCTGCTTTTTGAGGTCACTCTGTATAGTTTTGATGCTTTCACAAAGGTAACCCCATTCGGTAAGAATATAGCAAGCAAACAAAGCACTTACCCAAGCGTAGGTATGATTGAGCGGAAGGAAGCCTATAGCGTGCTTACCGGAAAGAACACGGCAAGATGAAGAACAGTTAGTAGCAATATTGTAGTGAGAAAGCATAACACCCTTGCTCTTACCTGTTGTACCGGATGTATAAACGATACAGGCAAGATCCTCAGGCTTTACTTCACAATCAACAGCATAGGTATTGCCCTCATCGAAAGCCTTATATCCTATCTCTTTGTAGTTGTCGAACTCGTCTATATGAAGATAATGCTTTACGGGAATAGCAGAATCAGCCTTAAACTGCTCAACCATCGGTTCAAACTTATCCGAATAAACAAGGGCATCGCAGCCGCAACGGATAAGCTGATCGGCAATATCATCGGCAGGAAGCTTACAATCCATAGGAACACAGATATTACCTGTCATAAGAGTCGCATAGTATGCAATCATCCAGTCGTATGAATTTTCGGCAACTATGGCAATTTTCGCTTGATTAACAAGACCGAGGATATGGTAATATGTGCCTATACCGCACATTTCACGCCATGTCTGATTGAACGTTCTGGTCTGTTCAACCTTATTTTTATCCATAAAAGCAAACTGTTTTTTATCTCCACCCATTTCGGTACCTTTTACGATAATTTCCTTAAGGGTGGTATAGGTCGGTAGATTCGGATTACCCAGGTTTCTGTTTTTCTTAGCCATGTTTTCCTCCGCATATCTGTTAAAAATCGAAATCTTAACAAAGTGTTAATGTGATTTTGACACTTTTTAAACAAACTGTTACAAATTTTAACACAAAATATTAATTTTTTCAAGTGTAAGTATTGAATTTTCTGTTAAAATAATGTAACATATCGTTAACAAGAATAAGGAGTAATAAAAATGGTCGTATTTATCGTGTGCTTTATGTCATGGTTTATAGCACAGCTGCTGAAAGTAATCATCAATTCAATCAAATATGCACTTGCAAAAAAGAGAGGTAAGACTGTAGAAAAGGTAACGTTATCGACACTCTTCAAGCTTGGCGGTATGCCCAGCTCTCACACCGCTACGGTTATTGCGCTTTCGGCAAGCATGGGCTTGAAAGCCGGCTGGTTATCGAATGAATTTGCCATTGCCGGTGTTTTTGCATTCATCGTTATGTTTGACGCAATAAAAGTACGTCTGCCCATCGAAAAGCTTACCGAAGCCTTCAATACACTCAAAGACAAGGTTTACGGCAGAGATACAGAAGATGTTAAAAAGGTTGAAGGACACACACTGCCCGAAATCGCAGGCGGCTTCGTAGTAGGCATATGCGTTGCTCTGTTCATGGATAAGGTAGTGCACATTTTCGACCCGGAGTTCACGGATGCTGTTTCAAACATTTTATCATCAATAATTAAAAAATGAGATAACACAGAAAATGAGCTGTCTTGAAAAAAATCCAAGACAGCTCATTTTTATATATTGAGTTTATGCTGCATATTATATCCGACAAAACCGATCTCACTGAAATCTTCAAAATTATGTCTTATTATATAATCAATATAAGACACAATCAGTTTAGCAGTAAAAAGATAACCTGCAGCATTCATATGACCGCCGAGGAAGAATCTCGTTCTTATTTCTTCATCATATACAGGTGCATATTCTCGTAAATCAATTATATATGTATTGGTGAAAACGCCGGCAAAATCATAAAGAAGTTTTGAAATAGCATCAGCACCATCGCATTTTTCATCTCTGCTGTCTCTGGGCTTCGTAACAAGGAAGAATTTTGCGTCCGGCTGAATTTCTTTATAACGCTGGATTATCTTTGCATAATAACCTGCAAATGTATCGGCATTTTTATTATAATCATCAAAGCATATATCCTCGACAGAGCCTACGGGGTGGCCCGCATTCAAGACATCGTTTACACCGAGAGCAATTATATACCCTTGTGCAGCTTTGTCGCTGTCCCAAAATCCGTTAGCCTCTGCAAAAGAATTACAGTATTCCTTTGCAGTCATACCGCCGCGTGAAAAATTATACACCTTGCACCCTGCCATTCTTGCCATAAACTGACCCCACGAATAATCGAACATATCGTGGTAAGTTTTATTACCCTCACTGTCGAGTTGTTCAAACTCCCCTGAAGAAAGGCTGTCGCCGACACAGGCTATTGTTCGCATAATACCACAGAAGCCACCATCGGTTACAAGTGTATCAAGAGGTTTTTCATCGGCAATTTTACCGCAAATATAATCAAGATTCATAACAGCACCTCCTGCGTATGTTTATTTATTTAAATAGTTCAGCTGCTTTTCTTAAAGCCTCAACAGAAAAAGATGGAATTCTGCCAAGTGCATCAGGACCGATATTAAGAAGATAGTTGACTCCGAGGCCGTTGAGGCGCCTTCTTCGCTCGACAATATCCTGCGGTGTTATCCAATCCTGATCATAGTATTTATACCCCCACGAGCTGTTGAGCGTACCTGCCGTTTCATAAAGACCGTACGGCGAATATTTGAATCCGTCAAGGCTGTTCGGGTCTTCATTTTCGTTCACTATGAACTCAGTAGGATATTCATTATCGCCTAAAGATACATAATCATATGCACCGTTGCCTATACGCGAATTAATAAGACATTCAGGCTGATAGTGCTTAACGAGCGAATTGAGTTCAAGACTCTGAGCAGGTGTAATCGTGTGCGGCACGTCAAACCATATAAGGCACAGGTCGCCGTACTTTGTGAGTATTTCTTTAACCTGGGGCTTGATTTTCTCTTCAAAACAGATTGAAAAATCTTTCTTTTCTCTGTTTGGGAAATCCCAGCTGTTATCCCACGAAACACCTGAACAGCCCGAAAACTTGTCATAGCCGCCTCCGTGTTCGTGATGCCAGTCAAGCTCCTGAGAATAATACAAGCCGAATTTAAGGCCGTATTTATAGCAGGCTTCTCCGAGCTCAGCAACAACATCTCTGCCGAAAGGTGTAGCATCAACTATGTTATAGCTGTCGACATCCGATTTGAACATTGCAAACCCATCGTGATGCTTTGAGGTAAAAACAAAATATTGCATTCCGCAATCCTTGGCAAGCTTTATCCACTCATCGGCATCAAAATATATCGGATTAAAAACTGATGCTAGTTTTGAGTATTCTGCATTTGGAATAGGCATAAAGCTTTGAATCCACTCTGCATAATCCTTTACTCGCCTGCCCTGCCATTCGCCGCCCAGTGCAGAATAAAGCCCCCAATGAGCCATCATCCCATAACCGGCTTGCTTAAACCATTCTCTGTTATCCATTAAAACACACCCAAAATAAATTTTATATAATTATTACACAAATCAAAGCGAAGGTCAACAATAGTTAATAAATGTATTGAATTAAAGTTTTATTTCTGTTATTATATCACTAACAGAAAATCGGGAGGCAGGACTATGAACAAAATTTATACTGTTAAGTATAAGTACAATGACAAATTAATCACTTCGCACGAAAAAGAAAACGATGTATATTCACTCAACATCCAGCAAAATGAAAACAGATATACCGTTACTCTTAACCCTAAGAAGAGCTTTGAATTAGTTGAGTTTTATGCTGAAATGCCGTATGAGTTTAAAAACGGCGACAGATTTTTCGGCAACGGCTATCAGTCATGGACAAAAACAAGAGAATACCACGCAGACGAAATTATGCGCGGTGTCATTAAGCTTGCCAACATTTCCGAATACACCAAGGGGATAGCAAGAAAAACCGGTGACGAGTGGATGATAAAATACTCTGAAAAGCCCGGAGAATTTCACAGCCACTGCTATACATATATCCGAAACGGCGAAAGCATGAAGCTTTGGGGATCACTTACAGAAAAGACAGGCTTCACATATTTCAAAGTTAAGATGAAGGAAAACCGCTTTTATTTCTGTAAGGACCTTGAAGGCAAAAAAGTTACTGAGCCGCTTCAGGTATTTGATATAGTATACTTCGAAGGAGGATATGAAGACGTATTTGATAAATACTTCGGTATGTGGGATATGCCCGAAACCCGTGGCGGTATGATGAGCGGTTACACATCCTGGTACAACTACTTCCAGAATATCGACGAAAAAATCATACTCCGTGACCTTGACGGTCTTGACCCCTACAAAGATCAGGTCTCGATTTACCAAATAGATGACGGCTATGAAACATATATAGGCGACTGGCTTGACGATAACCCGTCAAAATTCCCGCACGGTATGAAATATATTGCCGATAAGATTCATGACAAGGGCTATAAAGCAGGTATATGGCTTGCACCCTTCAACTGCCAAAAAATTTCAAGAATGGCAAAAGAACACCCCGATTGGCTCATCAAAGATACAAACGGTAAGCCAATGATTGGTTGTATCGCATGGGGCGGCGCATATACATTCGACATTTACAACGAAGAAGTCAGAAAATACCTCAAAAAGGTATTTGACGTCGTCCTCAACGAATGGGGCTACGATATGGTTAAGCTCGACTTTCTTTACAGCCAGTGCATAAAACCAAGACACGGCAAGAGCCGCGGTGAAATTATGTGCGATGCGATGGCATTCCTTCGTGAATGTGTCGGCGACAAGCTTATCCTCGGCTGCGGTGTGCCGATTGGTGCCGCTATCGGTGTTGTTGATGCCTGCCGTATAAGCTGCGATGTTGATCTCAGTTACAAGGGTAAATTTTACAGCCGCATTCAGGTTGCAAACGAAATGCTCAACGCAAGAAGCGCTATCAACAATTCCATCTTCCGACGCCATATGAACGGCAGAGTATGGATGAATGACCCTGATGTATTCTTCCTCAGAAAAGATAACCTCAAGTTTACCGATGAGCAGAAGTATCTGCTTGGCAGAATCAACAACCTGTGCGGTAATGTTCTTTTCGTTTCCGATAACGCAGGCGATTACGATGCAAACGCACAGAAGCTGCTCAGAGTACTGTTTGAGAAAACAGACGAAAAAATCATCTCCGCCGAATACACCGACACAGATACTATAAAGGTAGTAACAGACAGAGAGACCTTCAGCTTCAACCTGGCAAAGGGTGAGTTTATTTCAAATGACAGCTGGAAAGAATATTTCGCATAATAAATAATATCACAAGGAGCTGTAAAGACTGAACTGCCCCAGATTGTGCAGACAGTATAAAAAGAGCTCCTATGGTAGGCAAGATTAAATTTTAGCAACAAACTGATTTCGTTTTTCAAGCGGAGTCAGTTTTGTTTTTAATTGAATTCTTTCGTTATTGTAGAAATG
>JAZPYN010000033.1:0-175363 GCA_045544155.1 Acutalibacteraceae bacterium
GATAATTAAGGAAAACTAATATATGAACATTCAGATTTTCGGTAAATCCAAATGCTTTGACACTAAAAAAGCAGAGCGTTATTTTAAGGAACGCCGCATTAAGTTCCAGATGATTGACGTTGCAAAATACGGTATGAGCAAGGGTGAATACAACTCTGTTAAGTCGGCTGTAGGTGGTTTTGACAATATTGTTGACAAAGACTGCAAGCTGTATGAAGAGCTGTTTATGGCTTACCTTGCATGCAGTGACGCAAAGGAAGAAAAACTGCTTGAAAACCCGGCAATGTTCAAAACACCGATTGTAAGAAACGGCAAAAAAGCAACCGTAGGCTACTGCCCCGAAATCTGGAAAACCTGGGAATAAACAAAAATCATACCGCCCTCAAGTATCGCATAAGATACACGAGGGCGGTATGTTTTAGTTGTTTTGTTATTTTAATTTACAACAATCATCAGTCTTTGCCTTACGGCAAAGCCAGCTCCTTTCAAAAGGAGCTTTAAAAATTCTTCGCTGCACTCAGAATGACATTAATGTAGTTGCATCTGACTTGACAACAGAGAAGCGGTTATCTTTAAGACAGAGAACCGTCACTTGTGTTTTAAAATATTTTCCCCACTATTTCCACTAACGCGGAAAGAATCGGTGTTACTGTGGATCTCAACTGAGGAAAATTCGAAAAATTATCTCTAATACTCCTGAAGACAACATCAACGTCAGCATAGTTATCACCTTCTAAAATATCACCGGTTTAATAACAAGCTCTTCGACTTTGTTAAGCAAATTATAAAATATTATGAATAATCTGCAAATAGTGTTTGGAAAATATTTAGAATTACAATATAATAAACCAACCGAAGAAAACGAATTCTGTCGCTCTTCGGTTGGTTTTAAATTTACAGTATTTAATTATAAAAAGACATTATGTTTACTGCACATCATTCGGCTTCAAGCTTTTTTATACCGAATATCATTCTGAGTACACTCCGAAGAGCTTTGGGACTGCGTACAACAACAATTCTCATATGTTTATCCCCTTTCGTTATCCTGCTACATACTATGCAGACATAACGAAAGGGTTACTTGTTATCTGAGCTCCCAATCTTTGATATCCTTAACGTCATTATACATTGAGACATAGCTTTCGTGACGGGATTTCATAATCTCGCCCGCTTCAACAGCTTCGCAGATTTTACAGCCTTTATCCGCAACGTGAGTACAGCTTGAAAATTTACATGTACCGAGATAAGGCAGAAACTCTTTGAAACAGAAAGGCAGATTTTCTTTTCTGATAAGCAGATCCATACCCGTCATATCAATTGCGGCAAAGCCCGGAGTATCGGCAATATAACCGCTGCCAACCTTAAAAAGCTCAACCTGACGTGTTGTGTGTCTGCCTCTGCCTAATTTGTCGCTTATTGCCGCCGTTTCAAGCTCGAGCGACGGAATCAAAGCGTTAAGCAGAGTTGATTTACCAACACCTGAATTGCCGCAAAAAACGCATATTCTGCCATTTACAGCAGCTCTTATCTCGTCAATACCGAGGCCATTTTTTGAAGATACCGAGTATGTTTCAAAACCTGATGTACGGTATATATTTTTAAGCTCCTCAACTTCTTTTAAGTCTTCTTTTGTAAAAACTATTGCACACTCAATGCTTTTATCCTGTGCCAGTGCAGTCATCTTATCAATAACAAGAGTACTGGGCACAGGCTCACAGGTAGATGCAAGGATAAAAAGTTTATCTACATTTGCAACCGGCGGTCTGATAAGAAAGTTTTTCCTCTCATGCACGCAATCAAGAGAAGCATAGCCGCCTTCATTGACGGTAATTGTAACCGTATCGCCCGCAAGAGGAGCTATACCCTTACGGCGGTTGATACCCTTTGCTTTGCACTCAAATGTCTGACCGTCAGCTTCAACATAGTAAAAGCCACCGATTCCTTTTAATACAATACCGTCAAGCTGTATCATCCTAAAACACCTTTTCCGATATATATAACAATAGTTGTATCTGTCTGATATCTCTTATATTTATCAATACCCTTCAAAGAAGGTGTCTGATCGATTACAACACCGATGTTACCCGGAATAGCTGTTGTTTTTTCTCTGACAGAAACGTTAAAAAATCCCTTTGCATTGAGTGCGCTTAATGCCTCACTTTCAGTCATACCGGATACATCAGGAATATTACTCATTGTACCGTTATAGAATGAATCGGCATAAGCATCATCAATTGTCTTTTCATTTGTGACAGTAACCGGGTCTGTAGTAAAGTTAATCGTACAGCTGTATATATCAGAACCGTCAATTCTTACAATAAGTGAATCTGCATTACCTGAGCCACTTACTGTAAACGTGTATGTGCTTCCCGTAAGCAAAACCTCAGCACCGGCTGTATCTACCGCTGCATTATTAAGGTAAACCTTCAGTGTTCCGGCGTTACCGTTTTTATACGGCAGAGAAATGGTCATTTCGGTAGTAACGGTCGGAGCTTTACCCGTACTTACGTAAATATCAACCTTATCACCGGGATGTGCTGTTTCATTTTCTGCAGGTACCTGCTCAATTACCTTACCCGCACTCTTAAGACTGTCTTTAGGTATAACCTCACCAATAACAAGACCTACAGATTTAGCAAGCTCAGCTGCCTCTTCAGGTGAAAAGCCAACTAATTTAGGCACAAAAACAGCATCCTCATCAGTATGAGTTGAGATATAAATGGTAATTGTTGAACCCGCTGCTACCGTAGCACCGCGCTCGGGAGATGTACTGATTACCGAACCTTCATCAACAGAAGTATTGTAAACCATCTCATAAGCTGTAACAAATCCGCTTGATTCAAGATTCTGCTTAGCTGCAAGATATGATTGACCGTAAACATCATTGACAACCGCGGTTTTATTAGTATTAACTGTAAGATAAATCGCTTCTCCGGCATCAAGCTTTTCACCTTTTTCAGGGCTCTGCTTAATAACTACTCCGTACGGATATTGAGTGTTGAACTCATATTCTACTTCGATTTTGTATTCCTCATATTTATCGTTACCTTTAATTTGAGTCTCATAATCCATATTTATAAAATTCGGAACCTTACCGGGTGAATTGAACACATCGGTAAACAAAGCAAGAACCGTCATAATAACGGCAAGAACCGCAACAAGTCCTATGGCAACACCTGTAAGAATAGGAATAACCTTAGTATTATTCTTTGCTTCTTCGTCATCAATTACTTCTTCAGCAGGTTTGGTTTTGGTATTAGCTTTGGTATCGCTTCCCGATTTTATATTATTCATAGTCCTGTCAATATATTTTGTAGGTTCATTGTCAACAAAATAAGAATAGTCAAATTTTATTGCAGGATTACGCTTATATTCATCAAGGTCAAGAAGCATTTCTGCGGCTGACTGATATCTTGCTCTGGGATCCTTCTGCATAGCGTGCATCGTTATTTGCTCAAGACCTACAGGAATACTTCCGTTAATCTGACGCATATCAGTTGGCTCATCATTCATATGCATCATAACAACAGAAATGGGATTTTCAGCTTTAAAGGGAAGCTGACCTGTAAGCATTTCATACATCAGCACACCTACAGAATATATATCTGCCTTGGCATCAGTCAGGTCACCTCTTGCTTGCTCGGGGCTTATATAATGGACAGAACCTATCGCACCGTTTTCTGCAATTGTTGCAGTTTCGCTTCTGCTGAAGCTTGCGATGCCGAAATCGGTCACCTTAATGCTGCCGTTTTGTAAAAGCATAATATTCTGCGGCTTAATGTCACGGTGAACAATACCTTTATCGTGAGCGTGCTGAAGAGCGCGAAGTATCTGAGTTGAAAAATGTACGGCTTCTTTAGGCTGAATCACCTTTTGCTGCTCAATATATTCTTTAAGAGTAATACCTTCTATAAACTCCATAACAATATACTGAAGTCTGTCACCAAAGCTCATATCATAAACTTTTACAATATTAGGATGCGATAATACAGCAATATATTTGGATTCATTTTTAAATCTGCGGCGAAACTCTTCGTTTGCAAGATACTCTTCTTTGAGTATCTTGATAGCAACTGTTCTGTCATCGATCCTGTCGTATGCCTTATAAACAACGGCCATACCGCCTACACCGATTATTTCCAATACTTCATATCGGTTATCAATTCGTTTGTTTACATAATTTTCCACAACATCTGCCTCCTTTTAAGAACCGATTAAAACAACTGTAATGTTGTCTCCGCCACCGTTTTCATTTGCAAGGTCTACAAGCTTCTCAGCATACTCAAAATGATCTGAATCCTTAATTACAGAAACTATTTCTTCATCACTTACAAAATTTGTCAGTCCGTCAGTACATAAAATAAGTACATCGCCCTGATGAAAATCACTTTCTATGAAATCTACAGCAATTCGGCTGTCCACACCGATAGCTCTGGTTATTATATTTTTCCCCGGGAAACTCTTTGCTTCTTCGGGTGTAAGGTCGCCGTTTTCGACAAGATCCTGCACCATGGAATGGTCGCGGGTAAGTTGAGTAAACTTACCGTCAGCAGAAGCAATATATGCTCTGCTGTCACCTGCATGCGCAACATACACCTTGCCGGGTTCAACAATTGCAGCTACACAAGTTGTACCCATGCCGTTCAGAGATTCATCTTTCTGTGCCATATCATAGAGGCTCGCATTAGCACCTGCTATACCTGATTCAAGCATATTATATACAGATGATGACTTCATTCCCTTTCGGTAGCATTCATCAATTGTATGCGATATCATTTGAACAGATGTGGTACTGGCAACATTTCCGCCTGCTGCACCACCCATTCCGTCGCAGACTACCGCCCAAGCGACACCATCCGACAGTTCGCCTGCCGAGTACGAATCCTGATTGGAAATACGCACCCTTCCGATATCCGATTTTGCTGAAATTTTCATAGTTGCAAGTTGCAGCTGAGTTGCTGCATCTCCTTTCTTTGGAGTTTTGCTGTATGTTTAATTCTTAATATGTTTACTGCGCAGCTGACCGCACGAAGCGTCAATATCACCACCGAGGCTTCTGCGCACGGTAACGTTTCTTCCTGAATTTTCCAGTATTTCAGCGAAGCGCTTAATACGCTCAGGAGTACTCGATTTTAGTCCGCTTTCTGTTACATCATTGGCCGGAATAAGATTAATATGAGCCAATGTGCCCTTAAGCTTGTCTGCAAGCTCTAAAGCACACTCATCACTGTCGTTAACTCCGCCAAACATTGCATATTCATACGATATGCGTCGGGATGTTAACTGAGCATATTCTTTGCATGCTGACAGCAAATCATTGACCGGATATTTTTTATTAACCGGCATAAGCCGAGTACGTACAATATCATTCGGGGCATGGAGCGAAACAGAAAGAGTAAGCTGCAAATTTTCATTCTGCAGCTTTTTGATTCCGGGTATTATTCCACAGGTTGAAAGAGATATATTTCTCATTCCTATATTTAACCCATCATCATTATTGACAAGTTTTAAGAAACGGATAACATTTTCATAATTATCCATAGGTTCACCCATACCCATAAGAACAATATGAGAAACCTTGATATCCATATCATTCTGCGCGGCATGAATTTGGCTTAAAATTTCCGAAGCGGTAAGATTACGCATAAAGCCTCCGACACCCGTTGCACAGAATGCACAATTCATACGGCATCCAACTTGAGTCGAAACGCAAAGCGAATAGCCGTATTTATATTTCATAAGTACACTTTCGATAAATTGGCCGTCATAAAGCCTGAAAAGATATTTCACAGTACCGTCAAGAGCCGAAACGGATTTTCGCTCAATTTCACAATATTTAATTACAAACTGCTCTTTTAGGCTGTCACGAAGCGGTTTGGAAATATTTGTCATCTCATCAAACGAACTTACACCCTTCTGTTGGAGCCATTGCCAGACCTGTTTTGCTCTAAATGAAGGTAATCCAAAGGTTTTGAGTGACTCGGAAAGCTCTTCATAATACATCGATTTTATATCTGTTTTTTCCAAGTTTTAACACTCCCTTTCAAATACAGCAATAAAGAAACCGTCAGTGCCGTTGATATGCGGCATAAGGGTTACAAATCCGTCACGAATAAAAGTATCTTCTCTCAAATTCTGCGGAAGTACAGACTTAAAATCAGAATGTTTCTTTAAAAAATTGTTGCAAACATTTTCGTTTTCTTTAGGATTAAGAGCACAGGTAGAATAAACAAGCCTTCCACCTTTTTTAACATAGCACGATGCAGTATCAAGTATCTTACTCTGTAACGGAGGAAGCTCCTTCAATCCGTCAAGTGGCTTGCATCTGATTTCCGGCTTTCGCCTTACAATACCGAGACCCGAACAAGGCACATCACAAAGCACTTTATCAACCACAGGAATACCAGCATTATAAACAGAGGCATCATTTATAAAACAATCTATATTTGTAATACCAAGCCTTTCAGCGCCGGATCTGATCAATTCAAGTCTGTGATTATGTATGTCACAGGCAATAATTCTGCCCGTGTTATTCATTCTTTCAGCAGCAGTAAAGCTCTTGCCGCCCGGAGCAGCACACAAGTCAAGAACCGTTTCACCGGACTTCGGATCAAGAGCATCAATACAAAGCTGCGAAGCGGCATCCTGCACATGAAAAAGACCATCAACAAAAGAGCCGAGTCGCTCAACGCTTCCGCATTTGCCGAGCTCAAGAGAATCATCAGCAACAGAACTAACCGAATCAACACCTTCATTTTTTAACATTTGCTTCAATTCTTCCGTTGTAATTCTCAGAGTATTGGTGCGCACTGTGAGCGGCGGTCTGCCGGCACAAGAACTCATTATTCCTACGGCATTATCTTCACCGTAGTTTTTGATCCAGAATTTCACAAGCTCTTGCGGAAATGAATATTTAATTGAATAGTATAAAGATTTATCGGATTCATCAGGCAGGCATAAGCCATTTTTTGCAATGTTACGAAGAACAGCATTTATAAGCCCGGAAGCAAAATTACATCCGTTTGATTTCGATAGCTTAACGCTTTCATTTACTGCAGCTGATTGTGGTACCTTGTCCATAAAAAGAAGTTGGTACGCACCGAGTCTGAGTATAGTAAGCACCTGAGGCTTCAATTTTTTTAAAGGCTGCTTAAGATTTAAAGCAAGCTGATAATCGAGAGTATAAGACGACTCAAGTACGCCGTAAACGAGAGCACTCACAAATGAAGAATCAGACTCACTCAATTCACCCGTTGCAAGAAAGCTGTCCACAGTGAGATTTGAATAAGACAAATTTTTTTGAATTTTGCCAAGTATTTCAAAAGAAGTCTGCCGAGCGTTTTTCATTATCTTCTCCGATTAAAGCGCAGAACAAGTCTGAGCAGATTTGCAAGCGAAACAAGAAGTGCCGTAACATAGGTCATTGCTGCAGCAGTAAGCACTTTTTTAGCACCGCCTATTTCATCTTCCTGCAGCATATTTGTTTCTTCAATAACCCTGACTGCCCTTTTACTCGCATTAAGCTCAACCGGCAGAGTAATAAACTGAAACAGTGCAATAAAAGAATAAAGTATCAAACCTATTGAAACAAGAGGCTCAAAGCCCATAATATAACCAATTACAGCAAGCGGTATACCAAGCCACGAGCCGATATTGCATATAGGAAGAACAGAGTTTCGTATTTTTATGGGTACATACCCTTGTGCGTGCTGTACGGCATGACCTGCTTCATGGCAAGCAATTCCGATTGCAGCAACACTGTTGCTGTCATATACTCCGTGAGAAAGCCTGATAACATTAGACCTCGGGTCAAAATGGTCAGACAGCTTGCCGGACGGTGACAACTCAATTCTCACATCAGTAACACCATAATGATAAAGCATTCTTGCAGCCGCCTGAGCACCTGTAAGACCCCTGGATGCCAATACCTTTGACTGTTTCGCATAGGTCGATTTGACCATAACCTGTGCAATAAGCGAAAGAACAAGCATAGGCACAACCAAAAGCAGATAATACTCATCATAATAGAAAAGCCACATAAGATTGCCTCCTTACCTTTTAGTTTTGTTTCTTATAATATTGTTCCTTTTTCAACCTTAAAACCACGCAGGAAATCTGCGGCATTTAATTTGTTTTTACCTTGAGCCTGAAGCTGTGAAATTTTGACAGCGTTACCGTCACCGCAGCAAACAACAAATTCACTGTCAGCTTTGACAACCTCACCTGCCTGCTTATTATAAACACCTGCAAGACGTGAGCCGTAAAGCTTCACAATTTTTTCATTTATAACCGTTGTTGCAACAGGCCAAGGCTCAAGACCGCGTATATGGTCGTGCACTTGCTGTGCACTTTTTGTCCAATCAACAGGAGAAAGCTTCTTGTCAAGCATTGAAGCATAGGTAGACTTCGAATCATCCTGCTTTATTGGCTCAAGAGTACCTTCAAGAACAGCATCAATTGTTTCAATCAGAAGCTGAGCACCGAGCGCCTTAAGCCTGTCAAACAGCTCACCGGAAGTTTCATCGGGAAGAATATCTGTCTTTTTAACAAGCAGAATATCACCTGTATCAAGGCCTGCATCAAGCTGCATTGTTGTAACACCGGTTTCTTTTTCGCCGTTGATGACCGACCACTGAATCGGTGCAGCGCCGCGAAGCTTCGGCAAAAGTGATGCGTGAACATTTATACAGCCATATTTCGGAATATCAAGTACACGCTGAGGTATAAGTTTGCCGTAAGCCACAACAACAATTAACTCGGGAGCAAGCTTATCAAGAATCTCTGCAGCTTCACCATCCTTAAATGAAACAGGCTGGTAAACATCAAGACCAAGCTCAAGTGCACGTACTTTGACAGCAGGCGGAGTCATAATTTGTTTTCTTCCTTGCGGTTTATCCGGCTGAGAAAAAACGCCCACAACTTCGTGCCCTTTCGCTACGAGAATATCAAGGCAATCCACTGCAAAATCCGGAGTACCCATAAAAACTACTCTCATTTAAAAATCCTCCGAAGCTGTCAATTATTTTGGTTAGGTGAAAGCCTGTCAATGTAAAGATTACCGTCAAGATGGTCGATTTCGTGGCAGAATGCTCTCGCCTTCAAACCGGTACCTGAATAGAAAAACCACTTGCCTTCTCTGTTTTGTGCCTTTACTTTAACGCTCATAGGACGGAGTGTAACGCCACTTTCACCCGGAAGTGAAAGACAACCTTCAACCTCTTCCTGCACACCTTCACGTTCAATAATTTCAGGGTTTACAAGCTCAATAAGACCGTCGCCGCAATCAATTACAACAACACGTCTGAGTATACCAACCTGTACAGCGGCAAGACCTACACCTTCAGCCTTATACATCGTATCTATCATATCGTCAATAAGCGTTGCCAGCCTGTCATCAAAACTTTCAACTACCCTGCTCTTTTTACGAAGCATTGGATTTTCTTTTGTAATAATATTACGGATTGCCATTATATTCGCCTCATTTGATAAATCACATTATAGTATGCTCTCCGGATTTATATCCGCAAAGACATTAACATCGCTAAATTTTGTATCTTTTCCGAAATTTACAAGCAGCTCGGACATAAAGCTGCGAAATTTCGCATTATTTTTACACTTTACGATCATACGGTATCTGTATTTTCCGCTTATTTTAGATATCCTTGGCTGCATAGGTCCAAGAACAATAAGCTTAAGTTCAGGATATTTTTCACTTGCGGATGCTTTAAAGCTGTTAAAAAACATCTTTGCAGCAACACGCGTCTTATTTTCATCCGAACCCGAAAAACCTACTACACACAAATCGCAAAACGGCGGATAAGTCATCAGCTTTCTCATCTGTATTTCCGTATTATAAAAAGCCGAATAATCCTGCTTTTCAGCAAGCTTTATAACTTCATTTTCAGGCGTAAGGGTCTGAATCACTGCACTACCCGAATGAGAACCTCTGCCGGCTCTGCCTACAACCTGAGTCAATAACGAAAATGTACGCTCAAGAGAGCGGAAATCGTCATTGTAAAGCTGCTGATCAACTGATATTACACCTACAAGCGTTACATTCTCAAAATCAATACCCTTTGCAACCATCTGTGTACCGAGAAGTATATCGTACTCACCTTGTGCAAACGCTTTCAATGCTTTTTCGTGAGCATTTTTGTGCATAGTTGTATCTTGATCCATACGTAGAATTTTCGCGTCTGGAAAAAGCTGAGAAAGCTCATCTTCTACCATCTGCGTACCGAATCCGGCGTAGCGAATATCCTGTTTGCCGCACTCCGGACAAACCTGAGTTATAGGCTGAGAATAACCGCAATAGTGGCACATAAGCCTGTTATTTGCGTGATGATATGTTAATGAGATACTGCAATTCGGACAGCTTACAACACTTTTGCAGGAAGTACATGAAGCAAATGTATTATATCCTCTGCGGTTAAGAAGCAAAATTGCCTGTTTTTTATCACTAATCGCTAATTCAATTTCATCCGCAAGTGTTGTACTTATTGCCTTACTGCTGTCAGTACTGAAATCGGAAGCAATATCGACTGTCACAACATTAGGAAGCTTGGCTCCCGCATAGCGCTTTTTTAGCGTATTTATAGTATATATACCGCTTTGTGCACGTGCAAATGTCTCAATACTCGGTGTTGCCGAGCCCAAAACCAACAAACTGCCGGTTTCTTCACAACGGAATCTTGCCACTTCTTTAGCGTTATACCGTGGAGAATTTTCAGACTTATAGGTATGCTCCTGTTCCTCATCAATTATAATCAAACCGAGATTTCGGACAGGTGCAAATACAGCTGAGCGTGTACCGATAACAACATGAGCTTCACCACGTTTTACACGCTTCCATTCATCCATTCTCTCACCAAGTGAAAGAGCTGAATGGAAAACAGCAACTTCACTGCCGAAATGCGTATAGAATCTGTCAATAATCTGCGGAGTAAGTGATATCTCCGGCACCATCATAACAGCACCTTTACCCTCTGCCAGCATATACTTTATTAATTGTATATAAATCTGAGTTTTGCCGCTTCCCGTTATGCCGTAAAGCAGTGAAACCCGTTTATCTGATTCTTTATACTGCTTGATCAATGAATCATATGCTGATTGCTGTTCGTCAGTAAAGATTATTTTTTTTGCATTAGAAAATTCTCTTCCCTTTATGGGGTTGCGATATATTTCATTTTCTATTTGTTCAACTATATTCTTTTTTTCGAGTGTTTTAATTACTGCAACCGTAACACCTGTAAAATAACATATCTCTTTTGAGCTGGCACCGCCCGTTAAAACAAGTAGCTCACATACAGCTTTTTGCTTAGATGAAAGCGATGGCTTTATCTGCTCATATTCTTCCTCATCTATCGCAAGACGTACTACTTTTTCCGTACAGTCACCAATACTGCGTTGTGCATCTACATTACGCAAAAGTACACCTTTTTTGTACATACGCTCAAGTATTGTGCTGTCCGATCTAAAACCTTTGGCCTCAAGCAGCTTTGATTTCTCAACGAATTTGCATGTTTTTATCAAGTCAAGATAAATCTCACGCTCATCGCCTGACAAATCACCGATTTCTTCATCTGAAATCTGAGGATTGGCACCGTAGAAATAATTGAGTTTAAGGTTGAAGCCCGAAGGTAATATACAGCGAAATGCATCGAAATAAGTACAGAAAGTTCTGTCCTTAAGCCAAAATATAAGTTTCAGCAAATCACCGTCAATCAACGGTTTATAATCCTTAATATCGCTTATTTTTTTTAAACGGCCTTCGGGTCTTACATTGTTAATACGCAGAATAACGCCTTGTCGCTTCGCGTTGCCATTTCCAAACGGCACAATTACACGTGCACCAAGGTTAACCCTGTCTGCCAATTCGGCAGGCACAGTGTAATCGTAAAGCTTATCAAAATGGTAGGCGGTATTTTCAAGCGCTACACCTACAGTAATTTCGATAGACATGAAATTCAGATATTACGGATTTCTTCAGGCTCAACAAGCACATAGTCACCGTTAAGGAACTCATTGAGTGCAAGACTTACAGGTTTTTCGATTATTGATTCACCGTTTTCAATAGCCTTATCCGAAATAGCACGTGCACGCTTAGCAGTCGCGATTACAAGAGAATAACGGCTCGTATGATCCTTAAGTACATTACTCAAATCGGGGTTGAATTTCATTTCTGTTTTCTTTGCTTCTGACATTTTAATTAACTCCTTTTAAAGGTTTTTGATAATATTATATATTTCGTAGGCAGCACGGTCGACTTCATCATTAATAACGCGATAGTCAAACTCATTCTGTCTTGCTATTTCTGTAGGTGCAATTGCAAGTCGTCTTGTAATCGCTTCAGCATCTTCTGTTTTTCTGCCTCTGAGTCGGTTCTCGAGCTCTTCAAGTGAAGGAGGCAGAATAAAAATACTTACGGCATCAGGAGCTTTCTCCCTGACTTTAGCGGCACCCTGAACTTCAATTTCAAGAAATACCGTTTTTCCTTCGTTCTTGCATTTTTCAACGAAAGGCTTAGGTGTACCGTAATAATTGCCGTTAAACTGAGCATATTCAATAAACTGGTCCTGAGCAATAAGTTCTTCAAACTCTTCGCGTGATGCAAAGAAATACTCTACACCATTTTTTTCAGTGCCTCTCGGCTCGCGTGTTGTCATAGAAGTTGAAAGAACAAACTCATTGTCATTTTCTTTATCTATTTCAAAAAGCTTTTTTAAAATCGTTCCTTTTCCGCAACCGGAAGGAGCGGAAATAACAACAAGCTTACCTTTATTATTCTTCATCGTCACTGTCCTCTTCTTCTATACCGTCATCATAGTCGTTTAATCTGTTAGCAACAGTTTCCGACTGAAGATAAGTTAGTATTACATGATCACTGTCTGTAATAATAACTGCACGTGTGCGTCTGCCATGAGTGGCATCAATAAGCATTCCACGCTCTTTGCTGTCTTGTATTATTCGTTTAATCGGGGCTGACTCGGGGCTGACAATAGCGACAAGCCGATTGGCATTAATGAGATTACCAAATCCTATATTTATTAACTTCATTGCCGTTTACTCCGTTTTATTCTATATTTTGAATCTGCTCTCTTATTTTTTCGACTTCTGCTTTAATATTAAGCACACGTTTTGTTATTTCAACATCCTGAGCTTTTGAACCAATCGTATTAGCTTCTCTGTTCATTTCTTGTGCAAGGAAGTCAAGCTTTCTTCCTACAGGCTCACTGCTTGAAAGAAGCATGTGAAGCTGGTCAATATGGCTGCGAAGACGTACCGTCTCTTCGGCAACAGCAACCTTATCGGCAAAAATTGCAGCCTCAGTAAGCAGACGCTGCTCGTCAACATTTATATCTCCGATGAGTGTTCTTATTCTCTCAAGCAACTTATCGTTATACTCTTTAACAGTCTGCGGTGAGCGTTCCTCAATAAACTCAACATCAGCAATTATTGTATCGCTTCTTGATAGCACGTCTGCCTTAAGCTTCTCACCTTCAACCTCACGCATATGTATAAATGACTCCGCTGCCTCTATAGCAACATCCTTTACAGCATCCCAAACTGAATCTTCATCAGCAGCAGCCTTGCGAACTAAAAAAATATCGTTACTGCAACGGGCAAGAGAAGATACAGATATATCCTCTTTTAATCCGTATCTTTCAGCAAGTTCTTTAAGCGCTTTATGGTAACCGCCTGCAAGCGAATGATTCACTTCAACAATACAATCATCTGTATCAAGTGCACTGATCATTACATAACACTCGACCTTACCTCTGAATATCATACCTTGAAATAACGACTTAAGCTTATCGTCAAGAAAACCGTAAGTTCGCGGTGTTTTGCAGTTAAATTCAAATCCCTTGTGATTAACACTTTTAAGCTCAACAGATATACTCATTCCGCCTGTCTCTCTCTGAGCTCTGCCGAAACCGGTCATGCTTTTAATCATCTGTGCTCAAACTCCTTATAATATATATAAATACTTTATATATGATTATTTCCAATTATATAATAGCATAGCAATTTTAAACCAGTCAACAAAATGACATTTTATGCCATTTTGTTGTGATTACATCCGCAACAGCGTGAAAGAAGAAAAGGTATTTCACCGTAAAGAACACCTTTGCGTTCCTCAAATCCAAGATGTACAGCAACATTTACAAAAAAGGAAGGCAAATAATTAACCGAGAAAATATTTCTGTTTGCAGCAGCTGTAAGCGCACTACGGATAAGACCTTCTGCCGTCTCATCATTAAGAGCTTCTATTGAGCGAAGTGTCGAATGTGTCGGCGAATCAAGAGTAAGCGTTACATTTCCTGTACGCTCACCGTTTTCAAAAGAAAAATAATTAACCGTATTGCCGTTGATGTCAGGTTTAAATTCAATCATCTTTAACAGCTCCTCTCTCAGCAGCAAGCATCAACTTACGAACCTCTTCCTCTTTAAGTTCGCGCCATTTACCCTGAGGAAGCATTCCGAGCTTTACGGAACCTACAGCAGTTCTCTTAAGCCTTGCAACCTCAATATCTAACGCTTCAAACATTTTTCTTATCTGACGGTTTCTACCCTCGTATATTATAACCTCAACTACAACTCTGCCCTCAGATTTGTCGATAACTTTAATATTAGCAGGTGCAGTTAACCTGCCGTCAATATAAATGCCATCCTGAAACGCCGCAATCTGCTCATCTGTAATACCCGGACGAATGGTCACACGATAAGTTTTCGGGACATGACGTGTAGGATGAGTCATCGCATTTGAAAAGGCACCGTCATTAGTCATCAGCAACATTCCCTCGGATTCTCTGTCTAGCCTACCGACAGGATAAATGCGCACACCTACATCCTTCACAAGTTCAGCAACACATTTTCGCCCCTGCTCGTCCTGCATGGTTGTAATATAACCCCTTGGTTTGTGGAGCATAATGTAAACAAGATTATCCTTAACGGCTATTTTTCGCCCCTTTACGGTTACTCTATCTTTTTTAGGGTCAACCTTATCACCTAAGTGTGCTGTGTTTCCGTTGACTCTCACAAATCCTTGTTCAATCATCTCCTCGCATTTTCTGCGCGAAGCAATGCCGTTATCAGCCATAAATTTTTGCAATCTGACAAGTTCTTTAGCCATAACTCAATTTTGACGGAATACTCTGGTGCCGTCAACCTTTCTTAAATAAGTTCTTTATCCGTGACGATACATCACTAAACCAACTCTTAATTCTGTCAATTAACGAGGGAGAGTCAATTTTTTCCTCCGTTGTGCATAATATATCTTCATCACATACAACAGCACTACTAAAAACAGTTTTACCGTCAAGACATATTCTTACTTCACCTACAGGCTCTCCGCGACATATCGGTGCATACTCAAAACACTTAAGGCACAGCTGAATTTCAAATTCTGATATATCACAAGCCGACGGAATCTGCAACTCAGATAATACCGACAATGAAACTGTTTTGGTATCACCACCTACTATCTTAAAGTCAGGCAGCTCCGCATCGAAGGTTTTCAGCTTGACACGCTCAAAACCGTATTCAAACATCTTTTTGTGATCATTCCAATCATTCGGAGCGTTTAAGGTAACACTTACAAGCGTCACTCCGTCGCGTACTGCAGCAGAAACAAGACAGCGTCCACTTTTTTTCGTAAACCCTGTCTTGATGCCTATTGCTCCGTCAAAACTTTTGAGAAGCTTGTTATGATTGGTAAGATAACGCGAGTATGGTTCATTCCCATAGCAAAGCTTAGCACTGTATGTACTGCAAGCTTCAAGAAAAACGGAATTTTTCAAAGCGCAACAGCCAAGCAGTGCCATATCATAAGCTGTAGAAAAATGGTTTTCATCATCAAGACCCGACGGTGTGACAAACTTTGTATCTTTCATGCCGATTTCTGCCGCACGTCTGTTCATTCGGTCTGCAAAAGCACTTAAACTACCATCAATTGAAATTGCAGCAGTATTGGCAGCATCATTTCCCGAAGCAAGCAGCATACCGTATATCAAGTCATGATATGTAACCTTGTCGCCGATCTTCAGCCCCATCGACGTACCTTCAACATTTACCATTTCAGCAGTTGTTACAACAACTTTGTCCGGAGTTGCACACTCTGCAGTAAGTAAAGCAGTCATAATTTTCGTCGTACTTGCCATACCTCTGCGTTGGTATGCGTTTTTTTCATAAATCACTTCGCCTGTGTCAGCAACCATCAATACAGCCGATGCTGCCGATACAGACAAACTGCTTGCTGTAAAACAGCAAGAGGAAAAAGTAACAATGAATACAAGTAAAGCCGAAAAAAATTTTTTCACCATATCACCGCCGACATATAATCACTTAAATATATGCGACAGCAATATATTGAATGCTGTTTTACTCAGTAATCTCTGTAGATTCAGAAGCCTTAGCTTCCTTATTCTTATTGATGAGACCTGTTACCGTGTCAACTACTTCAGGAACAATGCTGACAATTTTTTCAGCAGGGTTATCACCTGAAGGTACAGATTTAATTGTAACATTACCGTTATTTATAACAATAAAAGCTACGGGAGTAATAGTGATACCTGCACCTCCACCGCCACCGAAGAGCTCAACATTGGACTTTGACGGAAAATCCGAGCCGCCTGATGCGAAACCGTATGTAACCTTTGAGACAGGAATGATAGTAATTCCCTCTGCCGAAAATACGGGTTCGCCGACAATTGTGCTGACATCTACAAGATCACGGATCTTATCGATTGCTGTACCGAGGATGCCTGATGCTGACTGTTCTTTCATGATTTATTTTCCTCCTTGAGAATTTATTTTTTGTTTTTACAGAGTTACTTAACTTTTTTCGTTATTAGACTCTGTAGGTTTATTCGAAAGCAGCTTGATAACTACTTTAAATAACAGTTTAAATGCAAGAACGATAACTGCATTTGTAATAAATATAGGTCGCATAGATAATACAACCTTAAAATATGCTTTCTTTTCCGGTTGAATAAAATTCGGCTGAACACCGCAGTCATAATCCTTTACTTTGCAGGTGCTTGTAACAAGACCCATTGCAGGGAAAACCAACGAACAAGTCTTGCCGTAAAGTATTGCGGTTTCAGCAGAATCATCGGCGCCGACCGAAAGAAAAAGCTTGAGCTCACGAAAAACAAAATGCTTAAATACTGAGCCAAACATACCACTAATCGCCGAAACTGTATCGTTTATCAACTGAAGCACACCCGAAAAGCCTTGATTCTTATAGAATGTAACAAGCATATTCTCTTTCTTGGTTTTTTCCTCTGCTTGCTCTGTAGGCTTTTCTTCCTCGCTTTTTTTCTTTTTTTCTTTCTTGGGCTTCTCTTTTTTATCCTTAGCCTTCTTGGATTTTTCATCTTCCGATTTAGGTAAAACAGATTTTTTTATAAAAAGCCATTTTACATCAACCTTAAATTCATTATCGTATGTCATATATACTGTAAATCTGACAGAAAAAAGGATGACAAAAAATGCTATAATCGCAAGTAGCACATACAATACAACCAAACCCAAACACCTCGATTCACAAAGCTAATTACATTTATGTAAAATCTTCATTAAAAACATCGTCATCTGATTCAGAAACAAGATCAGAATCCTCTGTCTCGGGTATAACAATCGTTTCTGTTACGCCTTTTTCTGAAGCCGACTCACCTGCTTCAAGTGCTTTTTTCAGCTCATCCCCGTTCTTTTCAGGCAGAGGCGGCAACTCACTCAAATCAGACACGCAGAAGCAGCGAAGAAATTCTGATGTTGTACCATAAATCAAAGGTCTGCCGGGTAATTCAAGTCTGCCCTTTTCTTCAATAAGGCCGCGCTGACAGAGCGTTGATATAACTCCTGAACAGTCAACACCTCTAACCTGTTCAACAAAAGACTTAGTAACGGGCTGATTATACGCTATAACCGCAAGCACCTCAAAAGCTGCACCGGAAAGAGGAGTATTCCTTTTTAAGTCAAGGATCTCACGGATGAGCGGAGCAAACTCCTGACGTGAGCACATCTGAGCCTTATCGCCAAGCTTAAGCACACAAAGGCCACTTCCGCTTTCATCAAGCTTAGTTGCAAGGTTGAGAACAATATTATCTACCTGCTCAGCATCACAGCCGAGAACTTCAGCTATCCTGATTATTTCAAGAGGCTCACCGGAAGCAAAAAGCATTGCTTCAACGGATGCACTTAATTCTTTTGCGTTCATTTCGCTTCGCCCTCCTGTATTAATTCAACGGTTGCTGTAGTTTTTTCACCGTCAATATATATCTGCTTTGATTTAACAAGTGAAAGTATAGCAAGAAAAGTTGCGACCATCTCTGAACGTGACGTAGAATTTTCAAAAAAGTGTTCTATACTGCGTTTCTCGCCAATACGAAGTTGAGACAGAATGATACTTACTCTTGAACCGACAGAAACAATTTTAGCGGCTACTATCTTTGTAAATGCTTCAACAGGCGGAGGAAGCTTGCGCATACTCTTACCTATTGCCGAAATATAAGCCTTAAGAAGCTCGTCCGGTGCATGGGTACGCGTATAAGTCATATCAGCCTCAATTTTCTCGGGCGGGCTCTCAAGATAATCGAATCCGTTGGCAATTTTTGAAAGCTTACCTGCCATAAGCTGACAATCAGCATATTCGCTGAGTTCACCCCTCAGCTCCTCCTGCAGTTTCTCACCGTCATCATAAACAGGCAGCAGAGATACAGTTTTAATATACACAAGTCGCGCAGCCATTTCAAGAAATTCGCTGGCAATTTCCATATTTTCAAGCTGAAGTGCCCTGATATATTCTATATACTGGTCAATAAGCTCAGTAATTACTACATCATTAATGCTGACCTTGTGCTTACTTATAAGGAAAAGCAAAAGATCAAGCGGACCTTCAAAAACATCGGTTTTGTACTGAATAGGTTCCAAGTTTTTTACTCCTTATGCAAAAATAAGTCTGAACGGCAATGAAACAATGCTGTCAAAAGCGTCGTAAACCAAACCGGAAAGTATTGATAAAGGCTCTGTAAGAATACCTGTAAACAACAGTACAAGCACACCGATCATAATATAGCGCTCATACTTCATTATACTGAAATAAATTTTGTCAGGAAGAATAACACTGATTAATCTTGAGCCGTCAAGAGGCGGTATCGGCAAAAGATTAAACACAGCGAGATTAATATTGATACTTGCGCAAACACTGAAGAATATAACAATTATCTGTGAAAGCAATGATATTGTTGCATCGTTATGAGTCGAAAGATAAAGCCCGAATGCAACGCCGGCTGTTCTCATAAGTACTATTGAAATAAAAGCCATTATAAGGTTAGAAACAGGACCCGCAACAGCAACAGCAGCCATACATCTTTTTGCATGACCTGCATCAAAAACAGTATCGCTGCCCATATAATAAACGTTGCCCGTAGGCTCTTTTCTTTTTTTACGGAAATTACGCATATTAACAGGCACAGCCTTGGCATAACCGAAGCCGCAAAGCAGAGTCATAAGAGCGCCTATAGGGTCAATATGAGCAAGCGGTGATAAAGTAAGTCTGCCTTTAAGACGGGCAGTGTTATCGCCTAATTTGTTTGCTATTAAAGCATGTGCATACTCGTGTACAGGCAGTACACAGATAATAACAAATACCCTGACAAGAAAACTCATTATTACCGTTAAGCGAGCATCACCGCTCATACTGCCCATTCTTAATAAATCAAAAAGCATTTTTCATTACTCCAAACTAATATTTTTAGCCGTAACAACACGGTCGTTTCCGAAAAAATCTTTTATTACGTTAACTTCAGCAAAGTGTTTTCTGAAAATTTCGCTAACCTCACTGCCCTGATCTTCGCCTATCTCAACAGCAAGCATACCGTCAGGTTTAATGCAGGAAACCCATTTATCAGCAATGGCACGGTAAAAGTCCAGACCGTCCTCACCGCCGTCAAGAGCCATATTCGGCTCAGCCTGTACTTCTCGTTGAAGGTCGGGAAGAATATCTCTCCTTATATAAGGCGGATTTGAAAGCAAAATATCACATTTTCTGTTTCCGAAAACCGTAGCACCGTCAAACAAGTCACCCTGAACAATTTCAAGATTGTCAGTATTATTCAACGCCTTATTGCGTCTGAGATAGCTTAAAGCTTCAACAGATTTTTCCAGCACCTTTACTTGTGAATCGTTCACCAATGAGGCTACAGTTATACCAATGCAGCCACTACCCGAGCATAAATCAAAACAAACTGGATTAGTTTTATCTTTAAGGAAGTCGATTGCTATATCAACAAGCGTTTCTGTTTCGGGTCTTGGTATTAAAACACCCTCACCTACATAAAAGTCAAGTCCGTAAAACTCCCACTTACCGAGAATATACTGCAGCGGCTCACCTTTATATCTGCGTTGTACATAGCTGCCAGCCTGCGCCACAATCTCCGACGATACATCTGTACTGCCAACAACAGGTAAAACAGAGTTTGTCACACCGAGAAGGTCTGCTACGATACAGTCAGCCTCGAAATCAGCTTCCTCATAAGAACACTCAATGAGCGCTGAAGCGATTTTCTTTCTTAATTCTTCAACCTTCATCAGTATCCTCGTTATCGGTTTCATCAGACTTTTCAGCAGTCTCACTAACTGAGTTTTCTGTTTCTTCAGTTGGCTCGATAACAGCCTTTATTGCCGCAATACCAACTTCAATAATATCATCTTCAGGCTCTTTTGTTGATATACGCTGCATAAGCAGACCGGGAGCAGAAAGAATCCTTGTAACAAAATTATCGTGCTTACCTGCAATACGTATGCACTCGTAGCCGATACTCATAATAAGAGGAAGCATAAGAACTTTAACAGCGATCCATAGCCAAAGGCTTGTCGCACGAAGATCCGGGAAAACAACATTTATTACGGAAGATATTACAATACTGAGAATAAGTGTAATGAATATAAAGCTTGTACCGCAACGGGGATGAAAACGTTTTTGCTTGCGTACGTTTTCAACCGTCAACTCAAGGCCATGCTCAACGCAGAAAATAGATTTATGCTCCGCACCGTGATACTTAAACACACGTTTAATGTCACTCATCTGTGATACTCCCCACATATAAGCAACAAAAATAATCATACGCATCAAACCCTCAATAATAGGAATATAACGGTCTAATGTACCATTCGCAAGATAAGTATTGATAAGATCAGAGGCTTTTGTTGGCAGATAAAAGAAAATAAGAAACGCAAGCGCACAACCAAGGATCATAGCGATGCCGCCTATAACCGACATCATTTTAGGACCGAAATGGTCACTGAGCCATTTGTCAAGCTTTGACATTTCTTCTTCATTTGTATCTGACGTATCAAACGCAGTCTTTTCGGCAGACTCCATCATACACTTGTAGCCGAAAATCATCTGCTCTAAAAAGCTTATGGGGCCGCGAATAAACGGAGCCTTCAGAAATTTATATTTATCGGTAACGGAATGCACCTCTTTGCGTGTAATATCAATTGTACCATCAGGCATACGGCAGGCAATAGCAGCACCATTGGGGCCTTTCATCATAATACCTTCTATAAGTGCTTCACCGCCTACACCCGAATACTTGATTTTTTCATTCTTACTCAATTTACTTTTCTTCCTTTCAGTTAATTTATGCTTTATTCTAAGGGAGTTTCATTTAACTCCGAAACTTCTACGGGAAGAGTGACCGTTACAGTCGTCCCTTCACCTACAACGCTGTTTATTTCCATCTCACCATCGTGCAGCTTTATGATTTCATCTGCAACAGCAAGACCGATACCGGTACCGTGCACGGACATATTGGCCCTGAAAAACTTTGCAGTAACTCGAGGTATATTTTCGGCTGAAATACCACACCCTGTATCTGTAAAAAAGATTACAAGCTTATCTTCCTTGATTTCGGCAAGTATTATCACCTTTCCGCCGTGTTCGTTATATTTAATTGCATTATCCAGCAGATTAACAAAAACCTGCCGTATTCTTGCTGCATCACCGTACATAGGCAGTGGCAGATGCGGTACATTATATATGACCTCAAGTCCTTCACGGATTGCTCTGTCTTTAAGCGTAAATACCGCATCGTCAAGCTCAGCAAGTACATCAATTTTTGATTTGTTAAGCTGCATCTTTCCGTTTTGCATACGCGAAAAATCAAGCAGCTCTTCAACCATATCGGAAAGCCTCTGTGATTCACTAATAATAACGGACATACCCTTTTGTGTTGTTTCAGGGTCACTGTCACCAAGCTGAGCAATAGTTTCTCCCCAACCCTTTATAGCGGTAAGCGGTGTACGAAGTTCGTGCGATATTGTTGAAATGAAATCATTTTTCAAGCTTTCTGTCTGACTGAGTTCATCTGCCATATTGTTAAAAGTAGCGCAAAGCTGATCAATCTCATCATGCATTCCTCCTGTATTTACTCTTGCGGTAAGGTCACCCTTTGCTATTTTTTTAGCGGTTTCATTAACTTGTAACACAGGTCGTACGATTGAGCGGATAAAGAATCTGCCCGAAGCTAAAACCAACAAAAGCACTACAGCGGCAATAATAAAAATAAAAAGCGAAATAAAGAAAAGCGTACTGTCTACATCCTCAAGCGAGCATATATACCTTACAGCACCTGCATATTCACCTTTAACATTTGGTATCATCGCTGTAACAGCCATAACTTTTTCGCCGGTCGAAAGCCTGCCTGTCCACCTTCCCTTATCGGTTTCCGATGTTTTGGCAAGTTCATAATCAGGCATCTGTGTTTCTGCATCAACGTCAAATCCGGATGATGAAACAATTGGTTTTCCGTATTTATCGATTACCCAAACTTCCATAATATCCTTATCCGTAAAATCCTCAACGAAATTAACGGCACCGGATATAAAAGTCTCGTCATTGGTTGTAATATATTGTGAAAAATAAGAGTTAACAAGGTCTGATGCTCTTGAATTAAGAGTCATTTCGACATAATTGTAATAATAGCCAAAAATCAGAAAAACGGCTGTAACTGCAAAAGCAAGAATAATTCCTGCAATAACACAGAAAGTACCAAAAAACCAACGTTTAGATACACCGCTGATCTTTTTCAACCGCTTCCCCTCCTTTTTATAACACTTCGTTCTTAATCAGTTTATCCACTTATATCCCATACCCCATACCGTTGTAAGATGTATTGGATTAGACGGTATTTCTTCTATCTTCATTCTCAGTCGTCTGATATTAACATCTACAACCTTATCCTCGCCAAAATAATTATCGCCCCAAACATGAGCAAGAATATCATTCCTGTCAAGTGCAGCACCTTGGTTAGAGAGAAAATACTCCATAATCTGAAACTCAACCTGAGTTAATTCAATCAGCTTTCCACTTTTTGTGAGCGTTCTGTTGCGAAGATTAAGAGCAAACTCACCGCTTCGAAGTATATATTCACTCTCAGCCGACTTATCGGCTGATTTACTGTTAACACTGACTCTTCGGTAGATTGCGTCAACTCTCGCCATTAGCTCGGACGGTGAAAAAGGTTTAGTAACATAATCGTCAGCGCCCATCATTAAGCCTGTGATTTTATCCATTTCCTGTGTTTTTGCAGTAAGCATTATTATGCCGATATTATCGTTCATTGAGCGAATTTCTTTACAAACGGTAAGTCCGTCCAATTCGGGCATCATTATATCGAGAATTGCAATATCAATATCTTCACCGGCATTTTTATAAGCTTCAAGTGCCTGACGGCCATTTTCAACTTGAGTTACTTTATATCCGCTTCTCATAAGATTAATAACAATAAATTCACGGATAGCAGCTTCATCTTCTGCAACAAGTACGTGTTTCATAAAAAATCACCCCTGAGAATTAATATTAACTGTAAAATACTTCAGCAAATCTGCAGCTTTTATTCCCTTTTTTTCACCGGCCGCAGTTATTTTGCAAAAATACACCGTATCGTTTTGTATCATCAGCATCTCGGTAGCCTCTGAGCTGCTTTCATCCCAATCCTCAAAATTACAAGCAACAATTGAAAAAAGTACATTTTCTTTCAAATCAACGAAATCCCAAGTTCGTGCAGAGATATCACTCTTCACATAAATATTATCCTTCCACTCCTTAGGATAGTAGAGTGTATAGTTTTCAAGCAGATTAACAACGTAATACTCTTTAGGTACAAGCTTTGAATTTTTGACCTCGCACCATTCAAGAACATATCCGAGAGAGGTATCACTGTTAATACTTTCAGACATCGGTTTTCTCAAAGGAATCTCAATAATACCGTCATCGTCAATATCCTTACTGAGAAGGTTGCTGCTTCTTAATGTCATATCCGGCTCAACCGCATCATTTATGAGTGAAACAAATTTTCGCTGGTCCATACTCCACTCAAGCACCTGAGTTATACTTTGACCGTCAGAAATCTGAGCATCAATGTAAAGTCTCGGCGTTACGTTGCCGGAAGGAAGATCGGACCCTATTGAAAGAAGGCTTATAATTCTGCTGTCAAGATTCATTTCATTGATAAGCAGAATCTCATCTCCTTCGCTTACACCGATAAGCTTAAGCGTTGTTCTGTCCGAAACTCTGGTGGTATTTGAATAAGCAATAAGTAATTGCTTGTTACCGACACCGTAAACATCTGTAACAGCCATAATACTGTAAGGTTCGCTGATACGAGCAGATACCTTGAGTGTATTTTCATCCGTATCAGCAGTGTAAACCGATAACATTTTCTGAGACTTGTCATCAAAAAGGAACCAAGTTACAAGAATCTCTTCATCTCTGTCATTGTTCAGATCGTCAAAATCAACAGTGAGCACTCCGCTACCGTTACCTGCAAAATCAGAAACAAGAATCCAATCTTCACCGTGTTGTGTCAACACACACATTCGCACAACAGAGGTATCATCGTTTTTCACATAGAAAACTATTGCTTCCTTTATTTCATCACCGTTTATATCGCGTAAAGTTATCGCGGAATGGTTTTTTCCCGACTCGGGCGCACGATAAGATATCTGATTTCCAAGAAGCTTATTTATTGAATTTTTAAGCTCAGCTTCTGTTGCAGTGTGAGGAGGACGCATAAGACTGTCTATGGAGCGAAGCTCAACCGAACAGCCGCTGAGCAACGAACTCAAAGCCAGCACTGCAGCGATAATAACAGCGACAGCTTTTTTCATGTCTTACACCTCCGTTATGATTTTATCAGATTACAACCGAGTACTGGCCGCTTACCCAACAATCAGTACTGTTTTTAATGCTGAGCCTTGCTTGCATAGTCTGTTCGCTTGCAGCCACATCAACATTTGAAAGATCTACTACCGCGTATATATCTGTTGCCTGTATTTTACTCAGCGATGCCTGCGGACCTACAACCGTAACAAGCTCAACAGACTTTTTAAGAGAATCTACCGAATAGCCGTCCGGAGCATTTATATAGCTTATATTCTCATCGCTCAAAGCAAACGTACGCTGAGCACATCCTGTAATATTTACCGTAACAACAAGACTTTCAGTGCCGTCAGTAAATATTACGGACGGTACGCTTTCAGTGTTGATGACGATATTGTTTTTGCCCGGCTTAAGCTCGGCAAAATCAATCGTAGCAACACTTACAGTCTCCGGAGCACTGTCTTTGTCGATACCTTGTATGCCAACCTTTACCTCTGACGGTGCAACCGTATATGCAAAACCGTTTTCAATATAAGCAGAGGGAGTATTCTTAAAATCAACTGCTGCCGGCCTCGTTATTTCATAATAAACAGGCTGCGTAATGGTTATTTCAGAGTTTCCGTAATTGAATGTAAGATAATGCAGTGTGCCTCCGTTCGCGTTATAAGCATTGATGCTTGCAGCTTGTGTCTTAGTAGAATCAAGAGCACGGTCAATTGACATTTCTGCAAATACTTCCGCTATTGAGTCAACTTCAGTTGCTGGTCCGGATATCGTAACCGTATCTGCCGAAAGAATGGGTTCACCTGCAATATAACCATCCCTTACTATCTTTCCTTTTGAATTAATTTTTGGTTTGATTTGAAAATCAAGCTCTTTATATACATCAAAATAAACTTCAATGTATTCTTCAGATGTATTGATTATTTCAAATTCATCCTTTTCGTTAGTCTTAGTGACCTTTAGAGCAAGTGTATGCTTGCCTGCGGTATCAACATATGCAGTCTGCGCAATTACCTTGACCGAATCAGGGTTGACTGAATCAGAGTTAACGAAATATCTCTTACCGGATATCTCAACATCAACAGTAAAATCAGCTTGACCGAATATCTGCAGATCCAACTGAGCAGGTACACTGTTGGTAAGGTCAATAGAAACCGGAACATCCTTGATTACAGCTGTATCAATAGGGCTGAGTGCTATTGTGACAATAAGCCATATCAAAACTGAAAGGATAAAGGAGAATATCATCAGAACTTTGTTGTCGTAAAAGATTTTATGGGTAATTCCCGCAATCTTGTTCATAATATTCTATCCTCCCGTCAATTTTTTTTCTTAAACTTTGCTCTGAGCCTGTCGAATATGTTATTCTTTTTCTCTTCCTCACTTTCAATGAGGTAGTTCTGAAGGCTGTCACGAAGTTGTGCTGAGGTAAGTCCTCGTTTGATTTTTCCCTTATTTACAATTGAAATATAACCGGTTTCTTCGGAAACGACAACTATTACCGCATCGCTCTCTTCAGACATACCGATCGCAGCACGGTGTCTTGTGCCCAGCTCCTTACTCAGCTCATTATTCTTTGTAAGTGGAAGTATACAGCCGGCTGCCGCAACTCTGTCAGCCCTTATTATAGCCGCACCGTCGTGCAAAGGCGTTTTCGGAAAAAATATCGTACCTAAAAGCTCTTCGGTAGCAAGTGCATCAACCGTTGTGCCGGTTTCAATTATTGCTCCGAGCAAAGTCTTACGTTCAAAAACGATAAGTGCACCTGTTTTACTTTCACTCATCGAAGAAACTGAACGGCAAACCTCGGTAATCATAGCGTTAAGCTTTTCATTTGCTACCTGGCGAGAGCTTTTACCAAAGCTGAAAAATGATATATTGGCTAGTCCGTTTCTGCCGACGCTCTCAAGAGCGTGACGGATTTCGGGAGTGAATATAATTATCAGAAAAACTACCGCATTTGAGGCAACGCTGCGGAAAAGAAAAGAACTCGCCTGCATTTCAAGCACTGTAATAATTGCGTATACAACACCAAAAAGAAGTATTCCTTTAAACAGCTGAATAGCTCTTGTTTCTCGTACAAACTTAACAACACTGTAAACAACAAAAGCTACAAGACATATATCCAAAAAGTCATTGATCCGAAAGGATGCAACAACTCCGGTAATCTGTTGAAATATATTTAAAAGCTCGTCACGATAATTCATTGCCCTATCACTCCATTCTTGAGTCTTTATTATAACACGCGTTATATTATAATGCAAATAAAATAAGTATATTTTAATATTTTTTAATAAAAACTTGACAAAAAAAGCACATCCCGCCCCCAAAAGCAGGATGTGCAAAAAAATCTATTTAAATATTAAAACATCATTGAGCGAATGATCTGGCAACATTGCTCCTCATCCATAAGCTTAGGTACGGGATAAAGAGGGTTAGCCTCATACATAGCACGCTCAGCAATCGTGGGTATATCCTCTTCTTTGATGCAATCGAAGGTTGCCGGAATTTTCATTCTTGTATTCATTGCACAAATCTCATCAATAAACAGGTTAGCTTTTTCTTCTGTCGACATACCGGCAGTATCAAGCCCTGCTATTTCGGCAAGTGCCGCAAGCTTATCATAGATTTCTTCACCGTAGAAGCGAAGAACGTACGGCAGAATTATTGCGTTAGCAAGACCGTGAGGCACATTATAAAATCCACCGAGATTATGAGCAATCGCATGAACATAGCCTACATAAGCCTGAGTAAATGCAATACCTGCGTAGAATGATGCATTAAGCATATTTTCTCTTGCCTCAATATTTTTGGGCTCGTTATAAGCTTTTTCAAGGTTTGCAAAAATCATTCTTACAGCTTTTTCTGCAGCTTCCTTTGTTGCAGGTGTATTACTGCGTCCGATATAAGCTTCGACTGCGTGAGTGAGTGCATCCATACCGGTCGTGGAGGTAATATGAGGAGGAAGACCGACAGTAAGCTCAGGATCAAGAACAGCCATCTTAGGACGAAGGCACGGGTCGTTAATTGCAAACTTTTCGTGCGTTTCAGGGTTAACAATAACCGCAGCGATTGTAGTTTCAGAGCCTGTACCGGCAGTTGTGGGTACAGCATAAAGAGGCGGTAATTTTGCAAGAACCTTGAGTGTGCCTCTCATTGAAGGAATCAACTTACCGGGTGCAGCAACACGTGCTGCAGCAACTTTAGCGCAATCCATCGGAGAGCCGCCACCAAATGCGATTACAGCTTCACAATTATGATTAATGTAAAGCTCTCGTGCTTCTTCTACATTAGGAATTGTAGGGTTAGGCTGAGTTCCGTCATATACAACATAGTTTATGCCCTTGGCCTCAAGACCTTCTTTGAGTGAGTTAAGCAAGCCGAGGCTGTGAAGTCCCTTGTCCGTAACAATCATAATGTTTTTTATGCCGCTGCCCTTAAGCACTGCAGGAAGCTTTTTAACACTTCCCGGGCCCTTAAGCACCTGCGGACCTGTCCAGTCAAGCACCTTGCTCACCACCCTGAAAACAGCCTGATAGCTGCGGCAATATGCACCGTAAACCTTATTCATAAAATCGCTCTCCTTTATACAGTTTGTAATTAATTTTATAATAGCTAAAACTATTAATTAACTATAAATCAAGCTTAAAAGCTTATCATTTAGCTGAATTAAGCTTACTTGCAAGATAAGATTTATACATAAAGTATTTAAAGAATAGAAATCAGCGTTGGTATTCCGTAAGAAATAACCGACATAATTATACCGGCAATAAGTACACCTAATGCTATAATAGGTGTGGCATATTTCATACGCATATCCATAAGTGCGGCAACTAATGCTCCTGTCCAGCCGCCTGTACCCGGAAGAGGTATAGCAACAAAAATCAGTAATCCCCACCTGCCGTATTTTTTTACAGATTCACTCTTTTTAGCAGAGCGTGCTTCAAGCTTACAAATGATCTTTCCGAAGAAACGCTTGTCTCGTAAAAATTGAAATATTTTACGGATGAAAAGCAGAATAAAAGGTATCGGAATCATATTTGCGATATAGCTGATAATAAATGCTGGGATAAAATCGACACCTAATAAGCTTGCCGCAATCAAGCCGCCCCTTAGCTCAAGAACCGGCAATAATGATATTATAAAAACAATCAGCTCTTCGGGAATCTTATCCTGAAAAAAATCCACAATTGTTTGCGCAAGAGTTTCTGCCATTTTAAACCTCCGTTATTCAGCGTCAATAACGCCGGTCCTTAAAAGAAATTCATGTGCACGTTCAAGAATTGAACGGTCATTTTCAAACTTAAGCGTTTTTATAGCTTTAGCGTAATTAAGCCAGATATAATCTTCAATTTCTTCTTGCTGAATCTTTGTTTGTGTGTCGGTTGTTGATGCGACAAAAATCGAAACAGATTTTTCGACCTTACCTTGAATTGTATACTCGGATGTTGAAACAAAACCGGGTATTATATTGATTCTGATTCCGGTTTCTTCAAGCACTTCGCGCTTTGCCGTATCCTCCTTTGTTTCACCGTTCTCAATATGTCCTTTTGGAAAGCCCCAGTTGGCACTGCGTTTATTCTTGATAAGAAGGTATCTGATTTCGCCTGCAATTCTGCGAAAAACAACAGCACCGCAGCTACTTTCGTACAAGCATTCTATTGTGTAGTCTTCTCTTTCCTTACCTTCGGCAAAAGCAATGGCGCGGCGAATATCATTTATAATAAACCTTGTACTCTTAGGAGCAGCGACCCAAATTTTTTCACCGTTTTTACGGTGGACTACAGCTACAACTCTACCGTCAAAATTTCTTACGGGATGATCTATCCCCATTATGTAAGCATATTGTGTACCGGGATTGTGGTTATTTTCTACACGTCCGTAATTAAGTTCATAAATAAGTCCGGTCTCTCTGTCCTGAGAATGATATGGTTTGGTTACGTTCACTCTGACGTATTTGCCTAACATCCGTAAGCTTTCCCCCTTCCTTAATTTTAACTGCAATTTCACACATATAGATTTATTATATATGTTATCTATTTTAATTACAAGGTATTTTTTAAAATATACATAAAAAATCGGACAGAAATTATTCTGTCCGATAAGTTTTTTACATAAATCAGCAGCCCGAAAGCTCTTTGATATACCTTTTGAAGAAAACAACAGCTTCTCCTACCGTATCAAGCGGCAACCGCTCGTTTGTGCCGTGAGTACAAAGCAACAGCTTTGTATCGGCAATAAACGGAGAATAGCGATATACATTTTCACATACACGCTCGTAGTAATAAGCATCTGTACCGCCCATAACAAGATAAGGCGCGACAATTGCCTCAGGATGGTCAGAAACGGTAATTTTTTCAATAGCTTTGAACGCTCTTGAATCAGTCGGTGAGAAGTTTGATGCTTCCTTTGCCTTAAGACACTTAACCTGTATTTTCTTATTCTTCACTACCTTATGAATATGTTCTTCTATATCCTTGGTAGTTGTACCCGGCATTGCACGGAAATTTACAACAATACTTGAGCGCTGAGGCAATACATTAGCTGCAGGACTGCCTTGAGCCATAGTGACACCGGTAGTAGTGCGAATAAGGCTCGCTCCGGGAGGAATAAGTTTAAGTATTTCTTTAATGACCGGATTAAGATAAGGCAGATTACAGGTAATAAGCTTTGCAGGAAGACTTACACGACGGCCGATTTTATCAAACAATTCAGTAAGGAAAGGCAACAGCTCAGCCTTAAACTGATTATTTTCCAGATCACGAATAACGTTTGCAAGCTGACCCAAACCGCTGTGCTTAGGCGGCTGAGAGGAATGACCGCCTTTAGTCTCAACTGTAATTTCAAAGTCTGCATAGCCTTTTTCCGCTATGCCTATACCTGCAATAAAGCCGTTAATAATTCCCTTGATATTTAAAGGCAGGATTGCACCTCCCTCGTCAATAACACAGTCAAGATGTATACCTCTTGACTTAAACAGCTCTGCTATCGCACAAGCACCGGAGTGCTCTGAGGCAACAATTTCTTCATTATGACCAAAGCACAGATAAACATCTCGTACAGGCTGATATCCATCCTCAAGAAGTGTTTCAACAGCTTCCATAACACAGATAAGGTGGTTTTTCATGTCCATCGCGCCTCTGCCCCAGATAAAGCCGTCCGCAATATCGCCGCTGAACGGCTCGTGCTCCCAATCCTGCTCTGTGCCTTTAGAAACAGGCACAACATCCTGGTGAGCAAGAAGAGCAATCGGGTCAAGCGAAGAGTCGGTACCCTTCCAACGGTAAAGCAGACTTGCCCTGTCTACAACTTCTTTCTCAAGATGCTTGGCAACAAGCGGATATTCCTCATCAAGAAAGTTATGGAAACGATCAAACTCCTGCCAATCCATATCATCGGGTTCAGGATAGGAAATTGTTTTGAATTGAATTGCCTTACTTATATGCTCTGCCGCACGCTCAGCATCGCAATTTTCATCGGGTAACTCCACTCTTTCTGTTTTCTCAGGTGTGTATGCTGCCGCACGTACAAAATCTACTGCCGCCACAGTACCGAGTGCACCTAAAATAGCTTTTGTCTTAAATTTCATACTAACTACCTCTCACAAAATTTAGAAATCAAATAAACTGATCTGCATACTATCGGGTAATCCCTCAAGTGCGCCTGCTTCACGAAGTGCTGCAATAACACTGCTTGAAATACCGGCACGGCGCTGAAGCTCATCAACACACATAAATTCACCTTCACCGTCATCACGTGCGGCAGCAATGGCTTTTGCCGCATTTTCGCCTGTACCGTTGAGAGAAGAGAATGCGAGACGAATCTTACCGTCCTCAATCTTAAAGACGGTTGCATCCGATTTATAAAGGTCAACCGGAAGGAATTCTACACCTCTTGCCTTCATTTCAAGCAAAACCTGAAGTGCAGTAAACTGCGAAAGTTCCTTAGGAGAAGCTTCCTTACCCTTATCGGTTATTTCTCTCATCTTGCGTCTTACCTGCTCGATAGACGACATTATCAGCGGAGCTGTAAGATCACCGCCTCGTACCGTAAGATAAGCCGCATAATAGGCAACCTTATGATAAATCTTATACCAACCAAGGCGTAAAGCGGCAATAACGTAAGCCGCAGCGTGAGCCTTGGGGAACATATATTTGATCTTCATACAAGAATCAATATACCATTCGGGCACGTTATGCTTTCTCATTTCTGCCATATGCTCAGGTGTGAGAAGCTTGGTAGCGTTACCCTTACGGACAATCTCCATTATCTTGAACGACATATCCGGTTCAAGACCCTTGTGCATAAGGTAAACCATGATATTATCACGCGTACCGATAACCTCAGAAATCGTACATGTGCCGTTGTGTATAAGCTCCTGCGCATTACCGAGCCAAACATCAGTACCATGCGAAAGACCCGAAATCTGCAGAAGGTCAGCAAAGCCCTTGGGCTGAGCTTCAAGAAGCATCTGACGAACAAAAGACGTACCCATTTCAGGAATTGAAAGCGTACCTGTTTCACAGTCAATATCCTCTGCAGTAATGCCAAGAGGCTCGGGGCTTACGATCATTTTATAAAGCTGCTTATCACAAACATCAGCATCAAGTACCGAAACACCTGTAAAATCTTCAAGATATTTATAAAGTGTCGGAACATCATGGCCGAGATTATCAAGCTTTAGAATCGTATCGTGAAGTGCATGGAAGTCGAAGTGAGTTGTTATTGAAGCCGCATCTACATCATCTGCAGGATGCTGAACAGCCGTAAAATCTTCCGCCTCATATCTGTTAGGGACAATAACCATACCGCCGGGGTGCTGACCCGTAGTACGCTTGATACCCGTACAACCTTTACAAAGTCGGTCAAGCTCCGCATTGTGAACAGATATACCCTTTGCTTCAAAATATTTCTTAACAAAACCAAACGCAGTTTTATCAGCAACGGTTGAAACCGTACCTGCCTTAAAAACATGAGTTTTTCCGAACAGTTCTTCTGTATAGCGGTGAGCATAGAACTGATATTCGCCGGAGAAGTTAAGGTCAATATCAGGCGATTTGTCACCCTTAAAGCCAAGGAATGTTTCAAACGGAATATCATGACCGTCACGAATCATCGGTTCACCGCATACGGGGCAATCCTTGGGAGGAAGGTCAAAACCTGAGCCTACCTCGCCCTTTAGGAAAAATTCACTGTGCTTGCATTTTTTACAAAGGTAGAACGGTGCAAGCGGCATAACCTCAGATATACCCGCCATAGATGCAACGAAAGACGAGCCGACTGATCCACGCGAGCCTACATAGTAGCCGTTATCCTCGGAGTTCTTAACAAGCTTCTGTGCAATCATATAGAGAACGGCAAATCCGTTTTTGATAATTGAAGTAAGCTCTTTTTCCAATCGCTGGGCAACATATTCAGGCACGGGATCGCCGAACATATTCTTCGCTCTCTCCCAACAGATTCTTGTAAGTTCCTCTTCAGAGCCCGGAATATCGGGTGGGAAGTTACCGTTTGGAATCGGTATAATTCTGTCAATCGCATCAGCTATTTTATTTGTGTTTGTTATAACCACTTCTCTTGCAGTATCTTCACCGAGATATGCAAATTCGTTGAGCATTTCATCTGTAGTTCTGAAATAGAGAGGTGCCTGCTGATCAGCATCTTTGAAGCCCTGACCCGCCATAAGTATTGCTCTGAATATGCTGTCATCCGGGTCAATGAAGTGAACGTCACAAGTGGCAACAACAGGCTTTGACAGCTTGTCCGCAATATGTATGAGCTTTCTGTTAAGATTTTCAAGATCGGAATAGCTCTGTATATGCGGAAACTCCTCTGACCTTACTATGAAATCGTTATTTCCGAGAGGCTGAATTTCAATATAATCATAAAATGACGCAATGTCGAGCAACTTTACATCCGGCTCTCCCCGGAGCATTGCTCTGAAGAGTTCACCTGCTTCACACGCACTGCCTATGATAAGGCCCTCACGGTGCTTTATAAGCTGACTCTTCGGTATTCTCGGACGTTTGTAAAAGTACTCGAGATTTGACATTGAGATAAGTTTATAAAGGTTTTTGAGACCTGTATTATTCTTTGCAAGTATGATTATGTGGTAAGACGGAAGCTTTTTATAGTCAGTTTCGTCTCCGTCAATATCATTGACAAGATATCCTTCAATACCGAAGATCAGCTTGATATCACTGCCCTTCGCCGCTTTTACAGCATCAGGGAAAGCCTGTACAACACCGTGGTCGGTAATAGCAATAGCCTTATGTCCCCACTTTATTGCACGCTTTACAAGATCCTTTACATCGGTCATACCGTCCATTGCAGACATACGTGTATGCAGATGAAGCTCAACGCGCTTCTCCAGTGCATCATCCGTTTTTGTAATTTTATCTATAATCGCAATTGCCCTGACATCTATAGTATTCTCGCGTGCATATTTGTCATACATAACAACGCCGCGTAAAAGTACTGTCATACCGTCTTTAAGATTTTCGGCAAGATAATTGGTTTCAGACACAGGACCGAATATTTTAGCTGAATACGAGCCGGAATCATCTGAAAAGTTAAAAGTAATTATCCTGTTTCTCTGGTCTTTAGTAGTACGTATTTCAAGCGAAAAAACATCGCCCCACACTATAACCGTACCGCTTTCCTGAGAAATATCCGCAATTCGCATCGGTTGTTTTGAAGGTATCTTTTCACCGTAGATAATTTTTGCATAATCGGTACAAATAGGCAGTCCATCAAAGGTAGGTTTAATGACCTTCTTAATTTCAGCGGGCTTTGCGGCAACCTTTTCGTCTTCACGTCGCTGCATCTCTTCAATCGAAATCTTATCGGCTTCTTCGCGAGCCTCAACCTTTGCTGTCACATTTATACCGTAAAGCTCATTGATTATTGATGCAATCTCTTTTTCTGCCCCCATACTTTTTAGGACTGCTGCACCTGCAGAAGAAACGGTAACAGTATATTTATTACCTGAAAGCTCTGCCGAAGCATCGTTCATAAAACCGTTTGCAGGTATAATTCGCTTCTTAAGCTCGTCGCTGACAAGTGAAAGGTCAATTTCAGCCGCAGCCTGTTTATCCTGCTGCACAACAGGCAGTAAATTAATATTAATAATTGCTCGTTCCAGCTTCAGAGCCTGACAAAGCTCCTGCTCCATTATTCTTTTGTTAGGAGCATCGTACGGCGCATCGAACACGTCTATGACAAGAACACGCTCGACTGTATTTACATTTATTTCTATGTTGTCATATTCCAAATATTCACGGCAGAGCTCCGACCCTACAAGAGGCACAAAAAGCTCTGCTAACTGTCTGCCAGTCATTCGCTTAAACCGTATACCGTTCAAAAGTACGGCATTTCCTTTCAGTTACATTTTTTCAATTTCGTTCATTAATTCTTCAACTAATTTATCTTCGCTTACTTTTCGTACAATCTCGCCTTTTTTGAAAATCAGTCCGCAACCGTCACCACCTGCGATACCTATGTCCGCCTCTCTTGCTTCACCGGGGCCGTTTACCGCGCAGCCCATAACAGCAACCTTAAGCGGCTTTTTACAGTCAGCAAGAAGCTCCGTAACCTTATCGGCAATCTCAATCATATTAATTCTTGTTCTTCCGCAGGTTGGACAAGAAACTATCTCCACACAATTCTTTCTGAGATTGAGCGCCTTAAGTATATCGATACCTGCTTTTATTTCTTCAACGGGCTCATCAGTAAGTGAAACACGGATAGTATCACCTATTCCGTGAGCCAAAAGTGAACCGATACCCGCCGCAGATTTGATAATACCCATATGCTTTGTACCTGCCTCGGTAACGCCAAGGTGAAGCGGATAATCGCACATTGAGGCAACCGTCTCATAAGCAGCAACCGTATTCTGTACATTAGAGGATTTAATGGAAATTACAATATTATTAAAATCAAATTTTTCAAGAAGCGAAGCGTGATACATTGCGCTTTCAGCCATCGCTTCAGGCGTAGGAGAGCCATATTTTGCAAGTATCTCTTTTTCTACAGAACCGGAGTTGACACCGATACGGATCGGCACACCTGCGTTTGCACAAGCGTCAGCAACAGCCTTCACCCTGTCTTCCGCACCAATGTTTCCGGGATTTATACGAATCTTGTCAACGCCCGCACTTACACATTCAAGCGCAAGCCTGTAATCAAAATGAATGTCCGCAACTATAGGCACGGATACAGCATTTTTAAGCTCGTTTATGAGTTTTACCGCCTGCATATCAGGCACAGCGGCACGTATTATATCACAGCCTGCCGCTTCAAGCTCTTTTGCTTGAGTAACACTGCCGAGAAAATCGTCAGAACGTTTATTAAGCATTGATTGTACAGCTATCGGCTCGTAACCGCCGATAAATATATTGCCTATCTTAACCTTTCGCGCTGCACGTCTTTCAAACAATGCACTCACCCCTTAATAAGTTTTAATACATCACTAAAAGTAACAACAGCCATAAACAACAATAATAAAACTAAAGCCGCTGCATGAACCCAATTCTCATACTTTGCTGGCACGGGCTTACGGAATATCATCTCGAAGACAATAAACAGTAAGCGTCCTCCGTCAAGCGCAGGTATCGGCAACAAATTAAAAACACCGATATTAATGGAAATAAACGCCATAATATTAATTAAAGCAGAATAGTCTGTTTTTTTAGAGGATTCCTCTGCAATATCGGCAATTACACCTACAGTACCTATCGGACCCGAGATCTCATTAAGACCGTATTTGCCGCTTATAAGGTCACCAAGACTCATCCAGACAAGCCTTGCAACAGAAGCAGTCTGCTTTAATGCACCGGAAGTAACCGTAAATAAGTTCTTTTCAACGCCGAGTATCGTCATATCATAAACTATCCTCTCAACGCCATCCTTTTCAACGGTTGTAAAACGTACATTATTAAGATTAACCTTTTCACCGTCACGCTTAACGGTAATTTCAAGAGCTCCGTCATCATCTGTAAACATAAGATAAGACAAATCGGAATCCGAAAAAACGCGTCTTCCGTTAATTTTATATATTTCGTCTCCTGCTCTGAGCCCGCTTGCTTCAAGTTGAGACCCTTGAGTAAAGGAGTGAATTGTAGTTGTTCCTACAAGGTCCTGCTGACATATAAGAATTGCCAGCAAAACAGTACCCAGAATAATGTTGATTACAGCACCTGCGCAAACAATAAGAAATCGTTTCCACGGAGCCTTTTTACAAAATGCGCGCTCATCAGTGCTTTCTTCGTCCTCGCCTTCCATACTGACAAAACCGCCAATAGGAAAAAGGCGTAGCGAATACTGTGTTTCTTGACGCTTACGTTTTAATATCGCCGGACCCATACCTATAGAAAACTCGTTAATTTTTACCTTAAAGATTCTTGCGACCGTGAAATGTCCGAGCTCATGTGAAGCTATAATAAAGCCGAAAAATAAAACAGCAAGTATAAAAGGCCATGCCTTATGCCATATATTTGCCATACTGCTAACAACAGAAAGTAAAATAACTACTCCTCCTCAGATACTTTTCCTTACAAATTCCCTTGCCCAACTATCAGTCTCAATAACATCCTCAAGCGAATATTCATCAACACGCTTGCAATTTTCAAGTGCCTCCGATACAAGACGGGCAATATCAAGAAATCCTATTTTTCCTTCACGGAAAAGCTCATTCGCCATTTCATTTGCTGAGTTGACAGCCGCAGTACAAAGGCCGCCGAGTTCTATCGCATTTCTGCAGATATTAATACATTCAAATGTATCATAATCCGGTCTGTCAAATGTTAATGTCTGCCAATCCTCAAGTCTGAGCTGTTTTACGGGTGACTCAAACCGTTGAGGATATGTCAGCGCATACTGAATCGGAATTCGCATATCAGGTACGCCGAGCTGTGCTATCACCGAGTTATCAACAAACTCAATAAGAGAGTGTACTATACTCTGACGATGAACAACAATATCAACATCATTCGGACTTACATCAAAAAGCCATACAGCCTCAATAAGCTCAAGTCCCTTATTCATCATTGAAGCAGAATCAATGGTTATTTTTGCACCCATGCTCCAATTAGGATGCTTAAGTGCCTGCGCAACGGTAACATCTTTAAGCTCCTTCTTTGTTTTACCGAAAAAAGGACCGCCCGAAGCCGTCAATATAAGCCTCTTAAGCTCTTTTTTGTCATTCATTCCTTGCAGAGCCTGAAAGATTGCAGAATGCTCGCTGTCAACAGGAAGTATATCAACTCCCTTTTCCTTTGCCTTGTTCATAACAAGCTGACCGCCTGCAACAAGTGTTTCTTTGTTGGCAAGAGCAATTTTACATCCTGCATTAACAGCAGAAAGAGTTGGCACAAGACCTGCCATTCCGACAATACTGTTAAGCACAATTGCCTGTGAATTGTCAGCTGCACATTCACTAACGCCATCAACACCTGACAGAACTTTAATATCGGTATCCGCAAGCTTGATTTTCAACTCTGATGCAGCTTTTTCGTCAGCCATAGCTACCTTTACAGGCTTAAATTCGCGAGCTTGCTTTTCTATTATATCCGTATTCTTTGAAGCAGTGAGAGCATTTATTCGATAGCCGTGCATACGGGCAACATCTAATGCCTGCTCTCCGATCGAGCCTGTTGAGCCAAGAACGGTTATCATCTTTTCAGACATTTTTCCTATTCCTTTCAAAAAGGCGAAGCCGCTTTTCTCAAAGCCAACTTCGCCGCAAAAAATTCACTTATGAAAACAACTTGAGAGAAAAGAGTAATACACAGTAGACAAACGGCGCAACAATGCTTATGCTGTCGAGTCTGTCCATTATTCCGCCGTGACCCGGAATAAGGTTACCGAAATCCTTGATTCCGTAGTTCCTTTTTATAGTAGAGGCGATAAGATCGCCGAACATACTGACGACCGGAACAATGAATGAAAGAATTATCATAAACCATACAGGAAGCGGAAACGGATTGTAGCAAAGCCAATTACATACAAGCAGAGCAATTATGTTGATAACCGCAGAGCCTATAACTCCACCGATTGCGCCCTCAACAGTCTTTTTGGGGCTGACGCGGGGGCAAAGCTTATGTTTTCCAAGCTTTATACCTGTGAAAAGAGCAAAAGTATCGGCAAAAACCGCACCGCCCAGACAGAACCACACAAGGAAGCGTATATGTCCTAATGTAATCAAACCGTCAAACGTATTGATCATATTGCGCATACGAAGGAAGCAGCCTATAGCCGTAGGCATAATAAGTGAGAACAGCAATGATAAACCGACATGCTCAAACTTTGTCTTACCAAAGTCCGCAACAATTGTAACCAGCATAATAATACTGTATGCAACCATAATCGGCAGTACGGGAATATTGATGCTGAGCATATCTGCATATCCGTGATAAGCTAATATCAAAGCTGAAAACAGCAATGAAAACCCATAAACAAATTTGTTGGTTACGCCAATACTCTTTTCAAGCTCAAAAACAGACATCAGAGTAAGAACAAAAACCACAACATCTGTCAGCGGCATGAACGGGAATATAACTATAGCTATTCCTAGCAATCCAAACAATATGCCGAATACTACTCTGTTTTTCATAAATAAATCACCTTTGTTTCTTACACACCGCCGAAGCGTCTGTGACGTTTGGAATAATCTTCGATTACCTTATCCAAATCCTCGGTGGTGAAATCAGGCCAAAGCTTATCAGTGTACCAGAACTCCGAATAAGCTGACTGCCATATCATAAAATTGGAAATGCGCTGCTCACCGCTGGGGCGTACAATGATATCAGGCTCAGGCTGACCTGCTGTATATAAACCGTCGGATATCATACCTTCGGTAATATCCTCCGGCAGCAATTCGCCTGACTGCACACGCTTTGCAATATTCCTGACCGAATGAAGAATTTCAGCTCTGCCGCCGTAATTTACGGCGATATTAACTGTTGTTCTTGTCTGATGTGACGATTCGCTTTCGGCAGTATCAAACAAATCAAGAATATCCTGCGGCATACCGTCACGCTCGCCCATATAGTGCATATGCATACCTTTTTTGGCGTTTTCGGCCTTACGCTCCTGCGCTTCAAGAAGATATTCACGAAATATGTTCATAAGAGCAGCTACTTCCGCAGGCGGACGTTTCCAATTTTCAGTAGAAAAAGCGTAAAAAGTCATACTTTTTATACCGAGATCACAACCGTACTCGCATATCTCGCGAAACGTATTCGCTCCGGCAATATGCCCTTCGGAACGTGACAGACCCTGTGCTGTAGCCCAACGGCCGTTACCGTCCATAATAAAGCCTATATGATCGGGTAAAACGAGACTCATACTCAGATCTCCATAACCTCTTTTTCTTTTTCGGAAGCGATTGAATCAATCTCTTTTACATACTTATCTGTCTTATCCTGAATCTGCTTCTCGCCTTCCTTGAGATCATCCTCAGTGATTTCGGAAGCCTTTTCCATCTTCTTGAGCTTATCGATACAGTCGCGACGGATGGAACGGATAGCTACCTTAGAATCTTCAGCAGTTGCACGTATAGTCTTGACAATCTCTTTACGTCTGTCTTCCGTAAGAGGCGGGAATGTAAGGCGGATAACAGTACCGTCATTCTGAGGGTTAATGCCGAGATCGGATGTCTGTATAGCCTTTTCGATTGTAGAAAGGCAGCTCTTATCCCAAGGCTGAATTGTAAGGATCCTTGCCTCAGATACCGAAATAGCAGCAAGCTGATTTACGGGAGTAGGAGTACCGTAGTAGTCTACTCTGATCTTGTCGAGTACTGCAGCAGAAGCTCTGCCTGCTCTGATAGAAGCGTATTCACCCTTAAGTGCGCTGATTGTCTTGGTCATTTTTTCATCTGCGTAGCTGTATACTGTTTTCATGATATTTTCTCCTTTTTATTATTCTTTTACAATTGTGCCTATTTTCTCGCCTTTAACAGCTTTTAATACGTTTTCAGGGTCATTGAGATTAAAAACAAGTATTGCAATACCGTTTTCACGGCAAAGTGAAGCAGCTGTACTGTCCATAACCTTAAGACCTTTTGCAAGAACTTCAGTGTGAGTAAGTTCGTCAAATTTGACAGCATCATCAAATTTGTTAGGATCCTTGTCGTAAACACCATCAACATTGGTGGCCTTGAAATAAACCTCTGCTCCGATTTCAGCTGCACGAAGAGCCGCCGTAGTATCGGTAGAGAAGAACGGACAACCTGTACCGCCACCAAAGATAACTACTCTGCCCTTTTCAAGGTGTCTGACAGCAGCATCTTTATTGTATGTTTCACAGATCTGCGGAATCTGAAGCGATGTCTGAACTCTGGCATCAACACCTAACTGAGAAAGTGCATCACCTAAAGCAAGGGAATTCATTACGGTTGCAAGCATACCTATATGGTCAGCTCTTGTTCTGTCCATATTTTCGCTTGAACGACCGCGCCAGAAATTGCCTCCACCTACGACAACACCAACCTGTATGCCGAGTTCACAGCATTCTTTGATAACACGGCAGACTGACATAGTCATCTCATTGTCAATACCGTGGCCTTTTTCACCTGCCAATACCTCTCCGCTTACCTTAAGGAGAATCCTTTTATATACAGTGTTCATTTCTGCTCACCCTTTCATATATATGTTTATCTGTATTATTCTACTTTATAAAAGCATATAAGTAAAGAGATAATACACAAAATTCAAATTAATTTAAAATTTATAACAGAATTATCAGTTAACTCTGAAGAAGCTCATAGGTTCAACCGTAATACCGCTTACCGTAACAGGTTCTTCGGTATAGTTTACATATATCCTTGTTGTTGATTCATATTCCGTACAGTAAACACCCTCTGAAACCTCATAATGATTTGTTATACGTGAACCTCGAAGATCGTTAAGAACATTACCCGCAGAAGAATAAGTATCAAACATTGAATTTATCCAACTGTCAACAGCAAAAATTTCAGTATATTTTTCATCATCAACAAGCACATCGTCAGTTAAAACATATCCGGGAACAGCACCGTATTCTACACAACGCAATACTGCTTTTTTGCTGTCTGAATATACGTTTATTCTGTCATAAGAAAATTCAACAATACCGTGAAGTATGATCTGAACAAAAGGCACAGACTTATATACATCCGACTGTGTTCGGGAGCAAGCCATAGGCAGCTCGGAAACAATATCTGCATTTTTGAGTGAATAAAAGTTTCCGCCCTTTATCATAACACTGTTACTCGTTGAAAGCGGCACTGTTTTTTCGGCAACGATTTTAGTTGTGGTCTGTCTGTCCACTTTACCGGCTAAATCGGTGTAAGCATACATACCCGCATCAGTAATACAGTAACCTGTTGAATCAAGGTTATTAAAACGCTCAAGAACATTAAGCACTGTTTTTTCAAGCGAAGAAAGGGCTGAAACATACCTGTCAGCTGTTTTAACAGGAAAACCGGAAGCTGTCAAAACATCATCCAACGATACCTTTAAACGCTCGCCGTTAACCGTACGAAGCGACGTAGATGAGGAATCAGTATCACTGATAAGAGCAATATCATAAAAAATGCTGAAATTGAGACTTGCAGCATAACTGTCAAGCTCTTCTACACCGGACATTCCTCCAAGCGAGCCGAGCGGCGAAGCCTTAGATGCATTTTTCTCATCGAGTCCGCCAGAAAGTGCACCTGAATACCGCAGATACACATTATTAATTCCCTTTGATTTCAAGCGGCTTAATATATCATTGGCCTCTGTAAAATCCGTGAGCTTTTTATTTAATGAAAAAGTACTGTCATTAGCAGCAGAACCTATAACATTAACAAGCATCGGCATATAATCGGTAACATGTACACTGCGGGTAGACAGCGTATGATTACGAATCAGCTGTTCACGGCAAGCAGCCGCCATACCGGCATATGTTGCGTTGGCACCGCTGAGAAATCTGAAGCATAAAGATACTCCGTCATTATATGATACCTCGGAATAGTAAAGCTTTTCATCATCAGTAAGGCTGTTTGAAACAGTAAACACTGAACCGACACGGTTATACTCACTGTCACATCCTGCCTTATTAGCCGTTATTCTTGCAACAGCATCACCATTTTCAATTACAGCAGCAAAGGCATCGTTGCCGCTTTTCATACCGTAAGCTGCAACAACGCTTTTCATCGTGCTGTCGCCCGAGATATCGTTACCGTAAACCGCAATATCAACAGGCTCTGTTACTTCAATCGATGCTGTATCAATAATCGCACCGCTTCCGTCAGGTACAAGTATGTAATCACCGTCAACAGCAGTTTTATCAGCACCGAAATACTCGAGGAATCCGATATTCAGAAGAGCATCATCTTCGTTGCCGAGATTGACCCAATCAACATCAGCATAAAAACAACCATCCTTCAGATAATAAGTAGCAATGACCTTAAAAAGAATGTAGCTTTCAGCCGCTGACATATAAGCATCATCCGTTGCACCAAGATCAATATTTTTCAGCCAATCTCCGTTGTCAGTGATAAGATAGGTAACCTGAAAACCTTTTTCAGTAATATCCGTGTAAACTCCGCCTAACAGCACACTGTTATCCTGCGAATTTAGGCAGTATATCTTACCGTTATGTATGACCTCAATTGAAACTATGTCGGCTTCTTCGGAGTAACTATCCCCCTCAGCATATGAAGGCAGAGCAGACCAAAGCTTACTTTCTTCGCTGTTGGAAACACGCACGCCGACAGCACTGCTGATTTCATCATACAACAGTGTGATAAGACCCGAGGTGTCGATCTCATTCAAAGCATCTGTATTGCAATAATGTATGGAAGGATCAATATTTTTCGGTAAAACTTTTTCTTCAGACAAAGAAATACTCTTACTGTTAACTTCACCTGTGCAGCCAAAGCAGGCTGTAAGCATAGCAGCACAAAGAACAATCGAAATCAAACTTTTAATTTTCTTTCTCAACTTACCTATCTCCTGAGTATATTTAAATTAGCTTTATAATAACGGCATTTTATGCAAATAGCTTAAAAGATCAACCGATAAAACGGTATCCCGTACCCCAAATAGTTTCTATGTGCTGAACACCACAGGAATTTTTATCGATTTTATCACGAATCCTGTTTATGTGAACCGTAACGGTTGATGTTTCTCCCATAGAGTCATAGCCCCAAATTTCATTAATAAGCTCTTCCTTGCTGAAAACAGTATTCGGATTTGCTGCAAGAAACCAAAGCAGATCAAATTCTTTATTTGTCATTGCGACCTCGGCCTCTTCAACAAAAACTCTGCGTGAGCTTTTGCAAAGCATTATGCATCCGATCTCAATAACGTCAGCCTCTTCTCTTCCGGCAACAAGACTGTTAAATCTCGATATATGAGCATTTACTCGCGCAACAAGCTCCTTGAAATTAAAAGGCTTGGTAATATAATCATCTGCGCCCAGCGATAACCCTTCCACTATATCATCTGCCTCTTGCTTGGCTGTAACAAAGAGAATCGGCGTATCATTTTTTTCACGCAGCTTGCGACAAACCTCAAATCCGCTCATACCCGGAAGCATTACATCAAGAATAACAAGACTGTAATCATTATTAAATGCTTCCTCAAGTCCGCTTTGACCGTCAGCACAAACCGTTACATCGTAACCGTTGGCAGATAAGTATTCTTTTTCAAGCTGTGCTATAAGACTGTCATCTTCAATGATAAGTAATCTTTTTGACATGATCGTTCTCCTATTTTTACCATCGTACGGGAATCTCATCTGTCCTGTTAAACAGTATATTAACCGTAAGACCGTTACCGTTATTCTCAGCACTTATCTGTGCATCGTTTGCAAGCAATATCTGTTTGCATAAATACAGACCGAGACCGTTACCGTCTTTAATATTTCTTCTTGCTCCGTCTCCTCTGTAAAACATTTCAAACAGCTTTTCTTCGCTTCCCGGCTCAACACCGATTCCGTTATCAGAAACAGAGCAAAGAATTTTTCCGTCAGTGCTGTCATCGAGCTTAATTACAATTTTACAAAGCTCGTCTGCTTTTTTATACTTTATTGAGTTGTTAATAAGGTTGTGCAACACTCGTTTACAGCTTTTTATATCGAGAGAACAAACCGCATTTTTCTTACAGCAATTTTTAAAAGAAATATCCACGTCCTGCAAACGGAGCTCAAGGCTCAAGTCATAAATATAATTCCCAAGCACCTCGGCGAGATCTACAGGCTGTTTCTTTGCGGCATTATCGCTTTTGTTGTAATGCTCAATCGACGAAATACTCTTAAGCATAATATTGATATCTTCCGTGCTCTGCAATATCATCGAAGCAAAATGCTTTATCTCATCAACATCGGTAACTATTCCGTCAGTAACCATTGATGCATAACCGTTTATTCGCGTAACCGGTGTAGCTATATCGTGCATCAATCCGCTTATATGCACTCTCTTCTGCGCAAGATTCTGCAATTCAAAAGCGCGGTAATTCTTCAGCCTGATTCGGACATCGTCAACAGCTTTAAAAAGGTCTCCTATTTCGTCGTCGCTGATATGCTTAATATCAGAGTCATAATCACCTTCAACCAGTGACTCTATATGCTTTTCGATTTGCTGCAACGGTAAAATTACTCTTTTAAAAGTTCTCCGTTCATAATACTTACGTAATATCAGCAACAGCGTAATAACTATTACGTTAAGCACGCACATAATAGCCATAGCCGTTATTGTTGGTTGCGAATATATATCATATTTAGGCGAAGCCATAACAAAAAACAAGCTTATTATAAGGATAAAGTTCAGTACAAGAATCACTACCGCCGCTGCAACAACCGCTGAAAAAGTAGGACTTTTAAGAAGGGTCGTTTTGGGCTTTTTAAATTTGTTTTTCATGGTTTAATATTTGTTCTCCGATTCTTCAAAGAAGCACGGTATTTCCTTGATGTCTATAGTCTCGCCGTTATCAAGTACTGCTGTACCGCTCAAACGACCGAACATAATTTTTTCGCTGAATGTTTTTAATCCGAGAATGTGCTTTGAATCACTGTTGAACTCAGGTATTATTACAGCCTCAAAGCGTTTATCGTCAGAGCGAATTACCCATTGCTCATTTCTGTCTTCCATTGGAATATCGATAAATACTCTGCCTGTCTTATGGCATATACCGTCAATAAAAACAGCGTTTTCGCTCGCTTGTGACATATCACCCAAGCCATATCCTATATTAAAGCCGAATATTCTGCCGTTCAAGTCACCGCAGCCTGTGCACCGGATTCGTTTTGTATTTTGAGAGGTCCATACTCCTCTGCCCCAATCAAGCATTGCAAAATCGGTTTTTGAATTAAACTCGTAACGCTCCGAATCAACAGTAACATATCCGCTCACAGGCATACACAATGTGTTAACATTATAACAAAACTGCGTCGCATCATCAGTGCAAGGAGATGCCACAGCAAGCGTGCTGTCTCCCCTCTTAAATCCAAGGTGAATATTCACTTCAAGTTCCGTACCAAAAACATGTGAATACTTACAGTAAAGATGCCTGTCACCTTCAGTAACAAGATACATATATTCGCAAAAGCTGTCTTTATAAACAACGCTGCCGCTTTCACTCGAACGCGGCATACATATCCTTGCCGCTGGCAGAATAACAGGAAGAAAGCAATCGTACTGCTTGTTGTTTTTCAGATCATAGAAGCAGGCACTCACAGCACCTGTTGATCTTTTATCAGCAAGCCACATAGAAAGTGCATATTCACCGCTTGCGCTGACAACAATATATCTGTCCCACTCTCTCATATTCATACGGTTGAGCTTAATGCTTCGTGGTTCATAGTCAAGCAAAGCACTGTCAGCCCATCCGGCTTCCGAAAGTTTACCTTCAGAGTTAAGAAGTTTATGAGCAGAGCTGATTTTATTCTGCATAATTTTTCCTCCTGAAAAGCAAATATAATACAGATGGTGATAGAAATTGAAAAAATTCAAGGAATACTCTTTTGTTTATATGCTCGGAGCTGTTCTGTACAGCCTTATCGAGGTCGCATTCCGCGGCTTCACCCATTGGACTATGGCGCTTACAGGCGGCCTCGCCTATATGTTGATCTATATCGTCAACATAAAATCAAAAACCAAAAGCCTGATTTTAAGATGCCTGTCCGGCTGTATAATAATAACAGTACTTGAATTTATTGTAGGCTGTATTGTAAACAGAAAATTCCATATGAATGTATGGGATTACTCGCAACAGCCCGGACATATCCTCGGTCAGATATGCCCGCTGTTTTCGTTGATTTGGTTTTTTGTAAGCTTTCCTGCAATGCTGCTCTCGTTTTTTATAAAGGGCAAACTGTTTTCAGCCAACTCAAGAGATAAGTAATCAGCTGTTTTTGAAATAGTTTACAATACCGTTTACGGTTGCCTGAGCAAGAATGTTCTGATTCTTATCGTTTGCAAGTGCATTACACTCCGTAACATTGGTTACAAATCCGTATTCAATAAGCACGCTCGGGCACTCCTCAACTCTCGTCACTTTAAAGCCCTTGAATTTACAGCCTCTGTCAACTTTTCCGGCCATAGTCGAATTTGATGCGTAAATATCGCTTTTATACGCTGATACTATACTGGTGCTGAGGTAATGTGCCAACGGATAAGAATAACTCTTATAATAGTACGTTGTATTACCCGAAACAGAAGACGATGTCTCCGAAGCATCGCAGTGAATAGCAACAAAAATATCAGGATTGTTCGCACGGCAAAGTGCTGCACGCTGCTCAAGGCTTAAAGTCTGGCTTGAAGAATTTCGTGTCAGAATAACCGTAGCACCGAGTGACTCAAGCTTTGCTTTGACCTTGTTTGCAATCGCCATATTGATTGTCGCTTCATAGACGTTTTTACCGCTGACAACAGCAGCACCGATCGCACCGGGGTCATTTCCGCCATGGCCGGGGTCAAGCATTATAACTTTTCCGCTTATCGATGTCGAAGGTCGCTCTTTTATCGAGAACGTAAGCGTGCCGTCGTTGTTGTAATAATATTTTATACCGTAAAATCCGCCTTTTTTCTTGAGAAAAATACGAAGCGTACTGGAGCCGTCACTGTTTTTTATCCACTGAGTTCTTGAAATAACAGAGGTATTCAGAGATGGAGCAGAATCTGTGACCGGTGTATAATAGAAAACAATATCTACATACTCAGCAGTAAAACTTTTAACGCTGTAGGGTCTGCCGGCTGTCTGCTCATAAAAAGACTGTGGCTTCTCTCTTACGTTGAACGGCACCTTCCACTTCATGGTAAACGTGATTTTTGTTTCGTCGCTGCCCTTTGAAATACCTACCGTGCGAAGCTCGTTTGAAGGCATATTATATCCCTGAGAGAGGTATTCGACATCATTTTGGTATACACGTCTGCCCGAAGCTAAAACATAGTACTTAATTCCGTCATACGAACTCGTACCAGTGACATAGTCTATCGTGCCCTTAGGCAGAGCAGTAAAATAAGGAACCGAAACATCATTCATTGTGGAGGACGGTAAGGTTTCTGAGTAATTATTTTTAACAACGATCATTTTTGACCTTCCAGCAACACCGTTGTTATTATAAGGCGTAAGCTGCTGGAATATCTGCACAGCGGAAGGTCTCGTAGTAGGTGCCTGTGTAGGCGGCTGGGTTATCGGTGGTTTTGCAGTAACGGAGGATTCATCGTTACCGCCCGAAGTATCAGGATTCAGCGGCACGGTTGTACCTGGAACAGTTGTATTTGTAATTGTCGTTGAAACAGGAACCGATACAGGCGGAACAGTTACCTTGGCGTTTACGGTTACCGATGCACCATCTTTTGTTTCATTGATACCCGAATAGGATGCCGTAACCTTTATCTTGCCGAGATTTCTGTCTGCCGCAGTTGCCTCGGGCAAATTATAAAATCCCACAAAATACGTATAATCCGAGCCTATATCGATATCGTCAGCATAATCATCGGACTTGGTGAGCTTTATCGAATTACCGCTGAGCATTGCTGTTACATTTGCCGATTTGTGTGCAACAACCGCAATATCAAGCCTTGCTCCTCCGGGTGCATTAACTGTTCCGCTCGGTGACACGGAATCGATCAGCTTGATCTTATAGGTGATTTTATAGGTATACTGCTTACCGCAATGATCAAACACAAAAATGTTTTCGCCCGGTTTAAGTTGCTTTTCGACCGAAAAATATCCGTCTTCAATCAGCTTAACTGCCTGTCCGTTTACACTCAGCGGCTTAGATATATCACCTGTACCGACAAAAGATACCTTAGACTGATTTGTTTCAAAAACGTTTTTTTGCGGTGAGGACATTATAAGCTGACTGAAATATTCCTTCAATATTCCGTTTTTCATATAATCGATTATTGCGTCACGCAAAGAGCCGGCGTTTTTAGCAAGTATATCATAACGATAAAAAGCATAGCCCGAACCTACGGTCTGTGTTACCGCTTCAAATTGCTTTATTATTTCATCAGGCGTTTTATACCCATCTGTATTACCGACAAGCTCGGTATGCAAACCGAATACGGTATCCTTGGTCGTACCGTCGCAATAATTTGACAAAAATACCGAATACTCACCTGCAACAGTTGAAGTAGGAACGGTAATGTCGATATACTTATAATCAAAAACATCGGCACTGCAAACCGGCGAATATTTTTTTGAAGCTGTGGCAAAAGCACCTATATACAGTGTTTCATCGATTTCTCTCAGAGTTTTTGCGGCAAGCGCAACTTCATTCTGCGTTGCTCCTGCTGAAGGTTTAATAAGAACAGAATCAACGCCTATACCCCCGAAAGCAGCTGCTGCATTTTTGTCCGCAACACCGGAGTTTACAACAGAATCCGAATTAATAAGATACACACTGAAAAGCCCGTTGTTTTTTGCTTGAGTAGCCAACCTTGCAGCTTCTGACATATCGCATCCACTGAAAATAACTGTATTAAAGCCCCACTCGGCAATATCGGCGACTGCATCACAAGCAGTTTGGATATCACTGAAATCCGTACCTTTTTCGAGTCTGACCGCACTCATACCGTCCGCAGGACCGCTTGCAGACGAAACAAAAACATCCAGCGTATCTGCGGTATTATTCTCAGTTGTTGTTTCATTACGGCTAAAAAGCTCTGCAATCCGCGGAGCAAAACCGCCAAGATAAATCACAAGTGCAGCCACACCTATGACAATGACAGCAATACAAGCCGCCATAGCTATCTTCCTTGTTTTTTTCTTTTCCATTCTCTTTCTCCTCTTGTATACAAATATACAGATAAATTATAACATAAATAATATATGTTTACAACATTTTTTTACGTACACTGTATATTTATATATTCTTATACGAAAACAACACATATCCGCCGTATTCCGAATTATTTACATAATTTTTTTGTCTGATGATAACATCACTGTTATTTATCCATTCTTTACTGCCTGTACCCGCAAGCTCGTCTTCTATCCCCTTTTTATAAACTGCCAAACCGCACAGAATATCAACCCCCTCCGTACGCTCAAGTGCAAGCCAATCATCCGCTGTTTTTATAAACGGCATTTTTTCATGCTCAAATCCGTAATATATTTGAGGAATAATTATGTCCGCATAGCCTTTCTCTCTTAACCAAAGCTTCACATCCGCATAGTACGATAAATAGTTTTTTTCAATATCTCCTGCAGGACTTATACTGAAAATCAGATCATTGCCGTAAGAATGTACGAGAGAATATATAGAGCTGACAAGCAGATTAACATTTTCGCGCCGCCACTGTGCAAGCTCAAGCGTACCGCCACGCTCGAGATAATCACAGTAATGCTTTTCATCAAAGCTTTCATCGGTCAGAGGATAAAAATAATCGTCAATATGTATTCCGCTTACACTGTATTTTTCAAGTATCTCTCTTACTCCGCTCAGCACTGACTCACGGCTTTCATCAAGGCACGGGTCAAGATAAATACCGACATCCGTACATACAACAGCTTCTTTGTATTTATCTTTAAATGCTATGCAATCCTTGTCAAGCTCAGATATCCGAGTCTTATACGAAACACGGTAAGGGTTTATCCAAGCGTGAACGTCAATATCTGCCTTATCGGCAAGCTGAATAAAAACAGACAGCACGTCAAAATCCGGCGCCTCACCTTCAGCTGACAAAACATAATCGGATAAGGGAAATATCTCCGACGGATAAACAGAATCCGCAAAAGGTCTTACCTGCATAAAAACCGTGTTAATTTCTTGTTTTTTACATTCATTAAGCATCTTTTCCGTTTCCGCTATAAAATCACTCTCTGTACCTTCAGCCAGCATTGATTTAAGCTCATAGCAGGTCAACCATACTCCGCGAATTTCGGTTATCTCATTTTGCCTATGCTCATTTGACGGTTCAGGAACAACGTAAGATGTTCCGCACGCCGACAACATAAACATCAAAAGCGTTAAAATAAAGACGAAACAAAATATTTTTTTAAAATCCATTGTTGCTCCCTTCTTTTTTGTTGACACAGAAGAATTATTGTATTAAAATAAATTAAGTACACATTTTGAAAGGCTGGTTACATACCATTACGGTAATATACTATGGATAAACTGATTTCTGTTATAGGCTCTTATTGGAATATGCTGCTTCCGCTTTTAGCAGTTTATGCCGTAATAGGTGCGTTTTCGGTTATAATTACCGTTTACGATAAATCAGCGGCAAAAAACAGAAAAAAACGAATACCCGAGAATTTCCTGCTGTTTACAGCGGTTTGCGGTGGCGCAATACCTATGCTGATTACAATGAAGGCAATACACCACAAAACCCAGCACAATAAATTTATGCTCGGTCTGCCTGCAATTATTCTCATTCACCTTATCGGAGCAATCGGTCTTATGTATATGCGATACTGCTGATAAATCGTTATATCAAAAGCGGCTGCTTTTGCTCAAGCACCAACAAGTCAGTATTTCTTTAAAATATAAAAATCCGGTACAATAATGCATTAAACTCCCCCGATATACGCAAGTATTATCGGGGGAGTTTTCATTTTCATGTATCTAAAACTTTATTTATTCGGTTTCCGCATTTTCCTCGGGAGGAACATAAGGTATGGCAGTTTTCTTGACATCAACTCTGTCATACATTTTCATAAACCTGACCGATACTTTTGTCATATTACCACAACAGGGACATTTGAATATCGTACGGAAGAATCGGTTGGAATATTTCCACTCCTTCTGTCGCTGTGCATTCACACGACATTCGGGGCATACATATACAAGCTGCTTTTTATCAACAAGCGGATTTTTAAGGTTACTAATAGGATATGGCTTGAATGCCAGCTTTGCATAGAATTCCGTACCGCACGGTCGGATATAATTTTGAAGCTCGTTAAAATCAAACACCTTTCTGAAGCATTCGGCACTCAGCTTGCTGTCATCAAGTGCGCGATGATGTGAAAAAATCGTATCATCTATACCAAGTGCCTCCGCAGCCTTACCTAGACCTATCTGCTGTCCCTTTTCGGTTTTCACTCGCCTTTGCACAAAGCTCTGCAGGTCAACGTAATCGGTAAGGAAAGGTATAAAAGCAATACCGTTGAGATACTTATAATTCTCAATAAGGACACGGATATCACCGTCACCCCAGGTAAGTATAAGAGTCGGCTGAGATCCGATCCATTTGCGGAAATCAGAAAAAGCCTGCGTAAAAGGCTCACCGCCGAGAACATCGTCATTTGTAATATTTGTCAGCTTCTTTACGCTTCCGCGGAGCTTTTTGCCAATACTCGGTTTTACAAAGCCTGAGAACGATGAGACCTCATTGAGGTCTTCATCAAGCTTCACGGCACCGATCTCAATAATTTCGTTTATGAAGCCTTTAATTTTTCTGCCGTAAACATTATTCCACTCAAGGTCGAAAACTACATACTGCATTTTGAGTAAGCCATACTCCTTATAATTATTTGTCCGAATAAAGGTTAACAAGATTTGCCGCACGCTGTGCTACCGCAACGCGAAGTGTCGCCGGACGCAGCACTTCAACCGAATTGCCGTACTGAAGAAGCCACGATATAAAGCCTTCGCCCGTAACAGCGGTAATTTCAGCCGTAAAATTATCGGCATTGCGTGCAGAAAATCGCACGTTTTCACCAAAACGGTCAATTATTTCTTCAAGAAATCTGTTGGCACAGCGCAGTGTTACCGTCTGCTCCGTTCCCGAAAACATATTAAAAAGCTTGCCCGCATAATCAGCTGAGTCAAACTTATCCTTGTAATCTGAAACCTCACTGAAATGCCGCCACGGCTCATTTGTAAGGGTAACTGTTTTCATTCTGTCAATACGTGCATGCATCAAATTATCGTAAGTTGAATTATTGCATACAAGATAATAATGGTCATTGGACCAGATGAGTGCATACGGGCTGACAGTAAACTCACGCTCTATAAGCGTTGGCGTAAGGTCCTCGGATACGCTTAGATTTGAATATACAAACCTTACCTTAAGCCGCTTGGCAATAGCATTATGAAGTACGTCAACAGTATAATATATCTCCTCATTTTTTCGCTTATGGCTTTTGTCTATATAAACCTGTGATTTCAGCTTTGCCGCCTGAGGCTCGCTGAGCAAACCGCCTATCTTGTTAACAAGTGAGTCAGTCTTTTTTGCGGTAATAAATTTCGCCGCCTGCACAGCATCGATCATAAGCCTTACCTCAGCCTCTTCAAATTCACGCGAAGCAAGGAAAAATCCTATTTTGGGCGCACGGGTGCAAACAATATCATATCCTGCAGACCGCAAAGCCTCTATATCAGAATAAACTGATTTTCGCTCAGCTTTGATTCCTTGTGCAGCAAGCGCCTCAACAATCTCTAAAGCAGAATATATATGCTCCTCATCGGTTTTTTGTACAAAAAATTCTGTTAAAGCAATAAGTCTTTGTTTGCCGTTACTCATAAGCTCACCACATATTTTTAAAAACTACTGACAAACAATAATTATACAAATCCTTTATATGATTGTCAATGATTATCCGTACTTTTCTCACTTATCGAAAGTGCCAAACCGATCACGTTTTTGGATGTACGCTGCATTTCGCCAAGCTTTATACCGTCTGCCTTACCGTAAGTTTTAAGCAGAGTGCCGTCCGGCTTGCGTTTACCTGTACGACCGCCGCCGGGCATAAGCACATCAACCTGAGCACGTACACGGTAGGCGTTGTCACATATATTCGGGAACTCGGGGCTCTTGCTTTTTCTCATCCACCAGTCGGTCATAACCATACCCTTATATCCCCATTCACCGCGGAGCACGGTGGTACAAAGCTCGTAATTGTAGTGACCCCATACACCGTTGATCTTATTGTATGAAGTCATTATACACTTGGGATTTGACTCTTTAACACATATTTCAAAGCCCTTGAGATAAATTTCACGAAGTGCTCGTTCTGAAAGCCGTGAATCGTTATGGCAACGGTTTGTTTCCTGGTTATTACAGGCAAAATGCTTCGGACAGGCACTGAGTCCGCTCGACTGTACACCGCGTACAACACAAGCGGCAATTTTACCGCTGACTAACGGGTCTTCGGAGAAATACTCAAAGTTTCTGCCGCAAAGCGGACTTCTGTGAATGTTCATACCGGGAGCTAAAAGTATATCAGAGCCCTTTGCTTTCATCTCAGCACCGACCGCGGTATAAAGCTCTTCAACGAGCACTTCATTCCATGTACAGGAAAGTATTGCACCTATAGGAAGCAACGAACAGCTTGCCTTGAGTCTTATACCTGAAGGACCGTCTGTTGTGGTAAGTGCAGGAATACCCTTATCGCGCAGTGACTCGAGCACACCGCCGAGTGTACCGGCATTACCCTTAGCACCGAGAGGGCTGTTCATTATATAGTCTCCGCGGCTGATTGCCTCAAGCTCGTCAGGTGTCAGCTGTGCAACAAAATTGTCCAACGAAACCTTACCGCTTTTTACATCATCAAGCTTATATCCTTTATCACCCGTAATAGGAATATCAGCGGGCATATCGGCAAGAATTATATCTTTCAGAATTGTCTTTGAAGCAGGTGTTCTGTGTTTCAACGGCATTTTTCTGCCGTTTACGGTCTGCACAGCATCAATTCTGTCAAAAGGATACTTAGCGGCAGAAACCTGTGTGAGCTGTTCAACACACTTTGTTTCGGGATTATGAAATGACTTTACGGCTTTTGCATTCAATGAGTCCGTACCGACATAAAGCGTATAATCGCCCTTTTCAAATACCCATGCAAATTTATAGCCCGTAACACCACTGTCATCATAAGAAGTAAGGGAGGAAGCTGAAATATCAACAGTCAGCTCCTGGCTTTCCCCTGGCATAAGAAGCTTTGTTTTTGCAAACCCTGCAAGCTGACGTGACGGATTGAGAAGATTGGTTTTTTCAGCTGAATAATATACCTGCACAGTTTCTTTGCCGCTGAATTTATCGGAAACATTTGTAACATTGACTTTGACTGCAACATTACCGTTATTAACTTCAGCAGAAACAAAATCCACTCTGAAATCGGCATAACTCATACCGAAACCAAACGGATAACGGATTTTATCCGCAGCAAATGTGGAAAAATAACGGTAACCGACAAAAATATCCTCAGTATAGTTGTTATACTCTTTTGCTCCGAAATCAGCGGATGACGGATAATCGTCATAAGAATCCGCAATGGTATCTGTCAGCTTACCACTGGGCGAAACTTTACCGCTGAGAATATCTGCAAGAGCATTACCGCTCTCCATACCGCCCTGCCAGGAAATAAGCACTGCTCCGATTTTGTCACCGTACTTATCAAGCCAGGCAAAATCAATAATACTGCCGATATTGAGCACTACAACCGTGCTCTCAAATTTCGATGTAACCTTGTCAAGCAGAGACAGCTCTTCCTCAGTAAGATAATAACTTCCTTCTTCAAGTGCGTTTTCACGGTCTTCACCTGATGAGCGACCGATAAACACGACAGCACGGTTGCTAACATCAGCCGCATCTGCAATCAGTTTGTCATCAAAAGGCATTTCGGGAAAATATCGCGGCCAACGACCCCATACGCCCTCGTCAACGGGATTTTTTGCGCACCACGCTTCATATTTATCTGCAAGGTCAGTATTGATGCTGACAACACCCAATGACCTGATACCGTCAAGATAATTGATTTTATACGGCTCATTTACATCACCGCCAGAGCCGTAACCGACAAAGAAGGTCTCAATCTGCGTTCTTCCGAAAAGTGCAACATTATCGTCGGATGTAAAAGGTAAAACGCCATCGTTTTTAAGCAAAACAGCACCCTCAGCCGCAACAGCCCTGATAAGCTCGGGCATACCCGGTGTAACGGTTTTATCCGTCTTATCGCCTGCACCCTGCTCCTGAGAAAGAGAGTTGACAAATTTACCTGCTATATTATAAAGCCTTCTCATTATTTTTTCGCTTAATTTCATATTAATCTCACCGTATATTAATATTATTATAACTAAATTTAAAAAGGCAGAGAACAGAATATTACTGCTCTCTGCCATATTAGCAATTAGGATTGATTACTGAACCATCTTTGCGATTTCGTCAGCAAAGTTGTCCTCACGCTTCTCAAGACCCTCGCCCTTGCCGTAACGGACAAAGCCCTTGATCTTGATTTCAGCGCCCAACTTCTTAGCAACGTCAGCGATGTAGCCGCCTACTGTACCGTCGAAGAGGTCAGAACGAACGAAAGTCTGGTCAAGAAGGCAGATTTCCTTAAGCTGCTTCTTGATACGGCCTTCAACAGCACCTGAGAAGATCTTATCGTTGATATACTCTTCCTTACCTGCAACTGCAAGCTGAGCAAGTGTTGCAACTGCTTCCTTTGAAAGGAAGTTGAAGAGGAAGTTATTGTTCTTCTGCTCCTCATAAGCCTTAATATCTTCATCGCTGAAGAGCTTCTCGCTGACAGCTTTGTCAAAGAGCTTTCTGAGAATGGGCTTGGGAAGAGATTCGGGCTTGTTGAGTGAGCTGTCAATTGTGATAGACTTCATATTTGCAAGCTCAGCCTCTGACATATCTTCCTTGCTGAGGTATTCGGGGTTCATAGCTGCAACCTGCATAGCAACGTTCTTACCCATAGCAACGAACTCTGCGTTGTCAGCTGCAACGTTTGTATCAAAATTAACAAGAACACCAACGGAACCGCCACCGTGGATGTAAGTTGCACAAACGCCCTCAACTCTCTCAAAACGGCGAACCTTCTGGTTCTCACCGATTGAAAGGATGTTGTCCTGAAGATTCTCCTGAACTGTTCTGTCGCTGCCATCAAGCTTGCAAGCAAGAAGAGCATCGAGATCAGCGGGATTCTCAGTAACAACTGTATTTGCAACAGCTTTTACGAAGGTTGTGAACTTATCGTTCTTAGCAACAAAGTCTGTCTCTGCGTTAACTTCAACAACAACACCGACATTCTTGTCAGCATCGTAGTAGGGATAAACCATACCTTCAGCTGCAATTCTGCTTGCCTTCTTCTCAGCAGCAGCAAGACCCTTTTTTCTAAGGAATTCAATTGCCTTCTCCATATCACCGTCTGTTTCGGTGAGAGCCTTTTTGCAGTCCATCATACCAACGCCTGTCTTCTCACGAAGAGCCTGGACATCTTTAGCTGTAAATGCCATTGTATTAGTCCTCCTATATTAAAAATGTGGTAATATCTTAAATTATTCAGCAGCTTCTTCTGTTGCTTCTGCAGCAACCTGCTCGCCCTGCTTGCCTTCGAGAACAGCGTTTGCCATCTCAGCAGCGATGAGCTTAACAGCACGGATAGCGTCATCGTTACCGGGGATTACGTAATCGATCTCGTCGGGATCGCAGTTTGTGTCAACGATAGCTACGATCGGAATACCAAGCTTCTTTGCTTCTGCTACAGCATTCTTCTCCTTGCGGGGGTCAACAACAAACATAGCAGAGGGCTGCTTCTTCATACCTGTGATACCGCCCATGAACTTCTCGAGCTTCTCGATTTCGAGCTTGAGCTTGATAACTTCCTTCTTGGGAAGCATATCGAATGTGCCGTCAGCCTCCATAGCCTTGAGCTGAGCGAGTCTCTTGATTCTCTTCTGGATTGTCTTGAAGTTTGTGAGCATACCGCCAAGCCAACGTGCGTTAACGAAGGGCATACCGCAACGGATAGCTTCCTCACGGATAGAATCCTGAGCCTGCTTCTTTGTGCCGACGAAGAGAACTTCGCCGCCTTCTGCTGCGATATCTGTGATGAACTTGTAAGCCTCATCGAGCTTCTTAACTGTCTTCTGAAGGTCGATGATGTAGATACCGTTGCGCTCCGCAAAGATATAGGGAGCCATTTTGGGGTTCCATCTTCTGGTCTGGTGACCGAAGTGCACACCTGCTTCAAGCAGCTGCTTCATTGATACTGTTGCCATTTGTTTTTTCCTCCTTAGTTTTTCCTCCGCAGAGCTTTGAAATTTACCGAACAGCCCACAGGACTGCACCAAGGCATAACGCTCTGCGTGCGAAATGCACGAGCAATTATATCACAGAGTATATAGTTTTGCAAGTGTTTTTATAAGATTTTTTCAAAAATATCAACTATATTTTTACAAAAACTACGGGAAGTAATCACTTGCTCCCCGTAGATGATTTTTTTATTATCTTTAATCGAGTTCAACTACTGTTTCGTAATTGCCGAACCATTTATGAGTGACAAAATTTCTGGCACGGATGACAACTTCATCGTCATATACTTCAATCTGATATCCCTTACCGCCGAGCACTGTACCGAAACGGCTGAACAGACCGTACGAAGGAAGGTTAAGGTAATTTACACCGTTTACTCTGTCGTAATAAGAAACGCCGTATTTTTCACTGGTAAATTTGCCGTTAAGACCTATATGGATATGACCGCTGATAAAGAATACGTTTTCATACTTCTCAAGAATCTGCTGAACCTGAGTTGTATAAGGCTCGCCCATATCGCCGTCATCCCATGCTATCTCTTCACCGTGTGTGCCTGCAAGAGGCCAGTGAGAGATAACAAAAACAGGCTTATCATCGGAGCCGCTGCTTGCAAGCTCGGCATCAAGGAAATCGAGCTGATCCGAGAAAAGATCGGGATGATCCCATGAATCGTCAGACTGATCGGTAAGAATTATAAACTTATATCCGTCAATTTCAGTGCTGTAATAAGCTTTTTCGATATTTGTGCCCTGATAAGCATTGTATTTCTCTACAAAATACTGTCTTGCTTCTTCAGCCTCTTTATCTTCAACGTGACCGATATCGTGGTTACCCATTGCGATAATCGCCTTACCGTCCCAATGCTTCTCCATTGTGTCAAAGAATTCGTCAATAGAGCCTTCGTCACCGTAGTTGGTAAGATCTCCTGTAACAAGCACTGCATCAACAGGAGTTTTCGCACGGCTCATATCACGAAGGCCAATGCCGAGAAACCAGGCGAGAGGTGAAAATTTCTCATCAAGATGTGTATCAGAAACAACCGATAAATTGAGAAGGACGTCCTCTTCTTTAGCCTCGATCCTTGCAGGAACAACTGAGGTAAGTGAAGAAAATGCCGCAATAATGGCAGATAATATTATGGGGATAATTGTTGACGTTAAAGACATATCCAAGCTCTCCTAACTTATTTTTTTGTATTATAACATTATAAACCAAATTGAGTCAACGGAAATTTACTTTGTTCAAGACTTTACTTTTTCTTCTTATCTTTGTCGTGTACAAGGTTTACCACTACACATATGCCCAGTGCAAGCAGTATCAATGCGGTGACCGCAGCATAGGTGAAACCTTTTTGCATTTTAACCTGTCGCACTGTCAGCACCGTAGTTTCTTCCTGCGACAGCTGATTTGCCTGACCGCTAACCTCTTTGTTAACAGCGGGAGCTTTTGTATGATTATCCTTATCGTACGTTTCGGAAGCTTTACGTTTTGTTGTTTTGGGTTTTGTTGTTTTGACCTTAGTAGTATTATCAAAATTTTCACCAGATAAACCGCTGTCAGTTATCGGTTGCTGTGACTGTACAGTCTCACTCTCCGTCACAGTGTTGTAAGGAAGTTTTACCGTATACACATTTGACGGTACGCCTTCAGCATCAATGAAGCGCACTTTAACAGAATCAACCGCAGACAGACCGTATTTGACGCCTATTACCGCTTCAACACCGAAAGCAGTCTGAGAATATGCACTTATTTTTGCTTCGACACTGAATTGATCAGTATCATACGACGATATGCCGTTTTGAGTTATTTTAATGAAATCTACCGAACCGACAGAAACAGAAACACCGTAATAATTGCTTTCATCAACATAATCGGTCAGCTTAACCTTAAAACCGATATAAATTCTGTCTGTCGGTTCATCACAAAAAATATATACAATACCGTTTTCAACATCGCAATTTGCAGCATCAGACTTTGTTACAAGTACAATCGGCTGAGCATTTTTCCATTCTGTTTCATTAAGAAATCCGTCTGTATTTATAGCCGCTGCTTCAAACAGCAGACAAGTCATAAACATGTTAACGAATAGCACAAAAGCAACAATTATCTTAATTTTCAATTTCACTCACCCGAAAAAAATAAATTATCGGCGAAACAACCTGACAAAAAAGTCCGAAACTTTCCAATACATACGCCACAGTCGAAGAAGAAGCACTCTGTGGCGAACATAGAAACGATACTTTCGGCTGTCAACTTCTATATTTTTATCTCTGCGTATAAACGAACAAGCAACGCCTACAACATCACTGTCTCCGGCACAAAATTCAGTTGTACTGCAGTTGTCGCCGCGCAAAATATATCCTGAGTTATTAATCGCAATTACTCTGTGAAGCACATAGCGGCCTTCGTCTGTCTTACAAAGAGCAACATCGTTAACCTTAAGAGGAAAACTCGGCTGTTCAAGTATAACACTGTCACCTCCATCGTGAAGCAGCGGTATCATACTGAAGCCGTGAGTTTCAAACTTGACTTTTTTTCCGCATTGCAAAACCTTACGCATTTCGGGAATCTGCGTCTCAATGCCTTTAGGGTTACTCAACGAAACCCTCTCCTTTGATTTTTGAAATAAACTCATTTACATCATCAGCAGCAGTTTGTTCATCCACACCGTATTCGTCAACAAGCAGCTTTACAAGGTCTGTTTCTTCAGCCTCTTGCAAAAGTCGATTCCAAAGCAACTCTCCGCTTTCGTTAAGCGTTACCATACCGTTGAAATCCGCCGCTTCTTTACCAACCGCGACAACAATGCTTGTACCGCACATTTTTCTTAATTTATATCCGTTTTTAATTTTCATTTTTATTCTCCCAATTTACCTGAGTCCATTTACAACAAAATGCTTGTCCTCAATTCTGACCTCTACATTACATACCGAAAGTGCAGCTTTTTTATGAGAAACTATAACGCAAGTACTGTTTTGGATCGTTTTGATATTGCGTAAAACACGTTCTTCGGTCGCTTCGTCAAGAGCCGACGTAGCTTCATCAAGCAGCATTATCGGCGCACCTCTAAGTATCGCACGTGCAATCGCAATACGCTGCACCTGACCTTCAGAAAGACCTCTTCCCCTCTCGCCTATCACTGTCTGCAGACCGTCAGGCAGTTCCTTAACAAAATCGTCACAACAGCTGAGTTCAACAGCACGCTGTACCTCTTCATCGGTTTTACCTTCACTCATAAACGTAATATTCTCATATATCGTACCGGAGAGGAGCATATTACCCTGCGGAACATAAGAAAAGAGCTCACGGTATTCACGTCCCGGTGAAAAACCACCCGACTCTGTATTGAAGGAAACATTGCCGCTGTCAGGAAAAATAACGCCAAGCATCATTTTCAGCATTGTACTCTTACCTATACCGGAAATACCCGTAATTGCAACAAAATCACCTTTTCTTACAGAAATCGAAGAATTTTCAAGCACCGTGTCTCTACCATAGCTGAAAGTAACATCGTTAAAGTCAATACTTCTAAGTTGAGAATAAAATTCAGCTCTGTCACATTTGTCTTTAGTTTCTTCTTCACCGCTGATATCAATTATTTCCATCAGTCGCTCCGCAGAAGCAAGCATCTGATAATAAGACGGTAAAAGACTCGAAAGATTCTTGAACGGTGTCTGAAGCTGTGTTACAAGCTGAAGTATCGCGGTAATCGTACCGTAAGTAATAAGTCCCGGTGTCAAAAGCTTAAAAGAACAGAAAATACAAGCGAGCATATATGCAAACTTAAAGCCAAGCGATAAAAAAGCAGAAGTAGTTGAGTAAAACTTAGATCTGTTCCACTTGTTTTCCGAGTGCTTACCCAATAATTCACCAAACTTGTCCGAAACGGTGTCAGCCGCACCAAAGACCATAACAACAAGTATATTTTCAATTATTTCCTGGGAAAAAGAGCGAACACTGCTTTCAGACTTTTGTACCTTAAGAAAAAGATTTTTAAGAAAATTACGTGAAATCCTTGTAACAAAAAATACAAGTATGCCCATGCCCGCAAAAACAAGAGCGAGTCTGTAATCGAGAATAAAAAGTGCCGCAAAAGCAGTAATTATCCTGAAAATCAAACCAATAACCGTTGGCAGCAAAGAAATCAATCCGTCAACAACACAGCTCACATCGCTTGAGAACCTTGTCATAAGGTCGCCGCTGTGAAATGCAGAAATTTTAAGATAATCCTTATCAAAAATATTGCGGATATAGTAGGTTCTGACATCAGCTTCCATATCAATATGAAGCCTTGAACTGAGAAGCTGATAGCCGAGTCTTATAAGAAACTGAAAAAGTATAATTGAAAGAATAGCAACACTTACCTTGATAAGTCTGTTTCGATCACCGCTTACAGCCGTATCAATAAGGTCCTTGGAAACATACGCGTTAACAGCAACCATAAGCGATAAAACCGAATTTAAAACTATCAGCATTGCAATTTTAAATTTATACGGCCTTACACGCTCCTTAAGCCAAGGTAAAACTCGTTTATTTTCACTTTTGAGCTTTGAAAACATTATTCACCACTCATTTCATTATAAGCAAGAATTGCAGCCTCACGGCTGATATTACACGACAAAATAAAGGACGGAACCTGTGTAACAACAGCTTCTAAATTACTCAGAAGCTTGTCCATACGCGCTTCATCATCGGGTCTTATAGTCTGATCAAGTATCATTGTCGCTGCCTTAAAAGGCGTTATTTTTCTGATTGAGTTAATTTCAGCACGCTCGATAAAGCAAATCGCTTTAAGCGGTGCAGAAGTATTAACACTAATATCGTATTTACCGCTGAAAGGCGTACCGTAAACAAGCGGAACACCCTCAACAAGCTTTATCGCAGGCTTATCATCGTTAATTATATAAGCGTCCTTATCTGCAAAGGTCTCGAGCCATAGCGAAGCATGGGTAGATTTTCCCGTACCGCTGGGTGCAGAAAAGCAATAAGCAACGCCGTCAACAACAACAGCAGAAGCGTGCAATAAAAAGCCGCCGTTATCAAGTAAAGCAGTATAAAAAAGACTGCCAACACGCATATATTCAAGTGTCTGAATATCCAGAAGCGGATACTCAGGCAACGTTTTTTCAAGTTCATCATTTTCTATTTTAATAGAAATCTGAGCAGCTTCACCACCATTACATAGGTAGGGCTTGCTGCGACTTCTGAGTTTATCATATTTTGCATCAAAACCGACATTTATGCCGGCAATAGAATAAACAGCCATAATAATAATTTACTCCGCTAAAAATAAAAGGGAAAAACGGGCAGACAGTAATCTGCCTGCCCGTAAAGTGGGTGCTTATTGATTAGAACTCGTCGCTTACGCTGGGTGCAGCTGCAGTTTCAAGTTCAGCTGAAAGCTCACCGATATCAGCATCGAAATTGGGATTGCTGTCTGTGATGATATCAGCAACTGTGAACTTCTCAATCTCAACAGCGGGCTTTGTGTACTTCTTCATGAGTATCGTCTCCAATCTTTCTATAATTTTATTAATCTTGTTAAGGATTAAAGTGTGCCGGATGCAATGCTTGTGTAAACAGTCTCAACAGCACCTGTATCAAGGTTCTTGATGATAACGTAGCCGCGGCCGTAAACTGTACCGGAAGCAGTCTTAACACCAAGCTCATAGTAGAGGTTATCAAGAAGGTAACCGTCATCGCCGTATGCGTCAGACATCTTTACAAGAACGCCTGCTGTACCGTTAAGGGCAAGAGTCATGTTCTCTTCTGTTGCATAGTCAGCATTCTTTGTAGCAATGATACCGACCTCGACAGCCTTCATGTTATCGGGAAGGTTTACATATGTACCGAAATAAACTCTCTTTGTAGCTGTATCAACTGTAGCAACGATATCCTGATCAACAGGAATCTCAACATCGATCTGTGCATCGTAAACAGCGTATACGAAGAAGTCGTCTGTTCTGTCTGCGATTGAATCGATAAGCTCTTCATCTGTGAGAGCTGCGTCAGCTGCAGCTGTCTTATCAAGAGACCAACCTGCAAATGTCATACCCTTGTACTCAGGAACAACAACTTCGGAAGGATCAACATCTGCTGCTGCACCGTCGTAGTCGCCGATCCAGTTGTAACCGAGGTTACCGTCAGTAAGGAAGATGATGTTAACATCCTCGTCCTCCTGGCTGCCCTTTGCAGAGAAGTTAAGAGTAATTGTGATATCGCTACCTACACGGAAGTTAGCAAGTGAAGAAACAACCTGCCATGAACCGTTGGGCTGTGTAAGAACATAGTCACGGAAGAGTTCAACGCCATCTTCCATTTCTACAGGAAGAACTGAGAAGAATTCACCCTTCTCAACCTTGTATGTCTGCATTACAGACTCAACCTTACCGTCAACAGAGAACATACCGTAACCTGCAACCTTAACAGTAACATTACAGTACTCAACGATTTTGTCAGCGGGAGTTGTGATAACAGCATTGTCAACAAAGCTGAATACGTTGAGGTAATCGCCTTCGACCTTGCTGTTGATATCAAAGTACTTTGTGGGGTTCTGAGCGATATCAAGTGCCTTGAGAGCATATCTCTTGCAAAGCTCGGGAGCTCTGTCAGCATACTTATCAAGGAAGCTGCTTTCCTTAAGCTCTGCATACTTTGCAACTATCTTCTCGTAGTAGCCGCCGTCAGCCATAAGAGCATCAGCGTATTCGATAATAACTGAGATATCACCAAGGTTGTCACCGAGGAAGTCCTTAAGATCGGGATCTTCGAGAAGTGCATAACCGTATTCAACAAGCTCAATTGCTGCATCTACAAGAGCAAGAATATCCTCGTAGTTAGCGCCGATGTACTCAGCTGCTGCACCGATATCGTTGAAATCGGAATAATCAGCTGTAAGAGCAAGAGACTTAACTGTCTCATAGTACTCATCAAAGAGCTCGAGAAGGCCGATACCTTCGCCGATGTCACCCTTGAATGCATAGAGTGAATCAGCAACGCCGTCACCGTCTGTGTCGAAGATCTTGCCGAAATCAGCTTCCTGATTAGCAAGAGAAGCAGAAATAGCCTTTTTCTTCAGAGTCTCATTCCAATTGGGGTTGACCTGAGAAACAAGACCCTTGTTGCCTGTGTTACCTGTGAAATCCATACCCTTAAGAGCATAAACAACACCCATAAACTTCTTGACAGCAGGCATATTCTTAACGGCATCAATATCTTTATATGCGCCGTAGATAAGGTCAAGGTACTCGTTTACCTTACCGTAAGCTCTCTCACCCTCGAAGTCCTTAATAAAGCGACCGATGATTTCGGGAGCCTTGTCTGCATACTGAGCAACCATATCAAGTGCCTTTGTAACAACGGACTTCTGCTTTGCGCCCATCTTAACGGAGAGGTTGTAATCAAGCTCTGCATCAAGCTCTGCGCCGCCTGCAATATTTTCAAATGTGGCAGCGTATGTACCGTCTGCCTGCTCAACAAAGTCAGCAGTTACGCCGTCGATAGTGCAGGTATCGGGTGTGTACTTGTATGAGTATCTGTTGGGAACATCAGCCTTGTCATTTTCTGCATCAGCCTGAGCAACAACTGTGAGAACATCTGTCTCAGCATCGTATGTGCTTGTGGGAGCTGCAAAGGAAGGATCCTTAGCACTTGCAATAACAGAGCCGACTGAAAGGTCGCCCTGGCTGTTTGTGAGTGCTGCGATGTACTTCTTCTCTGTAGCAGAGAGAGAAACGCCGTCCTTAAGGAACTCTTCAATAACGTCAACTGTCTCGTACTGTGTGTAACCGTCAGCAAATGTAACCTTGCTGAGGATATTGGCAGCCTTATAGATACCGACGAGGATAGCATCCTCAACAGTAACTGTTGCCTTTGTGTTGTCGAGAGCCTTCATACCGACAGCAATAACATCCTTAAGAACAACGTTACCTGAGTTAGCGTTGATACCGTTACCGGATGTGATCTCGAAAGAGGAGCTGTTGGGAACGCGGATCGTAGAGCCGACTGCTGTGATACAATCGAGTGTTACATTACCGCCATTGATTGAAACAGCAGGCTTATAGTCAAGAAGTGTTGATGCGAAATCAACAACGCCCTGATAAGCTTCGCATTCTGCGATAAATGTACCGTTGTAAAGTGTAACATTACCGCCCTTGACGTTAACAACTGACTTGCCGGCTGCACCGGTAACTGTAGCGTTGTTAAAATCAACAGTAATGTCGCCGTTGATGACGAGTGTGTCATCGAGTGTTACGTTGCCGCCGGTCCACTCATAAGCTGAGCTACCGTTAGCAATCGCTGCGTTGATGCCTGCCTGAAGAGCAGAACCGTCAGCAGCAAGTGCACTGAAACCTGTTGCGATACAACCGAGAATCATGCACAAAGAAAGAATCGCTGAGAGAATTCGCTTGCTTGTCTTCACTTGATTTCATCTCCTTAAATATTTGTATGCGCATTTATACGCATACTATTCACAGTAAGTATATTTTGTATTTTAGAATTTGTCAATAGAACTTAGGAAAAAGTTTACATTTTTGTAACCTTGTACCGCATTTAAGCAATTTATATTCTAATTCAGCAATTATGAATCAAGGAAATCTCTTAGCTTTTTGCTTCTGCTCGGATGACGAAGCTTACGTAACGCCTTTGCCTCTATCTGACGTATACGCTCACGTGTGACATTAAACTCCTTACCTACTTCCTCAAGAGTACGGGGGTGACCGTCTGCAAGACCGAAACGCAGCACTATTACCTTCTTCTCTCTGGGTGTAAGAGTATTAAGAACCTCATCAAGTGATTCCTTGAGAAGTATATTTGAAGCAGCATCTGCAGGTGCAAGTGCATCATCATCGGGAATAAAATCACCCAGATGGCTGTCTTCTTCCTCACCTATGGGAGTCTCGAGAGAAACGGGCTCCTGAGCAACACGAAGTATTTCGCGCACCTTATCAACAGGCATATCAAGCTCCTGTGCAATCTCCTCAGCACTGGGATCACGGCCTATTTTATGAAGAAGCTGGCTGTTGGTTTTCTTGACCTTGTTAATAGTTTCAACCATATGAACAGGAATACGGATAGTTCTCGCCTGGTCGGCAATAGCTCTTGTAATTGCCTGTCTTATCCACCATGTTGCATAAGTAGAGAACTTAAAACCCTTGGTGTGGTCAAATTTATCAACCGCCTTGATAAGACCGAGGTTACCCTCCTGAATAAGGTCAAGGAACTGCATACCTCTGCCTACATAACGCTTTGCAATACTAACAACAAGGCGCAGATTAGCTTCGGCAAGGCGGCTTTTTGCTGCCTCGTCGTTGTTGGCAATCTTGACTGCAAGCTCAATTTCTTCCTCAGCAGAAAGAAGCTGAACGTGACCGATTTCCTTAAGGTAAACCTTAACGGGGTCATCCATTGCGGCGTTTTTGGCATCACCGCCGGCGCCTGAATCACCGGGTACCTTAATATCGGTGTCAAACGAAAGCTCCTCAAGGGCTGCATCACCAAGGTCATCAATAATCTTGATATTCTGTGTTTCGATGGTATCGTAGAGCTCGTCAAGTTCTTCAAGCTCCAGATTCATCTCCTCAATAGCCGCATCGATTTCGCGTGTTGTCAGCTTGCCTGTCTGCTTGCCGCGCTCAACCAATGCACGAAAAGCACTTTTCTTATCTGTTGTCTCAATTCCCATTCTCTTTTCTCCTTTTTATGTGTTGAATAATTTTTTAAATTCTTCATCGCTTAGTGAAGATGGGTCAGCCACATCCGATTTAGCTTTTTCCTCAATAAGCTTATCTATGCAATCGCTGCACTCGGCAGCGGTGTTGCCTGTATTGATTTTGGTATTGATAATCCTTGACAAAACAGCAGCCTGCTCACCGTCAAGCGACTGAATAACCTGCCCGTATTCGGGCATCTCTCCCCTTTCAAGATACGGAAGCAACGCCGTAAAAACAGCTTTACCGAATTCACTGGGGAATATATCTGCCGAAAGCTTGTCCGAAAATTTACGGTAATTTGACGGCGCACGCATCAGATTTGCAAGCAATGCCTCTTCAGCGCGTTGTGCACCGACCGAGCCTGTCGAGCTCGTTTTACCCGGCTGATTAAAGGAAGATGCCTGAATACGTCTCATCTCTTCCGCTTCTTTTGCTCTGACAGAACGTTTGCGAACCGATTTCACCTGTGCCGAAACAGCATCTTTGGATATTCCCAAATCTTCCGAAAGGCGGCTTATATATATATCCCGTTCTATTTCCGAGCTTATTGCCGCAAGTACGGTAACAGCCTCACGCATAAAGCCGACCTTGCCGTCGTCAGTCATTGTGTTATATCTTGAGCGTATGCTTTGCAAGCGGTATTCAACATCGTTTGCAGCGCCCTCGACAATGTTTCTGAAACGCTCGGGACCGTATTTCTTGATTATCTCATCAGGGTCTTTACCGCCTGAGAGAGCAAGCACACGTACCTTGACACCTGTTTTTGAAAATGCCTGTATAGCTCTTCTCACCGCCTTCTGACCTGCTTCGTCAGAATCGTATGCAAGCAGCACTTCATCGGCATAACGACTGATAAGGTTGACCTGTTCATCAGGTAAAGCCGTACCGAGACAGGCAATTGTATTCTTAAAGCCTGCCTGATGAAGAGCTATTGTATCCATATAGCCTTCTGTTATGATAAGGCGGCGCTCACCGCTGTCTTTAGCAAGGTTCAGTGCAAACACACCCGAGCCTTTTTTGTAAACAAGAGTGTCGGATGTATTGATATATTTCGGCTTGGAATCATCAAGTACTCTGCCGCCGAAAGCGACAACATTACCGCGCACGTCAATAATCGGTATCATTGCACGGTTGCGGAAATTATCGTAATAATTAACCTTGCCGTTTTTTTCGCTTTTACGCACAAGATTTGCATCAACAAGTTCACCCGGTGTATAGCCGAGCGAATGAAGATGGTTATACAGCGCACGCCAATCATCGGGGGCATAACCCATTCCGAACCGACGGATAGTTGCCATACTGTAGCCTCGCGAAAGATAATAATCGAGGCATTTTTTTCCTTTTTCGTTCATCAGAGATGAATGAAAAAACCTTGCAGCCTCACGGTTTGCCTCAAGTATTCTGCGGCGGCGTTTACTGATAACATCATCAAAACCGTCTTCGGGCAAAGCCATACCCGCACGCTGAGCAAGACTTTTTACAGCATCGATATATCCGAGATTCTCAATACGGCGGATAAATGTAATCACATCGCCGCCTGCACCGCAGCCGAAGCAGTAAAAGGACTGTGTCTCAAGATAAACGGTAAAAGAAGGAGTTTTCTCGTTATGAAACGGGCAAAGTCCGTTCATTGTCGTACCCCTTCGGCGCAAATTGACATAAGGAGAGATAACCTCGGAAATTTCGTTTTTTTCCCGAAGCTCACGCAAAAAATCTTCATTCAAGCGATTTGCCATTTTTCTCTCCAACTAACTATATAATGTATTTATATATGTAATAACCACAATAACGACTGATATACTTATGACCACGAAAGCGGAATAAACAGTTCTTCAAATTTGCGTACTGCAAATCTGTCTGTCATACCCGATATGTAATCGCACGCCGCTCTGTCAGCACCCTCACGCAGACAAATTTCTTCGTATGCGTTGGGAAGATCAACAGGGTTATCGGCAAAATAATGATAAAGCTGTTTTAGCATTGTGTCTGCCTTACCCTCTTCACCTTTGCAGTAGGGATTTGTATAAACCTTTGCAAACATAAAAGTATGAAGCTCTTCCATTGCTTCCGCGACCTCAGAGGCGAGATTTATATCATCCTCACTGTTCTCAATCGCAGAAAGCACGAGTGTATTAATACGCTCCGATTTTGAAAAACCGAGCACCTTGCGTACGGATAAATCAATATCCTCCTCGGTCATAACACCTGCACGTATCGAGTCATCAATATCGTGATTTATATATGCAATTCTGTCTGCAAGGCGTACGATTCTGCCTTCAAGCGTTTTGGCTTTTTCGCCGTTGGTATGGCGCTCGATCCCGTTGATGACCTCATAACTGAGATTAAGACCCATTCCGTTTTTCTCAAGCTTTTCGCACACACGCACGCTCTGCTCATAATGTCGGTAACCACCGGGATGGACACTGTTGAGCGCTCTCTCACCTGCGTGACCAAAGGGAGTATGTCCAAGGTCGTGACCCAGAGCAATAGCTTCTGTCAGATCTTCATTAAGACGTAAACCAACAGCAATTGTACGTGCAATCTGTGAAACCTCAAGCGTATGGGTAAGTCTTGTACGGTAATGGTCGCCCTCGGGTGACAGAAAAACCTGCGACTTATGCTTAAGTCTGCGAAAAGCATTGGAGTGAATTATGCGGTCACGGTCACGCTGAAAACAGGTACGGATATCGCACTGCTCTTCATCACGCTCTCTGCCGACACTCTCATCGGCGAACGCAGCATAAGGCGACAATACAATATGCTCGTTTTTTTCCGTCAACTCTCTTATACTCTGCATAACCTGACCTCACCTGCCATTTTTCGCTCATATATTATTGTTATAGCTTTTCCGAATAAAAAACCCTTTTTTATTTTTTACTTTATTTCAAGGTATATTTTTTCCGAAATATCCGAACTTACCTTTCCGAAGCTGCACTCCGTAAGCTGTGCACAAAAATTACCGTAAACTGTCTCAGGCATAGTAAAAGTAACTTTAACGATATCGGTAAACTCGCTGTTTTCAACCGTACCGCCGCATTCGGGTATAAGAGAGGCCAGTCTGCCGTAAAAACCGTAATCGCACTCACACTCAGCACGCACACACATTGACATTTTTATAACAACAGCACTGTCAACAGCAAGCTTTGCCGCATGGGAATATGCACGTACAAGACCGCCTCCGCCGAGGAGAATACCGCCGAAATATCGTGTTACAACAACACAGCAGTCGGTCAGACCCTCTTTTTGAAGAACATCAAGCACCGGAATACCTGCCGTACCCTGGGGCTCACCATCATCGGAATATCGTCTTGTCTGTCCATCACGCAGAATGTAAGCATAAACGTTATGCTTTGCATCCCAATGCTTTGACTTGATCTCATTGATGAAAGCAACAGCCTCCTCCTGAGTAGTAACGGGCTTGGCATAGCCGATAAAGCGAGAATGCTTAACGGTAAACTCATCATTGTTTTCTGATTTTAATGTAAGATATTCAGTCATTGAAATCATCCTTATGTATTAATGAGCATTTTTGAATAGCTATAACAGAAAAATAGCCGCTGAGAATTATAAAACGATTTATTCAGCGGTTACCTTTATTAAAAGTTAAGGCGGTGGTAAACCCACCGCCTTATATCTTTTCTTATTTGCTTTCGAGGTTGTAACGCTTCTTGAATCTGTCAACACGTCCGCCAGTATCAACAAGCTTCTGCTTGCCGGTGAAGAACGGATGGCACTTTGAGCAAATATCAACACGCATATTGGGCTTTGTTGATGATGTCTCAAGAACAGCGCCGCAAGCACAGCGGATCTCTGTCTTCTCGTACTTGGGATGGATACCCTGCTTCATTTCTTTTCACCTCTCATTGGTACAATAGGATACATAACGAATGGATTTTAACACACTATTCCGAAAAATGCAAGCATTATTTTATTGTTTTTTCAATTTTTTGTAAATTTACACTACTTTACAGTACTCTTATCTCTTTTTTCAGTGAAAGAGAATAAATATAAGCCGCTTTCACCTTGTAATCGGTGCATTTTTCCATAGCCTTTGCATAAACGGTAAGCTGCTCACGGTGTCTGTTACAGATTTCGTCTTCGGTAACTCCCCTGTCAGTTTTGTAATCTACTATAACAATTTCGCCGTCTTCAACAAAAGCGAGGTCAAGCATACCCTGAACAACTATTTTTTCGTCACTCACGATATCAGGTAAATCAGGATAAGCTTCACGCACAGGAAGCAGCATCGCAAACTTCTTTTCACGCATTACCTCTTCCGAAGCTATGATACGCGCACAGATATCCGACGACATAAACGCCGCTATCTCATCCCTCTTTAATTCTTTAGCTTCCTGCTCACTCAGCTTCTCTTCGGCAACCAAACGCAGAATTTCAGCCTCATTATCTCCCGTATCGAAGTCACAGTACTGCAAAAATTTGTGGGTAAGTGTACCCTTCTGTGCCGCAGTAAGACCGCCGCTGCTCATAAAGCCGGGACGCGAAGAAGCAAAGTATTCTTCATCAAAATCATCGTCTGCAAAACCCGAAGCCTGCTTTTTGGCAACGGCATCGGTAAGCGAAGCATAAGGGTAAACATATTCCATACGCTCTTTAATAAGCTTCATAAGTTCAGCATCCGGCTGAGCTGTTTCGAAAATCTCAATTTCCTGTAATTGATTATTTATTTCAGACACACCTGCCTTGCGGACCGACACATCCACAGAAAAATCCGGTGACAAAACAAGCGAAGATATGGAATTATCGTCATACATACGCAAATCGCACGCGTCAATATGACGTGCAAAAATCGGCAGAAGCCAGTCAATATAATTAGATACCGAGCTTGCATAGCCGTAAGCAAGTCCTTTTCTGTCTTTATCAAAAGCCGACGAAACTGTTTTAAGCTTTTCTTCATAATCGCACGTTGCAATAATCACAAGCTGTTCCTTAGCTCTTGTCATCGCAACATAGAGCACTCGGGTTTCTTCCGACAAATCCGTAAGCCTTGTGCTCAGGTCTGCCGCAACAAAAGGCAGAGTATAAAGCGACTTACCGCTGAAACGCTCACGCAGCAGCATACCAAGACCGAGCTCACGGCTTAACACAACACTGCCTTTCTCTGCATGAATGAGGCTTCTTGACATATCGGCAAGTATGCACACACCGAATTCAAGACCCTTACTCTTATGAATCGTCATAATTTTTACGGCGTGTGAGTTTTCGCTTACATTGAACTCTGTACCATTTTGCTCAGCAGTATCAAGAAAACGCAGAAATGCACTGAGTCCGCAAGCGCCTGTCGAATCAAAACTGCCTGCAAGGTCAAGCAGCGACCACAGATTTGCAACACGCTGCTCAGGCTCATCGAGAGCACGGGCAATAGACATAATATCTGTTTCATCGTAAACACGGCGCATAAATTCAGCCGCACCCATACCTATGCTTATACGGCGTACAGCATCAATTCTGTCAAGAAATTCGCGGCAACGCACATTACCTCTTTCTGCCGCCGCTACAACACTTCTGTAAACAGGCTCGCCTTTTTTGGCACCCGTGCGTATTACGGCAAGCTCACCTGCAGTAAAACCGAACAGCGGTGACATCATAACAGCGGTAAGCTGAATATCCTGAAGAGGATTATCAAGAACGCGGAGCAAAGACAGAATTATTCTCACTTCTGCAGAGCCGCTCAGTTCACCTTCAACAACGCATACTGCAGGTATGCCTGCTTCCTCCAACGCTTCTGCATAGCTGAGCATATGCGACTTTGCACGGGTAAGTATGCAGATATCTCCCGCAACAATCGGTCTCTGACCGTCTCCGTCTTTTATAAGCCTTCCCGAAGTCAGTAAGCTTTTTATATACCTGGCAATATACCCAGGCTCGGTTTCGTTTTCATCCTTTTCACGAAGTCTCAGTTCCACATCGGGCGAATCCTTCTGCGGATATTTCGCCATAGGGTTGAGCTGTTCGCTTTCATCGTACGTTATTTCGCCGAGCTTTTTTGACATAAGCTGCTCAAATACAAAATTGACAGCAGATGTGACACCATTTCGGCTTCGGAAGTTTGAGCTTAAGTTTACCCTTGCAGGATAATTTTCGCCGTCAAACATCTCAAGATTATCACGCCTGCCGAGAAAAATCTCGGGCATCGCCTGACGGAATCGGTAAATGCTCTGCTTGACATCTCCGACAAAGAACAGATTTTTTTCGTCATCCGATATTGCCGAAAACAGCATGTCCTGAAGCATATTTGTATCCTGATATTCGTCAACCATTATTTCGGCATATGTTTCGGAAAGTGACCTTGCGAGTGCTGTTTTACTGACCGTATCACCGTCACGCTCAATAAGAAGTTCAAGTGCAAGGTGCTCAATATCGCCGAAATCAAACTTTTCGTTGAGTCGCTTTATTTTATCAAGTTCACGTGAATATTGCACAACACAGTCTGAAAGACATTCAACAAGCGGAAGCAATGCTTTTCTGTCTTTTTCAAAATCCAAGGAGTTAACACAGATATAGCTTTTAACCTTATCGGCAACTGCTTTTGCACGGTCACGCCTTTGCTTGATTGCGTTTTTAATACTCGCATCAAGCTTACGTTTTCTTGTAAAGGGCTGATATACACGGTAATTTACAGCATAATAAAGCTCATCCCACTTACCGCTGTCCGCCATATCAGCCATATTACGGTAAAGTGCAATTTCTTCGGGCACAAGTGTGCCGAGAGCATCGGCAACCTCCTGCACCGATGTGTCGGGCTCGGAAAGTATTTCGGAGCACTGCTCCATAAGCTCCTGACAGTATCTGAGTTTTGCAGAAGCTTCTGCCAGAATATATTTACCCCATATACTTTCATTTACGGGTTCATTACCTCTGTACGGCTCGGCAAGCTTGGCAATTTCATCTTCCGGAAACGGAAAAGAAGAAACCGAACCGTAAATGCTTTTTATAACACCCTCTAGTGCAGCATCGCTTCCGCCTGTTGAAACAGTATCGGAAAGCTCTTTAAAAACAGGATCACCCGAACTGTATTTATCGGCAAGCACTTTTTTGACAGCAGTATCTTCAAAGCGTGCAAGCTCACCCGAATCGGCAATCTGATAATCGGCACTTATACCGAGCATATGAAAGTTTTCTCTTACAAGGTCACCGCAGAAGCTGTCAATAGTACATATCTTTGCAGACTGTAAAAGGAGCTGCTGCTTCATCAGCCACGGGTCACCTGTTTTAGCTATCTGCTTTGAAAGAGCGATATCGATACGCTCCTTCATCTGTGCGGCGGCAGCCTTTGTAAACGTAACAATTACGAGTCGGTCTGCGGGGCAAGGGTTTGAGAAATCCGTAAGCCGCTGTATAACACGCTCAACAAGCACGGTTGTTTTACCCGAGCCTGCAGCAGCACTTACAAGCAGCGTACCTGCCCTGCCGTCAATAGCAAGCTTTTGCTCAGCGGTCCATTCAGGCATTTTCGTCACCCTCCCCTTCAAGTAATTCAAGGCACTCGTCAAATTTTACGGTGCCGTATTCATTCTCTTCGCTTTCGCCCTCATGCAGACATATATCGGCATAAAGGCAGTATTTACAAGGCAGCTTATATGTGCCGCCGTATTTCGGCTTGGCAGGAATCAGACCGATATGCAGACTCTCACCCATCTCTCTGACAGTATCTGTAACTCTTTTCTCAAGTGCGGCAAGCTGAGTAAGACTGATAAGGTTATCGTAAAGCCCGCTTCTGTTTACCGCTACGACAGTACCCGTATGGTCTGTATCAACAGCATGTGTAACACGCTCATCGTCAAGCAGTATTCCCGACATTCTGCCCTCTTTAATAACGTCAGCTTCAAGCTTATCCTTGGTAACGTCTCTGCCTATTCTGCCCGAAGCACTCTTCGCAGGCACATAGAGCACACCTGCAGGCACAACGTTACCGTAACGCTCGCCTCCGTTTGCTTTAATTGCAAACAGATAGAGAAGCATCTGCATATTAAGTCCGTGCATTACATCATTGAGGTCAAACTTTTTACTGCCCGTTTTGTAGTCCATCACTCGCACAAAAGTCCAGCTCTCGGTTTTAAGCACGTCAACACGGTCAACCTGACCGCTGAGTATAACCTTACCGCCGTCGGAAAGCTCTATTTCAAACTGCTTGATCTCAGGTTCTTTACCGCCTATCTGAAGTTCAAAATCAGCAGGCTCAAAGTCACTGAGCTTCATCTCATTGATCAGACGCATTACAACAACGCACAGCGAATCACACAAGCGTCTGTACAGAAAATCAAATCGCTCATCACGCTGTTCAGCACCGAGATTGAGAGCAAGAAATTCATCAAGCAGTAATACTACCTCGGTTTTTATACGCTCTGAATCAAACTCGGTAAGCTGTTTGCCGAATTTTGAAACAATATTTTCAAGCACGTAGTGCACAACAATACCGCTGAGCATTGCATCAATCTCGGCTGTACGCTGCTCGTTGAGTTTGAGTCCGTGACGGCAGAAATACATAAACGGACATTTGCCGTAATCCTCAATCTTTGTAGCCGAAACGTAAATATCACTGCCGAAAAGTGATTTTGCCGTTTCGGTATCGTCAATTTTAAAATCGACCTTGCCGCCTGCACGCTCAAGAGCTTTGATACGTGAAGCATACTCAGGCATATCTGCAAAGCAGGCTTTGAGAGTGCTCGAAAGCACGCTGTCCGTTTTCCAGTTTTTTGCCGCAGCTTCAAAGGCAGATGCTTCACTCTGTATCATATCGATGCCGTCAAAGTCCGAAGCATCAAGCATTTTACAGCCGGGCAAAATTCTTTTTATCTGCCCTATAAGCTCGGACGGAGATTTTTCACCGCCCGAAAAATCAGTACGGCAGGTTGAAATATACAGCCGCTCACTCGCACAGCAAAGAGCACTGTAAGCAATATAACGTTCTTCAATAAAATCATTCTGCGATGCGGCGGCAACACTCAGACCTATATCTGTAAGTGTCTGTCTGTCGGCATCACCGAGCACTCTGCCAGATGACGGCTTTTTCGGAAACACACCGTCATTAACGCCGACAACAAATACGGCACGCGGACGGTTTACGCGTATTCTCTCGGCAGAACCGATTATAATCTCATCGATACCGTGAGGAATAACGCCTATATCCTGCACACCGAGAACAAGCGAAAACAGCTGCAGCATCCTTTCAGGGTCTGTTTTACTCTCACCAAGAGCTGTTGCAAGCTGTTCGAGAATCAGCATAAGCTTATCCCATACTCTGCCAAGCTCAATCGCATCGGACTTTTCGCCGCTCGCATTAAGTGCAACTGCAAGCTTCTTGAGATTTTCGGGTGCTTTAACATCGGTAAGATAAATATATACCGCTTTCATCATATCGGTTGCATTATAACTTTTCCTGAAAGCGGTTCGGAATTTTTCAATCGGTAGTATACATTTCTCCCTGAGTGAATTGAGATAGCTGAGATAAGCCTTATCCTTTTCACCGAGCGACCGGCCGAGTCCTGACGGATGGTTGCACCAGGTGTCAAGCCACTTTCTGCCGTCAATCTTCCACATTTTCACATAGTTTTCAAGCTCGCTTATCTCTTCAACGGTAAGGTCGGTAAGCTGAGTTTTGAGCAGACACATTACTGCATCGGTCGAGTATCCTCTTGCGGCTATTTCAATAGCGGCTCGCGCCATAACAACGGGTGGCTGTGAGGCGAGCGGTCTACGCTTATCTTCGAACACGGGCACACCGTGTTTTTTTAGTGCCGCACGAAGAGATTTGGAGTATTCATCTTCGCTTCTCGATATAACAGCAATATCACGGCAGCGGTAGCCCTCTTCACGAAGCAGACGCTTAACAGTAAGAGCAACATAATTGCACTCTTCATAAGCAGTTGAAGCAGAATAAAGCGTTACATCAGAGCAATCACCATCAAACTGATTCGGTGAAACCGAATAAAGCTCGCTTTCAAGCGCTTCAAGGCAGGCTGAAGCATAGCGACCGCTGTACTCGGGTACACGTACCTGAGAAACAGCCGCACCGTTTTTCTTTGCGATATTCATCAAGGTTCTTGCAGTATCACGCACGCTCGCAAACGGTGTAATATCGTACTCACCTGCAAATATTTCATCAAGACAAAGTGTAATATAAGCATCTTCGCTTTGAGCTACGATACGGGATATAACGTCAAATTCCTGCTTTGTAAAGCCTTTGAAGCCGTCTATTACAACTGTAATACCCGAAAAGAATTTATCGTCGAGCAATCTGTCTGCAAGAAGTGTCAGGTCATCCCTCGAATCCGAAAAACGCTGAGCAACAAGCGCATCAAAAGCGGAGATTACAAGCGACAAATCGCTGAGCTTTTTACGGAGCATACCCTGAGGAAGCTTGTGTGAGGTTTCGTCAAGCATCGCAGGTGTAACTGCACACTTTTTGAATTCATCGGATATTTTAAGCATCTCCGACACAACGCCTATACTGCGTGAAAAGCGACCGTATACGTTGAGCTTGTCCGCCGTTTCTTCAAGCGCAGTGCTCATCAGTGCAACCCTGCCCGCTTCATCAAGCATACGCACACCGTGTATATCACCGAGAACATTCTGCGCAAGGCGTGAAAAGCTGCAGACCTCAACCTTCATCGCCTCTTTTTCGCCGAGAAGTGTAAGCATACTGCGCTCACTCTCAAACGAAAACTGCTCAGGCACGAGAAGATATACCTTATCTGCACCCGAGTCAAGCTTATCCTTGATAACCTTGCGGATATATGTTGTTTTACCGCTGTTTATTCTGCCTGTAACAATTTTAAGCATCGCTTTTCACCTTTTCGGTTAGATAATTTCGCGTATATAATAACATATTTCAATATTTCGTTCAACTAAACTTCCAATATTTGTGTAATGAAGCAACAGCAAAAGAATGGTATAATTTTCGTGACTCTTTCATTCGGCAAAATCAGATACAAAGGAATGATAACAACAATGCGACGAAGTATAACCGCCGCACTTTGTGCGGTAATTTTGGCTGTGCTCTGCGTGTTTACGGCAAGTGCCTCAACCAATCTGCCTGCGGCAGGCACGGTAACAACCGCATCAGGCAGGCTGTATGTAAGAAGCTCACCCGGCGGCAGTATAGTATCGAGCCTTGCAAAAGGCAGTAATGTAGCCATAGTTTCACAAGAAAACGGATGGTATAAGGTTGAATACATTTCAGGTGTTTTCGGCTACAGCCACTCGGACTACATCACACCGATAAACTCAAGTATTTACAAGCAGGTAAAAACAAATTCGGGCAGACTTTATGTCCGAAGCAGCCCTGCAGGCACTGTAATAAATTCACTCGCAAGCGGTACAAAGGTTGCCGTAATAAGCGAAACAAACGGCTGGAGCAAGGTTGTATATAACGGAAACTCCACAGGATATGTAAACAGCAGTTACCTTGTAAGCATCGGTGGAACTCAGAGCAAATACCGTGCGATATCACTTAAAGTACCCGATTATAAGCAGACAGACAGCCGTTGGGCTAACCATAAAATCGGCTCTACAAAATACACAATCGGCGATATCGGATGCACGACCACAGCACTTGCCATGACTGAAAGCTACCGCACGGGCACAACGATTTATCCTCATAAAATGGAGGATAAACTCACTTACAACTCAACAGGTATGCTCTATTGGCCTTCAAACTACTCGACAACAACAAACTTCAACAATTACCTTGCAAAGATTTACTCACTTTTAGAGCAAAGCAAGCCCGTAATAGTCGGAGCAAAAAAGGCAAACGGAAGCCAGCACTGGGTAGTAGTAACGGGAGTTAAAGCAACAGACTCACTCAAACCTACGGATTTTATAATCAACGACCCCGGCACATCATCCCGCACTAACTTAGGACAATTTTTCAGCACCTACCACTACCTTCACAGAATAGCATGGTATAAGTGACAAAAACACCCCACGCACAAAACAATGCGTGGGGTTGGTTATGTTATTCAGAGCAAACTTCATCGTATGAATGTTTAAATGTATCTAACAATAATCTGTAATGCTCATCATCGGGGAAGTGTTCAACAAGACTTTCATATATGAAAACTACTTTTTTAAGACAGTATTTTTTGTTATCTTTATCACAAAGTGAAATTTTATGATATGATATTGCAATATTCTCCAAGATCCCTTCAGATTCTACAGTTTCTAAAAGCTTTTCAGAAGTTTTAAGAGCTTTAATATAAAAATCTTTTGCCACATCCAATGCCTTTTCATTATAGAATACATCACCTAATTTAATATGAATATTCCAAAGGTCTATTTGAGCTAAAACCGTATTGTTTTCAGTAGCTATCGATACAAAGAACGCATAACTGCCCTTGTAGTATTCTTGTGCTTTTTCCAGTCCGGATTCTTCATAGTAAATATCGCCTAACTTTGCACAGCACCATGCAAGCTCTCGCTTAGCTTCATTTTCCTCGGTTTCTTTAAAAATTTCCCTATGCAGTACAAAAGCTTTTTTGCAATATTCTTTTGCAATACTTAAATTACCATCTGACATATATACTTCGGAAATATTCTCATAGTCGTGGCACATATTTATTCTTTCTTCAAGTTCACCGGTAACTTGTAAAAGTGAGCAATTTATTTCAAGGCTTTTTTTATAAAAATCTATCGCAATTTCAGATTTGCCTATAGAATTAAATGCTTTACCCAGATTTTTATAGCAGTATACAAGATCCCTTTGGGCTTGTAAAGCACCTGTTATATTTGCAAGTGATAGAGCTATTTCAAAAGCTTTTTCGTAATATTTTCTTGCAGCCTCAAAATCAATATCTTTATAATATATATCGCCAAGATTATTATAGTTTATTAATAAGTTTCTTCTCGATTCAATAGTTCTTGTTAATTCTGCAAGCTCCAACGATACTGCAAAAGCTTTATCACAATACTTTTTCGCATTCTTGGAATCGCCTTCCGTCTGGCAGATAGAAAAAAGATTTGAATAGCTAACCCAAAGACGTCTTTTAGCTTCAACAGTGTCTGTTTTTTCTAATAATTTGAGATTAAGCGCAAGACTGTTTTCATAGTGCTTTTTTGCGTCATCTATTTTACCGTCTGCGAAGCTTATGTTTCCTAATCTCTCGGATATTATACTTTGATACTCTTCCTTTTCGGTTGTATATATTCCTGTACCAAGCATCAATAAAATATAAATAGATTTACCGTAATAGTCACGTGCTCTCTCAATTTGTTTCGCAGACTTACAGATATCTCCTAGTTTGATATAACTTCTTAAAACAGCTAATTTCGCATCAACTGTGTTTACTTCTTCAGCAAAAGCAATACTAATATCAAGGCTTTTTTTATAGTATTCTTCTGCTACGTTTAAATTACCTTCTGCTATACATAAATTACCGATATTATTATAGCATACAGACAAATCATTTTTAGTTTGTGCTATATCAGAGTTTTCCAAGAGCTCAAGAACTATTTCCAGACTCTTTTCATAATACTCTCTGGCAGATTTGAAATCAGCCTCAGCTTCAAAAACATTGCCAATACATACACAGCATACCGAATAACCTCGATTCTGATTGTAAGTATGTTCATCAAACACAAGCCCTTCAAACAACAACTTTGCCTGTACATATTTCTCTTTGGCTTTGCTAAGCTTTCTAACATCTTCATAATACTTACCGCAATACATAATACTCCAGAAAAGATTACTATAATTCAACTCACTATCATCTTTTCTGTATTCTTCCTTAGCTATCTCAATCAGCTTCTCCTGCCACTCTATTGCTTTAAAGTAATCACGTTCTACACCATAACCTATGCGGTATATTTCCACAAGCTTTTCTATAGCTTCAACTAAGTTATTCTCTGCAGCAAAGGTGATAAGCTCAAGCGCTTTTTCATAATCGACTTCGACATCGACACCGCCGAGATATGCAAGACCGATAAAAAAATTATGCTCAGGTGAGTTATCGTTTGCCTTTATTGCGATATGCTTAATTGAGTCAAGCAGAGCTGCAGAAAGTTCAGCATCGTTATATGCATCTGTACAATCCGGAATACCCTCATACTTTTCTGCAAGAAGACTCTTATCTGTTTCGACAAGCTCTGCAGGCAGAATCGGCTTACCGGCTTCCTTTGCCATAGGATACTCAGTTGTCATAACGTAGTTGACTTCGTTGACGAGGTTAGGTGTAACGGCAAGCACAAACAGACCGCTCTTTTCAAAGGCAGCCTTTATCGAATCGTTGAAGTTTTCGCCGGGTGTGAGGAATTCGTCATACCATATTGCGATATCACGGCAGAAATCGTTTTTATGTATGAGTTTCATTAATTCCTGAGCATACTTTCTGTCTTTCTTACGGTAGCTTAAGAATACGTATGCGTCAAAAGCGTTGCGGATTTTCTCCGCCATTTCGTCACCGATAAGCACGGAAGATAGATATTTTTCAAGCTTTTCATCATAGCTTATTGCAGTAATATCGGTGGAAGTTTTGTCAAGATACTGCAGGTCACCGCACTTTTCGTTGAAAACCTGCTCAAGGCCGCTTTCCTGCATAATGGGAAGTACGGGAATATGGTTCTCTATCGCAAACGGAAACAGTTCGGAAAGTGCAGTGTTTTCAATATAAAGCAACTCACTTGTTACGGGCATTACGAAAAGCTGCATCTGCTTAAGGTCAAAATAAAACTGCTCGTCACGCTCTGCATCAGGTGTACTGTCATAGAAAACAGCACAATTCTGCTTTGCGAGAATTTCATCGGAAATATTCTCGAAGAAGCGGTCAAAATCCTTGGGATGACAGCAGAAAAACACCTTTGGCATACCCTGCGGGCTCTGCATTCCTCTGGTTTTAAACTTAAATCGTTCCATAGTGACCTCCGTGTTGCAAATCAGACTGATATGTTTATATAATACAACAAAAGGCAGCGTTTGACAACACTACCTTAATTGAGTATACTTGTTATAATTTTAACGGAGAATTATTCTGATGAAACCAAAAACACTGAACCTTACAATGACGGCACTGTTTGCCGTTATAATATGCGTTTGCTCTATGCTGAGTATTCCTGCCGCAATTCCCTTCACACTGCAGACTTTTGCCGTATTCCTCGCACTGTTTGTACTCGGGGGTAAATACGGTACGTTGAGCATTGCCGTATACATTCTGCTCGGCATTACGGGTCTGCCCGTATTTCACAACTTCACCGGCGGAATAGGCATACTTATGGGCAATACCGGCGGATATATTTACGGATTTATACTTTGCGGAGCCGTATATCTGATTATGACAAAACCGATAAATAAAAAGCCTTTTTTAAAGCTTATTGCGGCATTTATCGGTCTTGCTTTATGCTATACCGTCGGCACGCTGTGGTTTGTTTTCACTTCTGCACAAGGTACAGGCTTCGGCACAGCATTACTTACCTGCGTTATACCGTTTATAATACCTGACACAGTTAAAATACTGCTCGCTTACTTTATTTCTCAAAGACTTTCTAAAATTACTCGCTCAAACGCAAACTGATTTCACCGCTGCGCAGCACGTCTGAACTGCCATCACTTTTTTCAATTATCAATCCGCCCTGTGTGTCGATTTCGACGGCAGCGGCGGTATTTTTTTCGCCATTTATATAATAGTCAATTTTTTTGCCTATAACCATACTCTTACGGCGGTATTCATCAAGTATATCTTCGTTGATTTCACCGAAAACAACATCAAAAAGCTCATCGGCAACAGTGGCAACAAGCTGAACACGAAGCGAAGAATCACAGCCGAGACTGCCTGCTATATCCTTTAATTCATCAGGAAAACTGCACTCAGCAAGATTAATACCAACACCGACAATAACGCTCGACACTATACCTTTGGAAGCTACGGCTTCGCAGAGAATACCACAGACCTTTTTGCCTTTATAATAAAGGTCATTTACCCATTTGATATCGGTGGCTTTACCCGTAACACGCTCTATGGCACGACTTACGGCAACAGCCGCCGCAGTTGTAACACCAACGGTATCGGCAAGGTCGAGATTCGGATGAAGTACAACAGACATATACACCGAGCCGTCATTGAGCGAATAAAAGCTCTTGCCGTTTCTGCCTCTGCCACCGGTCTGACGGTCTGCAGTAATTATAAGCGGACTTGTTTCGCCGCTGTTTATAAGCTGACGGGCAAGTGTGCTCGTAGAATCAAGAGACTCATAACAAAGCACCTTGATATTTTCAGCTTTGAGAAAGCTTGATATTTCGTTAACACTCAGCATACCACACCTCTCAATCCGCAATATCGGCAACAGAATAGCGTATTACTTTGACGAGGTCAGCAAGGCTTAATTCAACGTGACGGCCGATTTTACCGCCGCTGAAAACTATTGTGTCAAAATCCTGTGCAGTTGTATGGAAGGTTGTACGTAAAAACTTCTTCATACCTATAGGTGAGCATCCTCCGTGGATATAACCTGTAAGAGGCAGAAGATCTTTTGACTTTATCATCTCTATTGATTTTTCACCGACAGCCTTGGCTGCTTTTTTGAGGTCAAGTTCTTTTTCAACCGGCACGACAAAGCAATAGTGCTCACCGCTCTTACCTACAGTTACAAGCGTTTTGAACACCTTTTTGGGATCAAGAGCAAGTATATCGGCAACCTGAGTGCCGCTCGCCGCCTTCTCCGCATCATAAGTATGAGGAATGTATTTCACCTTTTTACTGTCAAGAATCCGCATTACATTTGTTTTTTCGAGCATTTACTTCACCGCCGTCATTTTTCTGCAAAATATTATAACATTTTACATATTTTTTTCAAGCATAACGGATAAATTTACAAATTGTTTATTGAAATTATTTCACATTTAATTTAGAATTATCTTGAAATTAATTCACATTCAATGTTAACCCTGTTGATTTCACAAACCAGAGAAACAGATTATAAAATCCGCTAAAATAACAGCAAATAACCATAATTAATCGGAGTGAATTAAAATGCAAATTGCCATTTGTGACGAAAACAGCGAAGAAAGCGAAACACTTGAAGAATATCTGAAAAGATATTTCGCAGAAAAATCAATGACTTTTGATATATTAAAATTCTCTAAAAACGAAGATCTGCTTTATGAAATTGAAGACGGAAAAAAATTTGATATTATTTTTATTAAAAATCAGCTGCATAATCCCAACGGAATAAGCACAGCCAAAAAATTAAGAGACATACACTATTGCGGTCATATTATATTTTCAGCCGAAACCAGTGAATATGCCGCAGACGGCTACGAGGTTAATGCCTGCGGTTACATAATAAGACCGATTGAAATGAAAAAGCTCAGTAAAATAATGGACAGAGCTACAAGCGATCATTCTAATGATGTTTACTGTGTAAAGCACCGAGGAGAGCTGACAGCATTGCCGCTCAATGATATTTTATTTATCGAGAGCAACAACACAAAATGCATAATACACGGCAAAAACGGTATAAAATATACAGTTTACAAGCAGCTTAGAAAAATTGCAGAGGAGCTTAACGATTCACGTTTTCTGCGCTGTCATCAGAGCTATATTGTAAATATGAACCATATCTGCAAGGCTGACAAATGCTTTGAGCTTACAAACGGTGAAAAAGTGCTTATAAGACAGCGAAATCTTAAAGAAATACGTGAAATTTATTTCAAACACATCAAAAACAGGTAAAAAACAGCACTTTAAAGTCAAAATCAAATAATTCTTTGCAAAAATAAGCGGATTTTAGGCAAATCGAGCCTGAAAATCCGCTTTCATTTTTTAGTTTTTTACCATTTTTTTACCATTTTTTTACGCTTTTTTCACCGTTTTTTACAGAAAGTGAGATTTTTACCAATTTTACAAAGTGTGTTTTTTGTTTAGCAAGCTTTAAGCTGAAGTCTGAATTTATCTGCGATCATTGCGACAAACTCGGAGTTGGTCGGCTTACCGCGTTGCGATTGAATCGTATAGCCGAAATAAGAATTGAGCACTTCGACATCTCCCCTGTCCCAAGCAACCTCGATTGCGTGACGTATGGCACGCTCAACACGTGACGAGGTTGTTGCGTACTTTTTAGCAACACCCGGATACAGAAGTTTTGTGACTGCATTTATACTCTCGGGGTCTTCAATTGACATTAGTATCGCCTCACGCAGATACTGGTAACCCTTTATATGTGCAGGCACACCTATCTGATGCAAGGTCTGTGTAATACGCATTTCGAGGCTGTCGGCATTTATTCCGTGCTCAGTCTGCTTATTTGAAGCGAACATTGCAAATATCCGCTGGGACATACCGTCATAGTCGAACGGACGAAGAAAGAAATAATCTGCACCTGCATTCATAACATCACTTTCGAGTGTAGGGTTATCAAATCCGAAAACCACAATAAACTTTGTAGCAAGCATAGGAAACTGTGTACGAAGGGTACTCATAACCGTTATTGCATCTGCACCCGGAAGAAATACATCCATTACAACTGCATCGGGTCTTGCTTTTGCAACAGTATCAATAAGTCGCTTACCGTCTTTTTCAATACACTCCGCATCAATTCCGTGATTTCTCAATGCATTACGACAGGGTTTACCGAAATTATCGGTAGAATCCGCAACAATTACTCTTAATTTTTTCTCCATAAGTATAAATCCATCCTTTATCTTTTTATTTTTTGGTCTATAGTACTTTATATGACAATCGCTTTCAGAATATTCCCGGTCACCTCCAAATTACAAAAGTTTTCACACCGGCACTGAAGCAGATATTAGCAGATAAAAAGGAGAAAAAGACATATTTTATGAAAACATAAACAAACAGGATGAAAACGGATGACGAAAAATAAAGGATTTAAGCGAAAACAAAAACAGTGTGCCTGAATCAAGAATCAGACACACTGTTAAGCTTTATTGCTGTTTTTCTGCAGATATAACAGTCAGCACACTGTCAGAAACCGTAAAGCGGATCTCATAACCGGCAAAGCCAAAACCGTATACCCTTTCTGAATCATTTTGATAAGACGGCCTCGGATCCTGAGAGAGAATACCGATCAACGTTTTAATTTTATCTTGCGGAATACAGGCAAGTATTTCATCGGGAATTATAACTTCAAGCCGTCTGTCGGCAAGAGTATCTGTAAAACCGCCCGATGCATCAGGATGAGAATCGGTATAAGGAAGATAGGGCTTGATATCATATATAGGCGTACCGTTCATAAGGTCACAGCCGCTCACATAAAGCACGGGACCTTCGTCAGCCGAATACTCGACACGTTCGAGCTTTACCGATGACAGCCCTATGGAATTTGGTCGAAACGGCGAGCGGGTTGCAAAAACCCCTACCCTTTTATTGCCGCCGAGCATAGGCGGACGAACGGTGGGAGACCAACTGTCACGCACAGCCTCGGAAAACTGCCAAACAATCCATATATGAGAAAAATCCTCAAGGCCTCTGAATGCTTCAGGGACACGGTATTCTTCTTCAAAAACGATCTTACCCGTTATCTCTTCAACAAGCCCGCTTTGGCGCGGCAAGCCGAATTTAGAGGAAAAATCCGTAACAATACGGCCGATTATTTTCATTTATTTTCCTGCTCTTTTTTTCTCTGTGCTTCAGCTTCCTGCTCTTCAAGTTTCTTTACAAGCTTAGCGTAGTTTTCTGCAGGAATATCGGGATTGCCTTTTGAATAGCCGGGAATAAGCATATCGCCTGCAACCTTGGGATCGGTACAGCGTGTATCGTTACGCCACTTCTCACGCTCTTCTTTATTACGGAGATTTGGTACTTCCATAGGAATACCGCCCTCAAGAACCGAATAGTAAGCAAACATACCGGGCAGGAACATATCCATAGCCTCGTAAACATCGATAACATCTGCATCCTTATTGCCGTTAATGTACTCGATAAAGTTATACATTACATAGAAGTCGGAGCCGCCGTGACCGTAAGGCTCTGCCTTATATGCAAGCTCATCGGCAGTTGAAGTGAGCACGCTTTCGGAATCGTTATCACCCTCATTCTTATCGCAGTTAACATAGAGAGTGTGAACGTAACTGTTATTGAGGTCATCTTCACGTGCACTTTCCATTCTGCCCTTTGAACCGTAGATAGAGTACCAGATAGAATCCTTTGACGGACCTACACCGTGGATACTCTTAAGCACAGCACCGTTTTCGAGCGTAACCATTTCGATACCTATCGGACCAGCCTTTGCGCCCATACGCTCCATTCTCTTGTTGAAGGGGACCTCAAAGCCGCTTACCTTGACAGGACGCATACCTGTGATATGTACAAGCGGGCCAAGAGAATGAGTGCAGTAATAGCAAGCATGCATCTGATTGCGCCAGTGATCGGGCAAGCCGCGTGTCCAGTTGTGCCAGCCGCCCTCGCAGTTGTGCATATATTCACCCTCACCGTATTCAAAATCGCCGAGAACACCTGCACGGTAGAGCTGACGCATCTTACGGGGAGCAGCCATATAGCAGTAGTTTTCTGCATAAGCATAAGTTCTGCCTGTACGCTCGACAGCCTCGATAAGCTCAACAGCCTGCTTGAGAGTCTGTACCGGAAGAACCTCACTGATAACATCAAAGCCTTTTTCCATACATTTTATTGCAAAGGGTGCATGCTCTGTTGCAAAGTTTGCAAGGACAACAGCATCCATATCGTGCTCAAGGAACTTATCGAAATCGTCATAGAAAACGATAGTATCGTTGCCGTAGGATTCCTTTGCCTTTTCAAGAGTAGGTACATGGTTGTCGCATATGGCAACAAGCTCAGCATTATCCTGCTTGACGCAGTAATCCATCATCGTCTTGCCTCTGCCTGCACCGACAACACCGATTTTAACCTTACGGGGCGGTGTATATCCTTCGCGGTAGATGGGATAGCAGTAAACACCGTTTTCATCAACAGCGTCAGCCTTATCTATACCGTACTCTGTGAGCACTGCTACCCAGCGCTCCTTCATACCCTCATCGTACTCGACAGGATGGAAGCCTGATGAAAGATAGCTCTTGACAGCACCCTTGCGCCACTCATCGGTTGTAAGATAGATATACTTAACGCCCTGAGCGTTGAGCTTCTTAACAGCAATATTGTTAAGGTACTTTACAAGGCCCTTGCCTCTGAATTCGGGGATGATACCGACCATATGAAGCTCGCCGCAATTCTTTTCAGGGTGATAGATTGCGGTAGCTGTACCGACATGTCTGCCCTCATAATCGAGGAAGAAAATATCGGTTTCCATATTTATATCGTCATGGTTTGTAAGTCTGTCGTCAAAAGTTTCTTTGTCTGCATCATCATCGACAAGTCCGTTTTTGCAACACTCAATCCAAGCCTTGACATCTTCGTTTGAACCGGTACAATTTGAAAAAGAATAGCCTTCGGGCAACTCAAGCTCCTCAATAGGAGTGCCTGTTGTCCAATACATTTTCAGCTGTGCCATTTTCATACACCTCACAAAAAAATTATTGTCAGCAGATAGTATCGCACTTTTAAAATAATTTTTCAAGCATATTACAGAAAAAACATTGAAAAAAAATAAAAAATATATTACATTAATAATGTTACAATATTTAGAGGTTATTTGTTATGTGGAAATACAAAATATGTCTGAGTGCTGATCTGACCTGCGAGCTGACTGTAGAAGAGCAGATAAAGCTTTTTCATAAAACAGGCTTTGAAGCTTTTTTTACGGATTACATTTCTGCTGAGAGCACTGCTGCATATGCTGCACTTGCAAAAGAACTCGGTATGATATATCAGTCAGTACACGCACCGTTCGGCAAATCAGCAGATATGTGGCACGGCGATGATCAAGCCGCAAAAGCTGCTGTCGATGAGCTTACCGAATGCCTTCACGCCTGTGCGGATAACAGTGTGCCGATTATGATTGCACACACTTATATCGGCTTTTACGACGGCAGAGTGCCGAGCGAACAAGGCCTTGTAAATTACGGCAAGGTTGTTGCGGAGGCTGAAAAGCTCGGTGTTAAAATAGCATTTGAAAACACAGAGGGCGAAGAATATCTTGCTGCACTTATGGAGCATTTCAAAGACACCCCCCATGTCGGCTTCTGCTGGGATTCGGGTCACGAAATGTGCTACAACCACTCGCAGGATATGCTTGGCTTGTACGGCGACAGACTGATTGCTACCCACCTGAACGACAACCTCGGAATAAAAGATTACAGCGGAAAAATCACCTGGCACGATGACCTGCACCTGCTGCCGTTTGACGGAATCGCAGATTGGGATTCGGTTGCCTCAAGGCTTGACAAATGCGGATATGACGGCATACTGACTTTTGAGCTAAGCCTCAACTCAAAGCCGAACAGACACGAAAACAATATTTACCGCAGAATGACAATTGAAGAATACGTTGCCGAATGCTACAAGCGCGCATGCAGAGTAGCGGCAAAACGAAAAACTAAAAGAGCAAATAAATAAACAGGAGTGTGAACAAATGAAAATTACTGTTGCAGGCACCGGTTACGTCGGTCTGGTAACGGCAGTTTGCTTTGCTGATAAAGGGCATAATGTTACCTGCGTTGACATTGACGCAGGTAAAATTGATATGCTCAACAACGGCATTGCTCCTATATTTGAAGAAGGACTTGAAGAGCTGATGAGCAAAAACAGCTCAAGACTAACCTACACTACCGACTACAAAAGCGCATACAAAGACAGCGACATAATATTCATAGGCGTAGGAACTCCCGAGCGACGTGACTCCTCTGCTGACCTCAGTTTTGTCAACTCGGTTGCAATGCAGATTGCTCAGACGGCAGAAAAAGACTGCATTATGGTTATTAAATCTACAGTACCTGTCGGCACAAATGCAAATATAGAACAGATGATTGCAGACAGATTAAAAACCGGTGTGCATATAGATGTTGTTTCAAACCCCGAATTTCTCGCACAGGGCACTGCGGTACGCGACACACTCCACCCGTCACGAATAATTATCGGCACCGAAAATCCGAAAACAGAAGCTTTAATGCGCGAAATTTACAAGGACTTTAACGCTCCGCTGCTCGTTATGGACAGAGAAAGTGCCGAAATGGTAAAATATGCTTCAAACGATTTTCTTGCATTAAAGATATCTTATATCAACGAAATTGCTAACCTTTGCGAAATTGTCGGTGCGGATATTGAAAGCGTTTCGGAGGGCATGGGACTGGACACACGCATCGGCTCGAGCTTCCTGCGTGCAGGTATAGGCTACGGCGGCTCGTGCTTCCCCAAGGACACCAAAGCACTTCACTGGCTGGCACACATCAACGACAGCGAGATCAAGACGATAAAGGCTGCAATAGAGGTAAACGAAAAGCAAAAGCTCAGCCTTTACCGTAAATCCAAAAGCTACCTTGACACACTTAAGGATAAAACCGTAGCTGTACTCGGACTGACCTTCAAGCCCGGCACGGATGACCTGAGAGAGGCTCCCTCGCTCGTAAATATACCGATATTTCTTGAAGACGGTGCAAAAATCAACGCCTGGGATCCTGCAGGTGCAGATAAATTCAAGGAGCTTTACCCCGAAATAAATTACTGCAGCAGCATTGATGAAGCAATAACCAACGCTGACATATGCTTTATTTTTACGGAATGGAAAGATGTATGCAGCTATCCGCCGAGCGAATTTGTAAGGCTGATGAAAAAACCGATCGTGCTTGACGGCAGAAACTGCCTGGACAAATCAGCCTACAAGACCGAGGGGCTGATTTACGAAGGCATAGGAAAAGGAAAAAATTGCAAACAGTAAAAAATTAATAAATAATTAATAGTATATTTTTAACTTTTTTGTTACACTGAAGAAAACCAAATTCTTAAGGAGATGGCTAAATTGAAACTGCAAAAGCTCATTGACAAAAAAAGTGACGCTGCCAGATATATGGTAGACGAGATCACACACATCATCAAAACATTTGAAAAGCGCGATCCCGGCTCTAAGGGCGAAAAGCAGGCCTGCGAATATATGGCGGACGTGCTCAAAAAAGACTGCGGCTGTGAAAAGGTTCAGGTCGAATCTTTCAAAGAAAACCCCCGTTCATTCTACGGCTGGATTTATTTTACAATTACATTTGTTATTATTGCATTTGCTCTTCTTTTCATTTTCCCGATTGCAAGTGTAATTCTTATTGCAGCAGGTCTTTTTATCGTTCTTGCACAGTTCGGCGTATACAAAAAGCTTATTGACCCCATTTTCCCCGAAAAGACAGGTCACAATGTAACCGCAATTAAAAAGTGCACAGGTGAAACCAAGCGAAGAATCGTATTCAACGGTCACCCCGACGCTGCCTGGGAATGGCCCGTTAACTACGCACTCGGCGGTGTCGGTTTTGAGGGTCACGCTATCCTCTGCGCTGTCGGTGCTGTATACTACCTCGTTATTGCAATAATAAGTATAATCCAAAGCGGCAGCATTGCACCTGCTGTTGCAGATATCAACACACCTATCGGCAAAGCTGCACTCGGCGGTCTTGCATTTATGCCATTCCTTATAGGCCTCTACTGGATGGTAAACTACAAGCGTCCCGTTGACGGCGCTAACGATAACCTTTCCGGTTGCTATATGGGTATTGCAATTCTCAAGGCTCTCAAGGACGAGGGTATTGAGCTTGAAAACACTGAAATTGCCGTTGTACTTACAGGCTCCGAAGAAGCAGGTCTCCGCGGATCCAAGGCATGGTGCGAAGCTCACAAGGGCGAATTTGACGACGTTCCCACATTCATCTACGCATACGATACAATTTATGACCCCAAGTACCTGATGGTAAACTACCGTGACCTTAACGGTACCGTCAAGGCTGACAAGGATGTTTCCGACCTGTTTATGGAAGCAACCAAAGAGCTCGGCATCCACTGCTCAAAGGGTATGGTTCCCCCTCTCGGCGGCGCTACAGACTCAGCAGCATTTGCTCAGGCAGGCTTCAGAGCAACAGGTATTACAGGTCTTAACCACAAGCTCGAGAAGTACTACCACACAAGACGCGATACATATGACAACATGAACGAAAAGGGCCTTGCAGACTGCTACGCAGCAAGTGTAAAAGTACTCGAAATGTTCGACGATGGTGCAAAGCAGTAAAAAACAAATAAAATAATTAACCGGCTGATTCACTAAAAAGTGAGTCAGCCGGTTTTGTTATGCTTTATAAACAAATTTCCAATGATGTTTTATCTCGGGCGACCAAAGGTCACCCCTACTGTGTTCAATAATGTCGATATATATTATTCGGGCACATAATATGTGCCCCTACATTTCACATCTGTCAGGAAACGGTAAAAGAGAAGGTATTTTTTCCTGAAACGAGGGTTGAATTGTAATTACCGCAGGTGAACTCGGCTGTTGTATTCTCGGGCAGGTCAACCGTAAAAATGACACAGTTGCCTGTCTTTTCATAAGCGACGGAGATTTTGCCCTTTATGGTGGTAATATAGCCGCTTGCTTTATTCATACCGTTTACAATACAAGGAGCGATTTTAATTTTTTCAAAGCCGACGCTGTCTGCCTGCTGAGTGATACCAAGCAGGTATGTAAAGAGGTAGCGTGTAAGCGCACCGAACATCGGGTGATTGAGTGAACGCTCGGGCAACCAATCCTCCCACAGAGTTGTTGCACCCTGCTCCATCATATAGCCGAATGACGGTGATTTACGGGCTGTCATAAGGTCGAAGGCAAGCTGTGCATTGCCGCTCTCAAACAAAATCCTCGGCAGGACATCGGTTGCGACGATACCTGTATCAAAACGCTCTCTGTCACGGTATTTATCTACGGTCATCTGCAGTGTTTTTTCATCACCCAGACCTGCATCAAGTGCAAGGCAGTTTGCACCTTGGACATCGCCGCAATAGCAATGAGTCATCGGGCTGTAATAGGCAACGTTGACCATTTTTGAGGCTTTTTCGATAAGGTCTGAAAGATGCGAAGTTAGCTCTGGTTTACCAACAGCAACACTAAGCTCGGTGAGCATTTTCATCTGTTTGATAAAAAGCACAGTATTGACATAGGTTTCCGGAATAAGGACACGGCTCTTGGTATGGGACTCAGGCTTATGAAGCTCCATAGGTGCACACCAGTCGCCGAGACACCACTCGGTTTCTTCTCGGCAGACAAGGCCGCTCTCGCTGCGACTTACCATATAATCTACATACCTTAGCATATTGGGGAGATACTGCTCGATAACGCTCTTATCGCCAAAAGTTTTATAGAAAACATAGGGCACGACAACTATTGCACCGCCCCATGCAGCAGGGCCACCACCACCGCCACAGAAAGGTGTTGTGTGCTGGACGTGACCTGTTTCTGTGTCCTGACAGTCGGCGATATCGCCCATCCATTTGAGATAAAATTCCTTACTGTCGGTCATGAGCATTACTGTTTCGGCACAGAGCTGGCCGTCACCAGTATAGCCGAGACGCTCGATATGAGGGCAATCTGACGGCACACCGCAGTGCATATTATCAAGCTGAGTACGAAGATAGGTTTTGTAAAGCCAGTTGAGGACTTCATTATCGGATTCAAAGCCGCTTGTAACCTCACAATCGGAATGAACGATGTTTACTGTCACAATTTCGGCATTGTTCGAGACCTCGATATAGCGGAAAGCGTGCCAGCAGAAATGAGGATAATACTCATCCCCTGCTTTGGTGTTGGCAAAAACCTCCTGCTGAAGCTTCTCTCCGTCACCGCCGCTCGGATAAAAATCAAGAGTTGAATCGGCTTTAAGTGCATCAGCATAGCGTGCAGTAAGAGTTGCACCGTCTGCCTTGGACTTGAGCACGGCAAAGCCTGTAATACCTTCGCCGCAATCATATATGCTTGTTTCACCGAAATCGCAAACTTTAACAGGAGTAATATTTCGGATCACCTTATCAGCAGGACAAGTCTGTATATAAAAATAGGTTTCGGGTGCAGAAGCAACAGAAACATCTGACCAACCGGAGTCATCATAGTCACAAGAAGAAAATCCGACCTTGGCAAGTGAATAATCGTGTCTTTCACCGCCGTAGATGTTATTGAACGTAATTTCACTTTCCGTACATTTAAGGCTTTCGTCTGAAAGAATTTCTGTTTTTGCTCCATTGCTGTGTTCAATTACAATTCTGTAGCATAGTTTAAGCTCACCATAGCTTGTCCATGTCGGATCACCGTCGTCATCACCGTCACACGTATCATTAAGGTTATACCAACCATTACCGAGCTGTACACCGATTGCGTTTTTTCCATCTGCAAGGTAATCGGTAAGGGTGTACTTACATACATAAGTACGGTAGCTCATTTTATCCTGACGGATTTTGTAATGAGCGCTAAGGTCACGGTAGCAATACTGTGAAAAAGCAGGCACCAAAAGGTCGTCACTTACCTTTTTTCCGTTGAGATAAAGCTCAAAAAAGCCGAGACCGCATATAGTAATTTCTGCCTTTTTCACATTCTTTGTGAAAAACTCTGCACGAAAAAGCGGAGAAGAGATATTTTTATCGGCACTTATCCATTTTGCATTGCCGAAAATTTCATTATGTGTCATAGTTGAATTCTCCTATCAAAAAAGCCGTGGACACGCCACGGCTATATTGGTTTATTATAATTCTGCAATCCAGACGAGATCAAAGCTCTCTTCAGGCTCGAGACTCTCAATGCCGCGCTTCTGTGAAATGTCTTCGTATCTGATTCTGTCATCATTTACACCGTACCACGGCTCAATGCATACATAGGGTGCATTGGGTTTTGCCCAGATTCCGAGGAAAGGTGCATCGCCGAAATCGAAACGAACCGTACGGGGACTGTTATCGCTCTTGAGCGTAACTACTTTGGAGTTAAGGTCTGAGAAAATCAGAGCATCCTCAGCAAAAAGGTCGGGAGTGAGGCGAAGACGCTTGCCCTCTTCAAGCTCAACGTCAAACTTTGTGCCGATGATAATATTCTCTTTGTCGATCTTCTCGACCTGTGCACCCTCTTCACTCTCTTCAAACTCGAGGTAGTCACCAATTGCACAGTTGAAGCCCGGATGTGCACCGCAGGAGAAATACATAGTTTTATCGTCAAGATTTGTAACGGTATGAGTTACCTTGATGGCTCTGCCGACAAGCTCAAAGCATACGGCAAACTCGAACTCAAACGGAAACATTCCCCTTGTTTCGTCATTACTGCGAAGAATAAATACTGCTCTTGCGCCCTCAACATCGGCTGCTTCAAAGAGCATCTTACGTGCAAAGCCGTGCTTGGCAAGAGGATAATCCTTGCCGTCGTAACGGAATTTATCCTCAAAAAGCTGACCTATAACAGGAAAAAGAACAGGCGCCTGACCGTACCAAACATCGGGATTGCCCTGCCATAGATACTCATAGCCGTCATCTTTGTTAATAAGTGAATGGAGCTGGGCACCCATATCGTCAATCTGTGCGGTAAGATATTCGTTTTCGATACTGTAAAACATTTCTTATACTCCTAAATTATATATTAACTATAATATTATGCATTCTGCTTTTGTCTGTAGGATTCAACTTCCCAGTTTGTGATGAAATCGGAAAGCTCATCAGTCATATGGAGCGGACCGCCGAATGACTCGGAATAGGTTGCAACCTTGAGCGCATCATTGAACAGAGTTGCCGCAGTATCACTGCCCTTAGGAGTCATATCAACTGCGAAGAAACCGCAACCGCTGATAATTATAATCTTTGGCATATAGCCTTTTTCTTCAAAATAAGTATTGACAGCACCTCTGATACAGCCGTTGCAGAAGCCGTATACGGGCTCTGCCTTACAGTAAACAATATGGTCAGGTGTAAATGGCTTCATAACAGCCTGAGCTGTTTCGGGGCTTTCGGCAAACTTAAGCGCCTCAACGCTCGGCTCATAAGTAATAACCGCATCTTCACCGTAGATATCGTAAATGACATCAAAGCACTTCTGTGCCTTTTCGCCGTCATAATCGCCGCTGTCAAAATCGGGGTAGCGCACCACTGCAGCATTGAGCGCTGACATTACGGCAGCCAACTTCTCGCCTATTTCTTCTGTAGTATCGGCGGCAATAAAGATGCCGTGATTCTGGAGAAGGAGCATATCGGCAGCCTTGCCGTGCTGTGCTGTGTAAGCTGTCATTTTATCATAACAGATTTTTGAAAGAGTATAACCCGGCTTGCAGGATTCGACCCAGATAAAGCCGTCACCAAACATACGCTCTGCCTCTGCCTTGCCGTTTAACGCACAGGTAAGACCGTTGACAAGTGCAGGATGGATATGAAGCACAAAGGTATGAGGAAAGAGACTGTGAAGCAGAGTTTCGACACTGGGACGCTTGCTCTCTTCGCCGGGCATTCTTGCGGCAGAAAGGTCAGCCAAAGCCTGAGCCTCACGAGCATCGTCATCGGTCGGATATTCCTTTGTGAAAATATCGGCAAGAGCCGACCTGCTCATTTTTACAAAGCCGTCGGCAGTAATTGTTGCAAGCTGTGTGCCTGAGCCCTTGATGTACATTACATCGCCGTCTTTGGCAGAGGTATTGCCGCCACCTGCAAGCACAAGATCTTCATTCGAGCCGTAAAGATTTGAAAGTGATACCAATTCATCAATAATCATAATACTTCACCTTTTATAATAATTATTTCAATAATATACGAAACGCAGGAAAATTGCAAGGGTATTTGTGACTAACAAAAATTTTTTTGCAGATTGTAGAAAAACGCTTGACAATTATTGTGCAAAAAGGTATAATCGAACTTGCAATCGAACATTTGTACTATTACCTTTCGGAGGATTGAATATTATGGCAGATAAATCGGCTTCTAAAGCAGCACCTAAGATCACAGACAAAAACAGTGCACTCGAAACCGCACTCAAGCAAATTGAAAAAAGCTACGGCAAGGGTGCCATTATGCGCCTTGGTCAGAATTGCGGACTCAATGTAGAATCTATCTCCACAGGCTCGCTGACTCTTGATCACGCTACAGGTATAGGCGGTCTGCCCCGCGGCAGAATCGTTGAAATATACGGTCCCGAATCATCCGGTAAAACCACCCTCGCACTACACGTAGTTGCTGAGGCACAGAAGGCAGGCGGCGAATGTGCATTCATCGATGCCGAGCACGCCCTCGACCCCGTTTATGCGTCACACCTCGGTGTTGATATAGACTCTCTCCTTGTCTCTCAGCCCGACAACGGTGAGCAGGCACTCGAGATAACAGAGGCACTCGTTCGTTCAGGTGCACTCGACGTTGTAGTAGTAGACTCTGTTGCCGCACTTGTACCGCGTGCCGAAATTGAAGGCGAAATGGGAGACTCGCATGTAGGTCTCCACGCAAGACTTATGTCACAGGCGCTCAGAAAGCTTGCAGGCGCAATATCTAAATCAAACACAATACTTATTTTTATTAACCAGCTCCGCGAAAAGGTCGGCGTTATGTACGGCAACCCTGAGGTTACTACGGGCGGCCGTGCACTCAAGTACTACGCATCAATGCGTATTGACGTACGCAAGGTCGAACAGCTTAAGGGGCCCGACGGTGAATTTATCGGCAGCCACACCAAGGCAAAAATTGTAAAAAACAAGGTTGCTCCGCCCTTTAAGGTTGCAGAGTTTGACATTATGTTCGGCAAGGGCATTACCGTTGAAGGTGAGATTCTTGACCTTGCCGTTAAGTTTGACATTGTTCACAAGAGCGGTGCATGGTTCTCTTATAACGATGAACGTCTCGGTCAGGGCCGTGACAACGTAAAGGAAATGATACGCACCAACAAGGCTCTGAGAGATGAAATTGAAGCAAAGGTAAGAGCTAAGTTTGCAGAGGGCACCGATATATCAGGCTCTGATGAGAGCGCCGACGATGACATCACAGATATCCCTGCCGTACCGTCACCCGTTGTTGCTCCGCCTGCACCCAAGAGCAAGCTAAAGGCTAACCTTGACATTGCAGTAGATGACGACTGATAAACGAATATGATAATTACAGCTCAAAAAGGCAAATCAAACAAGATACACATCAGCATCGACGGTGAGTACAAGCTCACCGTTGATGCTGATTTCTGGTTTTCGTGCGGTTATATTTCGGGCGATGAAATAGACGAGAAGCAATATCAGTGCCTTACTGACAGAATAGCAAAGCGCCGATGCTTCAACCGTGCACTCAATATTCTTTCAAGACGTGACCACTGTGAAAAAGAGCTTTATATAAAGCTTCGCAGAGCTGACGGAGAAGCGGCGGCACAGGATGCCGTAGAAAGAATCAAAGCACTCGGTTACATTGATGATGAACGATATGCGCGCAACCTTGCTGAGGAGCTTGCAAACCACAAAGGATACGGAATACGCGCGATTAAAGCCGAGCTTTTACACAGAGGAATTGATCGGGAAACGGCAGAAATTACAATTAATTCAATTACACTTGACGAATGTGATAATATTAGGGTATTATTAGAGGGTAAGTTTTCACGCAAGCTCACCACGGAAAAAGGTAGAAAGCAGGTCTTCTCTGCTCTGCTCAGGCTCGGCTACAGCTACTCCGATATAAGGAGCGCTATGAGCGAATATGATGAATTTAACGAGGATTTTGACGTATGAGTACTGTTGGTTTTATTTCACTCGGCTGCCCCAAAAATCAGATAGACGGCGAATGTCTGCTTGCTCTGCTTGATGCAAACGGATTTCAGATCACCGACCCTTATGACGGAGTTGACGCGGTAATAATCAACACCTGCGGCTTTATTGAGTCAGCCAAGAAAGAGGCAATTGAGAATATTCTTGATATGGCACAGCTTAAGGAAGACGGTGTAGTAGGCAAAATCATCGTAACAGGCTGCCTTGCAGAAAGATACCAGGATGAGATACTCGGTGAGTTTCCCGAGGTTGATGCTGTTGTCGGTATCGGTGCAAACAGCAACATAGCCGAAATATGCCAAAAGGTAATTGACGGAGAAAGAATCGGCACATTCCCCGACAAGTGCAATATGCCGATGAACGGTGAAAGGGTGCTCACAACACCTGAATACTACGCATACCTAAAGATTGCAGACGGCTGTAACAACTGCTGCACTTACTGTGCTATCCCCTCTATCAGGGGTAAATACCGAAGCCGTGAAATTGAAGATATAATTGAAGAAGCTAAGAGTCTTGCCGAAAAAGGTGTAAAAGAGCTCATAGTTGTAGCTCAGGACACCACGCTTTACGGTAAGGATCTGTACGGCGAGTTAAAGCTCCCCGAGCTTCTCAGACAGCTCAACGAAATTGACGGCATACACTGGATAAGAATGCTCTATTGCTATCCCGACGAGTTTACAGACGAGCTTATCGAGGCAATGGCTACTCTACCTAAGGTACTGCACTACGTCGATCTGCCGCTTCAGCATGCTGATGACAGAGTACTCAAGCGAATGAACCGCAGAGGTACACAGCAGCAGATAAAGGAACTCATTGCAAAGCTCAGGGGAAGAATGCCCGATATAGTCATACGCACTACATTCATTACAGGATTCCCCGGTGAAACCGAGGAAGAATTTGAAAGCCTTGCGCTGTTTGTAAACGAAACAGAGTTTGACCACCTTGGTTGTTTTACATATTCGGCTGAGGAAGGCACACCTGCAGCTGAATTTGAAGACCAGCTTGACGAGAGAACAAAGCTTGACAGGCAAGAAATAATAATGAACGACCAGTACGACATCGTACTTGATAAGCATAACAGCTACATCGGCAAGAGCTTTGAGGTGCTTGTTGAAAGCTATGACGCTTACAGTGATAGCTACACGGGCAGAACATATATAGATGCACCCGAGATTGACTGTGTTGTCAAATTCACAAGCAGCAACGATTACGGCGAAGGCGATTTCTGCACGGTAACAATTATCAACACAGATGAGTACGACCTCATCGGAGAGGCTGAGTAAATGAACACACCAAACAAACTGACAGTTGCAAGAGTTATTATAACTCCGCTGTTTATGCTTGCTTTTTTAAGCTCTATCCCCCACCGCTTTATTATCGGAGCAATTATTTTTTCTGTTGCTTCGATTACGGATGCGATCGACGGCAAGCTTGCAAGAAAATATAACCAGATCACTACTTTCGGAAAATTCCTTGATCCCGTTGCCGACAAAATGCTGACTACCGCCGCACTGCTTGCCTTTATTCAGGAGGGACTCTGCGAAGCGTGGCCGGTGTTTATAATTCTGACAAGAGAGTTTATAGTAACATCAATGAGACTGATTTCGGCAGCACAGAATATAGTTGTACCTGCAAATATCTGGGGCAAAGTCAAGACAGCCACACAGATGGCTTTTACCATTATTATTCTGCTGTGGGGTGAGCTTGTTGAAGTATTCGGTTTTCTCAAGGTGCATTTTGCATTCGTATCAAACATTATGATATGGATCACTGCGGCGCTTGCGGCAATTTCGGGCATAGTTTATCTTGTTCAGGCTAAAAAAACAATTGACTTCTCAAAATAAATTGCATATAATATTATAAGAAAATTTTAAAAGCATTGATCGGGAAGAAGTACCGCAGCCATTCGGCTTTCACAGAGAGGTGTGCACATCGCTGCAAGCACACTGTCAGCTGACTTGCGGGAATGCACCCCGTTAGCTTACGGCAGGAAATGGCCGTACGGCAAGCCCCGTTATCGGCTGAAGGTTTCTTAGAACCTTAATGAGTATAATGTCGGAGTGGAACCGCGACAAAAATCGCCTCCGTCACCCTTTCTCGGGGTGGCGGAGTTTTTATATCAGAGGTGATTTACTTGTTTAGACAGATCAAAGAAGATATAAAGTGTGTCAAAGACCGTGACCCGGCGGCACGTTCTTCGCTTGAAATATTATTTCTTTATCCCGGTCTTAAGGCGGTGAGGATGCACCGCAGAGCATACTTCTGCTACAACCACAAGCTGTTTTTCTTAGCCCGCCTTATTTCACAAAGATGTGTAAAGAAAACGGGAATTGAAATTCACCCTGCCGCTAAAATAGGTAAACGGTTTTTTATTGACCACGGTACGGGCGTTGTAATCGGCGAAACAGCAGTTATCGGTGACGATGTTACTATTTACCAGGGCGTAACGCTCGGCGGTACGGGTCACCACACAGGCAAGCGTCACCCGACAATCGGAAACAACGTACTGATAGGTGCAGGTGCAAAGGTACTTGGCCCTTTCACTGTCGGAGATAACACAAACATTGCCGCAGGTGCAGTTGTGCTTGACGAGATACCGCCCAACTCAACGGCAGTAGGCGTACCTGCACGAGTAGTAAAGCAAAACGGCAAACGAGTCGATGACCTTGACCAGATTCATATTCCCGACCCGATTGCAATGGAGCTCTGCAAAATGCAGATACAGATTGATAAACTTAACAAACAAATCAAATCTTTAGAAGAGGAGAAAAAATAAATGAAAATTTTCAACACTCTCACACGCACAAAACAAGAACTCAAGACTATTGAGCCCGGTGTACTCAAGGTTTACGCTTGCGGACCTACGGTCTACAACTTTATCCACATCGGTAACGCAAGACCGCTCTGCGTTTTTGACGTGCTTCGCCGTTATATGGAATACAGAGGTTATGACGTGAAATTTGTTCAGAACTTCACTGACATTGATGACAAAATTATCCGCCGTGCAAATGAAGAAGGTCTGACCTACAAAGAGGTCAGTGAAAAATACATTGAAGAATTCTGGAAAGATGCCAAGGGAATGAACGTACGCGAAGCAACGGTACACCCAAAGGCAACAGAAAATATTGATGAGATTATCAATATTATTTCAACACTCATTGAAAAAGGCTATGCATATGCTGTTGACGGTGACGTTTACTTCAGCCCGAAGAAGTTTGACGAATACGGCAAGCTGTCACATCAGCCGCTCGAGGAGCTTGAGGCAGGCGCACGAATCAACGTAGAAGAAATCAAGCGTGAGCCTATGGACTTTGCACTGTGGAAGGGCGCAAAGCCAGGCGAGCCCTATTGGGAGTCACCCTGGGGTCACGGCAGACCCGGCTGGCACATTGAGTGCTCGGCAATGGTACGCCGCTACCTTGGCACAACTATAGACATTCACTGCGGCGGTCAGGACCTTATATTCCCCCACCACGAAAACGAAATTGCACAGAGCGAATGCTGCAACGGTGCAAGCTTTGCAAACTACTGGATGCATAACGGCTACATCAACGTTGACAATGTAAAGATGTCCAAGTCGCTCGGCAACTTCTTCACAGTGCGTGACGTGGCTGAAAAATACGGCTATGAGCCCGTACGTTATTTCCTTATCTCTTCTCACTACCGCAGCCCAATCAACTACAACACCGAAATTATTGAGCAGTGCAAGGCTTCACTTGAAAGACTTTATACCTGCCGCAACAACCTTGATTTCGCACTTGAAAATGCAGCTGACGGTGAGCTTGACAACGAGTTCAACGATAAGGTACACGGCAGAATTCAGCAGTTTATCGCCGCTATGGACGATGATATGAACACAGCAGACGCTATTGCCGCAGTATTTGAGCTTGTACGTGATATCAACACAGTAATTGCCGCAGGTGCAAACAAAGCAACACTTGAGCTTGCAAGCAAAGCCTTTGACGAGCTGACCGATGTACTCGGCCTTGTATACAACAGAAGCAAGGCAAGCCTTGATGATGAGGTTGAGGAGCTTATTGCACAGCGTGCTCAGGCAAGAAAGGACAAAAACTGGGCACTTGCTGACGAAATCAGAGATAAAATCAAAGCAATGGGAATTGTGCTTGAAGACACACCCCAGGGCGTAAAATGGCATAAAGCATAAGAGAATAAAAGTAAAACAGCTCAACCAATCGGTTGAGCTGTTTTTTTCAGGAGGCGAAACGCATCCCCTACAATTTATCATTCGCAAAACGCACCATATCACGATTTTATCCGCTTCTTTTAAATATTGCGAGAAAATTGATGAGATGGCGTTTTCTTTGCACCGAAGGAATATAAAGATATTTCGAGCGTGCGAAAAAAATGTCATATCACGATTTTATCCGCAATATTTTTTATTTTGTCATTTTTTCCTGCTTAACCTTATGGTCGATTACGTGACGGGAGGAAAGCTCTTTGATAATATCCTCGGTTGTGATACCCATTTCAACCATCATAACCATTACGTGGTATGCAAGGTCGGCAACCTCGTATATAGTCTCCTTTTTATCATCTGCCTTGGCGGCGATGATAACCTCAGTAGACTCCTCGCCTACTTTCTTAAGGATTTTATCGATACCTTTTTCGAAGAGGTAGCTTGTATATGAGCCTGCAGGCGGGTTTGCCTTGCGGGATTTGAGAAGGTCCTCAAGGTTCTGAATAGAGAAATCACGATAGCCGTGCTTACGGAAAACCGTATTTGTAAAGCAGGAATCAGTACCCTTATGGCAGGCTGGGCCGTCCTTTTTGACCTTAATAACGAGAGCATCCTTATCACAGTCGGCAGTGATGCTCATAACGTGCTGGTAGTTGCCCGAGGTCTCGCCCTTACGCCAGAGCTTCTGACGGGAGCGTGACCAGAAACAGGTTGTACCCTCTTCAAGTGTAATTTCAAGGCTCTCTCTGTTCATATAAGCAACAGTGAGCACCTTCTTGCTCATACAGTCAACAACAACGGCAGGAATAAGACCCTTTGAATCAAATTTCAGTTCATCAATATTCAGCATTTCTTTTTCTCCTTACAACCTAACATTTATATCATTTTTATTAAGCTCACGCTTGAGTTCATCTATTGTAACCTCACCAAAGTGAAAAATAGAAGCAGCAAGACCTGCATCTACACCCGGAAGGGTTTTGAACAGCTTTGTAAAGTCATCGATACAACCTGCACCGCCCGAGGCAATAACGGGCACGGAAACTATATTACAGACAGCCTCGAGCATTTCAAGGTCGAAGCCCTGCTTGACACCGTCGGTATCAATACTGTTGACAACAATCTCACCTGCACCGCTGTCGACACCGAATTTGATCCACTCAAGAGCATCAAGCTCAGTATTGACTCTGCCGCCGTTTTTGAAAACCTTGAATTTGCCGCCAACACGCTTGATATCAGCAGAAAGGACGACACACTGGTCGCCGTATTTTTTTGCAGCTTCTCCGATAATTGACGGGTTTTTGATTGCACCCGAATTGACGCTGACCTTATCGGCACCGCACTTGAGTACACGCTCAAAATCATCAAGAGTAGAAATACCGCCGCCGACTGTAAGCGGAATAAAAATTTTTGAAGCGGCTTCTTTGAGTATATCGGTAAAAATCTGTCTGCCCTCGACAGAAGCTGTTATATCGTAGAAAACGAGCTCATCCGCACCTGCACGGCTGTAATAATCGGCAAGCTCTACAGGCGAAGAAACATCGCTTAAGCCTTCAAAATTAACACCTTTTACTACCCTGCCGTTTTTGACATCGAGGCAGGGAATTATTCTTTTTGTAATCATTTATCTGTCCCCCGCTGTTATCTTAACTGCATCGGCAAGGTCAATTGCACCGGTATAGAGCGCCTTGCCGAGAATCGCACCGTAAACGTTCATATCGTTAAGCGCCTTGACATCGTCAAGAGTTGACACACCGCCCGAGGCTACAGTATCAAACTTAAAGCGTGTTGCCATTTCACGGTAAAGCTCACGGTTTGTGCCCTGCATTGCACCATCCTTTGAGATATCGGTACAAATTACGGTAGCAACGCCCATAGCATCGAGTTTTTCGCAGAACTCAAAGCCGTCAACCTCGGATACACTAGTCCAGCCGTGGGTTGCAACCTTGCCGTCAAGCATATCAACACCAACAGCAATTTTATCGCCGTATTTTTCTACCATTTCGGCAACAAAATCGGGATTAGAAATAGCAACCGTACCGAGTATAACACGCATTACACCTGCGTCAATATATTTCTTTATTATCTCTTCATTGCGGATACCGCCGCCGATTTCAACCTTAAGGCCGCTGTTTTTTGCAAGGTCGGCAACGATCTCAAAATTCGGGTTATCGCCATCCTTAGCACCGTCGAGGTCAACAACATGGAGATACTCGGCACCTGCTGCCTTGAAGCCCTTTGCGGTTTCAAGAGGATTTGTGCCGTAAACTGTCATCTGATTATAGTCGCCCTTATAAAGACGGACGACCTGCTTATCTTTAAGATCAATTGCAGGAAAAAGTTTCATAACCAATCACCTCTTATAACTCACAGAATGCTTTGAGGATATTCAGACCTACCTCGCCGCTCTTCTCGGGGTGGAACTGACAGCCGTAGACATTATCCTTGGCAACAGCCGCAGTAAGCGGTGCACCGTATTCGGACACGGCAATAGTATCCGCCGCACAGTCTGCCGCATAGAAAGAGTGAACAAAATAGACGTGGTCACCGTTATTTATATACTTAAACAGCTTACTCTCACGGGTAAACTCAAGAGCATTCCAGCCTATGTGCGGAATTTTGAGCTCAGACGGGATAACATCGGCAATAGGCTTTACACTGCCGCCGATAAGACCGAGGCCCGGATGCTCACCGTATTCAAGGCTTTTTTCAAAAAGCATCTGCATACCAAGGCAAATACCCATAAGGGGTTTGCCAGTTTTAACCTGCTCTTTGACTACATCTGCCATACCGCTTTCGTCGAGCTTACGCTTTGCATCGGCAAAGGCACCGACACCGGGCAGAATAATATGCGAGCAGGAATCTATAATCTTTTTATCGTTAGTCAGAACAACATCTTCGCCGATAAACTTGAAAGAAGAATAGAGCGAGAAAATATTGCCGACACCGTAATCAATAATTGCAAGCAAAATTAAAGCACTCCCTTAGTTGACGGAATTTCATTACTGTATTTTTCATCTATGCTTACGGCATTACCGAGCACACGTGCGAGAGCCTTGAAGCTGCCCTCAATAATGTGGTGAGTATTTGAGCCGTAAAGCAGTTTTATATGAAGAGTCATTTTTGCATTACGTACAAAGCCGAGAAGAAACTCGGAAACAAGCTCGGTATCGAAATCGCCTACTGTCGGGTTGATATTGCCGAGGTCGAGGCTTAAGTGTGACCTGCCCGAAATATCAACGGCACAAAGCACAAGCGACTCATCCATGGGAAGCATAATATCACCGTATCGCCTGATACCTGCCATATTACCCAGAGCCTGAGCAAAAGCCTGACCGAGGCAGATGCCGATATCTTCGGTAGTGTGGTGATAGTCAACCTGAGTATCACCCTCACAGAAAACATCAAGGTCAAAGCGGCCGTGTTTTGCAAAGAGTGTCAGCATATGGTCAAGGAAACCGCAGCCTGTATTTATATTGCTTTTGCCGCTTCCGTCAAGGTCAAGACTGAGCTGAATACGGGTTTCGGCTGTGTTTCTTGTAATTTCACTTTTACGCATATTTATCATTCCCTTTCTGACAGAATTGCGTCTAATGTATTAAGCAAAGCATCCATCTGCTCTTTAGTGCCGATTGTGATACGCAGGAAATCCGAAAGACGCTCTTTATTGAAATATCGCACGAGAATTCCTCTTTCCTTGAGCTTTGTGTAAAGCTCTTCACCGCCTGCCTCGCTATGAGCAGCAAAGACAAAATTAGTCTTTGACGGTAAAACTTTGAAGCCTCGCTTATTAAGTTCCTCTACAGTATACTCACGGTTTGCGATTATCTGCTGACGTGTTGACTCAAAGTAAGCACTGTCTTTAATAGAAGCTTCACCTGCGAGTAAAGTAAGTCGGTTGATATTATAGGGATTAGTTGAAAAACGAACCGTATTGAGGTCGGTAATAATATCCTCGTGTGCTATAGCAAAGCCGAGCCTTGCACCTGCAAGCTGACGTGACTTTGAAAAAGTCTGCACAACTATGAGGTTAGAATATTTCTTTGTAAGAGCAACAGCACTGTCCGCACCGAAATCGACATAAGCCTCGTCAATAACAACGATATTATCGGGATTTGAGACAAGAATCTTCTCAATATCCTCAAGTCTGACAGCCATACCCGTGGGTGCATTGGGATTGGCAATTACAACTGTTTTGCCGATACCGCAGTAATCGTTTACATCGAGCGAATAATCCTCTTTAAGCGGTATGACCTGTGCATCAATTCCGTAAAGGCGTGCAAAAACCGAATAGAAGCCGTAGCTTATATCGGGGAATGCAACGGGTGTATCACTGTCGCAATAAGCCTGGAAGATGAAAGAAAGAATTTCATCCGAGCCGTTACCGAGAACAACGTTTTTACTCTCAACGCCGTAGTAATCGGCTATAGCCTGCACTGTGCGTTTACACTCGGGGTCGGAATAAAGCCTTAGCTTGCCGACCTCCTCACTGCTGATTGCCTTAATCACATCGGGTGAAGGCTCAAACGGTGATTCGTTTGTATTGAGTTTTATGTATTGCTGATCCTGAGGCTGCTCGCCCGGAGTATATGCAGTAAGCGAATCAAATCTGTGGCTGAAAAATCTGCTCATAGTGTGTTACTCCGAAAAAAATTAGTCTTCAAATCTTACTGTTACGGACTTGCCGTGTGCCTGAAGTCCTTCCTTCTGTGCGAAGGCATCAATCTTCTCATAAACAGATTCAAGTGCCTGCTGTGAGTAGGACATAAAGGAAGACTTCTTGACAAAATCATCAACCGAAAGCGGGCTTGAGAAGCGTGCTGTGCCGCTTGTGGGAAGAGTATGGTTGGGACCTGCAAAGTAGTCGCCGAGTGCCTCGGGACAGTTTTTTCCGAGGAATACCGAGCCTGCATTGCGGATAAGCGGGAGCAGGTCAAACGGACGGTCGACACAAACCTCAAGATGCTCGGGGGCGATAGCGTTTGACATCTCGATTGCCTTTTTAAGGTCGTCTACAACAATAATCTTACCGTTATTATCTACGGAAACGCGTGCAATTTCGGCACGTGAAAGCTGAGGAATCTGCACCTCAAGCTCAGCACTGACTGCCTTTGCAAGGTCGATACTGTCTGTTACAAGTACGGCACTTGCATTCTTATCGTGCTCTGCCTGTGAAAGCATATCGGCTGCAACATACTTCGGGTTGCAAGTACCGTCAGCAATAACGAGAATCTCACTCGGACCTGCAATCATATCGATTGCAACTGTGCCGAATACCTGACGCTTTGCCTCTGCAACAAAGACATTACCGGGACCGACAATCTTATCGACCTGCGGAATAGTTTCGGTAGAGTATGCAAGGGCTGCAACAGCCTGTGCACCGCCTACCTTAAAGATACGGTCTACACCTGCTATTTTAGCTGCAACAAGAATTGCAGGCTTGATACTGCCGTCCTTTGAAGGAGGTGTAACCATAACAATTTCATCGCAACCTGCAAGCTTTGCAGGGATACAGTTCATAAGAACTGATGAAGGGTAGCTTGCAGTGCCACCGGGCACATAGAGACCTACACGCTCAAGCGGAATTACACGCTGACCGAGGACAACGCCGTCGCGCGGAGTGATTGCAAAGCCTGTCCTTACCTGATGGCGGTGAAACTCGCGGATATTCTCCGCAGCCTCTTCAATAATTGCAACAAACTCGGGCTCGAGTGCAGCGAAAGCCGCATCAATTTCCTCTGCGGAAACCTCAAGGCTGTCAAGCTCTGCACCGTCGAACTTTGCCGAATACTCTCTGAGTGCTTTGTCGCCGTTTTTGCGTACATTTGCAATAATATCGGCTACAATCTCGCCTACTGTATTCTTTTCTTCTGTGCGGTCAAAGATATCTTCTGCTCTTAAACCACCTTCATAAATCTTTATCATTTCTCAATTACCTCTTGAAGTCTTTTGCGTATATCTGCAATCTGCTCATTTTTGAATTTTGTACTTGCTTTGTTTGCTATAAGCCTTGCACTAATCGGAATTATTGACTCAATAACCTCAAGGTTATTCTCCTTGAGAGTTGTACCCGTTTCGACGATATCGACGATAACGTCGGTCATACCGAGGATAGGTGCAATCTCAATTGAGCCGTTGAGCTTGCAGATTTCTATATCTCTGCCCTTTTTGGCGTAATGTGCACGGGCAATATTTACAAACTTTGTTGCGACACGGAGTGTCTTTTCGGGGTTGTCACGGAATACATCGGGAGCGGCAACGCACATTCTGCATTTGCCGATGTTCATATCAAGAAGTTCGTAAATATCCGGCTCATACTCGAGAAGGATATCCTTACCGACAACGCCGATATCTGCCGCACCGCGCTCGACATAAATTGCAACGTCGGACGGCTTTGACCAGAAATAGCGGACTTTATTCTCGTGATTCTCAAAAATAAGGCTTCTGTTCTTCTCACGGATTGCGGGGCAACCGTAGCCGATACGCTCAAACATATCGTATACCTTTTCGCCGAGTCTGCCTTTGGGCAGTGCTATATTAAGATAATCCATTATCGGCTCACACCCCTTCCTTAATTGTTACAAGCTGCTTATATTTAAGACCCTCAGGTATTGCACTGAGCACCTTTACGGTTTTGCCTTGAGATGTATATTCGGCAGCCTTTTCGGAGATTTTTATGGGTGAAATACCCTTGTCGTAGCAAAGAAGCACGTCAACATCATACTCCTTCTCATACTTTGCATAAAGCTCAAGAATATCGACGTAAACAGCAAAACCGATTGCCTGACAATCCTTACCAAGCTTTTTGAGAAGGTTATCGTATCTGCCGCCGCTGAGCACACTGCAAGGTACGGACTCAACATAACCGCGGTAAATAACACCGTTGTAGTAGCTCATATCATTGACGATTGAGAAGTCAAGGTTGATATGCTCGCCCTCACCTGAAGCCTTAAGGAAATCGTAAAGGGCTTTAAGCTCCTCAGCCGCATCTGCCATAGCCGGAGTTACGACAAGCTCACGGATACGAGGATAAGTTGACTCGAAATCGCCGTAGATTTCGGAGAGCATTGCTATACGCTGTGCCGTTTCAGGCTCGACACCGTAATGTTCACAGCTTGAAAGAAGCTCATGAGTATCCTTCTTACCGAGGAAACCGATAAGTTTCTCCTTGCGGCTGTCGCTGAGATCAGCTGTATCAAGCAGAGCGGAAACAAAGCCCATATGAGAAATATCGAGCACATAATTGCTGCTGACAGCTTTTAAGCTGCGGGCGGCAAGAAGCACAACCTCACCAAGTGTATAGGCATCAATATCACCGATATACTCAAGGCCGAGCTGTGTGATTTCTTTATACTCCTTTGTTTCTCTGGAAGCTCTGTAGACATTTTCTTTGTAATAGAGCTTCTGTGCCTCACCGGGCTTGGCATTCTTTGCAATAGAAAGAGTGATATCGGGTTTGAGAGCAAAAAGCTTGCCGTGAAGGTCGGTGAAAGTAATGATATTCTCTGTTGAGAGGAATTTTTTGTATTCAAGGTAGAGGTCATATTCCTCAAACTTGCTCATCTTGAAACGCTTATAGCCCATCTGCTCATAGAGCATACGAAGGTTATAAAGCGTTGTATCGTTGTAGTTGTAAGTACCCATAAGTAAATCTCCGCTGATAATTAAAGAAGTTTATCGGTATCCGAAAGTCGGATGCGTTTTGAAACAATATATGTATGTCGCTTTTCATCGGCAGTAAATATGCCGTAGGTAGAGGTGACAAATGTACCGTCCTCAAGCACTACGTTACCGCAGTAGCCGCAGTCGCCGTTTGCAACGATATCAGGCTCATTCTGATAATTCAGATATGTATGAGCAATCTTGATTCTGTACTGACCCTCTCTGCCGTTTTTAAGGTCATCGTAAGTACCTACCCAAGCAATCCAGCCTTCGCTGTACCAACCGCGTTTAGTATGACCCTTTTCAATGTTGATTTTATTCTTCTGCGGGTCACGCTCAATTGAGCGGAAAGTTATTATCAGTCTGCCGTCGGGCAGATAGTCTGCCTTATGACGCTCACCGTTGAGGGCTGCAGGAAGCTCGACAGGCTCGGACCAGGTTTTGCCCTCATCATTTGAAAAAGTAATAAGTGAATTGATCTTTTTTGTATTGCTTCGTGTCAGCAGGCAAAGCTCGTCACCTTTGCCGCCGTCGGAGCGTATACACTCAACCTCGCACATATTACTGCCTTTTTCTATACCGCGGTATTTCGCAAAGTATTTTTCGGGCTCGCTCCAGTGCATTTTACCGTCTTTATCAAAGCTGAGTATTGTTTTGTAGTTATGGAAATGCTTATCGTGGAAGAGTGCCATCCATTTATCTACAAACTCACCGTTTTCTTTAAGTCTTGTAAGAGATGCCATTGCAACAATGGTATTCATACCCTTATAAAACAGCTCAAACTCGCTCCATGTCTCACCCTCATCGCAGGAAAGAGAGCAATTGAAGCCGCCCGTTGTAGGCTCTGTACCCCATTTGGGATTGCCGCATACCAAAAGAAGCTTATCGGGAGTATCGGGGTTATTGAACTCGAGTCGGTAAACCGTAGGTGTTTCCCTTGAGCCTTCCCAGGATTTGGGTGGATTCTTGATACCATCGATAAAAGTTACACCGCCATCAGTGCTTCTGCGCGAAAGAGCGGCACCCTTACCGTGACCTTTCGGGAAAAAAGTAAGTATATCACCGTTTTTGAGGAGCACCGAATCAGGATGGCCGAGATAGCCTTCGCCACGGTCTACAACTGTCTGCTCATAGAGATATTTAAGATCATCAGGTGTGCCCTCGGGCATAACGGACAGATCTATCTGTTTAATTGAATAGTTACTTCCCGTAGATTTATATCTGTTAAAAAAGCTCATACAAGCTCACCTTCCTCATATAATTTTTCTGCACAGCGTACAGACGCCATAGCATCTTTACAGTAAAAATCGGCACCGATTTCATCAGCATATTCGGCTGTAAGCACCGCACCGCCGACCATAACCTTACAGCTATACTCACTACTAAGCAATGCAATAGTCTGAGCCATATTCGGCACTGTTGTAGTCATCAGTGCACTTAAGCCCACAAGTCTGACATTATCAGCCTTTGCCCTTTCGAGAATAACCTCGGGCGGTACATCCTTGCCAAGGTCGATTACATCGTAGCCGTAATTCTCAAGCAGGACTTTTACGATATTCTTGCCGATATCGTGAACGTCGCCCTTAACGGTTGCAAGGATTATTTTGCCTTTTTTATTTTCTCTTTCGCCGCTTTGTGCGATTGCGGATTTTATTACGTCAAACGCCGCGGTAGCCGCTTTAGCGGAAAGCAGAAGCTGAGGTAAAAACAGCTTCTTTTCTTCAAACAGCCTTCCCGTTTCATCGAGTGCGGGAATAAGCATACCGTCGATTATTTCGAGCGGAGTTTTGTCACCCAACAGCAACTTTGTAATTGCCGCCGATTTTTCAGCAAGGCCGCTGACTACGGCAGACCTGAGATTGTCGGTCAAAGAAGTTTCCGATTTATTTACAACCGTCGTCTGCTCACTATGACCGATAACAGCATTGTTTGCAATATATTCAAGACAGCCGGCATCACGGGCAAAGAGTGCATTGAACGAATAATACGCATCCATCATCGCTGCATTGAGCGGATTGACAATGCCTGCACTCAGTCCGTTCTGCATAGCAAGTGAGAAAAATGTTGAATTGATTTTTTCTCTGTTCGGCAAACCGAACGAAATATTTGACACACCGAGTACGGTATGCACACCTATCTCGTTTTTCAGCACGTCAAGTGCTTCAAGTGTCGGAAGTGCACCGTTATCCGCAGTACTTATTGTCATAGTAAGCGGGTCGATAATTATATCGCTTTTATCGATACCGTACTGTGCTGCACGGTCAATAATGCGTTTTGCAATTTCAATTCTGCCCTCGGCAGTTTCGGGAATGCCCTTATCGTCAAGAGTCAGACCGACCACCATTGCGCCGTATTTAGCTGCAAGCGGAAGTACGGTACTCATTGATTCTTCGGAACCGTTGACGGAGTTGATAAGCGGTTTACCAATATATACACGCAGTGCTTTTTCGAGCGCATGCACATCTGATGTATCAATCTGCAAAGGCAGAGTTGTCACCTGCTGTACACGCTTGACAGCATCGGCAAGCACCTTCACTTCGTCAATCTGTGAAATGCCGACATTGACATCGAGGATATCTGCGCCTGCAGCCTCCTGCGAGGTTGCTTCACTGCAGAGATACTCAAGGTTGCCCTCCTGCAATGCTGCTCTGAGCTTTGGCTTACCTGTAGGATTGATTCGCTCGCCGATAATAACTGTTTTATCATCAAAGAAAACAGTTTTACAACGGGAAGAAACAAAGCTCTTACGTTTTGTTTCGGCTTTCTTACATATACCAACGGGAGAACAACGCTCAACCACTGCCAAAATATGGGCGGGAGTTGTACCGCAACAGCCGCCGACAGCCGCACAGCCAAGGCGCACAAGCTTTTCTGCACTTTCGGCAAACTGCAAGAAATTGACATCATATACTGTTTTGCCGTCAATCACACTTGGCATACCGGCATTTGAATTGACAAGCACCGGAAGAGTAGTAAACTCAAGAAGTTCAGGTACAAACTCAAGCATTTTTTCGGGACCGAAGCCGCAGTTGAGACCGACACCGTCGGCACCGAGGCTCTCAATCAGAGCGGCGGCAGTAATAATATCGGCACCGTTCATCAGTCTGCCGTCTTCATCAACCGTAAAGGTGACGACAACGGGCAGAGAGGAATTTTCTTTTGAAGCGAGTACAGCCGCTTTGATTTCGGCAGTATCGGTCATAGTTTCGATAAGTATAAGGTCAGCACCTGCTGCCTCACCTGCTTTGACAGTACGGGCAAAGCCCTCGTAAGCATCTTCAAAAGTAAGAGAGCCGAAAGGCTCGAGAAGCTCACCCGTAGAAGTCATATCGAGGGCGACAAAAGCCTGCTTACCGCTTTCGGCAACAGCTTGCTTTGCTACATTGACACCCGCCTCGGCAATCTGCTCCGGCGTATATTCACCTCCTGCAGGTGCAGAAAAAGTATTTGCTGTAATAATATCACAGCCACACTCGAGATATTTTAAATGGACACTTTTTACTTTATCGGGCTGTTCGATACTCCAATGGTCGGCACGTTTACCTGCAGGCAGACCGAGCGACTGGAGCATTGTGCCCATTGCACCGTCGCAAAAAAGCAGACGGGATCCGAATTGCTCTTTAAAATTCATCCTAAACGGTGCCTCACTTTCCGATAATATCCGATAGATTTGCCATAATGCCTGCGGCAATATCAGGCTTGTTCATCGTATAAATATGTATGTTATTGACTCCGCTTGCAACAAGGTCGATAATCTGCTCAGTTGCATAGGCTATACCTGCCTGCTTCATCGCATCGGGGTCGGAAGCAAACCTGTCGGCAATTGCTTTGAACCTGAGCGGAATACCCGAGCCCGAAAGAGAAACGATACGTTCAAGCTGCGAGCTGTTGGTTACGGGCATAATACCTGCTACTACAGGCACGTTGATACCTGCCGCAAGAAGTCTGTACATAAACTTGTAAAAAACGTTGTTATCAAAAAACATCTGGGTCGTAAAAAACTGACATCCGCTTTCAGCCTTAATCTTAAGACCATCAAGGTCTGCCGCAACACTTGCCGACTCAGGATGACACTCGGGATAGCAGGCGCCGCCGATACAGAAATCGCCGTGCTTGCGGATAAGCGAAATAAGGTCACTCGCATGGGCAAAAGCACCCTGCACTGCGAGCTCACCCTTATCACCTCTCAAAGCGAGAATGTTTTCGACATTGTCAGCTTTTAACTGCTCGATAACCGAAATAAGCTTGGCTTCATCGGTTGAAAGGCAGGTAAGATGAGCAAGTGCGGTAACGCCGCAAGCCTGCACCTCACGACTCAAGTCAACAGTATGCTCACTTGTGCCGCCGCCTGCACCGTAGGTAACGCTCATAAAAGACGGAGAAAGTTTTGCAATATCACGAACAACCTGCTTTGCACCCGAAAGCTGAGACCATACCTTGGGCGGAAAAAGCTCACAGGAAACATTGACCTTGCCGTTATTGAGAATATCGATAACCTTCACCGAAAAACACCAACCCATAATAAAATAATTATATTATAATATATCATACTGTTACGCTATATGCAAACAAAAAATACTATAAATCGATATTTCGTCACATAGTCGAATTTTGCCGCAACAGAATTGAATTTTATGTATACTTTAACAATTTAGCTTATTAAAGCAATGAATTATCTTCGTGTGTATTAACAAAAAGTTTACATTTACACATTGTACTGATGCACCGTATAATGTAAAATAAGAAAGATAATGTTTAATATAAGGAGGAGGATAAAAATGACAAAAGTACTCAGCTACCTGAAATACGCTGCAGGTTATGCTATACTCAGCCTCGTATTTCTGATAGTACAGGCATTTACAGAGCTGCTTTTGCCTTCAATGATGGCAACTCTTGTAGACGACGGAATCATAGCACTAAACGGTCAGAACGAGCAGATGACTTTCATACTGACCGAAGGAGCAAAAATGCTCGCAATGGCACTCGTCTGCGTTGCCGCAGCGATAGGAGTCAGCTACTTTTCCACAAAAACTTCATCCATAATTTCACGCAGAATGCGTCACGATGTATTTGAACGTGTACTTAAATTTTCTAATAACGAAATGGATGAATTTTCTACCGCTTCGCTTATCACAAGGACCACAAACGATATTCAGCAGGTACAGGGAATACTCAGCGGCGGTATAAGAATGGTGTTTTTTGCTCCGACAATGGCTGTAGGCAGCATCATACTCGCACTGAGCAAAAGCAAGGGTATGAGCTGGATTCTGCTGATTGCAGTAGCGATACTGCTGAGCATTATATGTGTAGGTCTTGTTGCGGCAATGCCCAAGATAAAGGTTCTGCAAAAGCTCATAGACAAGCTCAACCTTGTCAGCCGCGAAAACCTTTCGGGTCTTATGGTTATACGTGCATTCGGTAACGAAAAGCATGAAGAAGACAGATTTGAAAAATCGAACAAAGACCTGCGAATGACTAATCGGTTTGTGCAGAGAACAATTGCAATAGTTATGCCTGCTATGACGATAATTATGAATTTCTCAACCATCGCTATAGTATGGTTCGGTGCAGGTGCAATCAAGGACGGCTCACTTGAGATCGGCGATATGATGGCATATATTCAGTACGCAATGCATGTTATTATGTCATTTCTTTTCATTGCAATGATTTTTGTAAGTATACCGCGTGCTATGGTTTCGGTCAACCGTCTTGCAGAGGTACTCAAAGCAAACCCATCAGTAAACGACCCCGTTGCTCCTCAAAGCCTTAAAGATGCTAAGGGTGTTATTGAGTTTAAAAACGTTTCGTTTAAATATAACAATGCCGACGACTGTGTTCTCAGTGATATCTCTTTTTCCACTTTACCCGGCCAGACAACGGCATTTATCGGCTCAACGGGCTCAGGTAAATCCACACTGATAAATCTTATACCCCGTTTTTACGATGTAACTGAAGGCTGCATAACATATGACGGTATTGATATACGTAAGCTGTCAATGCATTCGCTTCGTGAAAACATCGGCTATGTACCGCAGAAAGGTCTGCTTTTCTCCGGCACGGTCAAGAGCAACCTGCAGATATCAAACCCGAACGCCGATGACAAGCTGTTGAACAGTGCACTTGAAACCGCTCAGGCAAAATTTGTTTACGATATGCCCGAAGGCATTGACTCCGACATATCTCAGGGCGGCACAAATGTCAGCGGCGGCCAGAGACAGCGTCTTTCTATAGCAAGAGCACTTGTCAAGCAGGCTCCTGTATATATCTTTGACGACAGCTTCTCCGCACTAGACCTCAAGACGGATGCGGCACTGCGTAAGGCACTTCGCACTTACACTACCGACGCAACCGTGCTTATCGTTGCGCAGAGAGTAAGCACAATTATGAATGCAGAGCAGATAATAGTGCTTGACGAAGGCAGAATAGTAGGAAAAGGTACACACAAGGAGCTTCTTAAAACCTGTGAGGAATACCGCGAAATTGCCGAATCACAGCTCGCAAAGGAGGAACTGGAATGAAAAACAGAGACATAAAAAAGCAATCATTCCGCAAGCCTCCAAAGAATGGCGGTCCCGGCAGACCTAATGAAAAGCCCAAAGATTTCAACGGCACGTTAAAAAAGCTGCTGAAGCTTATTGCTCCGTTTAAACTTCGCTTTATTGCGGTAATAGTATTCGCCGCAGGTGCTTCTCTGTTTAACGTAATAGGTCCTAAAATACTTGCAAATGCAACAAACGAGGTTGCTGCAGGCGTACGCAGGATGATCGATTCAACAGGAACGATCGACCTTGTAAAAATAGGACAGATACTGCTGATTCTTGTAGTGGTATATGCTGTGAGTGCAGCTTTCAACTACTTGCAATCGTTTATAATGGCAGGCGTAACAACAAGGCTTTCATTCAACCTGCGCAACAGTATAATGAAAAAGATAAACCGTATTCCGCTCGGCTTTTTTCATAAGCAAAGTCAAGGTGACGTGCTCTCACGAATCACAAATGACGTTGACACTCTAGAGCAGACACTTACACAGAGCATTACCCAGGCGGCGACCTCAGTAACCTCACTTATAGGTATACTCACAATGATGCTGTTCACAAGCCCGCTGCTGACACTGATAATCGTGCTGACGGTGCCTGTATCGCTTATTGTTGTACGCAATATAGTTAAGCTTTCACAGCCGCATTTCCGCAAGCAACAGAAGTTCCTCGGTGCTGTCAACGGACATATTGAAGAGATGTACGGTGCACACCTTGTAGTAAAAGCTTTCAACGGTGAAAAACGTTCGCTTGAGGAATTTGACGAGCTCAATGATGAGCTTGCCGAAAACGCAAGAAAGGCAGAATTTCTCTCCGGTCTGATGATGCCTCTTATGGGCTTTGTAGGTAACCTCGGCTACGTAATGGTCTGTGTTGTAGGCGCAATACTCGCATCAAAGGGAAGCCTTGATATCGGCGATATTCAGGCAATGCTGCAGTATGTACGAAACTTTAATCAACCCATTAATCAGCTTGCAAACATTTCAGCTCAGCTTCAGAGAATGGCTGCAGCGGCAGAGCGAGTATTTGAATTTCTTGACGAAGCTGAAGAGGACGACTCACAGGCAACACTTAAGGTATCGGATGTTGAAATCAAAGGCGATATTACCTTTGACCATGTAAAATTCGGCTATGAGGACACGGACAAAATAGTAATAAGCGATTTCTCGGCAAAGGTGAAAAGCGGACAAAAAATTGCAATTGTCGGCCCTACAGGTGCAGGTAAAACAACAATGGTAAAGCTTCTTATGCGATTCCACGAGCTGACAGACGGTGCAATATACGTTGACGGATACAACCTTACAGATTTTGACAGGCACGACCTGAGAAGCCAATTCGGCATGGTGCTTCAGGACACCTGGCTGTACAGCGGAAGCATTATGGACAACATCCGCTACGGCAAACTTGATGCAACAGACGAAGAGGTTATTAAAGCGGCAAAACTGGCTCAGGTTGACCATTTTGTACGCACCCTGCCCGACGGATACCGTATGGAGCTTAACGAAGAAGTAACAAATATTTCTCAGGGTCAGAAGCAGCTGCTGACTATTGCGAGAGCAATACTTGCAGACCCGAAAATACTCATACTTGACGAAGCGACAAGCTCGGTTGACACACGTACGGAGATACTTATCCAACGCGCAATGGATAACCTTATGCAAGGCAGAACGAGCTTTATTATCGCTCACCGACTTTCGACGATACGCAATGCAGACCTTATACTGTGTATGAACAACGGCGATATTGTTGAACAAGGAAACCACGACGAGCTCATGGCTATTGACGGATTTTACGCTAACCTTTATAACAGTCAATTTGAAAAAGCAGTACAGTAAGTACAAATAAAAAATGAGCTGTAAAAAACAAGAGTTTTTTACAGCTCATTTTTATTATTCTGTCAAAAGCTTATAAAGCTTTTCACAATGATCGGATTTTGTAACAAAGAAATCTCTGCAACGCTTTGCAAAAACCTCATCAGGCTGCATATCGGCAGCAATAAGCTTTTCCAGATGAGCCAAAAGCTGCTGAGCATTTACGGAAAGTGCACCGAACGCTTCTTCAAGCGGAAGGTCAAGCGCATTGTAATCGTGAGTTACACCCGCCTTAAAAAGCTCATAATCAGGCACGAAATACATAATAGGTCTGCCGAGATAGACAAAATCGAAAACAATTGACGAATAGTCGGTTATCATCAAAGCATAATTCTGCATCTCGTCGATTTCCTGCGTTACGCGAATCCTGGGATTATCGACCTTAAAATACTTATCATAATCTCTGAAAATCGGATGATTTTTGAAATCGAGAGTATAGTCATATTTCTCAAGCAGATCCGCAAGCTCTTTTGAATTAAGGAAAGCATCGATTTCACGGTAAAAAGCCGAGGCAAGGAATTTATCGACAAAAAGCTGACGGGTATTATTTTCATAATTTCCGATAAGATTTTTACGCCACGAAGGAGAGAAAAGAAGCTTTTTTCCGGGCTTTGTATCGGTCGCCATAGCATCAAATCGAGGCATACCGCTTGCAAGCAGATCATCATCCTTAAAATTATAGATGCGCTTGAAATTCTCTCGCTCAAACTCAGAGGAAATAACGACCCTGTTTACATTTGCTTTTTCCTTTGAATAAAGCATAGGCAAACGTGCGTGAAGAATACCATGCTGAAGATAAACAAACTCACATTTGATGATATCTGAATACCAGCGAAGCGGCAAGCCGTCGAACGGACTCATAATAGAAAGCGAATTGAAGGAAGTGAGCACCTTTTCGCAGTTAAAAAAGAGCATCTTATGCTTGAAACTCTTGAATTTTACAACGTGCTTTTTTTGTGCAGAAGTAAAGTGCTTGTCATCCGGCTTAAGATTATCGGCAATATAATATCTTTCGATACCGTCTTTTACAGAAAAGTCATGTATAAACTGATAATAAGCATTATCGAAGATACCCTCACGGTCGATATAAAGCCATATGCGCTTATCGGTCGCTGTTTTTTCGGCAAGCTTTCTGTAAATAAAAGCAGCTTTGCTTTCTGACTTAACGGCTTTATCCGCCGCAGACCTTGCAGCTGCAAGTGAATTTGCCGAAGCCTTGCGGATTACAAAGCCCTGTGACTTTTGGTCAAACAGAACTGTATATCCGCCGTTTGCCGCATAAAACTTAACCTTATTTACAACCGTTTTAAAGCCGAAGAACACCGTAGGTACACAGTCGTGACCGTCAACAACGGCATGAAAAACTATGCCTACTTCATCCGGCAGGTCAATAACGGTATCGAAGCCCGCAAAATCATTGGTAAGCGACTTACCTTTATAATAGCTGTAAGCTGATTTTTCGACAGGAAGGTCGATAACCCTGCCATTTGAAAGAGCACAGTAAAGACGCACGCTTTCACGGCTGCCCACACCGTTTTTAAAATAACCCGATGTGAAGAGCTTGCCGCCATCGATACGGAAGGTATTAAACGTAATTACGTGCGGCTGAGAATAAAGCAGACAGCCATCGGCAACAGCACTCTGTGACGTTGAGTTGGACAGAACGGTATATTCCTGCCCCTTAAGCTTCATAAATGCATCAATATGATACGGGTCAATATATATTGAATCCGAAATTATCGAGTTATCTACTTCGCTGAGCACTCTGCGAATTTGAGCAAGCTGAGCATTTTTTACCGACTCATCAACGTCGCACACAAGCATATCGGAGGTAATACGCCAGCTGAGATTATAAACAACAAGAGCCTGAGCCACGGGATGAGGCTTGCCGTTATCATCACGGGAAGAGTCTATAAGCTTATTGAGGAATCCCATATACTGATCAAAGCAGTAATAAGGAGAATTAAAGCTCTGACTTGCAGACTCACCGTGGCGGTAGTAGGTATAAACAGCCTCGCGACAGAAGCCGAGCTTGCCCTTTTTCTTGAGCCAGGAAAAAATAAACCACTGGTCTTCACCGAGTGAAAGATTTTCATCAAAGTAAATACGCTCATCTGCCGGAACATTTTTGACACAGATATTCATAGTTGTCTGCAGAATATTGGGGTTAGCCATAACATCATAGATTCCGCTGCAGGTCATAATATCAAAGCGTTTATGTGTTGTAACCGTACCGTTTTCACTGAGATAATCTATTGAATATGTAACAAGGTCTGTTTCATCGTAATGACACTCAAAGAAATCGTAAACCGCCTGAAGACTCTTTTTACTCAGCGTATCATCAGCATCGAGGAACATCAAATACTTGCCCTGAGCAAGATCAATACCCTTATTACGCGCACTTGAAACGCCGCCGTTTTCTTTCTCAAAGTATACGATAGTATCATCTGCCTCGGCATAATTGCGGCAGATATCACCGCTGTTGTCGGGTGAGCCGTCATTTATAAACACAATCTGAAAATCCTCATAAGGCATAGTCTGCTCTCTGAGACTCTCAACGCATTTAATAATATGCTTTTCGCAGTTGTATACGGGAATGATAACAGAAACCTTGTACTTATACTCTGACATACCGCACAATCCTTTACAGTCATAATTATTTATATAATACTATATATTGGTATAAAAAGCAAGAGAAATATAAAGCGTCCGGACAATTCATATCCGAACGCTTTACGATTAAAGATACTTGATTATCGACGCTACAACTGCACCGAACATCGGGTGTGAATGAGAGTCTGCTCCGTCCCAATTTTCCCAAAGAGTTGTGGCACCGAGGTCGCGGATATGGCGGAAAGTACCGACACCCTTATCACTGACAAGCAGAGCCTTTGCAAGCTCCTTATCCCCTCTTTCACAGAGGATACGCACAAGAATATCCGTACCGAATATGCCTGTATCAAACTTGCCGAGAGCAGTATACTTCTCAACAACATTTTTATATGTTCTTTCATCACCGAGACCGAGGTCAGCCGCAAACGCATCTGCACCCTGCACTGCATTACAGAATGAGCCTGTTGATTCATCAAAGTATTTATCAAGCATAGCTTTTTCAGCCTTTGCAGAGCGGCTGTCCATATCCTCAGCACTATCAATGCCGAGAATTTCTCCTATCTCTTTTACAATTCTTACAGCCTTGATATAGAAATATGTATTTACAAAAGGCTCAGGAATAACAATTTTTTCGGGTGCACACCAATCGCCAAGGCACCAGCCACCCTCTTCACCTCTTACAACAAGGTTACCCTCGCTGTGAGTTTCCATATACTGAAGATATTTGAGCATATTGGGGTAGTACTTTTTAAGCACATCCTTATCACCGTAATGCTTATAGAAAGTATAGGGCACAAAAACGATTGCACCGCCCCAACCGCCGGGACCGCCGCCACCACCGTAAAACGGTGCTGTATGCTGAACGTGGCCGCCGTAGATATCCTGACAGTCGGCAACGTCCCGCATCCACTTGCGGTACATATCCTCGGCATCAAAGCAGGTCATAGCCGCATCGCAGGCAAGCTGACCGTCACCTGTATAGCCAAGACGCTCTCTGTGAGGACAGTCTGACGGAACACAGCAGTGAACATTATTGAGCTGAGTACGGATATAAGTATCGACAATCCACTGAAGCATATCATCGTCACTCTTATAATCGGTTATAACCTTAAGGTCGGTATGTACAACAGCAAACTCTGTCGGGTAAGCCCTGCCTTCAACCTCAAAATATCTGCAGCCGTGCCAGGTAAACAGCGGATAAAACTGATGATCTTCGTGGTCTTCGGAGAACACAAACTCGTCTCTCTGCATACGGAAATGCATACCGAGAGTATCAAAGTGCAATGAACCGTCCTCATTAAGCTCTTCAGAAAAACGCACAAAGGCTCTTTCGTCGGTTATCGCCTTTTCGTCAAAAACAATTTTCGGATAACCTGAAACGTTTTCACCAAGGTCATATATAGCTGTATCGCCAAAGGAATAAATCTTCTTCGGGATTATTGTGCGTATTTCACGGTCAGGAGTGCAGGTCTGCTTGGTAAGAAGAGCAAGTGGTCTTTCGAGCTTCACCGCTTTTTTCCACTCACCCTTGCCGATAAGGCGTGCATCGTGAGTTTCGCCGAAATAAATATTTGTACGGGTGATATAAGAATCACGCCACTCAACATCAGTATCGGACTTAGAAACGAGCTTTTCACCCTCAAGAATCTTAAAAGCAAGCTTGAGCTGACCGTATTCGACCATACCCTCATTACGGCTCTGATTCTGACCGTACCACCCTGCACCTATATGGAACTCGATAACATTTTCGCCGAGCTTTACAAGGCTTGAAATATCGTTTTCGACATAATGGATACGGTGGATGATTGTATCATATATCGGCATATGAATCTTAGTCAGGTCACGTTTCTCGTAATTAGTCCACGCAGGAGTAAGAAGCGCATCCGTTACAGGCTGACCGTTTACGGTAATATGAGAAAATCCGAGACCGCTTGATATAAGCTTAACATCGGAAACATCTGTTACATTGAAAGTCTTGCGTGCATAAACAGCAACACTGTCCTTTTCAAACCCTACCCAATCGCAATCATCAAAAACAAGGTCAATCTGCATATCGACGTGAGGAAGATTTTCTTCCATAAATTCAACGCCTGCAATTGCAAAACCGAATTTCTCATAGAAAGGTACAGCGTGAGTCTGACCACTGATTTTGATCGTTTTTGAACCGAGCTCCTTAGCTTTGGCAATAAGTGCATTAGTAACCTTTGAGCCAAGGCCGGTACCTCTTACAGATTTTTTGACAGCAATTCTGCCGAGCTTCCATACAGCTTCTTCAAGCTGAATAAGTCTGCCCGTAGCAATTGTCTTACCATTTTCTTCTACAATATAATGCCACGCTGTGCCCTCGTGTTCGTCATCTTCAAGATGTGCAGGAAAGCCCTGCTCATCAACAAAAACCTCATCACGAAGCGGCTTTGCGAGCTTATGACCTTCAAAACCGTAGTACCATTTTTCTGTCATATTTACACCTCTTCTGCTGATAAAAATTCAAGTATTTCTTCCTTAGAAGCTTTCACACTTCCCTGTATCATTTCAGGTCTGCCTCCGCCTCTGCCGCAAAGCGCCGCATTAAACTGCTTTGCAAAGGCACTAAGGTTTACCGTATTACTGCCAAGACAGTATTTATATCCGTCATCAGATTGAACAAACACACCAACTATACCGCTGCAAAGAAGCTTACCTGCGTTTACGGTTTCGCGCAGACCGTCAGAATCAAGGTCATCTGTAAATACACATACATTAGACTCTGTTTCTTTAAACCTCTTTATATATTTGAGTGTTTTTTCTTTGTTAAGCTGTTCAATATGATAGTCAAGCCTTGCTTTCTCATCTTTAAGATGCTCGACAGCCTCGGCAACCTCATTTTCCTTTGCGCAAAGCGAAGCGGAAATTGCACTGATACTTGCACATCTGCCGCAATAATCCTCGAGAGCATCAAACCCGCATTTGAGAAGCAGCCTCGTGCCGCCTCTGTGACTTTGATGAGAAAGGATTTTGATAATTCCTATTTCTCCCGTATGCTTCACATGAGGTGCACAGCAGGCACAAAGGTCATAACCTTCAATACGAACAAGGCGTACATCTTCTGTCAAATCAAGCTTACTGCGATACTCGATAGTTTCCAGCTCGCTTTCACTCGGATAAAAGCAGGTTACCTCAACATTATCGAAAACAGCCTTGTTGGAAAGGTATTCGATTTTCCGCACCTGCTCTTCTGTTAAAGGGCCGCTTAAATCTGCAGTAATGCCGAATGTACCCATATGAAAGCCTGTATTTTCATATCCGAAAAGACTGTGAGCCACACCGCAGACAATATGCTCACCTGTATGATTCTGCATTCTGCCAAAGCGTACATCCCAATTGATAATACCTTGAACGGTTTCGCCGACATCAAAGCAAGAATCGACAAGATGTAATATTCTGCCGTTTTCTTCTATGACATCTCTGACGGTAATTCCGTTTATCGTGCCATCGTCCGCAAGCTGACCGCCGCCGTTTGGAAAAAAAGCAGTTTGGTCCAGCTCAAGTAAGAATCCTTTTTCAGAAGGTACACAGGCGACCGCTGTTGCATCAAACTCTTTGATATGCCCGTCATCATAAAGTCTTTTGGTAACTATCATTTTTTAATACTCCGTTAGTTTGATTGTAAAAATGCCACTTCGCCGTATAACACGGGAAGTGGCAACAATAAGCTATGATAGATAGATATTACTCGGCATCGGGAGCCATAACGTAGCCGTCACTCTCGACATATACCTGCTCATCAACAGCGTTCTGTGCAAAAGGATTAAACACACCGCTGTCGGTAATAACATCCGCAATTTCAAATTTTATGATCTCTACATCCGGCTTGATATACTTTTTCATCGCCGTCTCCCTCTCTCAAAGTCAAATAAAATACATAAGTAGACATACTAATAACACTAATTACACTGGGATTATACAACATATAGAAACTATTGTCAATAACTTAACTATAAAAAAATTATAAAGTTTTCATAAAAAGTAACATTGATGTAAACAATGCTGTATTGACATACATTTTTTTATAATATATAATCACAGGTATGGTATAAAAGGAGGCGTACACGTGGCTAACCGTGATGAACTTATAAAACAATTCGGCGAAGCGGAGGAAAAGCGACCGAAAACCAAGCAGGAAGATACTCTATCCATACCCGCTACCCCTACCGTAAAGGATGAAGCTGCACAGCAGGATCAGGTAACTCACCACGGCGGTGCAGCAAAACGTAAAAGACAAAGAATCAAGAAAAAGACAATATATGCAATAAAAAACATACTTACGGATAAAACACTCAGCAAAATGCTGAACGTTTTCTTTTTCTGTATGATCGTAAATGTAGTTGAATACTTCGTGCTCATCAACTACCTCGGCATACCGACAAAAGGTGCAATAGGCAAGCTTCTTGGCACTTTGATCATTCTCGGATATATGTATACAGCAAGACTAAAGCCGCACAATGTGGGTCTCAGCACCAATCCGAGAGCTATCACAAGCGCTGTACGCAACGCTTTCATTTTTAACCTTGCGATCATACCTGCGTATATTATTGAATATATAATCCTTACAATCATAAAGGGCAAAAGCATAATCATAAGGCTTTATGCTTATGACTCTCCCTTTTCCGAAGTCGGCCCGGTTTATTTTATTGCAAACATCATCCTCCTGCTCATAATATCCGTGCTCTCCGTAGTAATGCTTGAAGTTCTCTTCCGCGGCATTCTTATGAAAATGGGCAAAGGAAAGTTCGGCTTTTGGCAAACTGCCGTTATAGTATCAATATTCTATTCAATATGGTACCTTGTAGTTCCGCTGTCTAAGATCACCGCAGGCTATAAGCCTCAACAGATCGTTTCACTGTGCATATTCTATATAATATTTGAATTTGCACTCTCTCTTAAATGGTGTATGTGTGCAAGAGCAACAGGCTCGATATGGCTCGGTTTATTTGATCACCTTATATTCAATGTATCGGTCAACCTGCTTCATATAATCAATATGACCGACACAACAATATCCACCGACAGCTACAGAAATTACAGACTTATACTTATACAGGTAGTTTCTTTTGTAATTTGCTTCTCATATTATAAAATGAAAATGCGCAAAAAAGAAAAGATACTCCGCACAGCAGGCATACGAAGCATTTACTCATTCGACAGCCTTGCTGAAATGAGTGAAGAAGACGTAAGCCGTCAGGCAGAGCGTATCAAAACAACCGAGGGTGAGATAGACTCTGAATATCTCAAGCTTCTTGAACGTAACAAGAAAAACAATAAGTATTAACATTCGCCCACGCCAGACAAGGCAGTATTTCTTTAAAACGTGAATTTCAAACACAATAGCGTGTCAAATCCCGCGGATATGCGTCAGCATTATCTGTGGGGTTTTTCTTTTCCTGTATCTTAAAATTTCATTTTAAAGTGCTTCGCAGTTTCGTAAGGGTATAAAATTTCTTGTATCGAAGCCAAAAACGCAGCAAGGCTGTCGCCTTGCGAGGCTTTTGTCAAAAATACGGTGAAATTTACCCGAGAAGCAAATACTTCCTTATCGGGTGCGGGCATTTAGGCTTTGATTTTAGCCGGAGGCTGAATTTCTGTAATTAATTTTAATATTACTCTTTTAATAAGTTGACGGTAAACGCAGCATACTGTATAATATAAAATATAATTAAATATGGTGATTAAGCAATGCGCAAAACCAAAATCGTATGCACGCTCGGACCTGCCTGCAACTCTAAAAACACAATAAAGCAAATGATTTTAAGAGGTATGAATGTTGCAAGACTCAACTTCTCTCACGGCTCACACGAATACCATAAAGATATGATCGAAACGCTGAAAAGCATAAGGCTTGAGCTCAATACTCCCCTTGCGATATTACTTGACACAAAAGGCCCTGAAATCAGAACGGGCTGCTTTGAATCCGGAAAAGCTGTACTTAACATAGGCGATAAGATAACACTTACCGTAACAGAACAGCTCAGCAACAGCCAAACTGTATATATTAATTACTCCGGTCTCCCCTCTCAGCTCAAGCCGGGCAATACGGTGCTGATAGATGACGGAAAAATAATACTTGAGGTCATATCGACTACAAATACAGAAATCAGCTGTAAGGTTCTTTGCGGCGGTATTCTAAGAGATCGCAAAGGCATAAATATACCGGGTGTTTCTCTTGATATGCCGTATATGAGCGAAACCGATAAAAAGGACATTATATTCGGTATTGAAAACAATGTCGACTTCGTAGCCGCTTCGTTTGTAAGAAGAAAAGAAGATGTTATTGAGCTTCGTAAGTTTTTAGATTACCACGGCGGTCACAGTATAAAAATCATATCCAAGATTGAAAACATTGAGGGAGTCGAAAACTTCGACAGCATTCTCAGCCACTCTGACGGAATAATGGTTGCACGCGGAGATATGGGAGTAGAGGTAGACTACGAAAAGCTGCCCGGTCTGCAGAAAAAGTTTATACAAAAGTGCTATCAATCGGGAAAAATGGTTATCACTGCAACGCAGATGCTTGACTCCATGATAAACTCACCTACGCCTACAAGAGCGGAAATAACCGATGTTGCAAACGCAGTATTTGACGGCACAAGTGCAGTTATGCTTTCGGGTGAAACAGCAGCAGGAAAATATCCGCTTGAAGCTGTCAGCACAATGGCTAAAATTGCAGAGCAGGCAGAGTGTGACCAATTTGAGATATTTGGTAACGAAAAGCCGAGCATAAACTATGAAATGGATGCCTCCGACACGACAAATGCAGTATGTGATGCCGCCTGCACCACAGCGCGTGACCTTAATGCCGCTGCAATAATATCGGTAACAAAATCGGGACAGACAGCGAGACGCATGTCCAAATTCCGCCCCGAATTTCCAATAGTTGCGGCAACGCCAAGCGAAAAAACCTTTCATCAGCTTGCTCTTTCCTGGGGTGTATATCCTGTGCTTGCTCTTTATCAACACTCATACGACAACCTTATAACTCACGCTGTAGACTGTGCAAAGCAGATCGACGTTGTAAAAAGCGGCGATGTAGTCGTTATTGCGGCAGGCATTCCGCTTGACACACCCGGTAGCACAAATATGCTTAGAATTGAAACAGTAAAAGGTAACCGAGAATGACACACAATTATGTTTTAAAAAGAAGCAAGCGTAAAACAGTTTCGCTTACCATCAAAGCCAACTGCACTGTTCTTGTAAATGCACCTTTAAAAGCAAGCAAAAGGCAGATCGATGAATTTGTTGCAAAGCACAGTATCTGGATAGATAAGCAGATTACACGAGCTGCAGAGCTTAATCGACAAAGAGAGGCTTTTGTTACAGACTACGGTACTCTGCTTTATTTCTTCGGTAAAAAGCTGCCGATAGTTGCTGACGGTATCAAAAAAGCAACTCTCACTGAAAACGCAGTGATTATGCCGCAAGGTTTGAGCAGAGAAGAAATAAAAGAAAAGCTGATCACTCTTTATAAAGAAACGGCCAGAGAATATATCACCATTCGCCTGCCCTGCTATTCAAGCTTAACGGGAATTGATTACAGCAGGTTTACAATATCAAGTGCCAAAACAAATTGGGGCAGCTGCACTGCTGACAGGCTTCATTTTTCGTGGCATCTTATAATGGCTGAAAAAGAAGTTATTGACTACGTTATAATTCATGAGCTGACTCACATAAAGCACCACAACCACAGTAACGCCTTCTGGTATGAAGTTAGCAAGTATTGCCCCGAATGGAAAGAATTACGTGCAAGGCTGAAATTCTATTCAGAAGTACTGTCACGCGAAGGCTGGTGCTGAACTGCACATCAGACCGAAAGGATGAATAAAATGAGCAAATCAAACTCAAAAGCAAAAATTGTAATCGGAGCAGTGTGTGTAATTCTCGCTGTCTGTATAGCGGCGGCAACAATATTTGTTATACGCCCATACTACTACGATAATAATTACATAGCACCTGTACCGACAAACTTAAGCGAAGGCTGGAGCAACGAGCCCGAGCCGATTTTCAGCGATTTTTATGTTTCCCCAGACGGCAGTGAAAACGGTGACGGCAGCTTCGAGCAACCGTTTGCGACAATAGAGCAAGCAAAAGCGGCAGTCAGAAAAATGAAAAAAGATCAGGTAAGCCACGCTGTAGTTGCACTTATGGCAGGCACCTATGATATTGACAGCATTGAATTTACCGAAAAGGATTCCGGCACAGAAATATGCCGCGTAATATACAGTGCCTACGGTGACGGAAAGGTTATTTTCGACGGAGGAATCAAATCCGGTACAGCATTTGAGCCGAGTGAAAAAGCACTTGTGGAAATAAAAAACGCGAAATATATTACTTTAAGCGGTATTACATTCCGCAACTGCCCGGGAGTCGCAGTAAGGGCAAGCGGCAGTAACATTGACATTTCCTCCTGCACCGTCACAAACACAGGCGGCAACGGAATAGAAATAAACGGCTCATCAATAAGCATAAACGGCTGTAACATATCATCAACCGGTGCAAGTGCAATAACTGTAAGCGGCGGCAACCGCAGCACTCTTAACGCCGGCAACTGCTCTGCAGACAACAACCTTATCAGTAACACATCCGAATTTGATAAAACAGCTCCGAGCATTGTAATCGACGGCACAGGCAATGCACTGACCCACAACGAGATTATTAACTCGCCATCCACTGCAGTTTATTACAGCGGTAATGCAAACAAAATAGAATACAACTATATTCATAATACCTGCCTTGACGGAATAAATGTCTTTGCAATCGATTCGCCTGAAAGATGGGATCACTACGGTAACTTTGTAAGATACAACCTCATAAGCACTATCGGCAACGGCACTAACGAAGTCGGCGGAATATGTGCCTGTTCCGGCACACAGGTAAGAGGCAATATGTTTATAAACATTACCGGTACCGGAGTTTCCTTCGGCGGCGGACGAGATATAAATTTCACAAACAACATTCTTGTCAACTGCACCGTACCTCTCAATTATTACACCTCCGACGCAGGTGCTGACAATCAGGCTTGGGAAATTTTGAGAAAATCACCGTATCAAAGCGATGCATGGAAAAAAGCTTACCCCGAATGTGCCTCACTGAAAACCGATTACGCCGATATGACAGACCCATTGTTTGCCGCAAACCCCGCAAACAGCCTTATTAAGGATAATATTATACTCCAGTCACGCGGCAATATAGGCAGCATAAGCAATGAAGCAAACAGATACAGCACTATTGACACCAATATGATACTCAAACTCAATGAAACAGATATTTTCACAGATGCAAAAGGCGGCAACTACCGTATAAACGAAAGCGGAAATGTACCAGAAATTCTGCCCGATTACAGAGATATACCTTTTGACTCAATAGGCAGGTATTAAAAAAACGGCGAAAGATTCTTTGTGAATCTTTCACCGTTAGAGACTGTCGATAAAGTCACCGAGAACACGCACAAAAAGAATGTAGGGAACGGTCTTTGACCGTTCCGCAAATAAACCGATAAAACATCAGGAGATTTTCAAGTAAATTTTCCTGATGTTTATATTTATTATATCAGATTTTTGTGCGTTTGCCGTGTTTTTGCCCTCTCGCGGTACCTTTGTACAGCTTCGGGGCAAAGAACACAGCATCTCGTCACCTTTTTCAAAGTCTCGCAGCTTGCCGAAAAAATACTTTTTTCGACAAGCTGAAACGGTGAAGGATTCTTTTGAACCCTTCACCGTTTTTTTATGCAAATATTTTACGGAGCCACTTAACGCTCATCCGACCCCACTGCGAAGCATCGGGATCGAAATTACCGCCACAAACATTTGGCGTTGCAAGCGAAAAGCCGTGACCGCCGTTACGGAAAACGTGCATTTCAAACTCAACACCGTTTGCCGCCAGAGCAGAGGCAAACTCAAGCGAATTTTTTATCGGTACAAGGCCGTCGTCATTTGCGTGGAAGATAAACGAAGGCGGCGTATCGGCAGTAACATATTCATTGGTTGAAGGGACATCGCACTGAAGCACCGGACCGATATCGGAAAGAATACAGGGATAAGCCAGAATCAATGCATTGGGCTTATTACGGCTGATAGTGCCAAGCGCACTGCAAAGATGACCGCCCGCAGAGAAGCCGATAGCTGCAATCTTATCGGGAATAACACCAAGCTTTTCGGCATTGTCACGGATATATTTCATGGCACGCTCACCGTCTGCAAACGGCTGTTCAAATTTATAATTACCCGCTTCTCTTCTGCCAACGGTGTAGCGAAGAACAAAGGTATGATATCCCTCAAGTGCATATAGCATCGCAACAGGCTCAGCCTCGCGGTCAGAGCACATTCCGTAGCCGCCTCCCGGAATAACAAGCACGGCAGGACGTGTATCCACATTGCCCATTTCGGGTGATTTATCGAGCAGATAAGCGGTAAGGCTTACGCTTTTATCCTCACTGAAATATTCGGTAAAAATCCTCATAAAAAGTACCTCATCATCAATTATTAAAGCTAATTTAATTCTACCAAAATCTAAAAAAAAGTAAATATGTTTTCTAACTTTTAACTTAAATATTTTAAACAATATAATCACACGATATTATCGGTGATAGATTTGAACAGAGAACAGTATTTACGCACACGAATCGCGGAGATTGCCGAAGAATTGGCAAATAAAAAAATGCCGCCCGTTCAAAGAAGAAGCCTTGAACGGGCGCTCAAATTTTATATTAACGATTTAAGAGATGATCAATAAGTAAGCTTTGAGTTGATATCCCTGAGCATATCCTCATCGAGCTTTACTATCTTACGGTCATATGTGAGAATACCGTTTACCTCATTTTCGACATCGCTGACCTGAGTATAGACCAGTGCGCAAAGGCCGTGCTTGATAAGCGGAATAACCTGCGATGTATGAAGGCGTCTGTATGCGTTTGAAAGAGTATCCTTATTGCGGAACATCAGATATCCGAAGCACTTTTTGATATTCCATACATGATCTTTAATTACACTGCTGTAGCCGCCGTATTCGCTGACGACGAACGCGCGGTCATCAAGGAAATAAGGATGAAGCGGTACGATATAGCGGTGAATACTTTTGAAGTCGCCGCCCTTCTGGTCGTGCCAGCCGCTTGCGTGGTCAACAAAACGTGAAGGATCAAGCTTCTTGACATAAGCAGCAACATTTTTGGCATCAAACTGTCCCCAGCTCTCGTTAAACGGTACCCAGGTGCAGATCGAAACACAGTTGTACAGCGTTGCTATCATTTCATCAAGCTCGGCAAGGAAATATTTCTTACCCTGCTCATCCTTACGGTCATAAAGTCCGTTAAATTTATCAGACATATTCTTAATGCCGATATTCGGAAGCACACCAGCAACAAGCTGATGGACATTGCAGCCATTGGGCATATCCTGCCAGACAAGCATACCGAGTCTGTCGCAGTGGTAATACCAGCGTGCAGGCTCAACCTTTATATGCTTTCTGAGCATATTATAGCCAAGGTCACGCATCTTCTGAATATCGTAAATAAGCGCTTCATCAGTCGGTGCCGTCATACCGCCGTCAGGCCAATAGCCTTGGTCGAGCAAACCCTTCTGGAAATACGGCTCGTTATTAAGGCAAAGCCTCACCTTACCTTTTGCATCACGTTTCATACTGTATTTACGCATACCGAAATATGACTTGACTTCGTCAATTACAGTATCCCCTGCTACAAGCTCAACCTTTAGGTCGTAGAGGAACGGCGACTCAGGAGACCAAAGCTTCATATCGGTAATCTCAAGCTTACCCTTAGAATCAAACTCTGCTGTTGAAACAGCGTTATCACCGTCGAAGGCTGTAACGCGCACGCTTGCTTCACCGTTGAAATTAACCTCAACATCAAGTGAAGCTGAATCGATATCGGGCGTGAGCCTGAGCGACTCGATATAGGTTTCGGGCACGACCTCAAGCCATACCGTCTGCCAGATACCTGAGGTAGAGGTATACCAAAAGCCGAAGGTCTTCTGAATCTGCTTACCTCTGGGCTGTGTGCCCTTATCCGTGGGGTCGATCACCTTGACAATAAGCTCATTTTCTTCAGCAAGGTAATCGGTAATATCAAAGCTGAAGGGGCAGTAACCGCCAACATGACCGCCGACAAATTTACCGTTTACATAAACCTCACTCTTCCAGTCAACTGCACCAAAGTGAAGTAGCACACGCTTACCCTCGTAGTTTTCATTGACGGTAAATTTACGTCTGTACCAGAGAGCTTCGCTTTCGTCAAGCTTACCCTCAACACCCGAAAGCTCACACTCAAGGGCAAACGGTACAATTATCTCACCATCGGCATTACCCATAACGCCCACACCTGCTTTAGTTATGGCGTATTCGTATCTGCCGTTGAGGCACTGGTAGCTTTCACGCACCATCTGAGGACGCGGATATTCGCTGAGAGGACAGTCTTTATTTACTTTTTCTGCCCAAGGTGTTCTGATAGTATTCATCTGTTACTCCTTTACTGCGGTGATTGAGTTATAAATGTATTTTTTATTATGAAATTCTGCAAAAATATTGAATCAGCCTGATCAACTGTACCGTCGTGGTTTACATCTGCCGCAAGGTACTGTGCATAAGTGAAATCATACTCTTCAAGCATACCGCCTGCAAGCATATTCAGCAGGAATGCATCACTTTGATCAACATATCCGTCACTGTTGATATCGCCGTATATTACGACATTTGCCATATGGAGCCACGCACCGTCATCATCATAAAGCACAACCGTAACGCCGGTATACAGCCTGTCGTTTGGATCAAGCTCAAATATAATATCCTGATCGTATATAGCTATACTGATATTTGATATCTGACTGCGAAGCTGAGAAACAGTCATATTCAGGTTAGGATAAACTCCGTATATATATGCACCGTCAGGATGGTCGTATATTTTCAGGAACGCTGTAGACAGGAAGGATATTACACCCGGCTCATCAAGAACCGCACGAACATTGACATCAGCCACTACATAGTCAAATTTGGCATCCCACTTTACAAACGCATAGCCCGGCACAACAGGATCCGGCGGAGCTATCGCCTTACCGCCTCTCTTCGTAGCTGCCAGCCAATAATGTTCACCGTTAACCGTAAAGTTAACAGCATAGATTACGGCATCGGATGCATCATCCGAACAGAAAACAGGATGTAACTCGCCTTGTGCCCAAGTCAGCACCGTACCGTTTGCGTTAAGTCGGTAAGCAGCGGCACCGTTAACTATCTCGTAGCTGTTCTGCGACTCGCCTAAAACACAATCAGCAGAAGGAGCCGTATTCTCAAGATAATAGCAAAGCTCTGCGGTATAAGAATCGTCGTATTCACCGCATATTGAGCCAAAGCTTGTATCGCCCGTCACCTTACCTGCATTATACACAGAATAAAGCTCGCTGTATGCAGATCCGGCAATACCGCCTACATAGCTCTTGCCTGTAACATCGGCAATATTTGCAACATTTATCAAAGAACCAAAGCTTTTGCCGACAACACCGCCAACCTCTACAGCGTCTTCATTACCTACCGCACCGCTGTTATAGCACAGGCTGACAGCTCCACCGTCGTTATTACCTACAATACCGCCTACAGCTGTCTTACCAAAAACTTCAGCAGTATTGGTGCAGTCATAAATATCGCTGTTGTTAAAGCCTGCTATACCGCCTACAGCTTCATTACCTAATATTCTTCCGTTAACTATGTTACATTCATAGATTGAACTGCCGTAATTATATCCGATTGTTCCGCCTATATTATTATTACCGCTTGCATTAATATTTTTAAGTGTCAGCCTTTCGATAAACGCATCTGTTGCACAGCCGAAAAATCCCACACAGTCCTGACCTGTCAGGTTAAGACCGTCTACAGTATGATACTCACCTGCAAAATAGCCGCTGAACGGCCTGCTTCGAGTACCTAAAGGCATAAAATTATCAGCCATATCTGACATATGCATAGATATATCAGAGGTCATAACATAGTTGTATAAATTATACTCACCTTCGTTATTGACAAAAGCCGATACAAGATGCAGATCGCGCTCATTTTCAATCAAATAAGTACCGTCGATTTCTCCGGCTTTCAGCTCAAGCACAAAAGCAGGGTATTCACTGCTGATAAACACAGGACAGTAGCCGTTGTGACCCCAGAAATCGCTGCCGTTTTCACGGTTAAGAACACCGGAAAGATAACCCGAATAGAACCAACCGTAATGTACCGAAGTGCCGTAAGAAGAAGTACCGAACTGTTTACAATAGTATACGCTTGTAAGGCTGTTTAAATTTGCAGCCGTGCATATCGCATCTGCCGTGTTACCGGTAACTCTGCCGAAGGTATGTGCCTGGCTCGCGGTAAGTGACGAAGATACAGCCGCAATACCGCCTGCAAGCGTAACACCCGTAACATCGGCATAATTGTAGAAATAACTCATATCAAGGCCGCCGCTGCCGAGGATACCGCCTGCTGCATTGCCGCTGATACTGCCGCTGTTGCTGTTCTGAGTACCGCTGAGATCACCGTTGCCGAGGATACCGCCGACAAAGGTATCGCCTGATACTGAAGCAGTATTTGAGGAATTGTTTACGGTAACCGAAACCGCAGATGCAGCAATGCCTCCCGATACACCTTTAGAACTGACCGTACCGTTGTTTACAGAGCGAATAACATTTGAGGACTCAGCCGAAACACAGCCGATAATGCCGCCTGCACAGTCGTAAGCATTTACATTACCACTGTTTACGGAATTTGCCACCGTTATACGGTCTGACGCAACACCGACAATACCGCCCGCATTTATTCCGCCTATATAATCCTGCGATTCGGAAGATCTGTACCGTTTTACGTTCACCTTACCGCTGAATGAGCAAGATGACACATTTGCAGAGGCTTCACCGACTATACCGCCAACATCTTCGACACCGACCAGCACAGCAGAAACCGAGCAACCGCTTATAACACCGTCACTCTTACCCGCTATACCGCCTATCTTGCTGTATCCCTCAAAATATGAGCGAGTAACATTGAGATTCATTACAGATGCAGTATCGGTCAAGATACCGAAGATTCCAAGCTCGGAAGCATCTGCAGCCATAGCATCGTGCTTAATATAAAAGCCAGAGAGTGTATGGCCGCCACCGTCGAACTTGCCCTCGTAAAATTTGATATAATCTTCAGAATTAATGTAATCGTAACCGCCTATTGGAGTCCATATCTGAGCATCACTGTAGAATGAAGGGTCACCGCCTACAATAGCGTACTTGCCGTCATTCATCTCGATATCAGCAGTGAGTCTGCCGTTTATTGCCGTATTGCCGAAAAGCACTTCATCTCTGAACCACACCAGCTGCTCAAGGTTTGAGATAAGGTAATAGCCGTCAGTATCCTGTGCCGTTTCATAGCGTGCATAAACACTTGTATGCTCGACAATACCTGCTGAGAAATCAAAATCATTGCCGTATTTATCGCTCCAGCCGACAAAGGTCATACCCTGAGGAGGAGTAGGATCAGTCGGTACAGATGCATTGAAGCCGTGATCAACAGTCTGTGTGGAGATAACGGTTCCGTCAATATTTCGGAAAGTTACTTCATAATTATCTCTAACCAGACCTGTTATTTCAACAGTCTGATCCTCTGTAATATTACTGATAGTATAGATTATACCGTACTTTGCTCTCAGCACCTCGCCGTTCGCAGTAACGACAGGTTCAGACTGCATATATATATCCGAAAGCTCAATCGAAAAAGCAAAGCTTTCTCCGTATTCGACCTCGGTAGAATATTCGGGCAAAGGATAAATCGTATAAGCCTCACTCTCGGGCAGGTTAACAGTATAAGTATTGACCGACAGATCGCCGACAGTAATTACAATATTTTCGGTAACATTATCTACTGTATACTTTCCGCCGCGCATAACAACACGCGCCTTATTAGCCCAAACAAGCAGCTCAGATTGGGTATATGCCGGGTCAACCTCAATTGTAAAAGAGTAATCCTCACCGTAATAGACAAAATTCTTTCCGCTCTCGGGTATGATCTTAAAGTAATCAGCCTCGGGCAAGGTAACATAAAAACGGCTGGTTATCTCACCCGTAAACATATAGAAATCCGCAGATTTTTCAGACTCAGCACCGGACAGAAATTTTTCTCCGTCGCCCAAAGGCTGAACTGTAAAATAATACTTGCCGTAGGTCGTAAAATGTCCGCCGAAATTACAGCTAAGCGCATCGGTTACGGTAAACGATTTTTTGAGCTCGTAACCGATATCGTTGAAATGATACAAGTTAACAATATAGCCTGTTGCATTGGCAACAGAACTCCACCTTGCAACAGGATTGGTCGTGCCTGCATCATCGATAACCGTATCATCCCAATAAAGCTCCCGCGGCGGATTAAGTACGGGATTGCCGGTAAAGGTTGCACGGAAATATTTCTGATCGGTATACTCCTTAATCGGTGAACCGGGCGAGGTCTTACCGCCGCCGACTGAACCATTTGCACTCCATTCAACGTAAGCTCCCTCGCCGTAAAGAGCAAACGCCTTAGACTGAGACCTTATCTCAACATCGGTACTGCCGCCGCTGATATAGACATTTCCCTTTGACGAATAAAGACCGTCACTGCCGTTCAGACGAACTTTTCCCGAGGTTATATTAAGATCACCGAAGGTATACATACATCTGGTAGAAGTATGTATATTTACGTTGCCGGTAGTATTGATATTTATGCCCTTTATTGCCATAATACCTGCAAGGCCGTCGATATTGAGCGATGCACCTTCTGTAACAGAAACGGTATAGTCGGTATTTATCGCATATGTATTGTCGCAAATAAGAGTGAGTGAGCCGTTACCGATAAACTTTACGTTACCGATAATTATCATCGCGCTTTTTGCAGATGCATAGATATAACTGTTACCCTTAAGCTCAACCGTAAGATTACCGCTGTACGGATAGACAAAAAGCTCTGACTTAGGCTGATAGCTTGTACCGAAATTCTCAAGAGTCAACACATCATCGGAAGCATCATAGTGCCAATTAACAAGCGCCAGCGCGCCAAGATCTGTATACTCTTTATTATAAGTAATTCCGTCAATTACCATACGCATAATACCTGCTGCCCTTACCTCGGGCATAGTAGTTATCATACAAGCAACGGCAAGAAAAGCACACATAAATACAACCAGTAGTCTTTTGGCATTCTTCACACGCTGCACCTCCCTGAAAGTATGTAATATATCAAAGACAAGCAGAATATATACTTATACATATAATCTTCATTAATTATAATACTACAAATAATAAAAAATAGCAATAACAAAGATATTCTTTATTCTTTGTGCAAAATGAGCAAAACCCAAGCGATGTGAGAAGTTGCAAACACAAAAAGCACTCTGCCAAAGCAATAGAAAATCGCTTTGGCAAAGTGCTTTTATTCAGCTTGATGAATTAATCATTTTTTGCCATTATTGCCTTTTATTAGTCTGTTTCAAGCTCAAACATAACCTGCACGCCCTTATATCCGTCACTAAAGGCTATGCTTCCGTCAGCATTAAGAGTAAATATATCCGCATTCGGTGCAACGCCTTCAAAGCCTGCCAGGTAAACCGTTTTATCTGCAAATTCTTTAAAGCAGTCATACTCCCACAAATAGTAGAGGACATTATTCTGAATTGTTTTATAAACAGATGCACCGTCAAGCTTAAAACCGTTTATCTGCCAAGGCTCACAGCCTTCAAAAAGAGGAACAAAGGTAATACTGTCATCAAAAGTAATTTCACTGTTATCCGCTTTACGTGCGGTAATTACCACGTAATTTTTTTCTGTCATGACAGCGTTATTGTTTAAGTATTCGAGCTCTTTGCCTGTCGAAATACCCTCAAGCCCAAAAATATAACCGCTGTTTTCAACAGTCTGACTGATATTTTTATCACCTTGACTTTCAAAAGCGCTCTGTGCCTCATCCTGCTTAAAATAAGCCGCCAGCTGTGACGGAGTAAGCAAACCCGAAAGTGCAAGCGCACTGACAGCAAACAATGATATAACAGCGGCAACAATTGCAATTCTGATCGGTTTTTTCATATTTATATTTCTTCCTTTCTTTTTACGCTGAGTTTGCAATAACATATTTAACGTTTCATTTTCAAAATCACTGCTGAACTCAACACTATTCATTTGCTCTTGATATCTCTTATTTACAGCCATAAATCTCCCTCCTCTTCCAGCTCTTTTTTCAGCATTTTTCTTCCTCTTGCAAGCCTTGTGCCTACCGTAGCGGAAGGTATTTTGAGTATTGATGCTATTTCCTTTATCGAATACCCTTCGTAATAATAAAGATGTATTACCGTGCGGTATTGCACGGGTAACGATAAAACAGATTCCAAAAGCCAAGAGTCTGAATTGCCGCTGTAAGCCAATTCACTTTCACCAAGCAAATCAGTTTTCTCAGCCTTTTTAAGCATATTAAGCGATATGTTCACTGCAACTCGTAACAGCCAGGCTTTTTCGTGTTCAGCGTCATTAAAGCTCGGCCGTTTGGTTATCAGCTTTATAAATACTTCCTGCACTGCATCTTCGGCACTCGGCACTGATTTTAAAATTGCATATGAAGCTGAAAGAAGTCTTTTACTGTGTGTTCGAACGATTTTTTCAATATATTCATCGGTACCAAATGAACTGTTCATCACTACCTCCTTTCACTTAATACACAATTATGAATGCTATTATTTTTCAAGCAACAGAAAAACTATAAAAAAGATGCTGTATCAATCACGATACAGCATCTTTCATTTTATTTAACTTTAACAGTTACGATTTCAAACGGTTTTACGTTGAGGGTTACAGAGTTATTCTCAACTGCAAGAGGCTCAATTTCGTTTTCCATAAGGTCGCAGAGCACTGCACTGCTGACATCGAAGCCAAATGCAAGTTTTGCACCGTTTACGCGCTTATTCCAGCTTTCGTACATACGTACAACCGTTTCGTCGCTGTCCTCAGCCTTCTTGACGGTATCGATAACGATATTCTCGTCTGATACGCTTACAAAGCTGTAGCTTTCGGGCAGAGCACCCTCTTGCTTGCCGAGTTTGACGGCAGACATCGGGTTGTTGAGGTCGTAAGCAAGCTGTACCGTACCTGCCTGAGTATATGTACCCGAATGCGGACGCAGTGAGTAAATAAACTCGTGATGACCCTTATCGGCCTTCGGGCTGGGATGTGTTGCACACTTGAGAAGTGTGAGCTTGATTATACCGTCGTGTATATCGTGACCGTACTTACAGTCGTTGAGGATACTTACGCCGTAATCGCATTCGGAAAGGTCAGCAAACTTATGGGCACATACCTCAAACTTTGCGGCATCCCAGCTTGTGTTGGTATGTGTCGGGCGCTCAACACTGCCGAACTGGATTTCGTATGTAGCCTTGTCGGCGTTGATATCAACAGGAAATGCAGCCTTGACAAGGATATGCTCCTGATACCACTCTGCAGTTGTATCAAAATCGATTTTATCGATATCGGCATATAGCCATACCTTCTGCTCAATTACGGAATCATAGAACTTTCTTGTAATCTTAAAGCCCTTGCGTACGCCCTCGTCAAGCGTTTCAACAGCACTGACATCGTTGATTTCGTATTTCTTCTCTTTGTAATAGACAGAGATTTCCCATGCATCATACTGTCTGGGGAAGTCCTCATAAGCCTCGATAACATTTGCGCGCTCGCCTGCCTTGAGCACCTCTCTGCCAACACGCTTATCAAAGATGCGGCCGATTGTGTAATCGTCAGCAAACTCAACAATGAAGTAAGCATTTTCAAGCTTCTTATCGCTGACAGCAACCTCGCCGTTGCTTTCGTTGCCCTTTACAACCTTCCAGCCCTTTGCAGGGATATCGGTTACATAAATCTTCTCGCCGTCAACATCGACAACACCGCTGTTTGTAAATGAAAGCGGATTAAACACGGCTATACCGCCATCGGTAGCAATATTTGCGGCAATATCAGCCTGTGCGGAAGAAAGCATATCTCTGCCTGCCTTGCTGATCGCCTCATACTGCCTTGTGCTTTCCTCATAAACCTGGTAGATGGAAGAGCCGGGAATAATATCGTGGAATTGGTTGAGAAGTATGCACTCCCAGCCCTCGTTTATCTTCTCCTGCGGATATGCCTTCTTATTATAAAGGCGGTTGATCTCGCTGAAAAGCTCAGTATTCTGGTAGAGAATTTCGCACTTTCTGTTGTAACGCTTGTTGCAGGCATTTGAAGTATATGTACCTCTGTGGAACTCAAGGTAAAGCTCACCTGCCCAGTGAGGCAGCTTAGGATTATTCTCGGTACGCTGCTTTACGCGCTCGAGATAATCACCTGCAAACTCCATTTTAGTCTGAGGCATTGACGGGAAGCCGTATTTGAGTCTGTCGTGAGTTTCAAGATGACCCTGTGTGGGACCGCCGCCACCATCGCCGTGACCAAAGGTTATGATAACCTCATTGTTTATGTGCTTTTGCTGATATCTGTTCCATGTACCCTTAACAAGAGCAGGCTCAAGCATAGCATTATATGTAGTATTGCAGTTTACGGTATTGTTCTTATCGCAATGCTGTGCGGTAAGAAAGTGGGTGAAAATCTCGGTTGAGTCGATACCTTTCCACATAAATGTATCGTAAGGCATCATATTTGTTTCGTTCCAGCTGATTTTTGAAGTTACAAACTTATCAACACCGCTTTTACGCAGAATCTGCGGAAGTGCTGCAGAGTAGCCGAAAACGTCGGGCAGCCAGAGAACTTTACTGTCAACACCAAACTCTTTATTGAAGAAACGCTTGCCGAAAAGCACCTGACGGACAAGGCTCTCGCCACTTGTAAGGTTACAGTCAGCCTCAACCCACATCGCGCCTTCAACTTCCCAGCGTCCCTCTTTGACAAGCTGCTTTACATCCTCATAAACATCGGGAGCTTCTTCCTTGAGGTACTTGTAAAGCTGGGCCTGAGAGGACATAAACTTGTACTCGGGGTACTGTTTCATAAGTGCGACAACAGTTGAGAAAGAGCGAACAACCTTCTCCCTTGTCTGGTCAAGAGTCCAGAGCCACGCAACATCGATATGAGTGTGGCCGATACAGATACACTTCACATCCTGCTCACTGCAGTACTTGCCGTAAAACTCGTTACGCAGATAATCGAGAGCCTTCTGTGAAGTAGCTCTGCACTGTTCGGAGCCGGGCACGCACATATCAATCATATTAAGTGCGGTATTGATATGCATGAGGACATCTGCATACTCTTTACTGTTTTCGTGGAGCACACAAAGTGTATCGTAAGGAACTTTAAGATCATAATAAAGACTCTTATAAAGCTCGTCCACTACAAAAAGGCTGCTGACTATGCTGTGTCTGCAGGTATTCATACCGGTATAAGCATATACATATATTTCGTACTCATCGGCAGGCTCGAGCATAGTATAACGGTGGTTGGAGTCGCAGCCGTTCATCAGCTTACCGTTGACATAAACGGTGAACTGCGGATCACGCTCAACATCTCTGTTAAAAGCATCTGTTTCAAAATAAAACTCGACTTTTTTACCCTTCATATTATCGGGCAGAGTGACTTTTTTATAGAACCAACCGTGAGCATCCTTTTCTTCGCCCCAACGGTCATACTTGCCGAAATCGATCCATTCATCTGTAACTGCAGGCGGCATCTCAGCTACGCCCTTGTATCCGCAAGGAAGATACTTAAAATCGGTAAGCTCGAGCGAACCGGAAAAAACAAGTTTCTGAATCTCCGGTAAAAATACACGGAGCTTATCAAGCAAGAAATTCAATTTGTAAACCTCCTGATTTTTGATGTTACGCACAGTTTAGCACAATATATTGTAAAATTAAAGTATCAGATGACAACTTTATGTTAAAATTTTCATATGTATTTTTGTACTGTTTTAACGAAAGAAGGTGTTTTTATACAGCACTGTATTGCTAACCTCAGAACCAAGGAAGTAATCAATAAAAAGGATGGCTGCAGACTCGGCAGAGTATGCGACGTAGAAATAGATGCCTGCAACGGTCAGGTAGTAAATCTTGTAATATGCCGCGGCGGAAGGATGTTTTCTCCGTATGCCTGTGAGAGCGACCTGCGTATACCGTGGTGCGACGTAGACGTTATAGGTGACGACATAATTCTCGTATGCTTCACTCCACCCACAGCACCGCCCAGAGGATGCTCAAGAAGAGGTTTTTTCAGATAAAAAAGGTACTGTCGTATTAAGCGTAACATCCGGTACGCTTGTCGGTTCAAGCCTGTAGCTGACGACCGCAAGCGTACCCCCTGTTTTGTCACAGGTGAAGCCGAAGCCGTACCACTCGGTATCGCATCTTCGTACACCCTCGGTATCCGAAGGCAACGGATCATAAATACCGAGGATATTGAAAACTGTATCTGCCTGTTCATTGTCAAAGCTGCAAAAAGCTTTGACAGCATCATACGCAAGATCCTTAAAACCTCCGCTCTCACTGCCTTGATAGGTTACGGTGATATTTACAAGACGCCCCTGAGAATCGGAATAAAGAGACATCTTACAGCCATTTATATAACAGCTTTCTTTCAACTTGTTGCCGCTGACCGTCTCTTCGATACGGCAATTATAGCCGGATCTTGCCATATTTGACAAAAAGTCCATACTGTCCTTCTGACCCGTACGTACACATGAGCACAGTAAAACCCAAGACAAAGTGCACAGCAAAGCAATTGCTTTTTTCACAAGAATTCCTCCTTAGCAATATCGTTATAATAACCAAAACGCAGTACTTAATTGATAATATATACATATATATGTAGAAATTAAAAAATATATTATTTTAGGGCTTGAAATCTGTCGATAAATAAATTAAAATATATCTATCTTGAATGAAGGATGTGGCAACCATGTTTCTTTTTCACACAGGACACAGCATTATTCCCTGCCGCATTGCCGAATTCTGCAATAAATAAAAATCGGCTGTTGCTCTTAACCAAGTGCGACAGCCTTAATCTTTTGAATTAAGAGGTGCACGATCATGAAAAAAGTAGCAATCGTTATGGGCAGCGACAGTGACCTGCCGGTAGTCGGCAAGGCTATCAAAAAGCTCAGAGAGTTCGGTGTAGAGTGTGAAGCACACGTTATGTCCGCTCACAGAACACCCGATGCAGCAGCAGAGTTTTCAAAGAATGCCGCCGCAAACGGCTTCGGCGTAATCATAGCTGCAGCAGGCAAAGCCGCTCATCTTGGAGGTGTACTTGCCGCTCACACAACTTTACCCGTTATCGGTATCCCTGTTAAGTCCTCAACACTCGACGGTCTTGATGCACTTCTTGCAACAGTACAGATGCCTGCAGGCATCCCCGTTGCAACAGTTGCTATTGACGGCGCAGAAAACGCCGCCATTCTCGCTGTACAGATGCTCGCACTCAGTGAGCCTTCACTTGCAGAAGCTCTTGAAAAGATGAAAAAAGATATGGCTGAGAAGGTACTCGAAAAAGATGCCGCCCTTGCCGCTCAGGTTGCTTCACTTTAATTTGGGAGGGACTCAACTATGTCGATTCATGAAGAATGCGGCGTATTCGGTATATTCAACCGAAATCTCGAACACAACGCCGTACAGGAAACCTACCTCGCTCTTTACGCACTTCAGCACCGCGGTCAGGTAAGCTGCGGTATTGCCGCCCGTAACGGCGACACCGTTGACTGCATCACAGAGCTCGGTACAGTGCCTGACGTATTTAACAAAGACAAGCTCGCTTCACTCACCGCCTTGGGCAACGGCAACGTGGCAATAGGTCACGTGCGCTACTCAGCCCAGGGTGAGGAAGACGAAATAAACTCACAGCCTATGGTTATGAGCTACGCGAAAGGCTCTATCTCAATCGCCAACAACGGCAGCCTTGTAAGCACGGCAAAGCTCAGAAAAGAGCTTGAAGCAGGCGGCTCTGTCTTCCAGACAAACAGCAATGCCGAAATGATTGTACACCTCATCGTACGTCACAGACTGCAGACCGAAAACATAGAGAAGGCTATCTCCCGTGCAATGAGCGAGCTTGAGGGTGCATATTCATTCATAATTATGTCACCCAAAAAGCTTATAGCAGTACGCGACCCCAAGGGCTTCCGCCCCTTGTGCTACGGCAAGCTCGGCGATTCATATGTCGTCGCTTCCGAATCCTGTGCTATACAGAGCATCGGCGGTGAAGTAATACGCGATATTGAGCCCGGCGAAATACTCGTTATCACAGAGGATGCTGTTTACAGCAACAAAGACAACTGCGGTCAGAAAACCTCAATGTGCATATTCGAGCACGTTTATCTTGCAAGACCCGACTCGGTTATCGACGGTGCAAGCGTACACCGTGCAAGACTCAATGCAGGTAAATTTCTCGCAATCGAGCATCCCGTTGAGGCTGACGTTGTAGTCGGTGTGCCCGACTCGGGAATTGACGCCGCAATCGGCTATGCAAACGAATCCGGTATACCTTTCGGACTCGGACTTATCAAAAACCGCTATATCGGCAGAACATTCATACAGACTACACAGAGACAGCGTGAACGCTCCGTACAGATCAAGCTTAATCCCCTCGGCAACGAAATTGAAGGCAAGAGAATAGTACTTGTTGACGACTCGATCGTAAGAGGTACAACCTGTGCGAAGCTCATCAAGAAGCTCAGGGATGCGGGTGCAAAAGAAATTCATATGCGAATCTCCTCCCCACCGTTTATAAACCCCTGCTATTTCGGCACAGACATCAGCTCGAAGGACAAGCTGATTGCCTGCAAGCTCGACATTGACGAGATATGCCGATTCATCGGTGCTGACTCACTCGGCTACCTCAGCCTCGAATCAATGATGAAGGTTGCAGAAAACTCCAACGTAGAATTCTGCAATGCCTGCTTCACGGGCGAATACCCCGTAGATGTTACAGGTGAAAACTTTGTCGATAAATACAGTAAGAAAATCAATTGACATAAAGGAGAGCTTTAAAGATGGAAAGTTATTCAAACAGCTACAAAGAAGCAGGCGTTGACGTAACAAAAGGTTACGAGGCCGTAAAGCTTATGAAAAAGCACGTTGAGCGGACAAGAGTACCCGGTGTTGCTGATGAAATCGGCGGCTTCGGCGGTATGTTCATCCCCAACCTCACAGGAATCAGCGAGCCCGTACTTGTTTCCGGTACTGACGGTGTCGGTACAAAGCTCAAGATTGCATTCATGATGGATATCCACAACACAGTCGGTATTGACTGCGTTGCCATGTGTGCAAACGACGTTGCTTGCTCCGGCGCAAAGCCCCTCTTCTTCCTCGACTATATTTCCGTTGCAAAGAACATCCCCGAAAAGGTTGCAGCAATAGTCAGCGGTGTTGCTGACGGCTGTGTACAGGCAGGCTGTGCACTTGTAGGCGGCGAAACAGCAGAGATGCCCGGCATCTACACAAACGATGAATACGACCTTGCAGGCTTCTGTGTAGGCCTTGCAGACAGAAAAGATATCATCGACGGCAAAAACATTGCCGCAGGCGACGTACTTATCGGTGTTGAGTCCTCAGGTGTTCACTCCAACGGCTTCTCACTTGTAAGAAAGGCTTTCAACGTTTCTCCCGAAAGACTTTCAATATATGTTGATGAGCTTGGTAAGACTCTTGGTGAAGAGCTTATCACACCTACTAAGATTTATGTTAAGACAATCTCCGCTATCAAGGATGTATGCAAGATTCACGGTATATCTCACATCACAGGCGGCGGCTTCTACGAGAACATTCCGAGAATGTTCAGCGGCAACGACCTTCGCGCAAAGGTTGAGCGCAAGGCTGTTCCCGTAAAGCCCATCTTCAACCTCCTCGCTTCCGAGGGCATCCCCGAGAGAGATATGTTCAACACCTTCAACATGGGTGTAGGTCTTTGCGTTGCAGTTTCTGCTGACAAGGCTGACGAAGCAGTAAGAGCAGTAAACGCAATCGGCGAAAAGGCTCACATCATCGGTGAAGTTGTCAAGGGCGACAAGGGTGTTGACATATGTTAAACATAGTTGTTCTTGTATCGGGCGGCGGTACTAATCTGCAGGCTTTGCTCGATGCCAAGGCAGCAGGTCAGATTCCTAACGGTAACTTCGTACGCGTTATTTCAAGCGCCGCAGGTGCTTACGCACTTGAACGTGCGAAGAATGCAGGCGTACAGGGCGTTGTTGTTGAGCGTAAAGGCAAGACAGCCGAGGAATTTGAAACCGCACTTTTAGCTGAGCTTGAAGCTGCAGAGGCTGATCTCATAGTCCTTGCAGGCTTTATGACCATACTCAGCGAGAAAATCATAGAGAAATACCCCGAAAAGATTATAAACGTTCACCCTGCTCTCATTCCCTCTTTCTGCGGCAAAGGCTTCTACGGCCTTAAGGTGCACGAGGCGGCACTTGAGAAAGGTGTTAAGGTTACGGGTGCAACTGTGCACTTTGTAAATGAAATCCCCGACGGAGGCAGAATTATCGCACAGAAAGCGGTTGACGTGCTCGACGGTGACACACCCGAAATTCTCCAGCGCAGAGTTATGGAGCAGGCAGAATGGAAAATACTCCCCGCAGCAGTTGCAAAGCTGTGTGAAGAAAGAAAGTAAAAATTCAGGAGGCAACCAAAATGAAAAAAAGAGCACTTCTCAGTGTATCAGACAAGACAGGTATTGTCGAGTTTGCAAAAGAGCTTTACGAGCTCGGCTTTGAAATAGTTTCCACAGGCGGCACAGCAAAGGCTGTTGCAGATGCAGGCATCCCCTGCACACAGGTTTCCGACATCACAGGCTTCCCCGAGTGCCTTGACGGCAGAGTAAAGACTCTTCATCCGATGGTACACGCAGGTATCCTTGCTATGCGCTCAAACGCCGAGCACATGGAGCAACTTGAAAAGCTCGAAGTTACTCCGATTGACGTTGTTGCAATCAACCTCTACCCCTTCAAGCAGACAATTCTCAAGCCTGACGTTACACTTGAGGACGCTATCGAGAATATCGACATCGGCGGTCCTACAATGATTCGTGCAGCTGCTAAAAACTGGCAGGATGTTGCTGTTATCGTTGACCCTGCAGACTACGCAACAGTTATTGAAGAGTACAAGGCTAACGGTACACCGAGCAAGGAGACAAAGTTCAAGCTTGCAGGCAAGGTATTTGAGCACACAGCTAACTATGATTCAATGATCAACACATACCTCAGAAAGCAGCGCGGCGAAGACCCGTTTGCAAACTGCTTCACAATGACCTTCGAGAAGGTTCAGGATATGCGCTACGGCGAGAATCCGCACCAGAAGGCAGCTTTCTACACAGAAGTCGGTGCAGCTGACAATGTACTTTCCGCTGCAAAGCAGCTTCACGGTAAGGAGCTCAGCTACAACAACATCAACGATGCTAACGGTGCACTTGACATCATCAAGGAATTCGGCTTTGACGAGCCCGTTGCCGTCGGTGTTAAGCACGCTAACCCCTGCGGTGTCGGTATCGGCAAGACAATTCACGAGGCATATCTCAACGCATACAATGCTGACCCCGTTTCAATCTTCGGCGGTATCGTTGCTCTCAACCGTGAGGTTGATGAGGAGACAGCTAACGAGCTTGCAAAGATCTTCCTTGAGATCATCATTGCTCCCAAGTTCTCCGAGAAGGCTCTCGAAATTCTCACAGCTAAGAAGAACATCCGCCTTCTTGAGCTTCCCAACCTTGCAGATTCCAACAAGAAGGGTCTTGTTGATATGAAGAAGGTTGCAGGCGGTCTGCTTGTTCAGGAGCTTGACACAGAGCTTCTCAATGAAGAGGACATCGTTTGTGTTACAGACAGAAAGCCCACAGAGGAAGAAATGAAGCAGCTTATGTTCGTTTGGAAGGTTGTAAAGCACACTAAGTCCAACGGCATTGCACTTGCAAAGGATAACGCAACAACAGGTATCGGCCCCGGCCAGACAAACCGTATCACAGCACTTGAGCTTGCTATCAAGTACGCAGGTGACAAGGCAAAGGGAAGCGTTATGGGCAGCGATGCATTCTTCCCGTTTGACGACTGTGTAAAGGCAGCTCAGGCAGCAGGCATCACAGCTATCATTCAGCCGGGCGGCTCAATCCGTGACGAAGACTCAATCAAGGCTTGCAACGAAGCAGGTATCGCAATGGTATTCTGCGGTATGCGCCACTTCAAACACTGATTAGCATCAGTCGCAATACCTCAATAAAACGGATATTTCCAAGTAAATTGAGGTAACGAGGTAGGTTATATCACATCAATTTATATGTCATTTCGTAGGGGCGGCCATTGGCCGTCCGCCATAAAAACGATGACAACAAAAACAGACGCCCGCTGGGCGCCCCTACGGTTGAATTTTCACGTATGCGTAAAACGTCTTGTTAATGCTTTTTTAACAAAGCAAATTACGATAAGATTCTTCGCTTCCGCTCAGAATGACAAAACAGAATAGATAAATATTAAACGAGCGATGAAACCGCAAAAGTTTCATCGCTCGTTTTAATTTTAAAACCACCTTAACCAAAAGAATCCCGTCCAAATATCAAACGCAATAGGAGCAATAATAAATAACGCACCGGATATTAACGGAATAATTTCATTGCCTAATGTAAGCTTCTTATCATAGGCAAATTTATGCGGATTTTTCGGGTTTACAAACAGCGTGTATTTACAGCTTTTTGAAAACTCATTCATACGCTTCGTACTGATACCGAGGTCTGTCAGCCCATAGTATTCCTTACCGTCATACACGTAAAAAAACTTTGCCTTTGTTGTATGGTATCTGACATTCAATACTCTTACAGTATCAAGAAACCAGCCGTCTACAACCTCTGTACAACGCTTCATTTGAATAATTCTCACCAGAGCCATGGCAATAAAAACAGTGCCGCTGCCGCAAAAAAACAGGTATATAATCCACATACTATCCCTCCGTTCTGTTATTATTATATCATAAAATTTTTACATTTCAAGAATGGAACGGAATTCGAATCGCTGCTGTTTAATATTTCAAGCCAAAAGTATGGTCAAAGTATTCCGGACCCGTAAATATTGCCATTACAAATCTGCCGATATTTCTGAAAGCATCGAGCATAAAACCGGGTCCACCAATCGTACCGAATCCAGGAGCAAAAAAGAAAGCAAACAAACCGAAGAAAAACTCAAGCGGCGAAACAAGCAATACTTTTCCTGCCATACCCACACCTTCAAAATATGATGTTTTTTCGTCTTTTACTTCAAAAGAAAACTTTCTTATCATATCATTAAGCTGTATCTGTATGATATACTCGCCTGCTTCCTCAGGTGTAAATTCATCAGAATTAATCTCAACGGTTTTTCCGTTAACGGTATATGTAACCACCGCTTTTTCACGCCAGGCATCTGCGTGATTACCTTCAATCGAAACGTTCACCTTTATAGGCTTACCTACCGTTGCATAGCAATAAGATTCCATATTAGAAATATCCAAAAGATTTTCATAAAGCCAATATACTTCACCTTCACACTCAACATCAAAGCCGTCTTTATATCTGTCTTTAATTCTTGAATTTGAAATTTCAACCTTTGCGCTTTTCTCACCATTAGCTCTTATAAAAGCCCCTTCGCCTACTTCAACAGCTAACACTGTCCAACAAAAGCTAACGTCAACAAACAACTGCGGATATCTGACACCGTTGTGTTCAAATATTTCCATATAAACTTTATCCTTGTCAACCACAGTTACATTAACCGTTTCGGAATTCTGTTCCCTTGAATAAACTGTAACCTTTGGTGTTTCTCCGATTTCGGTATACTCACTGTTAAAGGTAACAACAACCTTATCAAGGCGCAGATAATAATCGCATGTAAAGCTTTTTTCAAGCACTTCTGCATTATCCTCCGCCGCAAAAGCTACGCTAGAAATGGTAAAAAGCATCACCGCACAAAGGATAACTGATAAAAATCTTTTAAAAGTCTTATTCATAATTAACCTCCTTTAGTATTAATCCAATCACTCATTATTGAGCACAATTCTATAGAATTTCGGACCGCCAAACAGCACAGAAAAGAAGTAAGGTATTGTTTCGAGTGCATCTCCCATTATTACAGGACCACCGAATGTACCAAGACCCGGCATTAATAAGAAACCTGCCAGACCTAACAAAAATTCAACCGGTGAAATCAGCATTGTCAAAGCTGATGACCCTAAATTATCGAAATATGCCGTTTGCTCATTTACAGCGGTAAAACATACGCCAGATTTCAAAACATCGTTCAGCTTTATCTCTACGACATATTCTCCTGCTTCCTCGGCAATGAACTCATCAGAAATTATTTCAACCGATTTTCCGTTAACGGTATACTTAACTTCAACATCATCTTCCCAAATCTGAGCATAATCACAAACAAATAGAGTTTCAACATTTACGGGTGTTCCGATAATAGTATAATTGTGCTTTTTATTGTCACCACTGATATATGCAAACGGATCATCATAAATAAAATAACCTTTAAATTGACATTCAACATCAAATTTATCAACAAATGAGTTTGATTTTATTTGTGATCTCTGTATACTTACCGATGGACTCTTTTCACCGCTTTCTGTTATAAAAACGCCTTCTCCGATTTCGACAGAGATTACTCTCTGGCAAAAATCAACATTAATAAACAGCTGAGGATATTGCTTACCTTCATACTCATAAACTTCCACAGTAAGTCTCTCTTTACTGACTTGAGTTTGATTAACGGTTTCATCTTTAAACTCTTGTGAATGAACAATAACATCAGGTATTTCACCTGTTTTGGAATATGCACTGTCAAAAGTGACAATGAGCACATTGCCAAGTTTGTAAACTTCGCTAACAATTTCCGCTTGAGAATTATCGTCCGCCGCAAAGGCTACGCTTGCAGTAGTGAAAAGAAGCACTGCACAAAGGATTACAGACAAAATTTTTCTCATTGTTTTTTTCATAATTTTTTACCTCCTTTTGTTTTATACGTATTTACACTCTTTTTATGATTTTGACTACACCTGTTGCACCGTCAAGGCGGACGATATCGCCGTTTTTGACGGTTGACATAAGCCCCTCTATGCCAACTACTGCAGGTATACCGAGCTCACGCGAGATAATAGCCGTATGCGAAAGAAGCGAGCCTTTTTCGCTGACTACACCCTTTGCCTCTGCAAGCAGGAAAACCCAACCGGGGTCTGTCATTTTTGTGATAAGTATTTTATCTTTGACACTTCTAACCTGCTTGACATCGGTTACAACGCAGGCTTCACCCTCTACCACACCGTTTGAACAAGGCACACCTACCATTTCATCCTTTGAAGAATACATAGAGGTCATATTGATACTGCGGTGGTTTTTGTCAAAGGGGTTTGAAGCAAAGACAATACGTGAATAAGCAGGCAGAAGTGCAAACATTTCGTATTTTTCTTTTCTTCTCTGTACCGTGTCACGCATATCGCAAGGTGTTTCAGCCAGCGAATAGACTTCATCAAGAGTAAGGTAAAAGACATCTCTTGTTTCGTTTATGTATCCGGCTTTGCAGTATATATCGCCAAGCCTTAGCACAGCCTCACGCACCATACCGAAGATACGGCTGCGGTTAAGACGCTGTATTTCTCTGTTACCTATACCGAGCATACAGCGTTTACTCAGGAAGTTTGTAATCGGGTCACGCTTGAGCGGTGGCTTTTCATCACCCTGACTTCCAAGCAAAGCGGCAAGTTTTTCTTTATCCTGCTCAAATTCGCTGATTTTATCGTCAAACAGCTGAGATTTCGTACGGAAGGTCTCTGTCTCAAGCTTAAGCTCTTCGAGGCATCTGTCGCCATATACGTCGATATAAGCCTTTCTGCGTTTTATGTACTCTTCCTCGGTCATATTTTCACGCTCGAGTGCAATTCTTATCATCTCTTTTACAGGCTTCATACTCTCAATATTTGATATACCCGAAATGTAGCTGTTTGCAATCTCCTCGTGGTTCTCATACTTTGACTTGAGGTGACTCTTGAGCAGACCCGTAAAGATGAACGCGTATGTATCGTTGAGAAGTGTTATACCCCAGCAGGAAAGCAGTTTATCCTGAATCTTATCAAAAAGCTCGAGGATTTCGGTCGCTGTCATTTCCTCTTCAAAGCAGGAATAAACATAGTTTTTGATCTCAATAAAACGCTCGTTGAGCTTCTTCATATTTCTCGGTGTACACAGAAGCTCTGCAACCGTATTGAAATAAACCGAAGCCTTTACAAACGGGTTGATTTTATTTGCACTGTCGTCGTATTCCTTATATTTAACGCCGACAAGCTCCTGCCAGACTGCAGTTATTTTCTTGCTGAAGGGCAGAAATTTCATAGCAGCATACCAGCTGTTGAGATTATAGTAAATTCTGCCGTTGACATTACCGACAGTGTTTTCAAGTATATCGTAGTGTTTCTTAAGTTCACGCTCATTGTGAAGCAGACGGCGGCCTGCATCCTTGAATACGCCAGCAAAAACCATCTCAACAAATGAAACCGTAAGCGGTGAACTAAGACCCGGATAGCTCTCGACAATATTACTGTTATCAAAAAGGATCTGATTTTTAGTGTCAAGAGTTGTTATCGGGCGCGCCTGAAGAATATACAGCTCATCATTCTCGATAGCGTACTCAATATCCATATAGTCGCCGAAACGGTTGCATATCAGCTTTGCTGTATCAACAATTCTGTGTACCATATAGTCGCTGAGCAAATCCTCTTTACCGTCATAATAGTAAATATCATCGGTAAGCGAATAGTAATAAGAGGTTGTATCAATTCTGTCGGATACAACGTTTTCGCCAAGTCCCCTGCCTGCTACGATTACACACTCGTTAAGTATACCCTGCGGGTTAGCCGTAAAAACAATGCCCGAAACTTCGGAGTTGACCATGCGCTGTACGATGACATTCATCTCAAGGTTATTGATATCAAGGTCTGATTTGCTCATATAATCGAGCACGTTTTCATTATAAAGCGAGCAGACACAATCAACTATTCTTTCGGCAATCTCACCGCGAGGCACATTGAGAAAGGTATCAAACTGACCTGCAAAGCTGTTGTCGGACGAATCCTCAACGCAGGACGATGAACGGACAGAAAACAACTCACCTTCAAGCTTTATTTTTTCAGGAATGCAAACGCTCTCCTTAACGGCAGCTTTAAGAAGAACGCTTTTTTCGGCAGAGCTTTTGCCGGCAGACCACGCAAGTGTATGCTTTATTTTACTTCGGTCAGGCACCAATTCGTCAAAAGAAAAAGTCTCAAACCGCGGCACCGGCAGACCTGCACCGCTCATTACCTTAAGATTTTCGATCTTACTTCCAAGCGACATTTTTATCCCCTCTTTGATATTTTCACATTAATACAATTTGTGTACAACCATATTATACCAGCAAAAAGTTAATTGTTCAATATTTATATTCAATTTATTAAAAGTTTGTTAATATTTTACAATTTCATTCATATTTTTTCTATATGTAAAAGTATAAAAAATGTCATCCCGAGAATGCAGATGAGCATCTCAACACTTGCTGAGACTCTTCGCTGTCACTCAGAATGACGATTGGTATTTTACATCAGCTGATAAACGCATCAAAGCCGGCTGCATGAAGACGTGCAAGCTGTTTTTCGGCATTCGCTTTTTTGCTGTAGGCACCCGCCTGAATTTTATACAGACCGTTTTCGTTAGTTACAACTGCCTTAAAGCCAGCTGCTTTTATTTTTTTTAGTTGAGCATCGGCGTTTGATTTAACCCTGTAAGCACCTGTCTGAACACGGTACAGTGTACCTTTCTGCGGTTGATCACCCGTTTCGGATATGCCGTAGTACTCAGCAATAAGTGCCGCCTCTGCTTCTGCTAATCGCATCAGATTATTATCATCCATTAACCAACGTGTCGAGCGTGTGTTTGTGTGAAAAGAGTGCTCAACCAGTAAGCCTGCTGTACCTACGGCAACAGCGGCGCGGATAACGCCGTAGTAATCTCCGTTACTGCCTTCTCGTGTCGAGATCCTGCCCTTTTGCTTCGTACCCATTACGTCACTGATACCGTCTGCCAATATTTTGCCGATCTCATCTCCCGAGCCATCCAACGGAACAAACACAACAACGTAATCCACATCCTCATTGGGCTGAGAGCCCGTTGCATTGGAATGGACAGATATAAACAAATCGCACCCCCTTGCAGCAGTGCCTCTGGCATTAAGACTCAAATCTTTTTCCTTGTTTGCCCTTGTGGTTTTTACTTTTATGCCGTATTTTTCAAGAGCTGATTTGAGCATCAGATGCAGTTTCCAATTCATATCCGATTCATAATATTCGGGAATTGCGGGGCTGCGATTGTATTTTCCGTAGTGTCCCGCATCAAGACATACTATCGGTTGAGTATAACCCGACTTTACATTTTTCATAAGCAATCTCCTTCCGAAAAGAAACACGGCCCCGACAAAGCACTTATCGGAGCCGATTTTTTAACTATCTGATTCGTGTTATGACAAGATGCGCTGAAACGGGCCTTGTTCCTCCCGCGAGAGGAGTGATAGTAAGTGCCGCCGCGGTGCCTTCGGGATTTCTCACAGTAAGAATAGAATCAACAGAAGTAGTCTCTACAATAGCCATTCCGACAATTTGAGATACGCCTGTTGCACGACCCGATACTGTATATTCCAAATCAGCACCGTTAAGCGTCAGAATCAACTGACCTGCCTCTGTTACGCTGACCTGGAAAAGCACCTGGTAAGCACCGATTTCTGTCAAAGCGAAAGAATCGGGACCTGTTCGCACAATGCTTTCGCCGCTGTTAGGACCGTCCTGCGGAAAGCTGACGTCTGTACCGGGCGCAACTGTTGCAGCGTTGTCCGGCGGCATTAATGCATAAAAGTCTGCATATCCGAGAACGCCACCGGCAGGACCCTGAGGACCTTCGGGACCGGTTTCGCCTATAGGACCTTGAGGACCGACAGGACCGCTTGCACCTACAGGACCCTGAGGACCGATAGGACCTGTTTCACCTGCAGGACCCTGCGGACCGATAGGACCCGCTTCACCTGCGGGACCCTGCGGACCGATAGGACCCGCTTCACCTACAGGACCCTGAGGGCCGGCAGGACCTGTTTCACCTGCAGGACCCTGCGGACCTATGGGACCTGTTTCACCTGCGGGACCCTGAGGACCGATGGGACCTGTTTCACCTGCGGGACCCTGCGGACCTACAGGACCTGTTGCGCCTACGGGACCTTGAGGACCGGCCGGGCCGGCTTCGCCTACAGGACCCTGAGGACCGATAGGACCTGTTGCACCTGCGGGACCTTGAGGACCCACAGGACCTGTTGCACCTACAGGACCTTGAGGACCGACGGGACCCGTCTCACCAATAGGACCTTGAGGACCCACGGGCCCCTGCGGTCCCGGAATATACTTAATGCAGCAAGAATTGTTTTCTTCACAACAGCAATTCTGCTGACGTCGTCTGTTACAAGAACCGTCATTAAAGCGAAAATCATTATTAATATTATCAAAAAAGCCGTTTCTGTTCACGGTTTTCCTCCTTCCGATTGAGCTGCACTAATATAATATGTTTTCAGCAATCAGAGAGTTACATCCGCTACAGAAAAAGATACAACAAGCGTTGCAATATGAAGCTGTAGAGTTCGCAAATGACGCATATATATAATATTGATAGAAAAAAACGTGAGGGTATGGACAATTCCCTCACGTTTAACTGTTATTGCTTCAATGCGCTTTTCTGTTTTTCTTAGAGCGGTCAACTGAAAAGTCGAGAGTAGTGGTAAGCTTATGCTCTGTGCGGGTTTCATCACGTTCAACTGCAGGTGCCGTACCGTTCTTCACACAGTCAGCTGTGATGATAACCTTTGAGATTGTAGGCTCAGAAGGAACCTTGAACATAATCGGAATAAGAGTCTGCTCCATAATAGAGCGAAGACCTCTGGCACCCGTCTTTTTCTCAAGAGTTTTATCGGCAATAGCCTCAAGTGCCTCCTGCTCAAATACAAGCTCAACATCATCCATACCGACAAGCTGTGTATACTGCTTGACGATAGAGTTCTTAGGCTCGCTGAGAATCTTAACAAGAGCATCACGGTCAAGCTCGTGGAGAGCTGTGAGAACAGGCATACGGCCGACAAGCTCGGGAATAAGACCGAACTTCACAAGATCCTGATGGATTGCTTGACCCATAATATAGTCGGTCTCAAGCTGACGCTTATCCTTTATCTCAGCCTCAAAACCAAGAGCAGAACCGCCGATACGTTTTTCAATAATCTTCTCCATACCGTCGAAAGCACCTGCACAGATGAAGAGGATATTGGAAGTATCGATCTGAATAAACTCCTGCTGAGGATGCTTTCTGCCGCCTCCGGGGGGTACATTTGAAACAGTACCCTCAATAATCTTGAGCAGTGCCTGCTGTACACCCTCACCACTTACATCACGTGTGATGGATGTGCTTTCGGATTTGCGTGCAATCTTATCAATCTCATCAACATATATTATACCACGCTCTGCACGCTCGATATCGAAATCTGCTGCCTGGATAAGACGGAGCAGAATATTCTCGACATCTTCGCCTACATAGCCTGCCTCTGTGAGAGTTGTTGCATCGGCAATTGCAAATGGCACATCAAGTGTCTTTGCAAGGGTCTGTGCAAGCATAGTTTTACCCACACCTGTAGGGCCGAGCATAAGGATATTGCTCTTCTGAATCTCGGCATCGGAATCGGCACCGAAGAATATTCGCTTATAGTGATTATAAACAGCAACACTGAGGACGACCTTTGCCTCTTCCTGGCCGATAACATATTCGTCAAGCCTCTGCTTGATTTCCATAGGCTTAGGCAGAGTAAAGCCGCCCTTTGAAGCAGACTTTGCCTTAGGAGCATTGGCTTCTTCATCCTCAATTATATTGTAGCAAAGTTCGACACATTCATTACAGATAAACACACCCGGACCGGCTATAAGCTTATCGACCTGGCTCTGAAGTTTATTACAGAACGAACAGCGAACAGGTTTTTCTCTCATTTCGCCATCTCTGGACATTACGGAATTCTCCTTAAAAAATTATCTCTTGTAAAGAACCTTATCAACAAGACCGTATGCTGCAGCTTCCTCTGCACTCATCCAGTTGTTTCTGTCGGTATCGAGAGCGATCGTTTCTACAGACTTGCCTGTATTCTCAGCAAGAATCTTGTTGAGGTTGTTCTTGATTTTGATAATGTGCTCAGCTTCAATCTGGATATCGGAAGCCTGACCTCTTGTACCGCCGAGGGGCTGGTGAATCATAATTTCACTGTTGGGAAGAGCAAAACGCTTACCCTTTGCACCTGATGAAAGCAGGAATGCACCCATACTTGCAGCCATACCCATACAAATTGTAGAAACATCACACTTGATGTACTGCATTGTATCGTAGATTGCGAGACCTGCGGAAACAGAGCCGCCCGGGCTGTTGATATAAAGGCTGATATCCTTTTCACTGTCCTGACCCTCAAGGAAAAGGAGCTGAGCGACAACAAGGCTTGCTGTTGCATCGTTGACCTCATCGGAGAGGACAATAATTCTGTCATTTAAAAGTCTGGAGAAAATATCAAACTGTCTTTCTCCTCTGCTCGTCTGTTCAATTACGTACGGGACTAAACTCATAGTTACATCTTCCTTCCTTAATTATTATTACAAACCGGCAGACTCTTAACAATGAAGGGTCTGCCGGTCGTTTTGCTGAAATTTATTATAGACCGTTAAGACCTGAAATTATTCAGCGTCCTCAGCCTTTTTCTCTGCAGCCTTCTTCTTGGGAGCAGCCTTCTTCTTGGGAGCGGGCTTCTCCTCGCCCTCTGCTTCAGCCTTGGGAGCGGCCTTCTTCTTGGGGGCAGCCTTCTTCTTTGCAGCCTTTGCGTTGTCAACTACAAACTGCATAGCCTTCTGTACAACGATGTCTGCCTTGATGCTCTCTACGGGAGCAACCTTCTTAACTGTCTCGATATCGATACCGTATGTGGTAGCAATCTTGTCGTACTCTGCTGCTACATCATCGTCTGTAGCCTCGAAGCCTTCGAGCTGAGCGATCTTCTCAAGCGCATAGCGAAGCTTGAGCTGCTTAACAGCCTCTTCTCTGATCTGCTCGTCGAGAATCTTCTCATCCATACCTGTGTACTGAAGGTACTGCTGATAGCTGATACCCTGTGACTCGAAGCGCTGAATAAAGCTGTCCTTATTCTGCTGGAAAGCCTCATCAAGGAGAATTGCAGGAATCTCTGCCTTGAGGTTTTCTACAAGCTGCTCACGAAGAGCGTTCTCGAATGCGTTGTCAGCATCCTGCTGCTTACGCTCTGTGATATCCTTCTTGATGCCTGCCTTGAGCTCGTCGAGTGTATCATATTCGCCGAGATCCTTTGCAAACTCATCGTCAAGCTCGGGAAGCTCCTTAACGCTGATCTTGTGGAGCTTGCACTTGAAAACAGCTTCCTTGGAAGCAAGCTCGGGTGTATACTCAGCGGGGAATGTAACGTTTACATCAAACTCCTCGTCGATCGACTTGCCGACAATCTGCTCCTCGAAGCCGGGGATGAATGAACCGGAGCCGAGAGTAAGGTCGTAGCCTTCTGCCTTGCCGCCGTCGAATGCAACGCCGTCAACAAAACCTTCGAAATCTATTGTAACGATATCGCCGTCCTTAGCAGCTCTGTCGTCAACATTTACAAGTCTTGAGCCCTGCTCACGGAGATGGTCAAGCTCGTGATTGACTTCGTCATCAGAAACCTCAACAGCAGCCTTCTCTGCGCTCATGCCCTTGTACTCGCCTACTTCGACATCGGGCTTTGTTGCAACCTTAACTGTCATTTCAACACCGTTATCGCCGATTTCGACAACATTTGCATCGTAGGGTGCGCTTGCAGCGTCGATACCCGACTCAGCAACTGCTGCATCAACTGTTGCGGGGAAGAGATCGTTGAGGGCATCTTCATAAAATACACCCTTACCGTAAAGCTTCTCGATCATGTGCATCGGAACCTTACCTTTACGGAAACCGGGAACAGAAATATCCTTCTTCTGCTTGTTGTAAACCTTTACCGTTGCTGCCTTGAATGTGTCTGCATCGATAGTTACGGTAAGTTCATGTACGTTAGCTTCTACTTCTTTTACTGATTTTAAGCTCATTTTTAAAATCCTCCTATTTTTATAACCAAGGTATTATAGCATGTAAATTTCAAAAAGGCTATAGTTTTGGAAATAAATTTATGAATTTTTTTAAAATTTTTCCACTAATTTCGGACAAAATCCGAGGCTGTCACCTGAAATGAGGTGGAATCTGATATTCCTATACTCACCCGTAAAAGCATTTTTGATTGATGCACCGTGAAGGTGAGCATAATAGCAGCGCTTCACACCAAACTCTGTGAGCAGATTTACTATTTCCTCGCATACAGCTCTGTTGCTGATCGGCGGATAGTGAAGAAAGGCCACAGGCTCACCGCCGAGCTTTGTTGCCTCCTGCAATGAAAGACGCAGACGGCAAAGCTCACGGTTGAGAGCCTTCGCCTCGTCCTCTGCACCGCTGTCGTAAAACCAGCCTTTTGTACCTGCAACGCTTACAGTGCCGAGGTGAACAGCGTTGTTGAATAAGAAATCTATCGAGCCAATGGAATTGTCATCAAGCAGACGCTTCATCTTAGCTTTGGTTTCCCACCAATAGTCGTGGTTACCCTTCATCAGCAGCTTTTTGCCGGGCAAGGAATCAAGAAACTTGAAATCGGGTAAAGCTTCGCCAAGCTTCATTCCCCAGGAAACATCGCCGCAGATAAGCACGGTATCATCATCACCTACTATACTGCGCCAGTTTTCCTCAAGCCGCTTTTCATAATCATTCCAGCCGTGAAAGACATCCATCGGCTTTTCGACGCCGAAAGACAGATGTGTATCACCGATTGCAAATAATGACATTCCATTAGCCTTTCTTTGTAATTAGTTTATGCCGAGCATTGCGAAAACTGCCTTACGCATATCGCTCTTATCAATAACCTCGCTGAAGCGTACAGTCTTATTCTCAAGACCTGTAAGCTGTACGGGGCACTCAACACCTGTTGCGTCAGCAAGAGTTTTTGTCATCTCATATTCCTCACCCTTGACAAGTGAAGCATCAACAGCTGAAAGCACGCTTGCAGTAAACTTGAACGGGCTTGCTGTTGAAGCGATAACTGTAGGTGTTGCATCACCTGTTGAAGCACGGTACTCATCGTAAACCTTGACAGCAACAGCTGTATGCGTATCGCAGAGATACTTCTTATCACTGTAAACTTCGCCGATTGTTGCCTTTGTTTCGGCATCATCGCAGCAGCCTGCGGCAAATAGTGAGTTTATCTTTGCAAGAATATCAGCATCGACTGTATACTTACCTGTAGCGGAAAGCTCAGCCATATAGCCTGCGACCTTCTTATCATCACCGCCGCTGAGGATATAGAGAAGTCTCTCGAGGTTAGAGGAAATAAGAATATCCATTGAGGGTGAAATTGTAGCGTAGAAGCTGCGGTTGCGGTCGTAAGTACCGGTTGAAAGGAAGTCTGTAAGAACGTTGTTTGCGTTTGAAGCACAGATGAGCTTCTCAATCGGCAGGCCCATTTCTTTTGCATAGTAAGCGGCAAGGATATTGCCGAAGTTGCCTGTGGGAACACAGACATTAATCTTATCGCCAAGGTTAATTGCACCCTGTTCAACCATATCGCAGTAAGCGGAGATATAGTAAACAATCTGCGGTGCAAGTCTTCCCCAGTTGATTGAGTTTGCGGAAGAAAACTGCATACCGTTATCCTCAAGAAGCTTTGCAACCTCGGGGTCGGTGAATATTGCTTTGACACCGCTCTGTGCATCGTCAAAGTTGCCCTTGATTGCACTTACGCCGACGTTGTTACCCTCCTGAGTGATCATCTGCAGCTTCTGCATTGCACTGACACCGTCAGACGGATAGAAAACAAGAATTTTTGTATTGGGTACATCCTTGAAGCCTTCAAGTGCAGCCTTACCTGTATCGCCTGAAGTTGCAACAAGAATAACAATCTGCTTATCGCCTGCAGTTTTAGCTGCAGCACGTGTGAGAAGATGAGGAAGAATCTGCAGAGCCATATCCTTAAAAGCACAGGTAGGACCGTGCCAGAGCTCCTGAATATAAGCAGAGGAGTCGAGCTTTACAACGGGAGCTGTTTTGTCACTGCTGAATTTACCGCCGCCGTACGCGCCGCTTACACAGTCAGCAACCTCTTGCTCGGTAAAGTCGGAAAGGTACTTTGAGAGCACAGCTACTGCTCTGCCCTGATAATCCTTACCGACAAGTTCCTTAAGCTCGTCTGCCGTAAGAGTCGGGATTTGTGTGGGGACATAAAGTCCGCCTTCCTTTGAGATGCCGTTTGCGATTGCCTGTGCAGCAGAAACGCGCACGGAATTGTCTCTTGTGCTTGTGTACATCAAATTAAAGACCACCTTTAAATAATTTCATCAAAATTCATCAAAAGCATTTTCTATATAATTAAAATCTGTAACCTTATCACCCTGTGTTATAACCTCAGCAACATCAAACCGCGGCTGAAGCTCGGTCGGATTAAAGGTAAGATAATGCTGTGCAGTTGCAATTAATCTGCGCTGTTTTGCAAGCCCCACCGCACTTGCGGGCCTGTCAATCGCATTGACCGACCGTGTTTTGACCTCGACAAAGCAGATAAAATCACCCTTACGTGCAATAATATCAATCTCACCGAAACGGCAGGAATAATTGGTATCAATAACCTTATATAAGTGACGCCTGAGCCATTTTGCCGTATAAGCTTCACCAACGTCACCTTTTATACGTTTTATATTCATAACAGTTTTTTGAGAAAGCTTCGTCTGTGCACAGGCGAAATGCCGTATTTCTCGATCATTTCATAATGAAGTGCAGTGCCGTAGCCCTTGTGTTTACTGAACTGATATTCAGGATATTTCTTATCAATTTCGAGCATAAATCTGTCACGGCTTACCTTAGCTATTATTGAAGCTGCCGCAATACTCATTGACAGTGAATCGCCCTTTATCACGGTTTCGCCTTCTATTGAAAGAGGAGGCATACGGTTGCCGTCGATAAGAGCGTAGTCAGCCTTAACCTCAAGCCCCTCAACAGCACGGCGCATAGCAAGATATGTTGCCTGAAGTATATTGACTTCGTCTATCTCCTGCTCTGTAGAAATACCTACCGACCAGGCAACAGCGTTTTCAATAACCTTATCATATAAAAGCTCGCGTTTTTTTTCGCTGAGTTTTTTCGAATCATTAAGACCTTCGATAACGAGACCCTGCGGCAGAATGACAGCCGCCGCATAAACAGGACCTGCAAGCGGCCCTCTGCCGGCTTCGTCTACACCGCAGATATTGCCGTAGCCCATAGCAGATGCTTTTGATTCGTATTCGTAATCGGGCATTTATCTCACGGCCTTTCGAGTGTAATTTTGCCGAGCTTACCGCCACGGTATTCATCGAGCAGAGTGTTTGCGGCACGCTCCGTATCAATCTCACCGCCACTTATAAGCATACCGCGTTTGCGGCCTATAAGCTCGAGTATCTCATAATCTTCAAGCCCTTGTATATTGCCGAGCTTATAACGTTCAGTCAGCATTGAGGTGTAATCCTTTGCAAGCACCTCGATAAGACGCACTGCCATTGTTTCAACGTCAACAACCTCATCCTTTACAGAACCTATAAAAGAAAGTCTGTCGCCGACCTTCGGGTCATCAAATTTAGGCCAAAGCACACCGGGCGTATCAAGCAGCTCGATACCGCCGCCTATATTAAACCACTGGTTGTTCTTGGTTACACCCGGTCTGTCGGCAACCTTGGCTTTGCTCGTACCTATCATACGGTTGATAAATGAGGATTTACCCGTATTGGGAATACCGACAACCATAACGCGAAGGCTCTTACCTGCCATACCTTTTTCTTCATTGGCACGGATTTTATCGGCAAGTACCTTGCGTACAAGCGGACGGTAATTTTGCAACCCCTTACCGCTGCGGCAATCAACAGCTATTGCATAGGCACCGTTTGAATTAAAATAATCGAGCCACTGGCGTGTTGCATTTTCGTCGGCAACGTCACATTTGTTAAGAAGAATTATTCTGGGCTTCTTGCCCGTCATCTCATCAAGCTCAGGATTTCTGCTGCTGATCGGTACACGTGCATCAATCAGCTCGGTTACAGCATCAACCATAGGCAAGCTTTCCTTGATAAGCCTGCGGGTCTTCGCCATATGACCCGGAAACCACTGTACAACCTGCTTTTGTGTATCATTCATAATCGTAATCACCGAAAATTCTAAATTCGCTTATCGGAGAAAATCTGAGAAGCACCTTACCGAGAATATAGTTTTCATCTATAAGACCTATATCTGGTGAGCGGCTGTCGGACGAATGCTCACGGTTATCGCCCATAACAAACACCTGACCCTCTTTAAGAGTAAGAGGATACTGCCATGCACCCTCATCGGTTGTTGTAGGAGTAGCGAGGTAAGGCTCATCTATCACCTTACCGTTTACGGATACGGCTGCTGTATCAAAATCGATATCTATCGTATCACCGCCTACAGCGATAACACGTTTTACTATAGGCTCGTTATAAGCGTTGGGCTGAGTAATAATAACGATATCACCGCGTTCGGGCTCAGTAATAAAAGCCGAAACCATAAGCCAGTCACCGTTGACAAGCGTATTCATCATTGACGGACCGCTTACGCCCACAATTCTGAAAGCAAATGTAAAGATAAGCATTATGGCAACAATAGATGTTGCTATAATAGATACAAAATCAACTATAAATTTAGTCGGGCTTTTCTTGCTCTTTTCTTCAAGATTTTGCTCATCAAGTGAGCCCTGTGCATTTATGTTTTCTTCGTTCATATTTCTGTTCCTCCTTATTAATCAACACTGCCAAAGGGATAAACTCTGAAAAGGCAGCTGCCGAGCACATAGCGCTCATCTATAAGACCGATACGTGTCGAGCGGCTGTCAAGCGAGTCATTTCTGTTATCTCCCATAACAAAGAGATAGCCTTCAGGCACTGTCAGCGGGAATTTAACATCAAAGCTTCGATAAGTCTTTTCAAGTATGTACGGCTCATCAAGAGCTTTTCCGTCAACATACACTATGCCGTTATTAAAATCTATGTCGATCTCCTGACCGCCTACGGCTATAACACGCTTGACAACGGGGCCGCCCGTTGATGTCATATTGGGCTGTGTAACAATAACGATCTCACCCTGCTCCGGATTGCTGTCAAAAGCAGAAACCGCAAGCCAGTTTTTATCCTGCAAAGTCGGCAGCATTGAGTCGCCGTCAACCTTTACCGGACGCACAAAGAAAGTAAACATAATGCATAAAAAGACAACCGCAATAACAACAGAAGTTATCCAATCAAACATAGCCTCTGTCACCTTGTTCTTTTTGCTGTGCATCTCGGGCGGCTGCTCAGCAGAAATATTGTATTTTTTATTATATTCGGTAATTTTCAATTCTTCACCAGCTAAAAGGCATAATTAAAAGCAAAAATAATCGCTCAGAATATATTATATCAAAAAAAAGGAACAAGTACAAGACTTGTTCCTCATTTTGTTGAGCAAAAATCAAATTATTTAAGATCCTGCTTAACCTTTGCTGCCTTACCGACTCTGTCACGAAGGTAGTAGAGCTTTGCTCTGCGAACCTTACCTTTTCTGATTGTGGTAACCTTAGCAACATTGGGAGAGTGAACAGGGAAAACTCTCTCGATACCTACACCGTAGGAAACACGGCGTACTGTGAATGTCTCGGAAACACCGCTGCCCTTGTGAGCGATAACGATGCCTTCGAAAGCCTGGATTCTTTCTCTGTCACCTTCACGGATCTTAACGTCAACTCTGACTGTGTCGCCAACTTCGGCAACGGGCTTCTCAGCCTTGATGCTGTCCTGTGCAATAAGTTTCAATGCGTCCATTTTGATTTCCTCCATAAATTTTTCAGGCGTTCGTATCGAATGAATTATTGCGAAAGAGGACCGCCAGCCTTAATGTTATTTGCATTAATACCCGTCGCGGATAACGACGGACAACAAACGCTTAGATATATTAACACAAACATTTCCAAATTGCAAGTGTTTTTTTAAAAATTTTCGAGATTTGCAAGTAAAATTGCTTTACGGGTTATTCTCTTGTACTCTATGCTCTCACCTGTTGCGGCTGAAAGCGCTTCGAGAAGTATAAACGGGCTTGCATTACGCTGACTGCCTGCGGCAAGAATTATATCAATAAACACACAGTCGTCTTTATTCTGTACAGTATATTCGCCCATAAGCTCACTTACATTAATCTGCTTTGTAACCTTTTTTCTGCCTGCTTTACCGAGCTTTTCTGCAGGCAGATTACCGCTTGCAAGTGCGGCGGATATCTTGTCTGCAAGTCCCTCCTTCGGATAAAGCTCAATATGATAGCGGGCAAAAGCAATATCGCCCGGCTTATTGACCGCATCGGCAACATCAACGACCTCAATACCCTCAGGCATTGTTTCGTTAAGCCTGTCACGCACTTCTTCGTTTGTCATATCGCCTTCGAGACGGATATCTACCGGCTCGCCGTCACTCTCAACACCGAGAGGAAGCGGAAGAGCAAAAGTAACATAAGGATGAGGATTAAAGCCCTCGGTATACCACAGCTCAATACGGGCACGGCGTACGGCACGCATCATGCAACGCTGCATATCAAGATGTGATGTATATTTAGCTCTGCCTCTTTTTGCAAGCAGCACTCTCACGCAACGCATCGCATTCGCCTCCGTTCAGTTTATTAGCTCCGCAGCCTGCACATTTCTCACGGCAGTGCGGTGTAGTCTCGTTATTGTGAGCTTTGTTATATTCTCTGACAAGGTGCGATTTTGTAACACCGTAATCAAGATGATCCCAGGGAAGAATCTCATCAAGTGCACGCTCACGGTTTGCATAAAATTCGGGTGAAATACCGCAATCATCAAAGCTCTGCATCCAGTCATCAAGTCTGAAGCACTCTTCCCAGCCGTCGAGCTTACATCCTTTTCTCCATGCAGTTTCAATAACTGCAGAAAGTCTTCTGTCACCTCTTGCAAAGACACCTTCAAGGAAACTCATTTCAGTATTGTGTCTGGTGAGTGAAATCTTTCTGCTCGTAAGACTGTTGATAACAAGCTGCTGTTTACGAAGCAGCTCCTCTTTTGTGTTCTGTGCCTCCCACTGGAAAGGAGTAAACGGCTTGGGCACAAAGGGAGCAACACTGATACTGACATTTACACTCTTACCCTTGGGTTTATTGGGGTTGCGATAAAACTCTTCAACCACCTTCTGTGCAAGCTGAGCGATAGCAACAATATCCTCATCTGTTTCCGTAGGCAAACCGAGCATAAAGTAGAGCTTGACGCTTGTCCAGCCGCCGTCAAAAGCCTTGCGTGCGGCAGAAAGAATCTCTTCCTCGGTTATATTCTTATTTATAACGTCACGCATACGCTGAGTACCGGCTTCGGGAGCAAATGTAAGACCGCTTCGTCTTACAGAAGCAAGACGCTCGGAAAGCTCCTTCGAAAAATTGTCGGCACGCAATGACGGAAGTGCAATATTGATTTTATCCTTTTCCGTCCAATCGAGAAGCTTACCAAGAAGCTCTTCAAGATTCGTATAATCGCTTGTACTCAGCGAACAAAGCGAAACCTCATCATAGCCTGTCGAATCACAGATACTCTTACAGTTGCGGTTGACTGTATCAGCCTGCTTCTCACGGATAGGGCGGTAAATATACCCTGCCTGGCAGAAACGGCAGCCGCGGATACAGCCGCGGAAAATTTCCGCAACAGCTCTGTCGTGAATAATCTCAACCGAGGGTACAATAAATGTATCCGGGAAATAGACCTTATCGAGGTCTGAAACTATACGCTTCTCTACCTTTTCGGGTGCTGTACCGAGAGGCTTTATTGCCTTGACGGTATTATCATCGTTATATTCAATATCGTAAAGTGACGGCACATATATACCCTTTATTTTTGCAGCCTCAAGCAGAAACTCCTGCTTTGTTGAACCCTTTGCTTTATGCTCTTTGAGAAGGTCGATAAGGTCGTTTGTAACCTCTTCGCCTTCACCCGGAAGCATAATGTCAAAGAAATCCGCCATAGGCTCTGCGTTGCATACGCACGGACCGCCTGCGATAACAATCGGAGTAAGGTCGTGTCTGTCTGCCGAGCGTAGAGGTATACCTGCAAGGTCGAGCATATTCAGCACGTTTGAATAGCTCATCTCATACTGAAGCGTAAAACCGACCAAGTCAAAATCCTTTATAGGATCGCCGCTTTCAAGTCCGTAGAGCAAAATATTATTTTTGCACATCTGCTCTTCCATATCAATCCACGGAGCAAACACACGCTCACACCAAGCATCCTCACGGGCATTGACAAGCGAATAAAGTATTTTGATACCCAGATGCGACATACCTACCTCATATGTATCGGGGAAGCAGAAAGCATAACGGATATCAACCTTTGAAGCATCCTTTACAACGCTGTTCAACTCACCGCCCGTATATCTGCCGGGCTTCTGAACAAGCGGAAGTATTCTTTCAATCTTTTCGGAAAGCATAAATTCCTCCAAAAAACAATAGTGCACCTATTATATAGTATTATTCTCTTCTTTTCAAGAGCATATAGGATAAATAAATGCTTGCAAGCAAAAGAGTTATATTATATCTGCTCTTTATAAGCACTAAAAAGCCCGTAGCGGCTACAGGCACAAGACAGACGGCACCGATTATGAAAACAGTTTTTTCGGCTCTTACCGTATTCATTCTGCACATAAGCCAGTACCGAACTGCCCTGCCGCAATCAAGCGGCTCAATAGGCAAAAGATTAAAAACTGCAAGCGAAAGATTAACGGCAATCGGTTTTATAAGCCTTGTCTGATGACAAATAAGCACAATAATAAACATAACAAATGCCGCAATAATGTTCGCAAGAGGTCCTGCAAAGGCAATGATCATTTCTCTGCGGTAACTGCTTACACCACACCTTGTAATACTGAATCCAAACGGTGCCACAAAGATACTTGACGGACGTTCACCATAAAGCAGCATACAAAGCAGATGTCCTCCCTCGTGCACACCTGCCGCACAAAGAGCAAGTACCGCCGTATCCGTCGTATCAAGCACGAGAGCAACACACACTGTAACAAAGAAAAAGAAGCTGATATTAACACAGCTTCCTTTAATTTTAAAGTTCATTTATCAACCACTCCGGATTGCAGTATTTACCGCCTATAAGAATCGAAAAATGAAGATGCGGCCCCGTAGAATAACCGGTATTGCCAACCTTTGCTATAATTTCGCCCTGTCTTACAACGGAATCCTCAGGGGCTACGATCTCGCTGCAGTGCATATACAGTGTCTGTGTATCACCGCCGTGAGAGAGAAGAATATAATTACCTCTCACACTGTTATATCCTATCTCCTCTACCCTACCGTTAAATGCAGCATATATAGGAGTACCTTCGGGTGCAGCAATATCCGTACCGTTATGTACACCGAATTTACCCGTAATCGGATGATAGCGATATCCGAATCGTGATGTTATTTCTCCTTCAGTCGGCATTACAATATCCACAGTTGTATCAAAAGGTGCAAAGCACACATTTTCCGTTGCTTCATAGGTTGCAATATCATCACCGCCCGCTGCTGAAATTCCCTCCTTAACATTTCCGTCAGCTTCCTCCGTCGGGATAAAAACTGTATAGACTCGGTTTACAACCTCGCGTATGCTCATATCTGTTTGCATAAATGCTTCAAATTCGGTTTTCAGTGCCGAAAATGTTATTGGCGATACTTTTGATACTGCAAACAGCAAAGCTATACCTATCATAGCAAGCACAAGCTGCACAGATGACATTGCAACCAACCAGTCGTGCTTTTTATTCATCCGCTTTTTATTTTTCTCCGACTTTCTTCTGTGCGAATCAGAAAAAGCTTCATCAAATTCGTCCAAATATATCTCTCCTTATTACAGATTTATCACTGAGTAAATATTTATGTAATGCGTTTGACTTATATTACGCAAAGCTGTTGCAAATTTGTAAACTGATTATTAAAAATATTGCGGTAAATAAGCTGTTATGGTAAGATAAATATACAAAAGGAAAGGAAGGAAAATAAAAATGAAAAAAATTATCGTTGCCGATGACGAAGCAAGGATCCGCAGACTTGTATGTGACTTTCTCTCAAGTGAAGGTTACGAGCCGCTCGAAGCAAATGACGGTGATGTAGCGCTCGAGCTTTTTGAGGCACACGACGATATTGCCGCAATTATTCTTGACGTTATGATGCCTAATATCGACGGCTGGGAGGCTTGTAAAAGAATACGTAAGACCTCAGATGTGCCGATACTTATGCTCACCGCCCGAAGCGAAGAATTTGACGAGCTTATGGGCTTTGAGGTCGGTGCAGATGACTATGTGACAAAACCCTTCAGCCCGAGCGTGCTTATGAAAAGAATTGCCGCACTTATACGCAGGTCAAGCGGTGAACCGGAAGAAAAAAGCGAAACGGTTTCACTTGACGGCCTGACGGCAGACGAAACAGCTCACGTAATAACGCTCAATGACCGCGCACTCGAATTAACGCTCAAGGAATACAATATTCTGCTCAAGCTGCTTTCTTCCGTAGGCAGAGTATTCTCGCGCGAGCAGCTGCTCGACGATATATGGGGCTACGATTACGCCGGTGATATACGCACGGTTGACAGCCATGTTGCACGGTTACGCACTAAGCTCGGCAAATGGGGCGACGCTCACCTTAAAACAGTTTACGGAATCGGTTATAAAATAGAGGCAGAATAAGCATATGAAATTATTGAGACGATTTTTCCCCAAGCTGATGAGTCGGAAATACTCCGTACGTGCTCAGCTTTTCGGTATAGCAGCTTTTTTTATCTGTATCGGCAGCTTTGCCATACTGATTGCAAATTCGCAGCTTATACCTCTCATCTACACACTCAGACAAAGCCATTATATGCAGGAGCTCGGCCAAGATATTGAATTGCTTGTTTTCGAAAGCCAAGACTTTTATAACGATATGGCAATAATTGAAGAAAGCAACAACATCGAAGTCGAAATATACAATTCAAATAACAAGCTGGTTTACGACTCAACGGTAAGCCACCTTATGCAGGAGTGGGAAGACGGAAACGGAATCGATCTGTTTGAATTTTTGCGTACACGCAACCTCAAAATCACAAGCCACCGCGACCTGGCATCGGGTGCCTGCCTTGAGCATCTCGTTGACGAAAAAACAAACCTGCAGTATATGATGTATGCCGCTCCAATAGGTCAAGGCGGTACACTCAAGGTATACTCTCAGCTGAATTACCTTGAAAACGCATCAAACTCCACAACGCGTTATGTAAGTATTATTGCAATCACAACCTTCGCTCTTATAATTATTTTTCTGTATATTTATCTTCACCACTTCACCAAGCCGCTTGTAGAAATGAACAAGATCACACGAGCAATGGCAAACATGGACTTTTCTCAGAAATGTCCGCCTTACAGCAACAACGAAATCGGTGAATTGGGTCAAAGCATAAATACACTTTCCGGCGAACTTGACAAAACTCTTTGCGACCTTAAAATGAAAAACGAACAGCTCGAAGCAGATATCGAGCACGAAAGACGGGTCGAAAAAACACGTAAAGAGTTTGTATCAAACGCTTCACACGAGCTCAAAACACCGATAGCGATAATACAGGGCTATGCCGAAGGACTCAAGCTCGGCATTAAATCAAATTCGCAAAACAGCAACGATTACTGTGATATAATAATTGAAGAAACACACAAAATGAATCGTCTTGTATGCGAGATGCTGGAGCTGTCGAAATTCGAATCGGGTGCATATTCGCTTAACCCCCGCAATTTTGATATAAAGCAGTTTATAATCAACCGTACCGATTCATACGATATACTTGCCAAAGAAAAACAAATCGAAATCATAAGGGATATCCCCGATGGCCTTACAGGCTACGGTGACCCTGACAGGCTTGATATGGTGCTCAACAACTATTTGTCCAATGCACTTTCGCACGCAAAGGGCAGCAAAAAAATTATAATTTCCGCTGTCGAAAACTCGGGAAGTATAAAAATAAGCGTCTTCAATACAGGCGACCATATTCCCGAAGAAGAAATGCCGAACCTTTGGCTCAGTTTTTATCGCGCAGACAAGGCTCATTCAAGAGAAGAGGGCAGATTCGGCATAGGCCTATCAATAGTCAAGGCCATACAAGAGCTGCACGGTATGCCTTACTCGGTAGAAAATGTTGAAGACGGTGTAGTATTCGGATTCTATATCAAAAAAGCACAAGAGGAATTAACTGATGGAGCAAAAAATCAAAGCTAAAAAAGCAGTAAGACTAATGCAAAAGATCGACTCCGAAACCATAGAATGGATACAGGAAAGAATGAAGGATTTTGACCTGTTGATGTCATACTACCGATGCGCTATGATGGAGATCGAAACGAAATTCAAGGTGCTGAACGAAGAGTTTTCGCTTGAGCACGACCGCAATCCGATCAGCTCTATAAAGACACGAATCAAATCTTTCGACAGCATCACGGAAAAGCTTGAGCGAAAAGGCCTTCCGTTTGAGGTTGACTCGGTAGAGAAGTATATAAATGACGTTGCAGGCATAAGAGTAATATGCAGCTTTCCCGAAGACGTTTATCTGCTTGCCGATGCACTGCTGAAGCAGGACGACATAATGCTGATACGGCGAAAGGACTACATAGCAGAGCCTAAGGAAAACGGCTACAGAAGCCTCCACCTTATAGTTGCCGTACCGATTTACCTGGCGCACGAAAAAAGACTTATGAAGGTTGAGATACAGCTTCGCACGCTGGCTATGGATTTTTGGGCAAGTCTCGAGCATCAGCTACGTTATAAAAAGGATTTTGAGTTTACCGGCGAAATGGCTGACGAGCTTAAAATGTGTGCCGAGCAAAGTGCTGCACTTGACTTGAGAATGGAGGCCTTACGAAAGCTCGTAAACAGCCAATAGAGTAAACTTTATAAAATGCAACAGACAAAGCCGATGTGCCAAAAACACAAGGCCTGATCGATGCCGTACATGCATATATTTTATTTTGCTGAAAATATTTAAAAATTGTATTGACAATCTGCACTTAATTTGCTAAAATGTTCCCGTTGTCAATTTTGTGGGTGTCAGGTTGTCAAACATGCGGGTGTAGTTCAATGGTAGAATTCCAGCCTTCCAAGCTGGTCGCGTGGGTTCGATTCCCATCACCCGCTCCATTGTGCGCTGGTAGCTCAGCTGGATAGAGCAACTGCCTTCTAAGCAGTAGGCCAGGGGTTCGAGTCCCTTCCAGCGCGCCATTTATGGTGGACATAGCTCAGTTGGTTAGAGTGCCAGGTTGTGGCCCTGGAGGTCGTGGGT
>JAZPYN010000034.1:0-70824 GCA_045544155.1 Acutalibacteraceae bacterium
ATTTGTTCTCAACATCCCTTGCAAGGGAAGTACATAGGTAGCGGTGTGCTTCACCGCTTCATAGGAATTTCACCTCAGCCGGGTTCTCCGCCTGCTCCGTAGAGAAGTACCATTATCATTCTGACTGTCATCGCCGTATCAGTGGCAACCTGATATTTATAACGGGGGTTCTCGCTCGTTCCAAAAGGAAGTCTTGGCGTACCCGTTAAGGTGGCTAATCATCAGAACTGAAGTCCTATGCACCTGATATTCAATTTTCAAGGAACAGCGAAAGAGCTGCTCCTTATCGGAGTCGATTAACAACCCTTTCACTAATTCGCACTGAGAGAGGTCAATCGTTCACCCTAAAAAGAAAAATTTTTTGAAAAAAATAAAAAAAGCCACCCAATCCTCGAAAGGAAAGGGTGGCTCAAAAGAAAAACACCGCTTCGTTCAAGTAAACGAAACGGTGATGTCTGAATAATATTTATATTGAAATTTGAATATCAACCTCATATACTTATATATAGATGACACGAAAAGTCCTTTTCTTAGCCTTCTTAATCTTCATAATTACTTCGTCAATACCATCGGTATACTTGCCGCTTTGGATCAATTTATTTCTCTTGTTCATCAAAGAGGAAAGAACATCTAAGTATTCACGGTCATTAAGATTTATGTAGTAGTTCTTGTTTCTCATATCCATTACCTCCTGACACTTTCATTATATATAAGGATAGGCTTTTTGTGAAATGTGCGGTTTGGGATAGGATAATACTACATAACAAAGGGATTAAAAGGTACGGGGTAAAACAAGGTCGAACTATTATAAGCACACTTTTTAATTAGCAAGATTTTTAGCACGATTTTCTGAGCGATTAGCAGAAAGTCGATTTTCATTAGCAAAAACGGGGTTTTCTTGCTAATTTGATTAGCAGGATTTTCAAGGGATAGGGAGTCCGCAACCTAAGTAAAAAGGATTGCTCACAGTAAAGAAGCCGAGCAGAACAAACAAGGACACCCGACAAAAAAGTAAAGCCGAAAACCTTGAAAAATCAAGGCTTTCGGCGTTTTTTGTGGCGTCCCTGCCCGGATTCGAACCGGGGGCGTTCCGCTTAGGAGGCGGACCCTCTATCCTGCTGAGGTACAGAGACGTGTATGAAATTTTATCTATATTATCGCTCGCCTTTTGAGCAAAGGCGAGTGATTTAGTATAACCTTAGGAGGGGCCCGTTATATCCATTTAACTATGGGGGCATATTAAATTCGGGCGGAATTTTTGCCGCCCGAATATATTACCACATTGCTCTGTGTTAGTCAAGACGCAGGGCATTATTTTTTACCCCAGAAGAGGTAGTCCGATATAAGCAAGGCTCTTGTCGGAGTTGCCTCAACGCCGCCTATTTTAAGCGGTGGAGCAATCAGAAAATACTTGCCCGGTGCAACATCTTCGAGGTTAAGCCCCTCAAGCAGCGGTATATCGGAGCCAAGAAAGGCACGGTGAGGTGCGACCTGAGCGCCGTGTGTGCCGACGGAGTTTGCGTCGGTGCCGACAAGCTTTACGCCGAGAGAAGCAAGCGCAAACGCACCGCTGTCGGAGAAATAAGCCTTGCCGTTACCCTTGATGATCAACCTTTCGCAGCCCTCGGTTATATTATCGTCAATATATGCACCGTGTATAGGGCCTTCGGGTACTTCTATTACAGTACATTCGCCGATAAATCTTTCAAGCTCAAGCGTTTCAACGGTTGCACCGTCCTCAATAAAATGGTTGGGTGCATCAATATGTGTGCCGTTGTGCAGACACATATACAGAGCGGTAAGGTTGCATTCGTCTCCCTCTTCCATTTTCTGAAAGCTCTGTATTCTCGGCTCAGGGTCGCCCGGATAAACCTGAGCGGTAAGGATATCACGTGAAATGTCAATGATTTTCATTTCATCTGCTCCTCTCAGCCGTTGAGCATTGAGAAGTTCTTTTTATTAGCCTTATAAAGCTGCTTGAATACTTCGAAATTCTTGTCATATACAGCCTTGTTTGCGGGGTTGGGCTTGTAGGTTGCATTTGCCTTTACAAGGTCTTTTGCCTGCTCCATATTGGCTATTACACCAAGACCGACAGCAGCTGTAATAGCTGCACCGACAGAGCCTGCATTCTGCGGGCTTTCGGTTGTTTCGATAGTCTTGCCTGTGCAGTCGGCAAGTATCTGGCAGGTGAGTGAGGAGAGGGCACCGCCGCCTACAAAGCGTATTGTGTCGGATGTCTTAACCTTCTTATCCTGGGTTTCGATAAACCAGCGAAGGTGGTAGCAAACGCCCTCGAGTACGGCACGGATAAGCTCTGTCTTGCCTGTTTCAAGGCTGATGTTGAAGAACATACCTCTTGAATTGGGGTCTTCAAACGGGCAACGGTTGCCGTGAAGCCACGGTGTGAAGATAACACCGCCGCAACCTGCAGGAACATCTTTGATAGAGTCTGTCATATAATCGTAGAGGCTTGTATATACGCTCTCCTTGCTCTCTGCGACGTTTTCTTTCTTGAGATAGATACCTATTTCATCGAGTGCAAGGTGGTCCTTGACCCATTCGAGGCACTTGCCTGCGGTTTCAAGCTCTGCAAAGTAGTTGAAGTAGCCGTCCTGAGCACCGACGATAGCGGCGATCATAGCAGATGTGTCAACAATGCTCTTGTCAACAACAGTGCCTACCCAGCCTGATGTACCTGAGTAAACGTGGGTGTCGCCGAGTGCTGTTGCGCCTGCACCTACACCGATGAGCGAAGCGTCGCCGCCGCCGCCGAATACTGCTGTGCCTGCACACAAACCAAGCTCTGCGGCAGATTTCTCGGTCAGCACGCCGACCTTGTCGGATGACTTCTTGATTTCGGGCAGGTGAGCCATATCAACACCGAGAAGCTTACAGACAGTCTTGCTCCAGCCACGCTTGCCCTCACGGATATCGTAAAGAAGTGTGCCGAATGCGGAGTCCTGCGTCATAACGCATTCGCCTGTCATCTTGCAGATTATGTACTCTTTAACATCAAGCCACTTGTGAATCTTCTTGAAATTCTCGGGCTCGTGCTTTTCGACCCACTTGTATTTGTAAACGGGGTCTTTAACGCTGGCGGAAACCGCACCTGTTATAAGAAGGGAGGGGATGAGCTTGAATATATTGGCACCTGCAATCTGAATGCCGTATGCCATATTCTCCTTGAGCTCTTCCTTTGCACGCTGGTCCATATAGCTGAAAGCGTTACGGATAGGCTCACCGTCTTTGTCAACAATTACGAGGCCCTGCATCTGTGAGCAGAAGGAAATACCTGCTATCTCCTTGGGGTCGATGCCTGTATCCGCAAGAACCTTTTTTGTAGTGTTGCATATTGCGCTCCACCACTCGGCAGGAATCTGCTCGGCTGAGCCGTCGGGCTTTACGTGGAGTGAATAGCCTTCCATTGCTGCACCGACGAGCTTTACAGATTTTTCAACCTCAAAAAGGCAGGTCTTGACACCTGTTGTACCTATATCGTAAGCCATAATAAGAGTTTTGCTCATTTTGTTTGCCCTCTCTTTCATATTGCCACATTATTTATATGAAAAATATAACATAAAAACTATATAATTGCAACAAACATATAAAAAGAAAAATAAACTGTTGACAATTTTATTCTAATGAGTTAGAATAAAGCTATACTAATGCATTAGAATAAACAAAAAGGAGAGAGAAAAATGGCTGTGCCTAAGGTTTTTGAAAGCGAATACCGCTTTTGTCAGATTTTATGGGAGAATGAGCCGATAAGCTCACGCGAGCTGTCGGAGCTTTGCAAAGAACAGCTCGGCTGGTCCAAAACCACAACCTACACGGTAATCAAAAGGCTGTCGGACAGGGGCGTTGTGAAGAACGAAAAAACAATAGTAACCTCGCTTGTTTCAAAAGAGGAGGTGCAGGCATCGGAGATTGACGAGCTTGTTGAAAAAAAGTTCGGCGGCTCAGTGCCTGCGTTTATAGCCGCATTTGCAAAAAGTAAAAAGTTAAGCGAAAAGGAAACAGAGGAAATACGCAGAATTATAGGAGAGTAAATTATGCAGGAGATAATATATCTGTTTGAGAAATTTCTCGTTTTTATTTCTGCACCGTTTATTGATTTTGTCAACATAAGTATAACTGCTGGCTGGGCAGTGCTTATGGTGGTTGTTGTACGCTTTTTCTTGAAGAAAGCACCGAAATGGGTAAGCTGTGCACTGTGGGGTATAGTTGCGGTACGCTTGGTTTTTCCTGTTTCGCTTGAAAGCATTTTCAGCCTTATCCCGAGTACGCAGACCGTAAATCCGTCTGCGATTTATAACGACAGCTTTGAAGTGAATACAGGCTTTTCGGCGGTTGACAGCACGGTTAACAGCCTGTATGAGGGTGCGGATATTTCGGCAGGTGCAGGTGTTGAGGTTGCAGGGATTATCGCCTTTGTGTGGCTTGTAGGTATGTTTGCTATGGCAAGCTATGCTTTCATAAGCTTTTTAAGGCTGAAAATAAAGCTGCGTACCGCTGTGAAAAAGGAAGGTAACATATATCAGAGCGAGTCTGTCGGTTCTCCGTTTGTTTTAGGTCTGCTCAGACCGAGAATTTATCTGCCATATAAAACAGATGAGGCAGACATTCCGCTTGTTGTCGCACACGAAAAAGCACATATAAAACGTTTTGACCACATCATAAAGCCTTTGGGATATTTGCTGCTGAGCGTTCATTGGTTTAATCCGCTTATGTGGGTTGCCTATATTCTGCTTTGCAGAGATATTGAGGCGGCCTGTGATGAGAAAGTTATAAAAGAGCTTGGCGAAGATGTACGCAAGAGCTATTCAACAGCTCTGCTCAATGCGAGCATAAGTCGCAGGTCTGTCGCTGCTTGCCCTCTTGCTTTTGGTGAGGTCGGTGTAAAGGAAAGGATTAAAGGAGTTATGAATTATAAAAAGCCTGCTTTCTGGGTTGTTATTGCGGGCGTAGCGGTTTGTATCATAGCCGCTGTCTGCTTGCTTACAAACCCAAAGGGAAGCGAAAAAGTTGACTATTCACCCAAAATCAGCAGTGAGCTTGACAGCCTGATAACGCTAAACGTAATCGAAAACAATCAAGGACATTATCTTGACGGTATGATAAGCTGTGAAGCACATAAGGTGCTTGCAACCAAAGAATACAAAACAGAAGCTGAAGGCAACACTTCACGTATGCTCACTGTTTATGTTGTTTCGATGTATCAGGAGTACAGCAAAGAAAACGGTAAGCTCGTTGAAAAGGGCGGCTGTATCATTCCGCTTGCACTTACTTTCCTTGTTGAGGAGGATATTTCAACAGGTGAGGAAACTTACGCTCTTGCAGAATACTGGGAGCCGGGAATGGGTGCGCAATATGCAGAAGACCTTAAAGAAAAATTCCCGAAAGGTGTAGACTACGACACTCAAAGCTACGTTCAAGCGTTGGATAAAGAATGTATCAGACAGGCTGCAGATTATTTCGGGCTTGACGAATCGGCTACTACGGAGGAAAATACTCAGGAATATACAACGGTAATGGTTGAAGCAACAAGTAAACCCGTTGATGATGAAAAAATCAACGGTGTTACTGCTGACATAAGCCCCGAAGCTCAGCCACAGCTGACAGGTAAGGTAACCTCCGCGACAGACAAGGTGATATATATGGAGCTGACCTCCGACCAGAGCGGAATCAAGAAGGGTACACCCGTAACGGTGCGACTCAGCTCAATACTCTCGTATGCACCCGAAATTGATACATCAAAGCTCAAAAAAGGCGATGTTGTAACGGTAATTTATGACGGAAGAGTTATGGAAACTTATCCGTTACAGATTGATGCGTACGCAGTTTATAAAAAAGACAATACGGTTTTTGATACCGAAAATATTGCACGAATTACTTTTTATGCATACTACGGCCACGGAAAGGGCAGTGACGTTCCTGCTGAAAATATGGCAGAGATTACAAATTGGCTCTCAACGTTTACTGTTGATAAGAATAAGAAATTGGAAGATATAGTGCCTCCGGGTACGAATACTCACTATGTAGAAATCGAGTACCTTGATGGCACAGTAGTAAAACAAGGTCTTGATACAATATCGGTTGACTCAGTTACATACTACATTAACCATGCCGATGCTCCCGATTGTTTCAGCGAGATTATCTCGAAAACAAGTATTGAGTAAAATGTTCGACTGCTTCGTTCAAATTAACAGCATCTTTCACATTTAAGCACAATGTATTTTTCACATCGTAGGGGCGACCTTTGGTCGCCCGTTTTTTATGTCTTCGTACGCTTATTATTGACCTGAACGGATAAAATATAGTATAATCCAAAGCAGAAACAACAATTTTTCGGAGTGATTACAGATGAAAATTCACGGCGATATATCTTCTCTTGTAGGCGAAACACCGCTTATGAGGCTTGAGAGATTTGAAAAACAGCAGGGGATTGAAGCGGCGGTACTTGCAAAGCTCGAGTATTTTAACCCCGGCGGCAGTGTGAAGGACAGAGTAGCACTGCACATAATTGAGCAGGCTGAGAAAAGCGGTAAGCTCGTTAAGGGCAGTGTTATAATCGAGCCTACGAGCGGTAACACGGGTATAGGTCTTGCGATGGTTGCCGCCGCAAAAGGATACAAAATAATACTGACAATGCCCGAGAGTATGTCGCTTGAACGCCGTCAGCTTCTTGCTGCCTACGGCGCCGAGCTTGTGCTTACACCTGCCGCAGATGGTATGAGCGGTGCTGTTAAAAAGGCGGAGGAGATTGCAGAAAATACGCCGAACAGCTTTATAGCAGGTCAGTTTGTGAATCCCGATAATCCGCAGGCACATTACCTTACAACAGGCCCCGAAATATGGAGCGATACCGACGGTAATGTTGATATATTCGTTGCGGCTATAGGTACGGGTGGCACAATAAGCGGCACTGCAAAATATCTCAAAGAGCAGAATCCCGATATCAGAGTTATAGGTGTTGAGCCCGAAAGCTCACCGCTGCTGACTAAAGGTGTTGCAGGTGCACATAAAATTCAGGGCATCGGAGCAAACTTTGTGCCCGATACCCTGGATAAAGATATTATTGATGAAATTGTAGCTGTCAGTGATGACAGTGCTTATGAGTATACACGACTTATTGCAAAAGCCGAGGGTTGCCTTGTGGGCATATCCTCAGGTGCGGCTCTTGCCGCCGCTTGCAATATTGCTTCGAGAGCTGAAAACAAGGATAAGAATATTGTTGTTATTCTGCCTGACAGCGGAAGCCGTTACCTTTCATCAGGCGTTTTTGAGTAAATCGATTGCTTCAAGGTAGCCGTCAAAGCCCTTGCCCTTGACGGTTGCAATGCACGCAAGGCGAATGTACGAAACCTTGCGGAAATCCTCGCGCTCGTCGGGGTCTGAAATATGCACCTCGACTGTCGGAATACCGACGGATTTTACAGCGTCAAGCAGAGCGATGCTTGTGTGAGTATATGCACCGGGATTTATTACAATGCCGTCAACCTCACCGTATGCTTGCTGTATCTTATCTACGAGATATCCTTCATGGTTTGACTGATAAAAATCAACCTCAATTCCGTTTGCTTCGCAGTGGGCGGATATCATATTCAAAAGGTCGATGTAGGTTTTGTTGCCGTAGATCTGCGGCTCTCTGATTCCGAGCATATTCAGGTTAGGTCCGTTTATAACGAGTATTTTCATATCAGCCCGAGTCCTTTCAAAATTTTTGTTGCGGTTTCCTGCTTGTCATCCGCAACCTCAACCGTAATATCGCAGACTGCTTCGTAATGGGGCAGTCTTTTTTTATACATTTCTTCAAGAGGGTTGCTTTGGCTGAGCGGTCTGCCTTCGGTATCAAGCTGTGATATGTCACGCTTTAAGAATACAACGACCGAATTTTGCTTGAGTGTCGCTTTGTTTTCGTCACGCAGTATTGCACCGCCGCCTGTTGCAATTATCTTGCTGCTCTGTTTACCGGCTTGCTTTACTGCAGTTGTTTCGGCGTTGCGGAAATATTCTTCACCGTCAGTTTTGAATATTTCGGGTATCTCTCTGCCTTCGTTTGCTTTTATCAGCTCATCGGTGTCTATAACCTCTCTGCCGAGAATTACGGCAAGATTTTTTGCGGCAGTTGATTTGCCGCAGCCCGGCATACCGACAAGCACGATGTTAAGCATCTGCTGTTCAAGCTTTTTTGTGATTTCGGTTGCCTTGGCGGCGTCAAATTCTTGATTTGTGAAAATTTCAGCTGCCTTTACCGCCTGAGCACAGAGCATTGTAAGTCCGTTGACGTAAGGTATAGAAAGCTTCTCGGCATCGAGCAGGAGCTGAGTTTTGGACGGGTTGTAAATCAGGTCTGCAACGCCTTTACAATCAGTGAAAATACTAAGGTCAATCGGGCTTTCACCGTTATTCGGGTACATACCTACGGGTGTCGTGTTGATGATGTAGTCAGCGTCGCTGTGCTTTGAAATGTTAGTGTAGTTGTCGGTTTCACTCCTGCGTGAGATTACAGTTACTTCCTTTGCACCCTTGTCACGGCAAACACATACTGCAGTTTTGCTTGCACCGCCGTTACCAAGCACAATAACCTTTTTATCCTTTACATCAAAGCCTGCACTCTCGAGCATATACGAAAAGCCGTAGTAATCGGTATTATCGCCGTAAAGTGTGCCGTCGGGCAAGCGTTTTACGGTATTGACCGAGCCGATTTTCCTTGCCGTTTCGGAAAGCTGTGACATATAGGGCATAACATCTTCTTTGTATGGTATGGTTACATTCATTCCGTCAAAGCTGTCCGAAGTGAGAAACTCTTCGATTTCTTCAGGCTCTTTTTCATAGAGCGGATATTCGTAATCTCCCAGTAGTGAATGAATCTGCGGAGAGTAGCTGTGGCCGAGCTTGCGGCCGAGAAGTCCGAAACGCATAATGTTTCACCTATATAATTTCAGAATAGCTGCCCAGATATGCGAAGCTTTCAAGCTCGTGCTCGAGCTCACAGATAAGGTCGGCAAGGGCAGGGGAGTAGACCGAAGCGTTGAGGTCGAAATAGAACATAAACTCAAAATCACTGCCTGTTATCGGTCGGCTTTCAAGCTTTGTCAGGTTTATGTTGCGTGCATAGAAGCGTGAAATAATTCTGTAAAGTGAGCCTGGCTTATGAGGAAGTGCAAGCATAAGGCTTGTACGGTCAGCACCGGGATATATCTCGGGCTGCTTTGATATGCAGATAAAGCGTGTGTAGTTGTTACCTACATTCTGTACAGATTTTTTGAGTATCGTAAGTCCGTACAGCGCGGCACAGCCCTGAGAGGATAGTGCGGCAATATCGTTTCTGTCAGATTCTGCAACAGCCTTTGCGGCAAGCGCAGTGTTGGCATATGCCGTAATTTTGACACCCTTAAGAGTAGAAAGAAACTGACTGCTCTGGTTGATTGCCTGCTCGTGCGATATTATTTCTTTTATATCCTCAAGTTTTACGCCGGGCTTTGTAAGCAGACAGTGGCTTATCTGTACTCTTGTGCTCCTTACTATGTAGAAGTTGTGCTTTGTCATCAGGTCATAAATATGGTTGACCGAGCCGGCAGTACTGTTTTCAATCGGGAGCACTCCGTAACGGCAAAGCCCCTTGTCGATTGCGTTGAAAACCGCATCAAACGATGTGCAGTAGGTTATGTTGGGCACTGAAAAAAGCTTTTCACAGGCGATCTGTGCAAATGCACCCTCTGTCCCCTGGCAGGCTACGCTTGCACGCTCCGGAAAGAGCTTGTCCGTATTCTGTACAGCACAGGCAATTATATCCTCGTACTTTGATTTGGGTAAAATGATCTTGCTCTGATAAGAGCGTGAAAGCTCCATAAGAAGCGAAAACATAACTCTTGCCGATGCTTCGTGCTCTTCACCTGCAAGCTCGGATACACGGTTGAGCAGGGCACGCTCACGGTTGGGGTCATATATCCTCATACCGTTTTCGCTCTTGTATTTTGCGACCTCAGCCGCACATTCCATTCTCTGTTTGAGAAGCGACACAAGTTGAGTATCGATTTCGTCTATATTTTTTCTTATTGTATCAAGTTCCATTTTGCTTCAATCTCCTAACATAAGGTCTGTTATTGCAATTGCTGCTGCTGCTTCTACGCAGGGCACTGCTCGCTGTACAATGCACGGGTCGTGTCTGCCGCCGATATTTATTGTCGTGTTTTCTTTTTTGCTTAACGAAACCGTATTCTGAGTCGAACTGATTGACGGTGTTGGTTTGATTGCCACACGAAAAACAACGGGCATTGCATTTGAAATACCGCCTAAAATACCTCCGCAGTTGTTTGTGCGTGTGCGAATTTCGCCGTTTTCGTTTATATAAAATTCATCGTTGTTTTCACTGCCGTACATATCGGCAACATCGAAGCCTGCTCCGAATTCAATTCCCTTTACTGCAGGAATACCGAATGTGACAAGTGAAATGCGGTTTTCAAGTCCGTCAAACATATGCTCACCGATACCCGCGGGTAAGCCTACAACGGCACATTCTATACTGCCGCCTACAGAGTTGCCATCTGCTCTTGCCTTGGTTATTTCATCCTGCATCTTCTGTGCTGCAGTGTCATCAATACAAGCAAAGCTTTTGCTTTTTATTAATCTTAAATCGTCAGCCGTTATATTTACGCTGTCAAATCTTGTATCTTCAATGCCGTGTACGGATGCTATATGTGCACCGGCGGTAATGCCCTTTGCTTCAAGCCATTGTATACATAAGCCGCCTGCTATACACATAGGTGCAGTGAGTCTGCCCGAAAAATGTCCGCCACCCGTTGCGCTGTAGCCTTCGCCGTATTTCATCCTTGCGGTGTAGTCGGCGTGACCGGGTCTGGGAGTGTCGGTGATTGATGAATAATCCTTCGGCTTACGGTTTTGATTATATATAACAGCGTGTATCGTTGAGCCGTCTGTTACACTGTCGGTAATGCCCGAGAGGAATACGACCTCGTCTGCTTCCTTCCTCGGTGTTGAGAATTTGTCTCTGCCGGGTGCACGCCTTGCCATAAAAGCGGCAAGCTTATCTTCATCAACGGCAAATCCGCAAGGGAAGCCGTCTATTTTTACTCCGATCTCGTCAGAGTGAGACTCGCCGTATATTGATATTTTTAAGTTTTGGCCAAATGTTGAAGACATCTCTCTGTCCTCCCGTTATTCGTGGATTTGTATCTTAGCACCGAGCTTCTTTATTTCATCAAAAAACGTCGGATACGATTTGTTTACTGCCTCGGCACCGAGTATCGTTACAGGGCTTTTGCATACGCTTGCGGCTATTGCCGAGCTCATTACTATTCTGTGGTCATTGAATGAATCAACCGTGCCGCCTTCAAGAGTGCCAGTGCCGTAAACTGTCAGTGAATCCTCGGTGGTTTCAGCTTTTCCGCCGAGATTTTTTATCATTTCCGATGTGGAAAGCAGCCTGTCACTTTCTTTTATCCGAAGACGTGCCGCATTATAAAACTCGGTTGTGCCTTTTCTGAAACAGCTTGTCACAGCGAGCACGGGCACAAGGTCGGGAATGTCACCGACATCGATTTTTATGTGTTCATTTTCGTTTGAGAAAGCTAATTTATCTGCGATTTCAGCAACTGCCTTGTCACCCTGAATGGAATCAAGTGTCAAGTTGTTGCACTTTACATCGTTGCCTTTAATTTTGTCTGCACAGATGAAGAACGCACCGTTTGACCAATCGCCTTCAACTGTGTATTTTTCGGGTGAAATATATCCGTCTGAAGCACTGATTTTTATGATGTTTTCAGTGAAATCCGTTTCAATTCCGAAGCTTTTCAAAACGTCAAGAGTCATATCGATATATGGCTTTGACTGAATATGACCTGTTATGATAATCGTTGATTCTGCGTGGGTTACGGGTAATGCAAGCAGTAAGCCGCTTATAAACTGTGAGCTGACATTTCCGCTTATCTCATAAGTGCCTGCAGTGAGCTTGCCTTTAAGTGTGAGCGGTAATGAATCAGCCGACAGTGAAACACCGTGAGAGGTGAGTGCTGAGCACAGCTCACCTATAGGTCGTTGCGGCAATCTGCCCTCCCCGTAAAGCGAAACAGCTTTACCGATTGTAGCTGCAACCGGCAACATAAATCGCAGAGTCGAGCCGCTTTCATGACAGTTTAATATTGCGTTTTCTTTTGTATCGGTTACCGGCACGACCCAAAATCCGTATTCTGTTTTTGTGATGGTTGCACCAAGGTCTCTGAGGCACTGTGCGGTAGCTTCAATATCGACCGACGTTGTCGAGCAAATGATTTTTGTGGGCTTGTCTGCCAGTGCGGCACATATAAGTGCACGGTGAGCAGCAGATTTTGAAGCGGGTGCATCAACGTTGCCGCTGAGATTTGAAGGGAAGATAACAGCTTTCATTTTATTTCATTCCAAGCGTAATAAATTCTTTGAGTTCGGTGTAGTCGCATTTTTGAAGTATGCTCTTTCCTTTCGCTGTCGGCAAAACAAGTGTGATTTTACCGTTTGCGTTTTTCTTATCTTTCAGTGTTGCGTTATAAATATCCTCAACGCTGTAATCAAATCTGTTCGGCAGATTGTACTTATCAAGCAGTGACAAGAGTATATTGAGTGCTTCTGCTTCGCAAATTCCTTTTTTTACACAGGCTTTTGTGATTGCTGCCATACCTACGGCAACCGCACTGCCGTGAGGCACTGTGTATCTGCTGAGAAGCTCGATAGCGTGGGCTATGGTGTGACCGAAGTTGAGAAAAGCTCTTTCGCCTTTTTCAAATTCGTCTGCCTCAACTACTTTTGCTTTTATTGAAACACAGCGTGCAACCGTAGCCTTTATGTCAAAATCGTTTCCGAGCATATCAAGCAGCTCGCTGTCGCAGAACATACCGTATTTTATGACCTCACCCATGCCGTTTGCAAATTCTTCTTCGGGCAATGTGGTAAAGCAGTCTGTGTCGCATATCACGAGCCTAGGCTGATGGAACGCACCTGCGAGATTTTTGCCCGAGTCGAGGTCTATTGCGGTTTTGCCGCCTACCGATGAATCGACTGCGGCAAGCAGCGAGGTAGGTATCTGCACAAAGTCAATACCTCTCATGTATACTGCCGCCGCAAAGCCGCAAAGGTCGCCGACTACGCCACCGCCGAGTGCCAGAAACGTGTCACTGCGGCTGAATTTGTTTTCTGCGGCGAAGTTGAGGATTGAAATAAGGTTATCAGCGCTTTTGCTTTCTTCACCGTGAGGTATAACGAAATCGTACACTTCAAATCCGCTTGCGTCAAGGCTTGATTTAACTGCGTTAAGCCAGAGCGGAGCGACATTATCGTCGCTGATTATAAGTATCTTTCCTGAAAGACCGAGAGTTTTCATCTCGCTGCCTGCAGTATTTATTATACCGCTTCCTATATATACATTGTACGGTTTGCCTGTGTTTACGGGTATTGTAATCATTTGCTGTCAACTGCTTCCTTCATCAGCCTGCCCTCACGCAAAAGCTCTTCAATCTTTTTTGCGTCGCCTGCTTTGAGTGCATCGCTGTATTTTTTTAAGTTTTCTGTTAAGATATCAATTTCCGTTATGAGGTTTTCGGAGTTTGCCATAAAAAGCTCGGTCCACATTTTTTCATTAAGCCACGCAACACGTGTCAGGTCTTTGTAGCTGCCTGCAGAGAAGCCTTTGTGTACTTTTGAACGCGGGCTCTTTACGTATGCGTTTGATACAACGTGTGCGAGCTGTGAGGTGTAGGCGATATTTACATCGTGAATCTGTGCGGTTGAGAGTGTAACAGAGCCGAAGCCTGCGACTACAAGTGCTTCCTTGAGCTTGGCAAGCAGATGCAAGTCTTCATCGGGTTTCGGAACAAGTATCATCGTGGCACCGTCAAACAGGTCTTCCTTTGCGTTTTTCAGCCCGGAAAACTGTGTACCTGCCATCGGATGACCGCCTACGAAGTCGAATCCGTATTCGGCTGCCGTTTCAAAACACTCGGGGCAGACATTCATTTTTGTGCCGCAAAGGTCAACTACTACCGTACCTTTTTTGACAAACGGAGCAATACTCCTTATATAGTTTACTACAGCTTCGGGATAAAGTGCAACAAAAATATAATCACATTCGCAAACTGTTTCGTTTGTCAGCGGCTTGTCGATTATTTTTGCCATAACGGCGTAGTCTGTAACTGATGTATTTATGTCGTAACCGAGTACTTCAACATTTGCTCTTTTATATGCCTTTGCAAGTGAGCCTCCTATAAGGCCGAGACCGCATATACCAATTTTCATTGCTTTATCCTCCTTGCTGTCAGTCAAGATTTTTTACAGCTTCACGTATTGCGAATACACGTCTTGCTACATCGTCAAACTGCTCGGGCGTGAGCGACTGAGGTCCGTCGCAGAGTGCACGGGGCGGGTCATTGTGCACTTCAATCATAAGTCCGTCTGCACCTGCAGCGGCTGCTGCCATTGCCATAGGCTTAACGAGTTTTGCAACACCGCAGGCGTGGCTCGGGTCGATAACTATCGGCAGGTGAGTGAGCTCCTTGAGCATCGGCACTGCAGAAAGGTCGAGTGTATTGCGTGTGTAGGTTTCGAATGTGCGTATTCCTCTTTCACAGAGAATTATGTTTTCGTTGCCGCCTGCCATAATGTATTCCGCACTCATCAGAAGCTCCTTGAGTGTGTTTGCAAGTCCTCTTTTGAGCAGTATCGGCTTGTTTGTCCTGCCCAGCTCTTTAAGAAGCTCAAAGTTCTGCATATTGCGTGCGCCGACCTGAATTACGTCAACATTTTCAAACAGCGGCAGGTGATTAGCGTTCATAATTTCGGTTACAATAGGCATTCCCGTCTGCTCTTTTGCCTTGAGCAGAAGCTCGAGGCCTTCAGCCTTAAGGCCTTGGAAATCGTAGGGAGATGTGCGGGGTTTGAATGCACCGCCTCTGAGCAGTGTTGCACCGGCTGCGTTTACCTTTGTTGCGATTTCAAGCAGCTGTGCTTCGCTCTCTACCGAGCAGGGACCTGCAATTATTGCAAATTCACCGCCGCCTATTTTAATGCCCGAGCAGTCAACTACCGTGTCATCGGGATGAAACTTTCTGTTTGCGTTCTTGAACGGGTCAGATATTCTTTTAACGCAGTCTACTATCTCAAGGCCTTCGATAAGGTCGGTGTCAATAGCTGTTGTGTTACCGACAAGACCGAGCAGTGTTTGATATTCACCCTTTGATATATGCACGGTTACCTTCTGTTCTTCAAACCAGCTTATAAGGTTTTCGATCTGCTGTGATGTTGCTTCGTTTTTGAGTACTACTACCATTTTGTTTTACCAACCTTTCAAAAAATAAGAGCCTTGCAGTGATTTGACTGCAAAGCTCTTGAAAAAACTTTTTGTATACCTTTTCGGCGCAGCAAAAATCACTTCTACTATTTATTTCTCTGCGAAATAAAAGTAAAAGTAAAAAAACTCGTATGCTGTTGCGTTTGTTTTGCAAAGCATTGTTTTGTGCTCCGTTTCTTGAGGGGAAGTTGAATAAACATCCCTGAAATTTGTCTGCATTATACACCCGTAAAAAACAGTTGTCAATACTTTTTGCAAAAATAATTTTATCGCTTTCAACCGCTAAAGTTTCGCGCGCTTTATTTGCTTTTTGTCTTGAAAAAGCTTTATGTTCGTGTTACTATAAAATTTATAATGAATAAATAAAACAGTTGGGGTGATATATATGCTGACAGGTTGTATTGACCTTCATACTCATTCAAATTGTTCCGACGGCTCTATGTCGCCATCTCAGCTTGTGCTACACGCGGCACAGACGGGTCTTGCGGCAATTGCACTTACCGACCATGATACGGTAGACGGCATAAAAGAGGCGGTTGCACAGGGCGAAAAGTGCGGAATTGAGGTCGTGCCTGCACTTGAGTTTTCGGCACGTTCAAAAACACTGACTCACATTTTAGGTTTTTATGTTGATGAAGATAATACTGTGCTCAACTCTGTACTTACCGAAATTGTTGGCCTGAGAAGAGAACGCAATGTAATGACTGCAAAGCTTTTGCAGGATCTTGGTTTTGATGTTACTCTCGAAGAAGCTGCGGCCATTGCACCCGGCGGAATTATCGGCAGAGCACATTATGCAAAGCTGCTTATGCAGAAGGGCTATACCGAATCTGTAAAAGAGAGCTTTGATAAGTATCTTGCCGCAGGCAAACCTGCATATTTCACCAATCAGAAGCTTGAGGCAAAGCGTATAATCGAAACTATTCACGCTGCAGGCGGTGTTGCCTTCCTTGCTCATCCTCACCAGATGAAGCTCGGTGACAGGCTTGAAGATTATGTAAAAGAACTTGTATCCTACGGGCTTGACGGTATGGAAGGCTATTACAGCGAGTATGACGAGAAAATGCAGGCTGAGTATCAGGCTATGGCGGCACGCTACGGTCTTGTTTTGTCGGGCGGTACGGATTTTCACGGCGAAATGAAGCCTCATATCTCAATCGGTAAGGGCCTAGGCAATATGGCTGTGCCGTACAGTGTGCTTGAAAATATCAAATTGAAGGCCGGCAGAGCGGTCTGATAATAAACAATTTTTTAAAAGTGATATATGACGGAGGAAAACCTATGAAAGACTACATACTTCATCTTGAAAATTCGGCAAAGACCTGGGAAAACTCTACTCCCGTAGGCAACGGCTCAATGGGCCTGAGCATTTTCGGCAGGACGGACAGCGAGCTTTTCGTGCTCAACGAAGAAACCGTATGGGATGAAAAACCGGATATGAAGCCTGCAGGTGATTTCAAAGAAAAGGTTGAGTATATTCGTTCGCTCTTTCTTGCAGGTAAGAATTTTGAGGCCGCAAAGTGGGCAGAGGATAACCTTGAGAACGATTTTAACGTTATCTCATCCTTTGAGGTTGCAGGTAAAATCAATATTGATTTTGACAATAAATCAAAGGCAAAGGATTACAGCCGCGACCTTTGCCTGAATACGGGCATCGCAACCGTAAAATACACTAAAAAAGGTGTTGAGACCGTTGAGGAGTGTTTCGCTTCTTATGAGGAAAAGCTCCTTGCCGCAAAGTTCAGCTTTTCGGCTGAAAGCAGCTTTACCCTCGGCTTTGAACGTGAGCTTATAAAGAGCTATATGACCGAAGGCGATACACTTGTAGTCTGCTGCGGCACAGCAAGCGGTACACATGGCTTTGCCGTAGGTATAAGGGTTGTAACCGATGGTGAACTTTCTTCCGATGACGGTAAATTCCGTGTCGAAAATGCAAAGAGTGCAGTTGTATATATCAGTATTGTAACCGACAATATTGCAGAGGATTACATTGATGTATGTAAAAATAAGCTTGTATCGGCTCCTGATTATGACAGTATGAAACAAGCTCATACCGAAAGCTTTTCCGCAATTATGTGCCGCTCCGATATCAGCTTTGACGGTGATGAAGAGCTTGAATCTATGCCTGTAAGTGAAAGACTTGAAAGGCTTAAGAAAGATAAAAAGGCAAATGACTTCGGTCTGATGTCACTCTACTGGCAGTTTGGTAAGTATCTGCTTGTCAGCTCCAGCCGTCCGGGCACTCTGCCTGCAAACCTGCAGGGTGTATGGGGCGAGCGTATGCAGAATCCCTGGAATGCCGATTACCATACAAATATCAACCTGCAGATGAATTACTGGCACGCTGAGCAGGCAAATATTTCAGAATGCACTCAGGCACTGTTTGACTATATGAATACAAATCTTCTTGTCGGCGGCAGAAAGGCTGCGCAGGATTATTACGGCTGCAAGGGTACGGTTACACATCACCTGAGTGATATTTACGGCTTTAACGGCCCTGCAGACGGTGTGTGGGGCCTTTGGCCTGTAGGCGGTGCGTGGCTTGCGTTCCATATGTGGGAGCACTACCTCTACACAAATGACCTCGGTTATCTCAAAGATACAGCTTACGAATATATTAAAGCCTGCGTTGAGTTTTTCCTCGACTATATGGTTGAGGATGATAAGGGCAGGCTCCTTACGGGTCCCTCTGCTTCACCCGAAAATGACTATATCGGTGCAGACGGCAAGCCTGTTTGTATGTGTATGTCTCCGACAATGGATGTTGAGATTGTAAGCGGTCTGCTTAAATTCTATATCGAAACAGAAAATCTGCTCGGTATAGACAGCGAGACAGCCGCAAAGGCTGCTGAGGCACTCGGCAAGATGCCTGCAATTCAGGTTGGTAAACACGGTCAGCTTATGGAGTGGCTTGAGGATTATGAAGAGGCTGAGCCCGGTCACAGACATATCTCTCACGCTTTCGGTCTTTATCCAGCTGACCTTATCACACGCGCTACTCCTGATCTTTACAACGCTATCCGTGTCACTATTGACCGCAGACTTGCAAACGGCGGCGGTCATACGGGCTGGAGCAGAGCGTGGCTTATAAATCTTTTTGCACGTCTGCGTGACGGTGAGGAAACCTACAACCATATCAGACTTCTGTTTACTCGCTCAACTCTGCCCAATCTTTACGATACTCATCCGCCTTTCCAGATTGACGGTAACTTCGGCGGTGCTGCAGGTATAGGCGAAATGCTTATGCAGAGCCATGAGGGCTTCATCTCGCTTCTTCCCGCAACAAGCAAGGCTCTTTCGGGCTCCTTCAGCGGACTCAAGGCAAGAGGCAATACAGAGGTTTCTGCTCAGTTTGCCTATGGCAAGGTAAGCTCATTCGAGCTTGTATCTGCTGAGGATAATTGCATTAAGGTTGAAATTAAAGATGCCGCAACAGTTTCCTGCGGCGGCAAGGAATATAAGGCTGTTGACGGATTGTTTGAGCTTTGTGTAAAGTCAGACGAAAAGCTCGAGTGCACCGTTATGTATTAAAAACAGTCTGTACGACGAGTATCAGTGCCGCTCCGGGTGAGCCGAGCACTGCGGCTGTGCCGAGGGTCAGCCAGTTTACGGCTATGTGCGTGCCCGTAATGAGTCCGACAAGGTTTACGGCATAAAGCGCGGCAACACCCTGTACTGCACTTGATACTATACCCTTTATCAGACATTTTCTTCTGAGCATTGTTATAATCAGCGTTATTATGCAAAGACCTGCAAACAGAAAAGGTACAGTGTTAATTCCCATAATCCTGTAACCTCGTTTCGCTTGATTTGAGATTTCTTTGCTTTGCGACTCCCAGCAGGTATCGGTAGCGTGCCTTGAGTGCCTCAATTTCATAGATTGTAGCTTCAACAAGGTCATTGTCGCTCTGCAGTTCAAATCTTTCGTAAGCAAGTGTCAGTGCGTCGCTTAAGCGCCTGATTTCGCTGATTAACTGCTCGTCATCTTCGTTAGCGCTTTTCTTTTTCATAATCAACTGTGCTATCGTTGCCATTTTCTGTCCTCCGTTTCCGTAAGTAATGAATTGATTTATCAATTCAAATCATGTTGAATCAGCAACAAATCATGGCAATATGCCAAATCATGCGAAAGCAAATCATCATATAATGAGTTTTTATGATTTGCCTTACGGCGTGATTTAATTTTAAAAAATCATGATTTGCAAAACAAATTTTGCATGATTTGTGTTTCTTCAAAACACATTGTTTGAAAAACGTACTAAATCTTATGATAGAATAATGGACAGATATGCTAAAAAATATACCTGTTGGAGGAAAAATAATATGTATATGACAAAGCTCGTGCCTTTTTCTGTCCGCACAATCTGGGGCGGCAGAAAGCTTATTGAAAACTACGGTATCAAGACCGACCTTGAAAACTGTGCTGAAGCCTGGATGCTCTCTTGCTTTGAAGGCTTTGAGAGCACCGTTGCCGACGGTGAGTATGCAGGCAAGACTCTTACAGAGGTTATAAGTGCTTGCGGTAAAGATATTCTCGGCAAAAATGCTCAGAGCTTTGAGTATTTCCCGATTCTTATCAAGTTTATCGATGCGGCAGATGACCTCTCCGTGCAGGTGCATCCCGATGATGAGTATGCCGCAAAATATAACGGCGGCTACGGCAAGACCGAGTGCTGGTATATTATGGATTGCGAGCCGGGTGCACGTATCATCTACGGCTTTAAGGATAAGATTTCTACCGAGGATTTTGCAAAGGCAATAGAAGAAAACAGAATTGACGACGTTGTAAATTATGTCGAAGTAAAGAAGGGCGATTTCTTCCTGATCGAGGCAGGTACGCTTCACGCTATCTGCAAGGGCATCCTTCTTGCAGAGGTACAGCAGAATTCAAACGTAACCTTCAGAGCATACGACTACAACCGCTTTGATGCAAAGTGCAACGGCCCGAGACCGCTTCACATCAAGGAAACACTCGACGTTACAAAGTGCGAGCCGCCCTGCCCGTCAATCCCCACTCTTACCAAAACAGAGCAGCTTGACGGTGCAACAAAGTCAGAGCTTGTAAGCTTCGAGCTCTTCAGCGTAAACAAGGTAGAGGTAACAAGCGGCTATACAGGCACAGCAGATGAAAATTCATTTGTACATATTATGGTGCTTGACGGCAGCGGCACAATCTCCTGCGGCGATATCACTCTCGATATTAAAAAGGGTGAGGGTGTGTTCATACCTGCATCGGCCGGTGATTATAAGGTAAGCGGTATACTTACAGTACTTGAAAGCAGAGTTTAATGCAGTTTATCTGCGATAAACTGCAGCGATATAAATCCTTCGGATTTTCGATATGCCTTGCGGCTCGATATATCCTTACGGATGCGATATGTGCTGCGGCACACGGGGGATTTATATCATATCGCAGGCGAGTATAACGAGCCTATATCGAATTTTGCTTTAGCAAAATATATCGGGTGAACGCAAGTTCACATATCGCTAAAACTATATTGTTTGTCTTTTCGGAGAAAATTTATGGCAGTTCTTTCCGCACAAAATCTGAATATGTCCTTTGGTGACAGAACTCTTTTTGACGGTGTTTCGTTTGAAATAAATACCGGCGACAGAGTAGGTCTTATCGGTGCTAACGGTACAGGTAAGACAACCTTGTTCCGCCTTGTTTTAGGCAGTGAGCATCCGACCTCTGGTGAAATTCATCCGGGCAAAAACACCGTTGTCGGATATATGGAGCAGCACGCCTGCCGCAATTCGCACAGGACAGTTTATGACGAGATAATGACGGTGTTTGAGCCGCTTATTGAGAAAGAAAAGCGTATCGAGCAGCTGAGTAATATGATTGATGCGGGTGCCGCTGTTGATTCGGTTATCGAGGAACAGCTTCGCCTTACCGAAGAGTTTGAGCGTGAGGGCGGCCTTACCTGCCGCAGTCGAGCACGCTCTACACTTGTCGGTCTCGGCTTTGCGGCAGAGATGCATTCGCTTACCTGCGATAAGCTCAGCGGCGGTCAGCGCTCAAAGCTGAGTCTGGGCAAATTGCTTTTATCAGACCCCGATTTACTGCTGCTGGACGAGCCTACAAATCACCTAGATATTGAGAGTGTGGAGTGGCTTGAGGCATTTCTTGCCGACTATAAGGGTGCGGCACTTATAATTTCTCACGACCGTTATTTCCTCGACCGTGTCACAACACGCACTATGGAGATAGAGCACCGCAAAATGCGGATATATAAGGGTGGCTATACCGAGTTTGTAAAGCAGAAGGAAAAAGACAAGGAGATTGCACAGCGCCATTACGACAATACGATGGATGAGGTTCACCGTATTGAAAAGATGATTGAACAGCAACGCCGTTGGAACCGTGAACGCAACATCCGTACTGCAGAGCACAAGCAGAAATCGATCGACCGCCTTATGGACGGACTTGAAAAGCCTGAGGCAGACGAAGCGACGCTTAAATTCAATTTCAGAACTCTTGTTGAAACAGGTAACGATGTGCTTATATGCCAGGGACTCACAAAGGGTTTTGGCGGTGAGCCGCTTTTCAGTGGTGCAGACCTGCTGATAAAAAAAGGTGAACGTGCGTTCCTGCTCGGTGCAAACGGCTGCGGTAAGACAACTTTTTTGCGTGTGCTTATGGGCGAGTATATTCCTCAGGCGGGTATACGCAAATTCGGCGAAAATGTGCGAGTAGGCTATTTCGACCAGACTCTCAGCGGACTTGATGAAAACAAAACTGTGCTCGATGAGGTGTGGGACCGTTATCGCAAGCTTACGCAGACCGAGGTAAGATCGGCACTTGCCGCTTTCCTTTTCAGAGGGGATGCCGTATTTGCCCGTGTAGGTGACCTGAGCGGCGGTGAAAAGGCGAGGGTGGCTCTGCTCAAGCTTATGCTTGGCGGCTACAATCTGCTTCTGCTCGACGAGCCTACAAATCATCTTGATATTACTTCAAGAGAAGCTCTTGAAGATGCACTGCTCGGTTACGACGGTACAATGCTTATCGTCTCGCACGACCGATACTTTATAAATAAGCTCTCTACAAGAATTCTTCGCCTTGCCAAAAACGGAATCGAGGAATTCGGCAACGATTATGACGAGTACCTTGCAAGGCTTGAAAAGCTCAAAGCCGAGGTTACAGTGCATAAAGAAAAAGCCCCGAAGGTAGATAACTACAAGCTTCGTAAAGAAAGAGAGAGCGAAAAAAGAAAGCTCAACACAGCGTTCAAACGCTGTGAAGAAAATATAGAAAAAACAGAAAATCTCATAGCCGAAACTCAGGCTGAAATTGAAAATCCCGAAAACTCTGCAGACTATGAGAAGATAATTGAACTGACGGCAAAGCTTGATGAGCTGAATAATTCCCTTGAGCATTTATATGAGGATTGGGAGAATATTCAGCTGAAAATAGCAGAATACGAAGAATAAAAGGAGGTAACCCCTTATGAAAAATATTTCAAAAGCAGAATGGATAAAAAGCCCTAAGATTTCAAAGGAATGCGAAATAGCTTACTCAAAGGGCTTTGAGGCTAAGGATGGGCTTGTCAGCGCAAGCCTTGAAATAACCTCTCACGGCGTTTATGTTGCACGCATCAACGGTAAGCGTGTCGGTGACCAGGTTATGACACCGGGCTGGACTGCTTACTCAAGACGCCTTCAGGTCGAGACCTACAATGTTACGGATATGATTAAGCAGAGCAATACAATAGCTGTCGGTGTAGGTCCCGGCTGGAAGGGCAGAAACCATACCTCCAACGAAAGAGGCGCCGAGTATTTTCTCGGTGTTCGTGAAACAGCACTTCTCTGTGCTCTTACTCTCGATTATGCCGACGGTACAAGTGAGGTTATAGTTACCGATGAATCGTGGATGACTGAGTTTGGCAAGAATGTTTATTCCGACCTCTATAACGGCTATAAGTACGACTCCGGTTATGTTGACCCGAATCCGATGAATGCGGTAGTTGTACCGTTGAATGTCGGCAAAAAGAACCTTATTGACCGTGACGGCGAAAAAATTATCGAACAGGAAAGACTTGAAGCAAAAGAGATCATTATCACACCCAAGGGTGAGACCGTTATTGATTTCGGTCAGAATATGACAGGCTATGTTGAGTTTAAGGTCAAGGGTAATAAGGGAGAAACCGTCACTATAGAGCACGCTGAGGTGCTTGATGCCCAAGGCAACTTCTACCGTGACAATCTTCGCAGTGCAAAGGCTAAGGCAGAGTTTGTATGTGACGGTGAGGAGCATATACATAAGCCCGACCATACCTTCTTCGGCTTCCGCTATATCCGCCTTACAGGCTGGAGTGATGAGATAAAGAAAGAGAATTTCACAGCAATTGTTGTTCATTCCGATATAAAGCGTACGGGTCATTTTGAATGCTCTGATGCAAGACTCAATAAGCTTTACTCAAATATTATCTGGGGTCAGAAGGGTAACTACCTTGATATCCCGACCGATTGCCCTCAGCGTGACGAGCGTCTCGGCTGGACGGGTGATGCCCAGGTGTTTATAAAAGCTGCCGCTTACAACTTTGATGTCGAGCGCTTTTTCCTCAAGTGGCTTGCTGACCTTCGTGCAGAACAGCGTGATTGGGGTGCAGTGCCGCATGTTATTCCCGATGTATTTGGTTGTGACGATAATACATCTGCAGCCTGGGCGGATGCTGCAACCGTTTGTCCGTGGCAGATTTATCTCTCCTACGGCAATAAAGAGCTTATCGAAACCTCGCTCGATTCTATGAAGAGCTATATTGAGTTTATTGAGGAGCACAGCCGTAACGGCATCTGGTGCCGGAGCTGGCACTTCGGCGACTGGCTCAACCTCGATGCAAGCGATGTCGGCAAGTGCGATATCGGTACAGATAAAGATCTTATCGCAACCGCTTACTATATTTACTCAAGCAATATCCTTATCAAGGCTATGAAGCTTTGCGGTGAAGATACGGCAGAGCAGGAGGCAAAGCGTGAGGCTTCAATTCTTGCTTTCAGACGTGAGTTTATGGCAGACGGCAGAATCAAGCCCGAGTATGCTACACAGACTGCCTGTGTGCTGGCAGTACACTTCGGTATCAGCGACAATGTTGCCGAAACAGCTGCACAGCTCAATGAGCTTGTACTCGAGTGCGGCCACCTTAAAACAGGCTTTGTCGGCACACCCTATCTTCTTCACGCTCTTACCGACAACGGCTATGCCGAAACAGCCTACAGCCTCATTCTCCGTGAGGAGTATCCGTCATGGCTCTTCTCTGTCAAGATGGGCGCTACTACTGTTTGGGAGCATTGGGACAGCCTTCGTGAGGACGGCTCAATGTGGAGCACGGATATGAACTCGTTCAACCACTATGCCTACGGTGCTGTTGCCGACTGGATGTACGGCGATATGGCAGGTATCAACGTTGATGAAAATAATCCTGCATATAAGAATATCATTTTCAAGCCCGTTACAGACAGCAGACTCGATTGGGTCAAGGCAAGCGTAGATACACGTATGGGTACGGTTGCAAGTGAATGGAAGAAAGCAGACGGTAAGACTGTTTATATCTTCACAGTGCCCGAGGGAAGCACAGCTACAGCATATCTTCCCGACGGTGAGTACGTGCTTGAGTGCGGCATAAATGAAATTACGGTCTGATTTTGCCGTAAATTGTTGACACCATAAGTTTTGTATGATATATTTTCTTTAAATTAAATACAGATAGAGGTTGCGGCTTTCATCAGTAGCTTTGCTTTGGTTAATCGGGTTTTGCAAAGCGAAAGGGTAAGCCGCCGAAGTGAAAAAGTCTTTTCCCGTGTTACGGCTTTTTTGCTGGGACGTCAGGACAATATCCTGCGTAGGGTGGCGGTGATAATCCGAATCTGCCCGAAAGCGAGTCTTTTCAGCGCTTTTCGGTGTTTCGGATTTGAAAGGCGACAGCCTGTCGGCATCCTCAACAACCAAAAATCATCTGAAAATTCTCAGCTTTCGGGTCGAAGATTTTTTATCGAGAGGATTTTTGGCAATTCAAGGCAAAAACACAGCAAATCCTTTCGGATTTGCGAGTATTTTAACAAAGAAGTGGCGGAAATCATCCGATAAAAAACACGGTTTGTATTATTACCGCCACCCTACTGTCACATTGTTTGTGGAGTGCTATCATATATCATTTGGTCATTAAAATGACACGGTTGGTATTTTATGTGCTCACCGTGTCATTTTTTTGTTATTAAATTTTTAGGAGTGACTATAATGTCAAAGTCAAGAAAAATTCTTCTGGCTGTTGCTGTTGTAGCAATCGTAGGCTTGCTTGCCTATGCTTTCATCAGCGGTAATAACCTTGTCGGCACATGGTGGTCTCTTGTACCGCCCGTTATCGCTATCGGTCTTGCACTGATTACAAAAGAGGTTTACAGCTCACTTTTCATCGGTATCCTCTCCGGTGCTATCCTCGGTTCAGGTTTCAGCTTTACCGGCACAATGGATACACTTATTAATGACGGACTTATTTCAGCTGTTTCAGGCACTGCAGGTATTTTCATATTCCTTGTTATACTCGGTATACTTGTTGCTCTTGTCAACAAGTCCGGTGCATCTGCAGCATACGGCAGATGGGCTGAGAAGCATATCAAGAGCCGTACAGGTGCTATGCTTTCAACCTTTGTCCTCGGTGTGCTTATCTTTATCGATGACTATTTCAACTGCCTTACAGTCGGCTCTGTTATGCGTCCCGTAACCGACAGCCACAGAGTTTCAAGATCAAAGCTGTCTTATATTATTGACGCTACAGCAGCACCTATTTGTATGATTGCCCCCATCTCTTCCTGGGCTGCAGCAGTTTCCGAGTATTTCCCCGAAGGTCAGGGTCTGGCATATTTCGTCAAAGCTATTCCCTTCAACTTCTACTCTCTTCTTTCACTCGTTTTCATTATCGCAATCACACTTATGAAGTTTGATTACGGCCCGATGAGACTCCACGAGGTTAACGCAAAGAAGAACGGCGACCTCTACACAAGTGGCGAGAAGGCAGAGGCTGTTGAAGACAGCTACAACCCCAAGGGTAAGGTTATTGACCTTATTCTTCCCATTGTTGTTCTTATTGCAATCTGCGTATTTGCTCTTGTATACGTCGGCGGTATTTTCGACGGTATGAGTTTTATCGATGCATTCGGTAACACAGATGCTACTGTTGCTCTTCCCTGGGGCAGCCTTATCGCTCTTGTTCTTACAATCGGCTACCTTGCGCTTCGTAAGGTTGTTACAGTCAAAGAGGCTATGGAGTGTATTCCCAAGGGCTTCATTGCAATGGTTCCCGCAATCCTTATCCTTACATTTGCAACATCTCTTAAGAATATGACAGCAACACTTGATTCTACAGGTTTTGTTGAAACTGCTCTCAGCAACGCAGGTGCTCTTGCAAACTTCCTTCCCGCAATCATCTTCCTTGTTGCCTGCTTCATCTCTTTTGCAACAGGTACATCATGGGGCACATTCGGTATTCTTATCCCGATCGTTCTCGCTGTATTCTCAAAGCAGCCCGAGCTTCAGATGGTTGCTATGTCAGCTTGCCTTGCAGGCTCCGTTTGCGGCGACCACTGCTCACCGATTTCCGATACAACTATTATGTCTTCGGCAGGCGGTCAGTGTAATCACCTCAACCACGTTTCAACTCAGCTTCCCTATGCGATTTCCGTTGCAGCTATCTCATTTGTAATGTATATCGTATCCGGCTTTGTTCCCAACGCATTTATTGTTCTTCCCGTAGGTATTGTTCTTACAGTCGGTTTCCTCTTTGTAATGAAGGCAATCACTGCAAAGAAATACGGTAAAGACAATATCTAAAGTTTATAAGTTTTTGCGGTGCAGTCGTTTATCGGCTGTACTGCTTTTTTTCTTAAAATTATCAGTGCGGCAAGGTTTGGTATTGCCATAAGTGCATTGAATATATCCGACAGCGCCCATACGGTTTCGAGCTTTGCCACAGCACCGATAACGGCGCAGACAAGATACACTGCACGGTAGGCTGTGATCGCTTTTTCGCCAAATGCATATTCTGCCGCTTTTTCGCCATAGTAAGCCCAACCTATGATTGTTGCAAACGCAAATATACAAAGCGAAGCGGACACGAATTCCGATGAAAATCCGCCCATTACAGTGCCGAATGCGGCTGAATTCATCTGTGTCGGAGATAGAGCAGTGCTCCATGCACCGCTCGTGAGCAGTGCGAGCGATGTCAGTGTACACATAAGTACGGTGTCTGTAAACACCTCTGTAATGCCCCACATTCCTTGTGTTGCGCTGTCGCTTACGTCTGCGGCAGAGTGCACGATAGGGGATGAGCCGAGCCCAGCTTCGTTAGAAAATACTCCCCTCGCAATACCGACTCTCATCGCCTTTGATATACCGTATCCTGCACCGCCTGCAAGTACGGAGTCAAGCCCGAAGGCACCTTTTAATATCATACCGATACTCTGCGGAATGTTTCTGCAGTTTTTTATTATCACGGCAAGTAAAGCGAAAATAAATACAGCAGAGGCAAAAGGGATTATTTTTTCAGTTATTGATGCAATCCGTTTTACGCCGCCGAAAATTATCATCCCTGTAATTGCCGCAAGTCCGATTCCTACGGCAAAAGGTAATATATTATTGTTTTGGCAAAGTGCAGTTGCTATTGCGTTAGACTGTGTCATATTGCCCATTCCGAGTGAAGCAGCTATGCAAAAAAGAGAGAAAACGCAGGCAGGCTTTCGGCTTGAGAAGGCTTTTTCTATGTACATCATAGACCCTCCAAGCCATTCGTTTTTTTCGTTTTTTACTCTGTATTCAATGCCGAGTATGTTTTCTGCACAGCAGGTCATTTCGCCGAGTATAGCAGATACAACCATCCAGAATACTGCACCCGGTCCGCCTGCACTCAGTGCCGCCGCAACGCCTATTATGTTGCCCGTACCCATACACGCGGCGAGTGAAGAAGAAAGCGCCGCAAGCGGCGAAATGCCGTCACACGTCTTTTCTTTACCGACCTTGCCGAAGGTTGAGCGAAATATGAGTATCGGATGTCGCAACTGGAAAAAATTTGTTTTGATGCTGAAATACAGCCCTGTGCCTAAAAATCCGCAAAGTGTCAGCGGATTCCAGCATAGCTGTTGAAGTGCTGATATAAACATCTGTTTTTCTCCTTAAAAATAGTTTTACTTTAATATTAAGATGTGATATTATATGCTTAAATATATGCGTTGTATGAGCTTATACAGGCGCATTAAGGAGCTGTTTGAAATGCTGAGCTATGTAAATGAGAATACAATTAAAATAACGAAGCACGAGGTGCTCGGTAAACTTCCCGACCCGTTTAAGTTTGATGACGGCAGTTATGTCAAAAACCGCGCAGATTGGGAAAGACGCCGCAAAGAGATGTATAAAGATGTTATCGAGCTTCAGTACGGTACAATGCCTCCCGAGCCCGAATTTCTTGAGTTCGAAAAGCTCAGCGGCTGGGGCGGAGAAAACGAAAGCTACCGAATCACAACGGGCACAAGAGAGAAGCCTGTTACATTTACTATGTACATCAAGGGTGCAAAGGTCGGCGAAAAACGCCCCGTTGTAATCGACGGTGACCTTTGCTTCAACTATCCTTTTGATAAAGAATTTATCAGCACATTTACCGATAAGGGGATTGCACTTGTGCTGTTCAACCGTACTGAGCTTGCCAATGATATTCAACATGAGGGCAGGCGAAAGGGTCAGCTCTATAAAACCTATCCCGAGTATACCTTCGGTGCACTCGGTGCGTGGGCGTGGGGATATTCACGCTGCGTTGATGCACTCGAGATTCTCGGTTATGCCGATATGAATTGCATCACATTTACCGGCCACTCCCGTGGCGGAAAAACTGCAGCGCTTGCAGGTGCGCTTGACGAGCGTGCAGCAATAGTTAACCCTAACGAAACCTGTGCAGGCTCGTGCTCTTGCTACCGTGTTGTTATGGAAGCTGTAACCGAAAACGGTGAAGAAAGGCGTTGCGAGGAGCTTCGTGACATCTGGCACAATTTCCCGTTCTGGTTTGGTCCCGATCTCGGCGATTACGCAGAGCGTGTGGATGAGTTGCCGTTTGACTGTCATTTCTTAAAGGCTATGATTGCACCGCGTGTGCTCTTTGTTTCAGAGGCGGCAAGCGATATATGGGGCAATCCCGTAGGCTCGTGGCACACAACTATGGCAGCAAAAGAGGTATATAAATTCCTCGGTGCAGAAGATAAGCTGCTGTGGTATTTCCGCAACGGCACACATTTCCACAGAATTGAGGATGTCGAAATGCTTACAAATGTAATCGAGCATTTCAGGGACGGTAAAGAGCTGCATGATAATTATTCACGCATACCCTTTAAGCAGCCGGAGCCTATATTTGATTGGAAATGTCCTCAAGAATAACGTAATGCTGTTTTGCTTTACAAACGTCATCGAATCAAGCTATAAATCTTGGTTTATCAAGATAAATTCAGGTTGTGCTTGACTTTTCACTATGTTAATTTTGTAAAGCTAAAAAGCTTGACATTGACCTTGGCAACTAAACATAAGCACTTGTAAAACACTGCCGCAACTGTGGTGTATAATTATTAGTGAAATTCGCGTTTTTTGCAAGATTATTCATTTTTCTCTTTACATCTTAATTTTTGTTTGTTATTATAGACGTATATTTTTATTTTGAAAGGAAGTCCTGAAAAGTGGAAAAACGTTATTTTCAGCCTGAGGCTGAGTGTGCTTCGCGTGAGCAGATAAGAGCATGGCAGTCTGAAAGGCTTGTCGCTCAGGTGAAACATGTATACGAAAACGTGCCTTATTATAAGAAGCTTATGGTAGAGAAGGGTGTCGAGCCGGGCGATATCAACAGTGTCGATGACCTTTATAAGCTTCCGTTTATTACTAAGGATGACCTTCGTGAGGCTTATCCCTTCGGCCTTTTAGGTGCTCCGCTTGAGGATTGTGTGCGTATCCATTCTACAAGCGGTACAACCGGTAAACGTGTGGTTGCTTTCTATACTCAGAGTGATATCGACCTTTGGGATGATTGCTGTGCGCGTGCACTTGTCGCCGCAGGTGCAGATAAATCAGACGTTGTTCAGGTTGCTTACGGCTACGGCCTCTTTACCGGCGGCTTCGGTCTCAACGGCGGCTCACATAAGGTAGGCTGTCTTACTCTTCCGATGTCCTCAGGCAATACCGACAGACAGATTGAGTTTATGTGCGATCTCGGTGCAACTATTCTTTGCTGTACTCCGTCTTACGCATCCTATCTTGGCGAAACGATTACCGAGAAGGGCCTTAAAGATAAACTCAAGCTCAAGGCAGGAATCTTCGGTGCCGAGGCATGGACTGAAGAGATGCGCCGCGATATTGAAAAAACACTCGGTATCAAGGCTCTCGATATCTACGGTCTTACTGAAATCACGGGCCCCGGTGTTTCTTACGAATGTCTCGAGCAAAAGGGTATGCATATAAACGAAGACCATTTTATCGCTGAAATAATCAACCCGAAAACAGGCGAGGTGCTTCCTTACGGCGAAAAGGGTGAGCTTGTATTTACATGCATCACCAAAAAAGGCTTTCCGATGCTTCGCTACCGTACAAAGGATATCTGCGTACTCAACGCAGAGCCCTGCGAATGCGGCAGAACTTTTATCAGAATGAGTAAACCTATGGGCAGAAGTGACGATATGCTTATCGTCAAGGGTGTTAACGTATTCCCGTCACAGATCGAAACGGTGCTTCTCAATAAGGGCTATCCCGCTAATTATCAGATCATCGTCAGCCGTGAGAATCACAGCGATATTCTCGAAGTCAATGTCGAAATGACTCCCGAGATGTTCTCTGACTCACTTCGCGAGATATCTTCAAGAGAAAAAGAGCTTGTCGAGGCTCTCAAAGCAATGCTCGGTATTTATGCCAAGGTTCGTCTTGTTGAGCCGAAGTCTATCGCAAGAAGCGAGGGCAAGGCAGTACGTATTATAGATAAACGCAACCTGTATTAAGGAGGATAAGATCTATGTCAGTAAAGCAGATTTCAGCTTTTGTAGAAAATAAACCCGGTCAGCTTGCAAGGTTTACCGATGTTCTTACAGAGCACGGCATTGATATGCGTGCTCTCTCACTTGCCGAAACAGAGGATTTCGGCATAGTGCGAATCATTACCGACGATTCTTACAAGACTGCTTGTGTTCTCAAGGATGCAGGCTATATCTTCTCTATTACTCCCGTTATCGCTGTCGAGATTCCCGATACTCCGGGCGGACTTAATAAGGTGCTTCACCTTCTCAACGATAAGGGTGTCAATATAGAGTATACCTATGCTTTTACTGCAAGAAAGCAGGATACAGCCTATATGATCTTCCGCGTTACCGATAATGATGCTGCTGCGGAAATACTCAAGGCAAACGGCATATGTATGCTTGACCTTGAGGATATCGACTGATTAAGTGATTTTTAAAGGAGCAATACTATGGCAAAGAAGATCGTGGTTGCCTCAGGCAAGGGCGGTGTAGGTAAGTCCTCAGTTTCCGCAGGGCTTTCCTGTGCGTTACAGCGTGCAGGTCACAGCGTGCTTGTTGTTGACTGTGATATCGGTTTGCGCAGTCTCGACATAATGCTCGGCGCAGGTGAGGATATGCTGTTCAATTGGGGCGATGTAATTACGGGCAGATGCCCTGCAGAGAGTGCGCTTACTCCTACTTCTTACGGTCCGGTGCTTCTGTGTGCTCCCAAAGATTTTGAGCACGAGTATACGGCTGAGGCTATGCAGAAGCTTGCTGCCGAATATGAGGAACGATTTGACTATATGATTTTTGATTCGCCTGCGGGTGTAGGTATGGGCTTCAGGCTTTCTGCCGCAGCTGCCGATTCGGCTATAATAGTTGCTACTCCCGATGAGGTCTGTGTTCGCAACGGTGCCATTGCGGCGGATAATCTTGCAGCTCTCGGAATTGAACAGAGCAGGCTTATAATAAATCGTTTTGATGTCAAGGCTACGGTAAAGCGTAAGCTTCTCAATATCGACGATGTTATCGATTCTACCCGTCTGCGTCTGCTCGGTATAGTTGAGCAGGACAGTGCGGTTTCCTTCAATCTCAGCCGCGGCAAGCCTTTACCGCCGCGCAGTAACGCCGCAAAAGCGTTTAACCGTATTGCAGGCAGACTTGACGGCAAACGCATACCGCTCAAAATAAATTAAATATTTAATAAAAAATATTTGACTTATTGCCGAGTTTTTGTTAAAATAATTTATCGGATAGAGGGGACTTGGCAAAAAGCTTCTCGGAAAGGAAAAGATATATGAACATAGCTTTAATTGCACACGACGCCAAAAAAGAGCTTATGACGCAGTTTTGTATTGCGTACTGCGGCATTCTCAGCAGACACACATTATGTGCAACCGGTACAACCGGCAAGCTTGTCGGTGAAGCAACCGGTCTTAAGATTCAGTGCTTCCTCGGCGGTTCACAGGGTGGAGATCAGCAGATTTCAGCGCGTATAGCCTGCAACGAGATCGACCTGCTTCTTCTTTTCCGCGACCCGCTTAATCCCAAACCCGGCGAGCCTAATGAAGCAACGCTTCTTCGTCTTTGCGATGTGCATAATATTCCTGTTGCGACCAATATTGCTACCGCCGAGGCTATTATTCACAGCCTTGAGCGCGGTGACCTCGATTGGCGTGACATTGTAAACCCGAAAAAATAAAACCAACGGGGCGGACAGTTTTTCTTGTCCGCCCTGCAGTCATATTTTATTCATTTGCGAAAGGATACTACAAAATGGCATTAGTGACCAAAGCTATCAAGGGCACGCAGGATCTTCTGCCTGCTGACAGCTATAAAAACCGCTATGTAGAGCAGTCTATGCTTGATATAGCATCAAAATTCGGATATAAAGAGATCCGTACGCCTGTCTTCGAACATACCGAGCTTTTCAGCCGCGGTGTAGGTGATACAACTGATGTTGTACAAAAGGAGATGTACACCTTCGACGATAAGGGTGGTAGGTCTATTACTCTTCGTCCCGAGGGCACTGCGGGTGCTATGCGTGCTTTCCTTGAGCATGGCCTTTTCAATGAGCCTCTTCCTCAGAAGGTAAGCTACCTTACATCCTGCTACCGTTACGAGAAGCCTCAGGCAGGCAGACTGCGTGAGTTTCATCAGTTCGGTGTTGAGTGTCTCGGTACGGCGGCACCTGCGGCAGATGCCGAGCTTATCTCGCTCGCACACGAGATTTTTTCTTTCCTCGGTATCGAAGGTCTTCAGCTCGAGATCAATTCAATCGGCTGTCCCGAGTGCCGTAAGAATTACCATGCAGCACTTCACGAGTATTTTGAGTCACACAAGGATGCACTCTGCGGCACCTGCCTTGACAGACTCGGCAGAAACCCGATGCGTATTCTCGACTGTAAGAGCCCCGAGTGCGGTGCGATAGCAAAGGATGCACCCAAGGTGCTTGACTACATCTGCGAGGACTGTGCGGCTCACTTTGAAACCGTTAAAAAGCATCTTGATGCAATGAATATACCTTACGTTGTCAACCCGACAATTGTCCGCGGTCTCGACTACTATACACGCACTGTTTTCGAGTTTGTCTCAACTCAGATCGGTGCCCAGGGCACTGTATGCGGCGGCGGCCGTTACGACGGCCTTGCAGAGGAGCTCGGCGGCGCAAAAACTCCGTCACTCGGCTTTGCACTCGGTATTGAACGTCTTATGATGGTTATTGCGGCACAGGGTGCACCGCTTCCCGAAGAAGAGCGTCCTGACCTCTATATTGCTTCAATGGGCGACAACGCAAACATTATGGCTGCAAAGCTTGCTTCTTCTCTTCGTGAAGAAGGCATCAGCGTACAGTACGATGTTGCAGGTCGTTCCATTAAGGCACAGATGAAGTTTGCCAATAAGCTCTGTGTACGTAATACCGTAGTTATCGGTGACAGTGAGATTGAAAGCGGTAAGGTTATCCTCAAGGATATGGACGGCGGCGAAAGTGTTGAAATGGAGCTTGACGGCTTTGAGGACAGCTATCAGAGCTACCTTATTCAAAAAGCTGTGCAGGGTATCGCTTCAACAGACAGCATTGATATCAGCACCGTAAACTTAACCGATTTATTCTGAAAGCTATTCCAAAGGAGTTAAAATACAATGGACTTTATGACAGGACTTAAAAGAACACATTATTGCGGCGACCTTCGCGTAACCGACGCAGGCAAGGAGGTTGTTGTTGCAGGCTGGGTACAGCGTCAGCGTGACCTCGGTGCCCTTATCTTCATCGACCTTCGTGACCGCACAGGTATCGTACAGCTCGCATTTGACGATAATACAGACAGAGAGATTTTTGACAAGGCATTCACAGCAAGAAGCGAATTTGTCCTTATGGCAAAGGGCGTTGTCCGTGAGCGTTCTTCAAAGAATACCGAAATTCCCACAGGCGAAATCGAAATCGAGGTTACAGACCTTCGTGTTCTCAATAAGAGTGAAACACCTCCCTTTGATATCGTTGCAGGTTGCCAGACTTCGGAGCTTACACGTCTTAAACACCGTTATCTCGACCTTCGCCGTCCCGACCTTCAGTCAAACATCATTCTCCGTCACAAGATCGCAAAGGTAACACGTGACTATTTTGATGAGAACGGCTTTATCGAAATCGAAACTCCCATCCTCATCCGTTCCACTCCCGAGGGTGCCCGTGACTATATCGTTCCCAGCCGTATCCACAAGGGCAGCTTTTACGCTCTTCCGCAGTCTCCTCAGCTTTACAAGCAGCTTTCAATGGTTGCAGGCTTTGACAGATATATGCAGATTGCACGTTGCTTCCGTGATGAAGACCTTCGTGCTGACAGACAGCCCGAATTCACACAGATCGACCTTGAGATGTCATTTGTCGAGATGGACGATGTGCTTGCAATAGGCGAGGGCTATGTAAAGCGTCTCTTCAAAGAGATACTTGACGTTGAAATCGAAACACCTATTGTACGTCTGACATACAAAGATGCTATGGAGCGTTACGGCTCCGATAAGCCCGACACACGCTATGCTATGGAGCTTTATGACCTTACCGATATTGTCAAGGATTGCGGCTTCAGCGTATTCTCCGGCGCGATTGCCGAAGGCGGCAGCGTAAGAGGTATCACCGCTAAGGGTGCTGTTACAACTCTCACCCGTAAAGAGATTGATAAGCTCACAGAGTTTGTCAAGGGCTCAGGCGCAAAGGGTCTTGCATGGATAAGACTCAATGAGGACGGCAGCGTTGCTTCTTCATTTGCAAAGTTTATGAGCGAAGAAGAGATGCAGGCGATCCTTGCCAAGGCTGATGCCAAGGCAGGCGACGTTGTTCTTATCATTGCCGACAGAAAGAATTCACTTGTTCTTTCAACTCTCGGTCTTCTTCGTGGCGAGGTTGCACGCAAGCTCGATATTATCCCGAAGGATAAGTACAACTTCCTCTGGATTACAGAGTTCCCGTTCTTCGATTGGGACGAAGAGCTCGGCCAGTTTGTCGCTATGCACCATCCCTTCACTTCTCCGCTTGATGAGTGTATTCCTTACCTTGAAAAAGATAAGGCAAAGGTACGTGCAAAGGCATACGACCTTGTTCTCAACGGTATTGAACTTTCTTCAGGCTCAATCCGTATCACAAATCCCGACCTTCAGGCTCAGATCTTCTCACTCCTCGGTCTTACAGACGAGCAGGCTCACGAGAAGTTCGGTTATCTGCTTGATGCATTCCGCTTCGGTGCACCGCCTCACGGTGGTATGGGTATCGGTCTTGACAGACTTATTATGCAGATGCTCGGCTGTGACAGCCTTCGTGACGTTATCGCTTACCCGAAGGTACAGAATGCAACAGAGCCTATGACAGAGTGTCCTGCACCTGTTGACGGTGTACAGCTTACCGACCTCGGTATCAGCGTAATGCCCCAGGATAAATAATTTTTTGGAGATAAACAATGGGTATTTTTTCTAAAATCAGCAAAGGTCTGCAGAAGACAAGACTGTCAATGGCAGGTGCTATCGATAATGTGCTCCACGGTGTCAACGAAATCACCGATGAAATGTTTGATGACCTCGAGGAAATCCTTGTAATGGGTGATGTCGGTGTCACCACCGCTGCCGAGATTATTGACCGCCTGCGTGCCAAGGTTGCAAAAGAAAACCTCCGTAACGGCAAGCAGGTAAGAGTGGCAATCAAAGAGATTGTTGCCGAGCTTCTTGATGGCGGAGAGCAGATGGAAATGATTACAATGCCGTCTATAATCCTTGTTATCGGCGTTAACGGTGTCGGCAAGACAACAACAATCGGTAAAATGGCTGCTATGTACAAGGCACAGGGTAAGAAGGTTATTCTCGGTGCGGCAGATACATTCCGTGCCGCTGCTATCGACCAGCTTCAGATATGGGCTGACAGAGCAGGTGTCGATATTGTCAAGCACAAAGAGGGTGCAGACCCTGCCGCTGTTGTATTTGATACAATCAATGCAGGTAAAGCGCGTAATGCCGATATAATTATCATCGATACTGCAGGCAGACTTCATAACAAGAAGAATCTTATGGATGAGCTTGCAAAGATTTACCGTGTTATCGACCGTGAGCTTCCCTGGTCCGACCGCGAGAGCCTGCTTGTGCTCGATGCAACAACAGGTCAGAATGCTGTAAACCAAGCAAGAGAATTCAAGAATGTTGCCGAAATCACAGGTATCGTGCTCACTAAGCTTGACGGCACTGCAAGGGGCGGCGTTGTGCTTGCAATCAAGCACGACCTCAACGTGCCCGTAAAGTTTGTCGGTGTCGGTGAACAGATGGATGACCTTCAGCCATTCAGCCCTGCAGCATTTGCAGAGGGTCTGTTTGATGTAGCTGAGGACCCTGAAGAGGAATAAAAATGAAATATATAATTGCAACACACAATATGAAAAAGCGCAATGAGCTTGCCCGTATTCTTGAGCCCCTCGGTGTTGAGGTGCTCACTGCGGAGCAGGCAGGCGTTGAGCTTATCGATGTTGAAGAGACAGGCACTACTTTTGAAGAAAATGCTCGTCTCAAGAGCGAGAGCGGCTGTAAAGAAACAGGTATGCCCTGCATCGGTGACGATTCGGGCCTTATGGTCGATGCTCTCGACGGTGCACCCGGTGTCTACTCTGCACGCTATGCAGGTGACCACGGCAACGACCCTGCCAATATCGCACTGCTTCTTGAGAATATGAAGGATGTTCCCGATGAGAAGCGTACGGCACGTTTTATGTGTACGGTTTGCTGTACTTATCCCGACGGCAGTGAAATTGTCGTCAGCGGCAAGTGTGAGGGCAAAATAGGCTACGAGCCCAAAGGCGACGGCGGCTTCGGCTATGACCCCGTGTTTATGGTAGGGGACAAGAGCTTTGCCGAGCTCACAGCAGAAGAAAAAGACGAAATAAGCCACAGAGGCAATGCACTCAAAGCACTTGCCGAAGCACTGGCTAAAAACAAATAAGGATTGGATAAAATGACAGGTAAAGAAAGAGCTGCGTTCCGTTCGCAGGCAAATACTCTCGAGCCCCTTTTCCAGATCGGTAAGGGCGGTATGTCCGATGCTATTATCAGGCAGACGGATGATGCACTGCGTGCAAGAGAGCTTATAAAGGTCAAGGTGCTCCTTGAGTCTACACCTATTACACCCCGTCAGGCTGCAGATGAGCTTGCAGCCGCAACTGGTGCAGAGGTTATTCAGGTTATCGGCGGCGTAATCGTGCTCTGGCGCTACAGTCCCGAGCTTCACGGTGAGAAGAAGGCAGACGAGCCCAAGAAGCGTCCCGCTACCAAAAAGGAAGCAAAGAAGCAGGGCTACAAGGTTCACTTTGTACGCAAAAGCAGACGAGTAACAAAAGATAAAAAAGAAAGATGAGTAGACTTGGAATTTTCGGCGGTACGTTCAATCCGCCGCATATCGGTCACGCAAGGCTTGCCGAGCATTTTGTTGAAAAACTTGGGCTCGACAGGCTTCTTGTTATTCCTACGGCTCAGCCGCCTCATAAGGAAGCTAAAGAGCTTGCCGACAGCGAGGACAGAATCAATATGTGTATGCTGTCCTTCCCCGATGCACTTATCAGCGATATTGAAATTGCGCGCGGCGGTAAGAGCTATACTTACGATACTCTTTGTCAGATAAAGGGGCTGTATCCCGATTATGAGCTCTATTTTATTATTGGCTCGGATATGCTTCTCAGCTTTGACCGTTGGTATAAATCAGCTGAAATTCTCGATATGGTAACAATCTGTGCGGCTGACAGGCAGGAGGAAAATTCACTGCTCAAACTTCACGGTGTGCCCGAATGCTTCAACGGCAAAAGCCTCGTCGTGTCCGAACTTATGCCTTTTGAAGTAAGCTCGACTGAGATAAGAGAGCTTATCCGTAACGGAGAAAGCACCGACGGCTTGCTTGACCCTGCAGTGCGTGCATATATCGATGAAAGGGGACTTTACAGATGAACTGTGTTGAAGAATATAAAGCTTTGCTGAGAAGTCGTCTTTCCGATTACCGTTATCACCATTCGCTCTGTGTTGCAGATAGTGCTGTTGAATTAGCTGAGCGTTACGGTGCCGATAAAGAAAAAGCACTTGTTGCAGGTCTGCTTCACGATATAACAAAAGAATCAGAACCGAGCGAGCATTTTTCACTTTTTGCCGATGGTGGAGTCAAGCCGACAGAGCTTGAGCGTGTCAACGCTAAGCTGTGGCACGCAATGAGCGGTGCGGAATATATTAAATTAAAGCTGAATATAACTGATGAGGATGTGCTTGATGCCGTTCGTTACCATACAACGGCACGTGCAGGTATGTCACTGCTTGAAAAAGTAATATATATTGCCGATTTTATTTCGGCAGACCGAGTGTATGACGATGTTGATATCGTGCGAGAATTGGCTCAAAAAAGTCTCGATGAAACAATGCTCTACACTCAGCGCTACAGCATAAACGAGCTGCTGCAGAAGGGTGCTTGTATTCACCCTGACAGCGTAGCGTGTTATAATGAATTACTGCTTTAAAAAGTATGTTTTTTTGAAACAGTAATTAATCGATTTATCGATTCAAATCATGTTGCAACGCAACAAATCATGGCTGTAAAGCCAAATCATGCGGAGTAAATCATCTATGCAGCATAAAGCTGCAGTTGCTTTTGTCACTCGTTACAAAAGTAACCAAAAGAACTTTTGAGGCTGTAAGCACTCCGCTACGGCTGACGGATTTCACTCCGCTTGTTTAATCGGAACGCAAATGTGCATTCCGATTACCGTTACGGCTCTCAACTTGAATCAAATCTTAAACGCTTAATTTACCGCCGACGGACACTCGCTCTGATATATGAGTAAAGCTGATGTGCCGTCAGCCTGCTTCGTTTAAGGTCACAGCATTTGTACAGAGTCTTTTAATCATATCTTTATGTTTCGAAAATTATTACTGACGGAGGGTTAATTTATGGCTTTTAAAGAAGTAAATATCCGTGATATTGATAAGTCGGCGGTCAAAATGATATCCGACGAGTGGGCACTCGTTACCGCAAGTGCTGACGGCACTACTAATTCTATGACTGTCAGCTGGGGTGGCATCGGTGAAATCTGGGGCAAGGATGTTGTTTATATCTTCATCCGTCCGCAGCGATATACCTACGAGCTTCTCGAAAAGACCGACGTTTTTTCAATGAGCTTTTTCGGCGGCGAATATAAAAAAGAGCTTACCTATTTTGGTCGCAACAGCGGCAGAGACGGCAATAAGTACGAGGCTACAGGCTTCACAACTGTTAAACTTGATTCGGTAGAATGTGTTGAGCAGGCAAAGGTAAACCTCGTGTGTAAAAAGCTTGCTTTCCAGGATATCGACCCCAAGGGCTTTATCGACGAAAGCATTGAAAACAACTACAACGGCGACTATCACCGTGTATATATCGGTGAGATTGTGAAGACATATATTGCTGAATAAAAAATTAGACCTGTGCAATTCAATGGAGTTGCACAGGTTTTTTTATCTGAAATTAAGTTTGACTGAGTTTTCATATTCTCTTGGGCTCATTCCCGAAATGCGTTTGAATGCAGACGAAAAATACTGCGGTGAGCTGAAGCTCAGAAATTCCGATATTTCGGTGAAGTTCATCTCGTTTTCTCTTATGAGCTGCTTTGCGTGGTCAATTTTAAGGTGCAGAAAATGCTCCATAATTCCATAGCCGAGCGTGGATTTAAACAGCCTTTTGATTACCGAAGCCGATACGTTGAACTGCTTTCTGATATCGTCAAACATCAGCGGTTTATCAATGTTGCTTTTCAGGTATTCGCATATCTCCATTAGCAGTTTATTCTGTTTTTCTGTGCTTATGTTTGTCTCGGATACGTTACCGCGTACAAGGCTGATAAGCAGCAGCTCAATGCAATATTTAATCATTTGTTCGGCGGCAAATCTTTTTGTTGCCGATTTTTCCATTTTATTTGTATACGGTGAGCCGAGAGGATTTGAAAAAGCCTCTGTTGCTTCAGAAACTATCATACCAAGCAGCTGCTTTTCTTCGGCGTTGCAGTTTATTACCTTGCCTGCAGCAGAAAAAAGCTCGGGACAGTCGCAGTCAAACGAAATTACAACCGAGTTAGCAGCCCTTGTACCGTCACAGCGTATTTTGTGAAATTCGTTCGGGCGGTGAATGTAAAGCTGACCTGCCTCAAGGGTCAGCTCCGTTGCATCTGCGGTAATAACGACACGCTTTTTATCGGCATATACTATCTCCCAGAAATTGTGAAACTCACCTGAATAGCTGAAATCTTTGGTGTATTCAAAGTAGTGTATGGTATAAATTCCGTCAATTTTAAGTGGTGTATCAAGCTGAGTTCTGATATAGTCCATAGTACGCTCACCGTCCTTTGCTTTTTCATTATACATATAAATATTTATTATTTCAAGTTAAAATGAGCCAAAAACATAAATTTATAGTCTGTATTTGTAAACAAGTTTAATTTATGTGTGCTAAAATAATAAATGAGAAAGAAACGGAGGTGTCGCAGATGATAAAATTCGGTACGGGCGGATGGCGTGCAGTCATCGGCGCTGATTTTACTCAAGGCAATATAAGACGAGTTGCTGCAGGTGTTCTTGAACTTGCGCGTAGAGAGAATAAAACCGAAACTCCCGTCATTATCGGTTACGACCGCCGTTTCCTTTCGGTCGATGCCGCTAAATGGGTTGCCGAGGTGCTTGCTGCAGGCGGTATCAAGGTGTGGTTTCTCAACCGCTCTGCGCCCACACCTCTTGTTATGCATACAGTTAAAGATAAGGGGCTCCACTACGGTATAGAGGTTACCGCAAGCCATAACCCTGCAAGCTATAACGGAATAAAGCTGTTTACCGATGAAGGCAGGGATGCTGACGTTGAAACAACATCACTTCTCGAAGAGATTATCGAGGAGATAGGTGAGGTTGAATATACCGATTTTGAGGAGTGCGTTAAAAACGGCACTGTAGAGTATCTCAAAAACCCCTTCAATAAGTTTATCGACGATATTATTGATGTTATTGATATGGCTGCTCTCAGAGAAAGAGGTATCCGCGTGCTTTTCGATACAATGCACGGCTCGGGTACATATCCTCTGCAGGTAATCCTTCATACAGCACGCTGTACGGTTGATACGATAAACTTTAATAAGGATGCGTATTTCGGCGGCGGAATGCCTGCACCTACCGAGCAGACTCTGGGCTTGCTTAAGGATATGGTAATAAAAGGTGAGTACGATTTCGGTATCGCTATGGACGGTGACGGTGACCGTCTCGGTATTATCGACTGTACAGGCAGATATATCGATGCCAACGAAATACTCTGTATGCTCTACTATTACCTTATCAAATTCAAGGGCTGGAAGGGTCCCGTTGTACGTAACCTTGCAACGACCCATATGCTCGACAGAATTGCCGAGAGCTTCGGCGAAAAGTGCTATGAAGTGCCGGTAGGCTTCAAGTATATCTCATCTAAAATCGACGAAGTCGATGCAGTTCTCGGCGGTGAATCCTCAGGCGGTCTCACTGTCAGAGGTCATATCCACGGTAAGGATTCCGTTTATGCCGCTTCTCTGTTTACCGAGATGGTAAGCGTTGTCGGTAAATCACCTGCCGAGATTATTGACTCACTTGTTGCTGAATACGGCAAGTTTGAGATGGTCGAGGATAATATGGCTTTTGCACCCGAAAAGAAGGCGGATATAATGAAGATTGTTTACAAGGACAAGCTTCTGCCCGACTTCTCAAACGAGGTCGTGCGAGTCAATTATGAGGATGGCTGTAAGGTGTATTTTGCTGATGACAGCTTTGTTATCTGTCGCTTCTCCGGTACTGAGCCTCTGCTTCGTATATTTGCCGAGAGCAGTGATGCCGACACAGCAAAGGGCTATATCGACGCATTTAAAAAATTACTTTCAATATAAATTAAAAGGATTAGTGAGTTTTTTCTCACTAATCCTTTTTTATCATGTTTCAAGAGTAAATTCCTGAATGGCTTCGTTTGTATTTATCAGCTCAAGCACAGCTTTCATAGATGTCTTTTTCTTTGTCCTTACAGTAAGCTCAGCTTTGGTAATTCCGTTGTCCTGCTTTTTATAGCGTATACCGGTTACCATAATGCCTGCTTTTGTAAGCTCTTCGGTGATCTGATCAAGCGCCTGCGACCCTTCGCTGATTTTTATGGTTATAATGTTAGTCTCCATGTTTTCCGAGAAGGGCATAAACTTGTGAAGCAGGAGCTGAATTATTATCATAACCGCTGTGCTTGCAATACCGATTGTATACATACCTGCGCCCAGTGCCATGCCTATGCCTGCCGTAGCCCATATACCTGCCGCAGTTGTAAGACCCTTGATTGAGCCTCCGCGCACAAAGATAACACCTGCACCGAGGAAAGATATACCGGTAACGATGTTTGATGCAATACGTGAGCCGTCAGCGTTCATATTCGTGCCGGCAAGGTCGAAAAATCCGTATTTGGATACGATCATTACCAGTGCAGATGCCAGAGCCAGAATAACATGCGTTCTTATACCTGCTTCTTTTTGTCTGAAACTGCGCTCAACACCGATTACACAGCCGCATACACAGGCAACAAGCAAACGCACAAGAAGCTCCCACTGGCCAAGTGTAGCCTCAAGAAATGCCTGCCAATCCATTGTGTTCCTCCTTCTTTTTTCTCTATCAATAAATATGTATTATACTTTATGTTTATTAGTTTGTCAAGTAGAAATACTGTACAACCATGTCAGATGTTGCATATCCCGTCCTCTGCCGACTTTATTTGCACATCCCTCGTAAATTGTCTTATCCAAGCTCCCTTTGATGAGGGAGAGAATAAAATAACAAAGAACATATAAAAAAAGGAGCTGTATCTTTACAGCTCCTTTAACTTATCCCAATATTTCTTCTGCTCTTGCGAGTGCCTTGTCAATATTTTCGCAGATGTTTTCTTTACCGATATCCTTGTACATACCCGATTTTTTGAGCACCTTCATCGGCTGACTGTTTACGTGCGACATAATCAGCGTTATGTTTTTCTGACGGCAGGTTTTGATTATCGACTCAAAGCTGTGAATACCTGTTGCGTCAATAGCAGGTACGCTTCTCATTCGGATTATGATAACCTTTTTGTCAGATGTTTTGATTACGTTTGCAATCTTGTTTGATGCGCCGAAGAATATCGGGCCTGTAATTTCATATACCATTGCGCCGTCGGGAATTTTCTTGAGATTCACACTGTCGCTGTCATTGCTTTCGTCAAATTCTTTCCAGCCGTATGCATCAGTAACGTCGGACATACGCTTCATAAACATTACGGTTGAGAGTACAATGCCGACACAGATTGCCACAACAAGGTCAAATACAACCGTCAGCACAAAGGTTACAAGCAGTATAAGCGTGTCGCTCTTCGGGCTCTGCTTGATGATTGCAACGAATTCGCGCCATTCACTCATATTGTAAGCAACTATGAAGAGAATTGCCGCAATAGTCGGCATAGGTATAAGCGAAGCGTAGGGCATAAGCACGAGCAGCACAGCAAGCAGTACAACAGCGTGTACCATACCTGCGATAGGTGTGCGGCCGCCGTTTTTGATGTTTGCCGCAGTACGTGCGATTGCACCCGTAGCAGGAATACCGCCGAAAAGTGCCGAGCAGATGTTACCTGCACCCTGAGCAATAAGCTCCATGTTGGAGTTGTGTCTGCTGCCTATCATACCGTCTGCAACAACGCAGGAAAGAAGTGACTCAACAGCCGCAAGCACGGCTATTGTAAGTGCGTCGGGCATAATAGCTTTTACTGTATCAAGAGAAAACTCAGGTATGCTGAGCTTCGGTGCGGCAGAAGAAATAGTGTAAAGGTCACCGATTGTGTTGACATTCATATCAAATATCTTCACAAGTGCGGCACAAACGATAATTGCAATAATCGAAGCAGGAATTTTTTTGAGGAATTTCGGCACAACGATAAGTATCGCGAGTGAAACGGCACCGATTACAAGTGCCTGCCAGTTGAAGGTTGCAAAGCTGCTTACAACTTCCTTCACCTTGTCAATCGTTTCAATAGGGGAGTGGGTGAAGGTAAGACCGAAGAAATCCTTGAGCTGACCGATAACGATTGTGATTGCAATACCTGTTGTAAAGCCCGTTGTTATCGTGTAGGGTATAAATTTAATAAGGCTGCCGAGCTTGAATAAGCCCATAAGTATGAGCAGTATACCTGCAATGACCGTTGCGAGCACAAGACCCGAAAATCCGTTTTTGGCGACAACACCTGCGACTATTGAGGCAAATGCCGCGGTCGGACCTGCAATCTGCACACGGCTGCCGCCGAGGAATGATATTACAAAGCCTGCGACGATTGCTGTGTAAAGACCCTGCTCGGGGCCTACACCCGATGCAAGAGCAAGTGCAATAGATAGCGGCAGAGCAATAATTGCAACAATTACACCTGCCGTCAGGTCTTTGATAAGCTGCTGTTTTGAGTAGCCTTTAAGACTCGAAAAAAGCTTAGGTCTGAGTTCCTTCATTTTTATTTAACCCCTCATTGTTTTTATCACAGTTACAGATTATATTATCTTTTTCTGCCGTCTTCAAGCAGTTTTTTACAGCATTTTTAAATTCTATGTTTTAATCATTATCAACAAAGCGTGAAGCTGATTTTTGTGCATTTTGCTTTTGTTGTGGGAGAGGATATCATCTGCCTGCATAACAAACAAGCAAGCCTGCTTTTCAGCAGACTTGCAATAGAAGAAAGATATCTTATTTGTAAAGCGGACCGTAATTCTCGCAGGCTCTGAAATCAGCACCCTCGAGATCCTTTGTGCCGAATGCACCCCAGCAAGCTGGACGGAAAATCTTCTCTTCCGGTACGTTGTGGAGAGCAACGGGAATACGGAGCATTGAGCAGAGCGTGATGATATCTGCACCGATGTGACCGTAGCTGATTGCGCCGTGGTTAGCACCCCAGTTGTTCATAAGGTCATAAGCTGACTTGAACGGGCCTTCGCCGTTGCAGCGGGGAGCAAACCATGTGCAGGGCCATGTGTAGTCTGTTCTCTTCCAGATTGTGTCAGAAACTTCGTCGGGAAGTGCAACAGTCCAGCCTTCTGCAATCTGTACAACCGGGCCGAGACCCTTGACAAGGTTAAGACGGATCATTGTAGCGGGCATCTCGCTCTTTGTAAGGAAGCGTGAGGAGTAACCTGCACCGCGGAAGTAGCCGTTGTCAGCAGGGCACCACTCTGTTGCCTTGTTGCAAGCGTCGATATCAGCCTGAGTCATCTCGTACCAGGGCTTGATAACTGCGTTGCCGTCAGCATCCTTAACCTCGCCGCAAGCATCAAGGCAGCAAGCACCGGAGTTGATAAGGTGAATGAATCCGTCTGCTTCCTTTGCATAGCCTTCAAGGTCATAGCCTGTTACACGCTTGACAGCGTCTGTTGACCAATATGTACGAACGTCAGCAAACATCTGAGCTCTGTTTGTAAGTAATTTCATAAAGAGCATTGAGATACCGTTGAGAAAGTCGTTCTCTGTTGCAAGAACGTACGGCTCTCTTGCGCCGTTCCAGTCAAATGATGTGTTGCAGAGTGCCTCTGCGAAGTCAGCGTTGGGATAGAAGTCTGTCCACTGTCTCTGACCCTGGAAGCCTGCTGCGATAGCGTTGTGACCAACCATCTCTTCTTCGCAGCCTGCGGGAAGTGAATCGTTGCCGTTCATAAGGTCTTTGATGATAACCATCATCTTAACAACGAATTCCCAATCTTTTTCCTTCTGCTCGTCGCTCTTGCGTACGAATTCGGGGTTCTTGTCGAAGCCTTCCTTGCAGTTTTCCTTTGTCCACTTGAGGGCCTTCTGGAATTCTTCCTCGTTGTAGATGCCCTCTGTCATTCTTCTGATGATTTCTACCTCGTCAACAGACTCGACACGAAGGCCAAGGTACTCCTCGAGGAAGTTGGGGTCGATTGATGAGCCTGCAATACCCATGCAGATAGAGCCGATCTGAAGGTAGCTCTTGCCCTTCATTGTTGCAACTGCAACAGCAGAGCGAGCGAAGCGAAGAAGCTTCTCTTCAACGTCTGCAGGAATGTTTGCTGACTCGTCAGCTTCCTGAACATCGTGACCGTAGATGCCGAATGCGGGCAGACCCTTCTGTGCGTGTGCTGCAAGAACGGATGCAAGGTAAACAGCACCGGGACGCTCTGTAGCGTTGAAGCCCCATACGCCCTTTATTGTTGAGGGATCCATATCCATTGTCTCTGATCCGTAGCACCAGCAGGGTGTAACGGAAAGAGTGATCATAACGCCCTCTTTCTTGAATTTCTCTGCGCATGCAGCAGCCTCTGCTACACGGCCGATTGTTGTGTCGGCAATAACAACCTTAACGGGCTCACCGTTTGAGTACTTGAGGTTTTCCTCAAAGAGCTTCTTTGCAGCAAGTGCCATACCCATTGTCTGGTCTTCAAGGCCTTCTCTTACCTTGAGGGGACCTCTTCTGCCGTCGATAACGGGGCGAATACCGATTACGGGATAATCGCCGATGAATCTGTTTTTTGCCATTGTGATTTCGTCCTTTCTTATGTAGATAAATTAATTTGATTATTAAAATACGGTTTTACCCGCACTGTTTACTTTGTAGCCTCAAGATAACGTGAGTAAGCTTCAGCCCACTCGTTGGTTTCCTTGGGTGTGTACTTTGTGACATTTTCGCTGTCTGCAATAATCTGTCTTGCCTCTGCGATAGACTTAATGTCACCGCTTGCAAGAAGCTGTACTGCGATGTTGCCGAGCACTGTTGCTTCAATCGGGCCGGCAACAACATCTCTGTCACAAGCGTTTGCGGTAAGCTGACAAAGCAGAGTGTCCTTTGTGCCGCCGCCGATTACGTGAATTACCTCGTAATCTCTTTCGGTGCATTCGCACAGCTTTTCAAAGGTCTCTCTGTACTTCATTGCAAGGCTCTCATAGATACAGCGCATAATCTCGCCGACTGTTTCAGGCACGTACTGGTTTGTCTTTCGGCAGTACTCTCTGATACGCTCGGGAATATTGCCGTGAGGAACAAACTCGGGTGCATCCGGATCAATAAAGCAGGCGAAGGGCTTTGCCGCAAGAGCTTCACGCTCAAGGTCAGCATAGCTGTACTGCTTGCCGTCACGAGCAAACTGACGTCTGCTCTCCTGAATCAGCCACAGGCCGATAATGTTTTTGAGGAAGCCTGTCGACTCGCCGTAGCCGCCTTCGTTAGTTACGTTTATCTCAAATGCCTTGTCGTTGACAATCGGGTTTGCAAGCTCAGTACCGAAGAGTGACCACGTGCCCGAGCTGATGAATGCAAACTGCTTGTCGGGGCAGGGGACAGCTGTAATAGCTGACTGAGTATCGTGACCGCATACTGAAATTACCTTGATTTTGTCAAGTCCGCATTCCTCGCATACGCAGTCGGAAAGCTCACCGAGCACAGTGCCGCTCTTGACTATATCGCACATAATATTCTGCGGTATGCCGAGCTTCTCAAAAATCTCACTGCTCCAGCTCTTTGTATTGATGTCAACAAGCTGTGAGGTTGTGGCGATTGAGTATTCGGTAGTCTTTTTGCCTGTGAGCATATAGCCGAAAAGGTCGGGCATAAACAGAAGCTTGTCAGCACGCTCGAGAATATGAGGTCTGTTTTTAGCAAGTGAAAGAAGCTGGAATACGGTGTTAAGCTCCATAAACTGGATGCCTGTCATATTGTACAGCTCTCTGAGCGGAATTGCTTTGTCAGCCTCTTCAATCATACCTTTAGTGCGAAGGTCACGGTAATGAATGGGGTTTTCGAGCAGCTGACCGTATTTGTCAATCAGACCGAAGTCAACACCCCAGGTATCAATACCTATTGAGGATATCTCGCCGTAGCCCTTAGCCTTGATAAGACCCTGCTTTATTTCGTGGAAGAGCCTGAGCACATCCCAGTAGGTTGTGCCGTTTACGCTTACCGGGTCGTTTGAGAAACGGTGTATTTCTTCAAGTGTGATTTTTTTGCCGTCAAAGCTGCCGATTATCGCACGGCCGCTTGAAGCACCAAAATCAATAGCAAGAACTTTTTTCATCAGATAACAACACCTTTTTTGAGGATAATGTTTGCATATATTGCGGTTTCACCTGTTGCAACAACAGCATAAGCCTTCTTGGCTCTGTCATAGAAATCGAAACGCTCAACAAGCTCAAAGCTTTTTTCGCCCTCGTTGTCCTTTACGATGTTTCTGTAATCTGTCCAGATAGGGGGCTCGTTTGCAGCATCGCCGTTGTCCATAAGTGCAACGGGGCTCTCAACGTATGTGTCAAGCGGGAAGAGCTTGAGAACAGCATCGAGTACCTCGGGAACACCGTGGCCGTCAAGCCTTACAAGACGCTGTGCAACGCTTGCTGCAGGGAAGTTGCCGTCACCGATGACGATTTCGTCACCGTGACCCATTTCCATAAGTATCTTGAGAAGTTCGGGTGAAAGGATGGGTGAAATGTTTTTAAGCATATATAATACCTCCAAAGTAATTATACTGAATAAAGTGCGTACATATCTGCATAGAGTCCGTTCTGCTTCATCAGCTCATCGTGACTGCCTTGTTCTGCAATTCCGTCCTCTGTGAGTACAAGTATGTGTGTTGCGTTGCGTATTGTTGTGAGTCTGTGTGCGATCGTGATTGTTGTCCTGCCCTTGGCAAGTCTCTCGAGCGACTGCTGTACAAGTCTTTCGCTCTCGTTGTCGAGTGCGCTTGTAGCTTCGTCGAGTATAAGTATTTCGGGATTCTTGAGGAACACACGGGCAATAGAAATACGCTGCTTCTGACCGCCCGAGAGCTTGACTCCTCGCTCACCTACGTATGTGTCGTATCCGTTGGGAAGCTGAGTGATAAACTCGTGTGCACCTGCATCTTCAGCAGCTTTGATGATTTCTTCGTCGGTTGCATCGGGCTTGCCGTAAGCTATGTTTTCTTTTACTGTGCCCGAGAACATATATACGTCCTGCTGTACCACACCGATGTGTGAACGCAGTGACTTGAGTGTAAAGTCACGTATATCCTTGCCGTCAATTGTGACGGAGCCTTCGTTTACCTCGTAGAATCGGGGGATAAGGTTGCAAAGTGTAGTCTTGCCGCCGCCGGACGGACCGACAACAGCTACGCTTTCGCCTGCATCAGCCCTGAAGTTGATACCGTTGAGTACGTTGTTTTCAGTGCCCTTGTATGCAAAGCTGACGTTGTTGAAAGCTATCTCACCGTTTACTTCACCAAGCTCTACGGCATTTTCGCTGTCCTTGATTTCGCTAAGCTCCGTCATAACCTCATCAAATCGCTCGATACCCGTCATACCTCTTGAGAACTGCTCGCTGAATTCAACAATACGGCGAATAGTACCCATAAGAGTTGATACCATAAGAGTGTATGCCGTAAGGTCTGCTACATCAATCTGACCTGCACGTATGAACAGTGCACCGCCCGAAAGCACGAGTATGTACATCATACCGTCCATAAGTCTGACGGTAGTGTGGAAGCGAGCCATATATTTGTATGACTGTCTTTTGATTTTCAGGAACAGGTTTGAGCCTTTGTCAAACTTCTCTTTTTCTATAGGCTCGTTAGCGAAGGACTGAACTACTCTGATGCCGAGCAGACTGTCTTCTGTAATTGCGTTGATTTCGCCAATCTGATGGCGTGAATCCTTAAATGTTTCGCGCATCTTTGTGCGGTTACGCTTTGTCATTACAAGTATAAGCGGGAACATTGCGAATATCAGCAACGTAAACCAGATGTTCATATCGGCAAATATTATGAAACAGCCGATAATTTTGATAACTGCTATAAGCATTTCTTCTGGCATATGGTGAGCAAACTCAGTTACGTCAAACAGGTCGCTCGTAAGCCTCGACATAAGCTGGCCGATTTTTGTGTTGTCGTAGAATGAAAACGAAAGCCCTTGCAGATGAGAGAACAGGTCGTTTCTCATCTCGGTTTCAATCTTTGAGCCCATTACGTGACCGCCGCAGGCCATATAGTAGTTTGCCGCAGAGTCAATGATTCGCAGGAATATGTAAAACACTGCAACCATTATAATTCGCTTTACTGTAAGTGCAGCGATATCGTTTACGGCAGTGTCGGTAATTTCACGCACTATCAGCGGCAGTGCAAGCTCGCACGCAGTAGTCAGCGATGCGCAGAAAAGGTCAAGCGCAATTTCACCCTTGTGCCTGAGAAGGTAGGGGAGAAACCGCTTGAAAAGTCGTGTGTTCTTTCTTCTTGTTTCCTGTCTCTCTTTCTTTTTCATATACATCTCTCATTTTAATATAGTATACCATATATTATAATTAATAAATAGAAAATTGAAAAGAGTTTTTTGATAAATTGTTGATATTTTTTATGGTTTATTATAAAATACAAATTAATGAATTGATTTATCAATTCAAATCATGAAGCTTTAAGCGAGAAATCATGGCGTAAGCCAAATCATGCGAAGCAAATCATTAAGAAATTGTTTTATGATTTGCCTTGCGGCATGATTTGATTTTTGAAAAAATCATGATTTGCAAAATGGTATTTTGCGTGATTTGCGTTTTGCAAACGCATTCAAATACAAGAAAGGGACTGTATTTGCTTATGGATATTCTTATTTCTCCGTCAATTCTTGCTTCTGATTTTTCAAAGCTCGGCGAAGAATCACAGCGAATGGAGCAGGCAGGAGCAGACTGGCTTCATATAGACGTTATGGACGGTCACTTTGTGCCCAACATCACGCTCGGCGCACCTATAGTCAAGTCTTTACGCAAGAGTACAGAGCTTGTTTTTGATGTTCATCTTATGATCAGCGAGCCTCTTCGTTATGTTGAGGACTTTGCTAAAGCCGGTGCAGATATTATAACATTCCATATAGAGTGCGATAACGATGCCGATGAAGTTATTGATAAGATTCATTCACTCGGCTGCAAGGCGGGTATTGCTTTAAAGCCCGCTACCAAGGCTGAAGCAGTGCTTCCTTACCTCGGAAAACTCGAAATGGTGCTTGTAATGACCGTTGAGCCGGGCTTTGGCGGTCAGTCATTTATGCCCGATATGATGCCGAAACTCAAGGCAATCCGTGAAGAATGTAAAGCTAAACACCTTGACGTAAACCTTCAGGTAGACGGAGGAATTGCTGAAAAGACTGTTACTGTTGCTGCACAAAATGGTGCAAATGTGCTTGTTGCAGGCAGTGCAGTGTTCGGTTCAAACGATCCGAAGACCGCAATTTCGATGCTAAGAGACAGTGCAAAGCTGAATTTTTATTAAAAAACCGAAGCTTTAAACAGACAAGCCCTGTGAATATTCACATGAATATTCACAGGGCTGTAATTTTGCCGAAAAAGAATCAAAATACCGTATGCAAGTAAAAAACTTGTCAGCAAATTTAATTATAATTTCTTAAAAGAATTAAAACAACGACTTTTTCACATTTTCCACACACTTTTTCACATTTGTAAACATTTTATCTTTACAATTTTTTGTCGCATTTTTGTATCTGTCGGGCTGAGTCGGCTGTATTTTACTCATTTTTATACAGCTTTTTACGTATATTTCTTTTTTGACAATACAGGGTTCGTCAGTTTTGACAGCCTTTATAAAAAACTGTTGAAAAAGGCTATGTTTTTTTCTTATTTTTGTCTATATTGCGGGTGTTTTAAAAAGTCAATACCTTTTGAAAATTAATTTTTAAGAGTCATATTGTAAAGCTGTAACCTTTACAATATGACTCTTACTGTCTGCAATATATAGTTTTATTTGTTTTGTCTGCAACTAAATAATGCGGTGTAAAACAAGTGACTTTACACTTGCGGTTTAAAAATAGGCCTTATCAATGGGCATTGTGGCGTATGCATTGAGCTCGGGACCTGCTTTTTTACCTGAAATGAACTCATAATAGCCCTGTGCACCGACCATTGCGGCATTGTCACCGCAGAGGAAAAGCTCAGGATAATAAAGCTCAAGTGAGTTTTCCTTGCAGATTTTTTCCATCTCACGTCTGAGTACCGAGTTTGCGGAAACACCGCCTGCGAGCACTATCTTTTTCTGTCCCGTAAGCTGTGCCGCTTTGAGTGTGTTTTCTGTCAGACACCTTACAACAGCCGAAATATACGATGCACCGAAATCTGCAATATTTATTTCTTCGCCCTTTTGCTTCGCGTTATGTATTGCGTTTACAGCCGCAGTCTTAAGACCCGAAAAGCTGAAGCTCAGCTCACTGCCCGATACCTTGGGCTTCGGGAAAGCGTATGCCTTCGGGTTGCCGTCTTTAGCGGCACGGTCGAGATTAAGACCTCCGGGATAGGGCAGACCGAGCGCACGTGCAGCCTTGTCCATACATTCGCCTGCGGCATCGTCCATTGTCTGACCGATTATCTCAAATTCGGTATAGCTTTTAACATTAACTATATGGCTGTGACCGCCGGAAACCACAAGCGAAAGGAATGGCGGCTCAAGCTCAACGTGGCTGATATAGTTTGACGCAATGTGCGAGCGAAGGTGATGCACGGGCACAAGCGGCTTACCGCTTGAGAGTGAAAGTCCCTTTGCAAAGTTGACACCTACAAGCAGTGCACCGATAAGACCGGGTGCATAGGTGACAGCTATTGCCTCAATATCGTCCATCGTGCACTCAGCTTTTTTCAGTGCCTCGGTCACAACGCCGTTTATCGCTTCAACGTGCATTCTCGATGCAATTTCGGGCACAACACCGCCATAAACGATGTGTGCATCCACCTGAGAAGCTATTACGCTTGAAAGTATCTTTCTTCCGTCTTCGACTACTGCTGCCGCAGTTTCATCGCAAGAGGATTCTATAGCAAGAATTTTCATTTAGTTGTCCTCGTTTAAATATTTAGTCATCAGCAGTGCATCTTCCTTCGGTTTTTCATAAAAGCCTTTGCGTATGCCTGCCTGCTTATATCCGCTTTTGTTATACAGTGAAATTGCCGCCTTGTTGCTGACTCTGACTTCGAGTGTTATACTTTCGCAGTTTCGTGTTACAGCACCTTTTTCAGCCTCTTTCATCAGCTTTTCGCCTGTACCGCATCTGCGGTATTCGGGCAGCACGGCAACATTTGTTATATCAGCTTCACCGCATATTTCAATAACACCGATGTAGCCGATAATCTTACCGTTAAATACGGCGGCAAGAAAATGAGCGTTTTCGTTGCCAAGCTCATCACTCAGAGATTTTTCAGTCCACGGCATCGAGAAGCATCTGCTCTCAATTTCAGCTATCTGAGAAATATGCTCGGGCTTCATCGGCTCGACCGTAGTATTTGCAGAAATAATCCTGCAAAGAAGCTCGGGTAATGCTGAATTGATTTCTTCGGCACAGCGGTCATAGACCTCCTGCGTGCCGCCATACGGGTCCTCAATGCCGTTACCGAGAATAAACAGCCTGTTTTCTGTTAAATAAGGCTTTAATGCTTCGGCGTGAGAAGCAGTCATACATACGAATATACCGCTTTCGAGCATATATTGGTTTACTCTGCGTGAGCGGTGTGCAGATATATCAACGCCGTATTTTTTTGCGGCATTGACTGATTTTTCACTTACCTCGTCGCCCGGGTAAGCGGCAAGACCTGCACTTGAAACCTCAATGCCTTCAATTCCTCTGTCGCTCAGCAGCTTTTTCATAAGCCCCTCAGCCATCGGACTGCGGCAGGTGTTGCCCGTACAGACAAATATAATTTCCATTTATTTCAACCCTTTATCTGAGCAAGTCGTCGTAAACTGCTCTTTCGCCGCCTGTAAATTTCGGCCTTGTACGTGCCGCAATTATGAGTGCGTTGCCTATGTGCTTTGTAGTAAGTCGCATCGGAACAGCAACCTCTTTAAGGTGCATACCTATAAGCACACCACCTATGTCAAGGCCTGCGTGTGCTTTTACGTCTTCAACTGCAACGGGGCTTTCGAGTGCACCGTAAAGTGCAGTTGCAAATGAGCCTCCTGCCTTGGGCTGAGGTACGGCGTTGACCTGCTCAAGTCGATATTTCTCCATAGCCTCTTCTTCAATTATTATGGCTCTGTTTATGTGTTCGCAACACTGTGCGGCAAGGTAAATACCGTGCTCTTTTGCTACGGGCAGTATACCCTCGAGTACAGCCTTGCCAACCTCGGGACCCGAATGTGAGCCGAGGTCATAGCCCTGGATTTCACTTGTTGAGCAGCCGATTACCATAATCTGGCCTTTTTTTATCGCCGATCTTTCAATAAGCTCGGTTGCGGCATTTCGTGCCTGCAGTGTTATTTCTTTAAGTTCCATTTCTGTATCATCCTTTTGCATCGTACCATGTTTTGCCGCAGTTTACGTCTGCGAGCATTTTTACTTTCATCTGTACTGCGTTTTCCATTTCTTCTTTCAGTAATGCGCTGACCTTGTCTTTTTCGGCTTCACTTGCCTCAATTATAAGCTCATCGTGCACCTGCATAATCAGCTTTGCGTTGAGCTTTTCTGCTTTGAGTCGGGCGTAAACCCTGACCATTGCAATCTTGATTATGTCGGCGGCTGTGCCCTGAATAGGCATATTGCGTGCAACACGCTCACCGAATGCACGAAGCATGCCGTTGCCCGATGTCAGCTCGGGCAGATATCTGCGGCGGTTAAACAAAGTCTGTACATAGCCTGTTTCTTTTGCGGCTTCAACAGTCTTTTCCATATAGCTGTTTACGCCGTCATAGTGCTTAAGGTAGCCCTTGATATAAGCGTCGGCTTCCGCTCTTGTAACACCAATATTCTGTGCGAGTGAAAACGCACCGATACCGTAAACTATACCGAAGTTTACAGCCTTTGCACGGCTGCGCATCAGCGGTGTTACCATCTGAAGCGGCATGTTGAATACCTGCGAGGCTGTGATTGCGTGAATATCGTCGCCGCTGTTGAAGCCGTCAATCATATTTTTGTCGTCAGCGATATGTGCGAGCACTCTCAGCTCAATCTGTGAGTAGTCGGCATCAATAAGCACACAGCCGTTTTTGGCGCGGAAGAATTTGCGCATCTCTCTGCCGAGCTCACTTCTTACGGGTATATTCTGTAAGTTTGGCTCGGTCGATGAAATTCTGCCCGTCCTTGTTTCGGTCTGATTAAGTGTTGAATGAATCCTGCCGTCGTGACCTATAGCCTTTATAAGACCCTCACAGTAGGTGGATTTTAGCTTTGACCACGTGCGGTAGAGCAGAATTTTTTCTACTACGGGGTAGTCGGGTGCAAGCTTTTCGAGTATGTCAGCGTTGGTTGACCAGCCGCTTTTTGTCTTTTTACCTTTGGGGAGAGCAAGCTTTTCAAACAGAGCTTCGCCGAGCTGTTTTGGCGAGTTGAGGTTGAATGTGTAACCGACCTCTTCATAAATCTCTTCGGATATTTTATTTATATCAGCTTCAAGCACCTTGCCGAATTCCGTTATACCGTTTCTGTCAACCTCAAAGCCCGTAAGCTCCATATCAGCAAGCACCTGAGCAAGCGGTATTTCGGTTTCAAGAAGCAGCTCAAGCTGTCCGTTTTCCTTCAGTTTTTCGGTAAGTACGCTCTCAAGCTCGGGCAGTAACCACGCTGCAACGTCCTCACCGTTTTCGTCCTCATCCTGCGGCAGTGCAACAGAGTATTCCATAGCGAGTCTGCTTGCCGAGTAGCTGTTTGACGATGGGTTGAGTATATATCCTGCAAGCTGTGTATCGAACGTGACGTTATTGAGCGAAATTCCGCTTGAAATTGCAAACGAATAAGCGCCCTTGCTGTCATCTGTAACTTTTTCTATGCTTTCATCTTCAAAAATCTCTTCAATAAAGCTCATAAAGCAGAAGTTGAGAGAGGAGAGGTGTGTTACCTGCGAGCCCGAGCGGATGTAAATTCCCTCAACCTCGCCGTTTGTTTCTTTTAGTGTGAAATATGCCTTGCCGTTAGTTTTTATCATCTGTGTGAGTGCACTGATATTGTCGCATTCGGTGCAGCAGAATTTCTCTTTCGGCTTTGAAACCTCCGCAACAGGAGCACATTTCGGGTCAAGGTGAAGCCTTTCAATCATACTGAACATTTCAAGCTCGGCAAGAGTTTTGACCGACTCGAATGCATTCGGCTCTGATTTTATATAAGCCGAGTAATCGGTGTCGATCGGAGCTTCACGGCTTATCGTGCCGAGTGTGCGGCTCAGGTATGCCATATCCTTGCCGTCAATCAGCTTCTTTCTGACAGAATCCTTTATGTCGAGCGATTCAATTTCGCTGTAAATTCTGTCTATACTTTCAAAGCGGGCAATAAGGTCGCCGGCGGTCTTTTCACCGATGCCGGCAACACCGGGAATATTGTCCGAGCTGTCGCCCATAAGAGCTTTTATATCAATAAGCTGCGGGGGCGTGACACCGTATTTCTCAAAAACAGCAGCTTCGTCGTAATGAATTGTCTGCGGCTTACCCATTTTTGTTGCGGTGAGCAGTACGTTTACCTTGCTGTCGACGAGCTGAAGGCTGTCGCGGTCACCTGTTGCGATAAAGCATTCGTCACCGTCCTTGCAGGCAGAGGCAAGTGTGCCGAGTATATCGTCAGCTTCCCAACCCTCACATTCGAGCAGCTTGTATCCGAGAGCTTTGAGTAAAACTTTAAGAGTCGGCATCTGCTGTGCAAGCTCGGGCGGCATACCCTTGCGTTGTGCCTTATATCCGTCATACATCTTATGGCGGAAGGTAGGGGCTTTTACGTCAAAAGCAATGGCAACCGCATCGGGCTTTACCTCGTCTGTGAGCCTGAGCAGTATTGTCATAAAGCCGTATATTCCGTTTGTGAATTTTCCGCCCTTTGTGGTGAGCAGCTTGATTCCGTAAAAAGCACGGTTGAGTATGCTGTTTCCGTCAATAACCATCAGCCTCATTATGCTTTTCTCCTCTCATTGACTTAAAAGTAGAGTTATGTTAAAATACGTGTCGGTGATTTGATTTGCAGATTAAAAATGTTGTATGGAAGGGCAGTGCCGCATTAGCACCTATGGCAGGTGTTGCGGACAGAGCCTTCCGTGAAATATGTTCCGAGTTCGGTGCAGGCTATACCGTAACCGAAATGGTCAGCGCCAAGGGCCTTTGTATGTGCGACCGTAAGTCGAAGTCGCTTCTTAAAATTTCCGATGTCGAGCGCCCTGCGGCGGCTCAGCTTTTTGGAGATGATCCTGAGTTTATGGCAAAAGCTGCGGTAAAAACGCTTGACTTTAAGCCCGATATAATCGATATCAATATGGGTTGTCCTGCTCCTAAAATCGCAGGCAATGGCGGCGGCTCGGCACTTATGAAGCAGCCCGAGCTTGCCGAAAAAATAGTTGAAGCGGTAGTAAAGGCTGTCGATATCCCCGTTACCGTCAAAATGCGTATCGGCTGGGATGATGAGAATATCAACTGTGTCGACCTTGCAAAACGCTGTGAGTCGGCAGGTGCCGCGGCACTTACCGTACACGGCAGAACAAAGGTGCAGATGTATTCTCCGCCCGTCAGACCCGAGTATATATCCGACGTAAGGCAAGCCGTGTCAATTCCCGTTATCGCCAACGGCGATGTTACCGACGGAAAATCCGCTAAAAAGCTTCTTGATGCAACGGGATGTGAAGCCGTTATGGTCGGCAGAGGTGCACTCGGCAGACCGTGGGCTTTTAAGCAGATCAACGCTTACCTCGAAAGGGGCGAGATTATTCCCGAGCCGCCCGTTGAATTTCGTATGGAGGTTATGCTCAGGCATATTGATCTGCTGTGCGAGTACAAGGGCGAAAAGGTAGGTATGCTTGAAGCACGCAAGCACGCCGCATGGTATATGAAGGGCATACGCGGTGCCGCTTCACTGCGACGTGAAATCTGCGAGCTTACTACTAAAGATGATATAAAATTAATAGCAGAAAAAGTGGTTTCAACGGCTGAGGTTTAATCAGCCGTTGTTTTATTTTCTTCGTTAGACTCTGTGTCAGCCTCAAACTTTTCAGCTCTCTTTTGTGCAAGGTCTTTCATAGCGTTCTTGTCAGCGTTCTTTTTCTTTACCTTTTTAGGTGTAGGCTCAGGGAAGTAGTCAACACCCTCTATCGGTTTGGGATTCTTCTTCACCTTGATGAGCATAAATATAAGTGCCGCAAGGAAAAGCAGAGCGACAACGGCTGAAAGCACCTGCGATACACGAAGCGTTGTGTCGCCGATGTAAAGGCTGTCTGTGCGGAAGCCCTCTATGATTGCTCTGCCTGTGCCGTAAAGCACACCGTAGGTGAGGAAGAGCTGACCGCTGAATTTGCGGAATTTCTTATAAATTAAAAGCAGAATAAGGAAGCTGCCGAGGCACCAGAGCGATTCATAAAGGAAGGTCGGGTGAACGGGTGAGTACGGGTCAACCGTCATACCGAGTGCTTCAAGCTCATCCTTGTGGTCAACAAGGTAAAGAGTTGTTTTTTCGCTTATCATACCCCAGGGCATATCGGTGTTTGAGCCGAATGCCTCCTGGTTTGCAAAGTTGCCCCATCTGCCTATGCCTTGACCTATAAGCAGGCTCATACCTGCACAGTCAAGCAGATTGAAGAAGTTGAGCTTATTGAAACGGCAGGTGATGAATGCTGCAATAATGCCGCCTATGATACCGCCGTAGATTGCAAGACCGCCGTTCCATATCTGAATTATTTCGCCAAGATGAGTCGAATAATAATCCCAACGGAAAATAACATAGTAAAGTCTTGCACCGATGATTGCGGCAAACGTGCCATAGATGAGTACGTCTATCATTTTGTCAAGGCTCATCTTCCATTTGTACGCCATTCTGCCGCCCCAGAGTACTGCGAGCAAAAAGCCGAAGGCGATAATTGCACCGTACCAGCGTATTGTTACGGGGTTGCCGAAAAGGTTAAACTCGGCAAGAACAGAGCTGACCTCAAAGCCTTTGTCAAAGGCAGAAAAATATACTGTTGTTGAATCCATCTGTTTTCACTTCCTTAAAGGATTTATTCAATAGGATTGATTACCGACAGTGCGGCATAATCGGGTCGCATTGTGCTGTTAAGCACTTCGGTTACGTCATCAATAGTTACCGTGCGGTAAATCTCAATATCGTCAAATACGCCTACACCGTCAAAGTGTGCACCGACAAGGTCGTTTGCTATCTCGTCAATATCATTGAAGCTCATAACAGCTCTGCCGTAAAGCTTGCGGCGGATTCGCTCAAAAGCTTCGGGGTCAATGCCGTTTTTGCGTACTTTTTCAATCTGAGCGGTTATCTGCTTTGCAACTTCTTTCGGGTTTTTGCTTTCGCCGTTGAATATTGTAGCGGCATAGCCGAAGCCCGTAAACTGCTCAAAGCCGAAGCTTGTGTTGATCAGCTGCTGCTCGAGCAGGCTGTTGTAAAGCTCGGATGTTGTGCCTGCAAGCATTTCAAGCAGTATGTCGTTTGCAATTTTTTGTTTGAGTGTACGCTTCGGTAAGCCGTAGCTTTCTTTGAAGCCGAATGAGAATATAGGTGCGGCAACAGAAAGCTTTTCTTCAATATAATTCTGTACAATGCTTTCGGGCTCATCGTGAGGCTCACGCTTGAACTTGAATTCGTCGCAAGGCTTGAGCATCTCGTCACATATAGCGATTATCTCGTCAACGTCAACGTTACCTGCAACCGCAAGCACCATATTGTTGAGGTTGTAAAAATTGTTGTAGCAGTCGTAAAGTGTGTCGGCAGTAATCTCGGCAATTGACTCGACAGTGCCGGCGATATCGATTCTTACGGGATGGCTGTGATAGAGTGCCTTGAGAAGATTGAAGAGCACTTCCCAGTCAGCAACATCCTTGTACATCGTGATTTCCTGGCCGATGATTCCCTGCTCTTTTGCAACTGTCTGCTCGGTGAAGTACGGTGACTGTACAAAGTCGAGCAGTATTTTCAGTGAAGCGGCAAAATCGCCCGTGCAGGAGAAGAGGTAGCAGGTCGTATCAAAGGATGTGTATGCGTTTGCGTTTGCACCCGTTTTTGCATATCTTGCAAATGCATCAAGGTCCTCACTTTCAAACAGCTTGTGCTCAAGGAAGTGTGCCGTACCCTCGGGTATATCAACGGTCTCACCGTTTTTATTGAGGATCTTTGTATCAATAGAGCCGTAGTTTGTGCCGAAAACAGCGTATGTGCCCGAATAACCGGGCTTTGGCATAACGTAAATATTTAGTCCGGTAGGGTGGACTATGTGATAACACTTTTCGTCAAGCAGCTCGTTTCTGATTTCGTTTATCTTCATATTATCTCACCTCTCCCTTCTTATTCTTCTTCGTCTTCTGCATCGCCGTTTCCTGCGAGCATGTATACAGTGTCGAGTGTTACGCACTGAGCAGCGGCAATTACCTGCTCTCGTGTTATCGCGCGGATCTGCTTTGCATATTCTTCGGGTGTTATGATGTCGCTGTCAAGCATCTGTCCGCCGTACCAACGGTCTATTCCTTCAGGTGTGTCGCATACACCGTAAGCGAGGTTTGTAATTCCCTTTATTGAGGCATCAAATTCGTCATCGGTGAAGTTACCTTTTTTGATATCTTCAAGCTGAGCGAGAATTGCATCCGTAGCCTTCTGCTCGTTTTCGTTTTCTATACCGCTTTGTACCATTATAAGTCCCTTACCCCTGTTGAAGCCTGCAGAGCAGTAGTAGCAAAGGCTCATTTTTTCACGTACGTTGTTGAACAGCTTTGAGTAAACTCCGCCGCCGAAAATGTCGCACATAACCTTGATTGCAAAATAATTGTCATCAGCATCTGTCATACCTGCACGCATACCGATTACGAGCTTGCCCTGCTTTACAGGCATTTCTTCACGTACTTTCTTTGTTTCATATGCACTTGTAATATATTCCGTGTGAAGCTCGGCAAGACGTGAGCGGTCGATATCTTCAAACTTCTGCTCAAAGCGGCAGCGGATCACGTCTGCATTCATGCTGCCCGTAACACCAATGTATACAACTGCTGAGGAAAGCATATTTTTCCATGCCTTGATAAGTCTTGCAGAGTCAAGTGATTTGATGTCTTCGATTTCGCCCCAGCGGCTTTTTGAGTAGACCTCGTTTTCGCACATTATCTCCGTACAACGCTTGAGTGCGTAGTATCTCTTGTCGTTGAGCTCACTTTCGATCTGCTCAATCATAAGGCGCTTCTCACGCTCGATATCTTCTTCGGCAAATTTGCCGTCAATAAGGTTGGGCTCGAATATAAGGTCAAGCAGCAGGTCTGCGGCGGCAGAAGAAATCTTGTCTTCAGAGAGAGAAAACCTATCCTCAAGTACTGTTACACGCAGTGTGAGCACCTGGTTTTCGCCGTCCTTACCTACACTACCGCTTACCATTGCACCGTAGAGCGAAGCGAGGTGCCTGTTCATCTGTGTGAGAGTGGGATATTTTTTGCAGGTGCGCTTGAGCAGACCGGGGAGCAGAGCGTTAGCCGCCGTGTCGGAGTCCAGCGGCAGAGCAAAGCTTGCTGTCAGAATAGCTACCTTGAAATTTGATTTTGTGTCAACCGAGCAGAATTTGAGTCCGTTTATCGGCTGAGATAAATTGAATGCGTATTCCATAGTTGATGTTCACTTATCCTTTCTCAAAAGGGTAATAATACTTTATTATAACATACTTTTTTATTTTATCTATATTATAAGCAAAATTTTATGAGATTTTCTTAAAATACGGTGAATTTTTCGGCAGTCGGTTGTATTTTTGAAAATAACAATGTATAATCGATAACATATTATAATAGAGGTGTTATGTTTTGAACTTTACTTATCACGAAAAATCAGGCACGCATACCGGTTACTGCCTTGTCAAAAGCTGCGAGCGTAAGCTCAACAAAAACGGCGAGCCGTATCTCGACCTTATTCTCAGCGACCGCAGCGGCGAAATAAATGCAAAGCTGTGGAAATATGATGAAAACCTCCACGGTGTTTATGAGACAAATACACTTATAAAGGTGCAGGGCACTATTACCAAATTCAACGATGCCGATCAGCTTCGTATAGACCGTATCCGAAAAGTAAACGAAACCGATGATGTTAAAATAGAGGACTATGTTTCTTCGGCTGTCTATACCGGCGAGATGATGTTCGACGAGCTTATTCGTATTGCAGACAGCTTTTCCGACAGCGAAATTTCACTGCTCGTAAAAACAATACTTAATGAAAATAAAGAGAAGCTTCTTTATTATCCTGCCGCTTTCAAGCTTCACCATGCTATGCGCAGCGGTCTGCTTCAGCACACTCTTTCAATAGTAAGGCTTGCACAGAGCATTTGCAAAATTTATCCCTATGTAGATGCTGACCTGCTTCTGGGCGGTGCAATGCTTCACGATATTGCAAAGCTCGACGAGCTTATCGCAGGCGAAACAGGTATCGCCTCGGGCTACAGTGTCGAGGGTACGCTTTTAGGTCACCTTGTAAAGGGCGCAATGCTTGTTGATAAAACGGCAGAGCGTCTTGGCATATCTCACGATAAGGCAGTGCTTCTTGAGCATATGCTTATCTCACACCACGGCGATCCCGAGTTCGGTGCGGCTGTTCGTCCGCTGTTTATCGAGGCTGATATTCTCTCTGCTCTCGACAGACTTGATGCACGTATAGTTGAGGTCAATAACGCTGTTTCGGGCGTTGATGAGGGCAGCTTCTCAAGCCGTCAGTGGGCGCTTGATAACAGAGCATTTTACAATCACGGCAGGGTAGATGTAACTACCGAAACCAAGCTGTTTTAATTAAAGAGGTATAAATTATGGATTGGACAGAAATTATTATAACCGTCAGCAGTAACGATATCGACAAGGCGGCGGCAATTGCACAGGTGCTTGTACCCGGCGTTTATATAGAGGATTACCGTACACTTGAGCAGGAGGCTTTTGAGATCGCAGGCATCGACCTTATTGACGAAGACCTGCTTGCAAAGGACCGTACAAAGGGGCTTATACATATCTATATTTCACCCGAGGATAATCCTGCCGAAGCTACTGCATTCCTTACCGAGCGTTTTGCGGCTGAAAAAATTGCATACGAAATGAATACAAATATATGCAGAAACGAAGATTGGGAGAACAACTGGAAGGCATACTTCAAGCCTATGGAAATCGGTGAGCGTCTGCTCATCCGTCCTCTCTGGATTGACGATTACGATGCAAAGGGCAGAGCAGTGCTCAGCATCGAGCCGGGTCTTGCTTTCGGCTCGGGTACTCACGAAACAACTCGCCTTTGCCTTGAAGCGCTTGAGCCTTACATCACACCCGAAACCGATATGCTCGACGTCGGCTGCGGCAGCGGTATCCTCAGCGTTGCTTCACTTCTCCTCGGTGCAAAGTCCGCAGTCGGTGTCGATATCGATGCTCTTGCAGTTAAGACTTCACGCGAAAACGGCGAAGTAAACGGCTTTACAGAGCCGAAATACGTTGTTCACAAGGGCAATCTTACCGATAAGGTGAGCGGCAAATTTCAAGTCATTGCGGCAAATATCGTTGCCGATATAATTATACTTTTCTCCTCTCAGGTAGGTGAGTTTCTTGCTGATGGCGGCGTGTTTATCGCATCGGGTATTATCAAACCCCGTGAGCCTGAAGTCCTCGAAGCATTTGAGAAAAACGGCTTTGAGGTAATCAAACGCCACAATAAAAACGACTGGCTCTGTTTTGAGTGTAAAAAGAAATAAAAAAATCGAGGTGGATTTCACCTCGATTTTTTTATTTTTCAAAACCGTATTTTTCGACAACACCTACAACGTGCTTACAGGTGGTCAGGAATATCTTTGAGCCGAGTTCGCTTACAGCTTCGTTTCCTTTTGCGTTGCAGAGCATTGCAAAATTCTCACCGACTGCCTTTATAACGTCACGCTGTTTTACTGCGAGATAGTAAAAGCTCATTGCTGCACCGTTTGAGATGCTGTCGTAAAACTCTGGCGCATCTTTTTTGAGTCCGTTGTAAAGCGATTCGTTGGCGGCTGTTGCAAGTATGGGCTTAAGCTCGCTGAGCAGAGTGTATTCCGCACTGAATACCATAAGCAATCTGCACTGATTTTTTATTTCAGCGTCAAGTGTTTCTGTCAGCTCATTTATAAGGTCTTCGCTTTCGGGCGAAAGTGAAGCAAGCTCCTTGCCGAGTGCCTTTGCCTTCGCAGAGTTGCCGTTGAGAATATTATGCTTTATTTCTTCCGCAACGGCAAACAGGTCGCTTGTGTCGCTGTCTGCTGTCGGTGCTTTGAAGATTTTTACATCGCTGTCGTCATACATAGGTTTGTTCTCCTTATTCGGCTGTGGCTTTTTTTGCAAGTCGCTTCTGTTTCGCCTTGTAGCCGAGGAATGTGTTGAGGTGCTGCTGAGGTATTTCAATACCGCCTACGCCTACGGCTGTAGGGGAGTACATACCGTGGAAATCGCTGCCGCCTGTCATGATAAGACCGCTTTTCTTTGCGATTTTTGTCAATTCACTGATATCGCTTTCACTGTGGCAGGGGTGCCATACTTCGATACCGTCAAGACCTGCCTTTACAAGGTCGTCGATAATCTCAGTGCAGCCTGTGTGTGCGGGGTGGGACAGTACGGCAATACCGCCTGCTGCCTTGATCTGTTTTACGATCTCACGCGGGTCGGGAAAATCCGGCTGTACGATTATATTATCGCTGCTTTCGGGCGAAAACAGCTCATGGTAAATTTTGCCGTATACTTCGGTCGTGATGCCGCATTCCATAAGAGCGTGCATAATATGCTGCTTGTATACGTTTGTTGAGCCTGTTGCACACTTGAGTACAAGGTCGGAGGTAATAGGATAACGCTTGGAGGCTTTTATAATAAGATACTGGCTGGCTCTTTTGCGCAGGAAGGAATTACTGCGGCAAAGACCCTCAAGCCTGTCTGCACTGTCCGGCTGATAGCAGAGAATATGTACCTCTTTACCAAGCTCCTTATCAAGTGCTGAAATCTCAACGCCTGCAATTACGTTTACGCCGTAACGTTCGCCGATAACTTTGCCTCTTACCGTGCCGGCTAGGCAGTCGTGGTCGGTGATTGCAATTGTTTCGATTCCTTTGTTTTTGGCCAGAATTATCAAGTCATTGATACCTATCGAGCCGTCTGACAGTTTGGTGTGACAATGTAAATCCGCAGTCAAAATAAGACCTCCCTCATTATGTTGAAAAAGTAGTGTGAAATTGGTCGATATTCCGCCTAATCTTACTCTATTTTACACTAAAATCAACTTTTTTTCAAGTGAAAAATGAGAGGATAATTTAATTTTTTAGGATTGATAAACATATTTTTGCACATATTTTTCCATAAAGAAAATATCAAATATTTGTATATGAATAAAATTATGTTTGAAAAAGGGAATATGGTACACGGCAATGTATCAGCAAAGAAAAAGTGATAGATATGAAAAACTCATCTCAAAGCCGATGTTGGGCTTGAGATGAGTTTTAAATCAGCTGTGGCCGCCTTCGATGACATCACTCATTGTGAACACATTTATGACGGTTTTGAAAAAAATCTTTATATCCAACGCAAGAGAACGGGTATTGACATATTCTGTGTCGAGCTTTACCTTTTCTTCGATACTGACTTTATCTCTGCCGTTTACCTGGGCAAGACCCGTAAGCCCGGGGCGTACGGTATATACATTATGCTCGAGTCTCAGCTTGTGTATTTCTTCTTCCTCGGGAATCAAAGGTCTCGGTCCGACAAAGCTCATATCGCCCTTAAGAATGTTGATAAGCTGAGGCAGTTCGTCAAGGCTTGTTTTTCTTAATAAACCGCCGGACGAAATAATCTGATTTTGCGATTCCTTCAGATCGTTTGTGGCAGCGATTCTTGTGCCGTTTTTCATGGTACGGAACTTATATATGGTAAACAGCCTTGCATCCTTGCCTACACGCTTTTGCCTGTATATAACGGGTGTGCCGTCAGAAAAAAGAACGATGAGAGCTGTTATCAAAAACACGGGTGAGAGTACAATTATTGCACTGAGCGACATAATTATGTCAAGTGCTCTTTTCATTTGTTACCGCACCTTTCTTTTGTCTTTAGTTTATGCCGACAACACGTTTTTTCCATTTTCCGCTTTTGACAAATATTGCACCGATTATAATTCCGCCTATTGATGCCAGACCCATTGCGAGCGCAACACCGTCAAAGCCTATATTCATTACATTTACAAAGAAATATGCTAACGGTACTCTGACAAGTATTCCGTTAACAACCGCATTTATAAGTGCAATATATGTGTTGCCCGAGGCGATTGCCAAGCCGTTGAAGCAGAACATTATCGAGGCGAACAGATAATCGAAGGATATAAGCTGCAGATAACGTGCACCCGTAGCTATGACTTCGGGGTCGCTGTCGAAAAGTCTGATAAAAAATTCCGGAAAGAGATTGACAAGGGCAAACACAACTACGGAAATAGAAAATGCCATTATCATACCTATGTACATTGTTTTTTTGGCACGCTTAAATTCGCCTGCGCCGATATTTTGGCCTGCCATTGAGGAAATGGCGCTGCTGATTGCAAGACCGGGAAGAATTGCAAACGAATTGATCTTACCGCCTATACCCTGGCAGGCGGAGGCGATATCAGCGTTGGGCAGTGAGTTTACAAGCGCAGTCAGGGTAAGGAATGAGAGCGAAACGACAAGGCTCTGTACCGAAGAGGGGAGACCTATCTTGAATAGCGGCACAAGCCTCTCTTTGTTTATTTTCAGGTCACTCCATTTGTACTCGGCAAAGAATTTTTTCTTTGCAAGGTAGATGAGTGAGATTATAACACTCAGTGCCTGTGCTGAAATAGTTGCCCAAGCTGCACCTGCACTTGCCATATTGTATTTGCCTACGAGTATAAGGTCGAGAACGACATTAGTTACCGCAGCAATAAGAACAAAGTAAAGCGGACGCTTGGAATCGCCCATGCCTCGCAGTATGCCGCTTATTGCATTGTAAAGGAACATGAATATCATGCCGCCCATACATATATTATAGTAGTCGGCAGCCTCGGAGTAGGCGCTTGCAGGTGTTTTGAGCAGTGTAAGAAGAGGGTCGCAAAGAAACATCATTGCGACAGTGAGCACAATGCCGAGAATAATATATATTGTGGTCATTGTACCTATGGTCTGACGCTGCTCTTTGAACAGCTTCTGACCACCGTACTGCGCTATCATAACCGTACCGCCGATAGAAAGACCCATTGCAGCACCTGTTACAAGGATATTTATCTGACTGCCTATGGAAACGCCTGTAATTCCCGATTTGCCGCAGAACTGACCGACAATTATCATATCGGCAACGCTGTAAAGTGCCTGCAGAAGATTGGAAAGAAGGAAGGGTGTGGCAAACTTTATAAGCTGCTTGGTAACACTGCCCTGTGTTAAGTCTCTGTTAAAATCAGCCAACTGCTTCAGCCTCCTTTGGCTTCTTCATCGTAAGCGATATCCTGCCCTTGGCCTTATCAACACTGAGTACCCATACAGTGACGATGTCGCCTACCTTGAGTACCTCGGAGGGATGCTTTATAAATCTGTCGGTGATGCGTGAAATATGCACAAGTCCGTCCTGATGTACACCTATATCCACGAATGCGCCGAAGTCTACGATGTTTCTGACTGTACCTTTAAGCTCCATATCCGGCTTTAAGTCCGAAATATCCAGTACATCGCTTCTGAGGACCGGCGCAGGCGCTTCATCTCTCGGGTCTCTTCCCGGTTTTTCGAGTTCTGATGCGATGTCTGCGAAAGTATATTTGCCGATCCCGAGTTTCTCACCGAGTGACGCCCTCGAAGCGAGTCCTTTTACCTTGCCTGCAAGTATATCCGCAACATCGAATCCGCATTCGCGCAGGATCGCTTTTGCAGCCTCATAGCTCTCTGGATGGACGGCTGTCGCATCGAGCGGCTCAGTTCCTCCCGTGATCCTCAGAAATCCCGCACATTGCTCGAATGCCTTTGGTCCGAGCTTAGGCACCTTGAGAAGATCCTTTCTGTTATTGAATCTCCCGTTTTCATTTCTGTATCTGACTACGTTCTCAGCGATCTGCTTGCTGATGCCGGAAACATATCCGAGAAGCGAAGGAGATGCTGTGTTGGCATCGACTCCGACTTTATTTACGCATGTCTCAACGACTGCGCCAAGAGCCTCGCTGAGACGTTTCTGGTTCATATCGTGCTGATATTGTCCGACTCCTATCGCCTTAGGGTCTATCTTGACAAGCTCTGATAGAGGGTCCTGCAATCTTCTGGCGATCGAAGCAGAGCTCCTCTCTCCGACATCAAGATCAGGATATTCCTCAGTCGCAAGCTTGCTTGCAGAATAGACTGATGCACCCGCTTCGTTGACGATAACATATTGGAGTCTCTTGCCGCGCTTCCCGGAAGCCGCTTCATATTCTTTGATAAATTCCGCGATGATCTTCTCGGATTCACGTGAAGCTGTGCCGTTTCCTACCGAGATGATGTCTATATCATATTTATCACAAAGCATTTTCAGAACTTTCTTAGCTTCGGCGACCTTGTTCTGCGGTGCGGTAGGATATATGACTGTTGTGTCAAGGATCCTGCCGGTCGGATCACATACAGCGAGCTTGCATCCCGTCCGGAAAGCAGGGTCCCAGCCAAGCACAGTCTTGCCGTGAACAGGAGGCTGCATGAGAAGTTGCTCGAGATTGGAACCGAACACCTTGATGGCGCCTTCCTGAGCTGCTTCAGTCATAGAATTCCTGATCTCTGTCTCGATCGAAGGTGCTATCAGCCGCTTGTAACTGTCAAGTATCGCTTCTCTGACGATATCTATGCATTCATCAGAGACCTTTCTTGCGACCTTGCGTTCAAGATAGGAAGTTATATCATCTACCGGTGCTTCGAGAGAAACGGATAGTATCTTCTCTTTCTCTCCTCTGTTGATCGCAAGTACTCTGTGTCCTGGCATCTTAGACGCCGGCTCACGGAAATCATAATAGTTCTCATAGACCGTACTCTCACCGGCGAGGGCAGCTTCTTTGCCTTTTGCTCCGAGAGTGCAAACGATTTCCGCATTCCTCATAGTCTTGTTTCTGATCCACGCGCGGTAGTCCGCATTATCTGAAATATCTCCTGCTATGATGTCCGATGCAAGCTGGATCGCAGTTTTTGCATCGGTGATCTCAAATTCCTCATTGAAATACTTTTCAGCTTCTGCCGCAGGGTCTCCCGGCTTTCCGGACAAAAGAAAATCGGCAAGTCCCTGCATGCCTTTTTCTCTTGCGATATCCGCGCGGGTCTTACGCTTAGGTTTGTATGGTCTGTATAGGTCTTCGAGCACCGCCGCAGTATCAGCCTGCTCGATCTTAGCTCTCAATTCATCTGTAAGCTTGCCCTGTTCTTCTATTGAAGAAAGGATCGTTTCTTTTCTGTCTTCAAGATTTCTGAGATATTTAAGTCTCTCATCGAAAGCTCTCAAAGTTTCGTCATCGAGAGCTCCTGTTGCTTCTTTACGGTACCTTGCGATGAAGGGAATCGTGCATCCTCCGTCGATAAGTTCGATAACTGCAGTGACCTGCCAGCCTTTTATTCCAAGCTCTTCAGCGATTTGCTTCTCTATCCTCTCAGTTGCCGAATAATTATTATCTGTCAAACCAAATGCTCCGTTTCTTTTTATTTGTTTACTGTTATTTCATAAGGGATCATGTAGGTTCCCTCTGATGTATCCGACACATATACGGCACAGTTACCAATATACGTTGACCAATAACTGCCGCGTGACTCAGGTGTGAGGTATTCAAGCGCACCCTTCATTGCGATCGCGTGAGTCGAGATCAGGATGTTCCTGACCATTGCCTCACTTCGGATCTCTTCAAGGAATTCTCCGAGCCTTCCGACAACAGAATCGAGCTGCTCCATTCCGTCAGGAGCAGGTGTTCCGGCAAAATCCATAAAGAACGCCATTACTTCCGGCGCAGGATCTGTCAGATCCATACCTTCATACGGGCCG
>JAZPYN010000035.1:0-31065 GCA_045544155.1 Acutalibacteraceae bacterium
AACCTTTTCTATTATACTCGGAGGTTAATCTTTTCTCTACGTTTTTGTGGCTTGCCGTTGCTCGCCACGTCTTGTTTTTACTAAAGCTTTTTTATTCCCCCGGTAGAACCGGGGGTTTTATCTTTGCTGAAGAGACAATAAAACAACAGCCCGCAGGTTTTGATGCCTGCGGGCTGTAATCATATACAATGAATATCTGTAGGTTAGGGTTTATACAGTAGCGGCTGATATCATCCGCCCGTCTTCCCCTCATATATCTTTTACAGCTATTCACAAATCATCTCCGCTTTTATTTTCAAAAAACATATTGATTTAAACCTTTATTTATTGTAATATGTATCCGTTAACATTATTTACCCAAAGGAGAATATGAAACTATGGAAAACAAGCTTATTGTCGGTAACATCGGTATGATGTTCGGTATGGCACACGTTGAGGGTGCTATGCACTACGGTGCAGAGGTTGCAGCTATCTGCGATATAAACGAAAAGAATCTTCGTGCAGCCGGTGAAAAATACAACATTCCTGTTGAAAAGCAGTTTACAGATTATCACGACCTTATCAACAACCCTGATATCAACGTTATCTCTGTTGCTATCCCCGATCAGCTTCATAAGAAGGTCGCTCTTGAGTGCCTTGCAGCAGGCAAGCACGTCCTCTGCGAAAAGCCCCTTGCACTTACAAGAGAGGATATCGAAGATATCGTCCGTGCTGCAGAAGCTGCTGACAGCAAGTTTATGGTCGGTCAGATCTGCCGCTTCACACCTTCCTTCGCCAAGGCAAAGGAGATTATTGACAACGGTACACTCGGCGAGGTTTACTTCGTTGAGTCTGAGTATGCACACGACTATATGGATATCGTAAAGCCCGACAAAAACGGTGTCGTTCACTGGAGAGCTGACCCCAACCGTCATGGCGTTATCGGAGGCGGCTGCCACGCTGTTGACCTTCTCCGTTGGCTTGCAGGCGACCCGATTGAGGTATTCGCATACGGCACAAAGAAGAATCTTCCCGAGGTCAACTACGACGATGCAACAGTCGCTCTTCTCAAATTTTCAGACGACTGTATGGGTAAGGTATTCGTTTCCACAGGCTGTAAGCGCGATTACACAATGCGTACAGTAATCTACGGCACCAAGGGTACAATCATCTGCGACAACACGTCCCCCACAATGCAACTCTTCACAGTTGACGAAACAGGCCACACAATTGAAGAGCCGCAGATTATCGAGCTTGAAGTAAACAACCACAACTACGATAAGGAGTTCGAGGTATTCGCCGAGGCAATCCTCAACGATACAAAAGTACTCACAGATGCAAGAGAGGGTGCAAAGACCGTTGAGGTCTGTCTTGCAATCGTCAAGTCATCCGAAACAGGCACAATAGTTAAGCCTGATTATAATTTCTGATATAATCACAAATAGACAACAAACGGCTTGCAAAGGATTCATTTCCTCTGCAAGCCGTTTTCTTATCGCAAAAAATTATGTAATAAATTTTTCAAAAAAGCGAACCTTTATCGAATCTTTTGTATCTTTATGTTGTTGTATTATACGAATTTTATCGATTCGCCAAAGGCTGTTTAAATTTGCCAACCGCATTTCGCAAGGCTCGTGCCTTAACAGTTATTCGGCTGTAATTTTCTTGAGATATTCCTTATCCTTCTTTGTCAGCTCTGCTTTGTCCAGCATATCCGGCCGCTTCGTAAGTGTACGCTCAAGCTGCTTTTCACGTTGCCACTTTGCTATGTTTGCGTGGTGACCGCTGAGCAGTACATCGGGCACCTTCTTGCCGTGCCATTCTTCCGGGCGTGTGTACTGCGGATGCTCAAGCAGAGAATTGTAGTGGCTTTCGTTCATAAAGCTTTCATCACTCGACAGTACACCGGGCAGCATACGGCAAACGCTGTCTGCAACAATTATTGCAGGCAGCTCACCGCCTGTGAGCACATAGTCACCTATTGATATTTCTTCATCAACTATTTCTTCAAGCACTCGCTCGTCAATACCCTCGTAATGTCCGCAAAGCAGTGCAATGTTGTCATATTCAAGCAGTTCGATCGCTTTTTTCTGCGTGAGCACGCTGCCCTGAGGTGACATATATATCAGGTGAGGCTTCTTGCCTAAATCCTCGCACAGTGACTGATAGCAGTCATAAACGGGCTGAGCCTGCATTACCATACCCGAACCGCCGCCGTAGGGTGAATCGTCAACTCGGCGGTGCTTGTCCAGTGTATACTTGCGTATGTTGCGGCAGTTAATTTCAACAAGTCCTTTTTCCCTTGCCCTGCCGAGTATGCTTTCGCTTACTACAGATTCGCACATTTCGGGGAAAAGAGTTAAAATATCAATCCTCATCGTCAAAAATCCCCTTGAGCGGTCTTATATACACCTTTTCGTTTTCCACATCCGTCTTTATTACTACAGGCGGAATAACAGGAATCAGATATTCTTTGCCGTTTTCGTCCGTGATATGCCATACGTCATTTGCACCTGTCTGGCTTACATCTGTCAGCGTGCCCCATATTTTGCTTTCGTCGTCAGCGTCAACAGCCTTGCAACCTATAAGGTCGGCAATAAACCAGCTGTCTTTGGGGAGCCTGACATCTTTGCGGGCCATATAGAGAATCTTGTTTCTCATTGACGCTGCTTGCTCTACGGTATCAACACCTTCTAATTTCATAAGTGCTATATTGCCGTGAGGACGTGAAGCAGTAACCTTGACCGGCTTTTCGCCTTTATCGTCAAGATAAACCGTTTTGAATCCGCAAGCAAATTCTGGGCTGTCGCACCAGGGGTTGACACGCACCTCGCCTTTGATTCCGTGGGTTGAAACTATCTGACCAAGCTCGAGATATTGTTTGAGCATAATTGCCTCCGTTTATAAACACCAATAGCCCTATGCCTTTTTAATATTTAAAAAGAACATAGAGCAACGATGTTGCGTTATTGAAAAGGGAAAAATAATCGAATTATTCGATTTCAACTGCGATTTTTTCGTTGTTGCGGGTCGCAGCAGCACGCATAACGGTGCGGATAGACTTAGCAATACGGCCCTGTTTGCCGATTACTCTGCCCATATCGTTCTCGCCGACGTGAAGGTGGTAAACCGTTACGCCCTCTTCATTGGGCTCGTCAACAGTAACTGTTACTGCTGAAGGATCTTCTACAAGACCCTGTGCGATTGCGATGAGAAGCTCTGTCATTGCGGGCACCTCCGTAATTATTTCGCTTTATCTTAATCAGATGATCAGCCGATAACGCCTGACTTCTTAAGAATAGCCTTTACTGTATCTGTGGGCTGTGCGCCGTTCTTGATCCACTGCTGAGCCTTCTCAACATCGACCTTGATGTCTGCAGGATCCTTTGTTGTGTCGTATGTGCCGATTTCTTCGATAAATCTGCCATCACGGGGATAACGTGAATCAGCAACTACGATACGGTAGAACGGTGCTTTCTTTGCGCCCATACGGCGAAGTCTGATTTTTACTGCCATTTTTGATTTCCTCCAAAAAAATGTTTTGCTTTATAATGTAACAATTTTAAATTGTAATTACATCCGAAGTTTAATTATCTGCGCTTTTTCTTTTTGAACGACTTGGATAAACGCTTACCGCCCTTGCCGCCAAACTGCTTGAACATTTTCTGCATCTGTCTAAACTGAGCAAGAAGTCGGTTTACATCCTCAACCTGCATACCGCAGCCTGCGGCAATACGGCGCTTGCGTGAGGGGTTGATGATGTCGGGGTTTTCACGCTCTTTGGGTGTCATAGAAAGTATGATCGCACGTATGCGGTCAAACTGTCTTTCGTCGATATCGACGTCTTTTATCTGCTTGTTGATACCGGGCACCATTCCGAGCACGTCTTTGATCGAACCCATTTTCTGTACCTGCTCAAACTGGTCGAGAAGGTCGTTCATATCAAATTTGTTTTTGCGGAGCTTTTCTTCAAGCTCGCGTGCCTTTTTCTCGTCAATAGCCTGCTCAGCCTTTTCGATAAGGGAGAGCATATCGCCCATGCCGAGAATACGGGACGCCATACGGTCGGGGTGGAAAACATCGAGATCCTCAAGCTTTTCGCCTATACCGACAAACTTGATAGGTTTGCCCGTAACAGCTCTTGCCGAGAGAGCGGCACCGCCTCGGGTATCACCGTCGAGCTTTGTAAGCACAAGACCGTCAATGCCGAGTGCATCATTAAAGCCGTTTGCAACCGTAACCGCATCCTGACCTGTCATTGAGTCAACAACAAGCAGTATCTCGTGCGGATGAACGGCACCCTTGACAGCCTTGAGCTCGTTCATAAGCTCTTCATCTATGTGAAGTCGGCCTGCAGTATCAAGGAATACATAGTCGTAGCCCTGGTCTTTTGCAAGCTTTATTGCTTCCTGAGCAATTGTAACCGGGTTGGTCTGACCCATTTCGAATACGGGCACACCTGCTTGCTCACCGACAACCTGAAGCTGCTTGATAGCAGCAGGACGGTAGATATCGCAAGCGACAAGAAGCGGACGGTGACCTTTTTTCTTAAGGGAGAGTGCTATCTTTGCACTGTGAGTTGTCTTACCTGAGCCCTGAAGACCGCACATCATAACAATTGTTGGCGGATGCGGAGCTCTTGTAAGATGTGACTGAGTGCCGCCCATAAGAGCGGTAAGCTCCTCATTGACGATTTTGATAACCATCTGTGAGGGTGTAAGACTCTCCATAACCTGGGCACCGATTGCACGCTCGGTTACAGTGTTTGTGAAATCCTTGGCGACCTTGAAATTAACGTCAGCCTCGAGGAGCGCAAGACGCACCTCGCGCATTGCCTCACGGACATCGTGCTCAGTAAGGCTGCCCTTGCTTTTAAGGCGTTGAAACGCAGATTCAAGTCTGTCGGAAAGTCCTTCGAATGCCAAGAAAATACACTTCCTTTACTGTGGTTTATGTAGTGGAAAATTATGCTTCTACAAGCGTTGAAACGATTGCACGGATGCGTACGGAAGCTTCGTTGATCTCTCTTGAAAGACCGAAACGCATATTCTGCTCGTATATCAAGTTAGCACAATCGACTATTTCGTCAAGACCCTTTTTCTGCTCCTCAAAACGAGCAACGAGCCCAAGCTTATTTTCCATATCGAAAAGCTGAGCCTCCGCACGCTTGATAGCGTCACGTACGCCCTGCCTTGTGATACCCTCGTTCTCTGCGATTTCAGAAAGAGAAAGGTCATCGTTATAGTAATAATCCAAGAAGCTGCGCTGCTTCTCGGTCAGCATTTCGCCGTAGAAGTCCAGCAAAACAGTGACGCCGAGATTTTTAGCCAAAAGGATCTCCTCCTAACGTGTTTGTGTAAAGCATTTGTTCTTTACAAGCAGGTATTATACTAAAAAAAATCCGCGGTGTCAAGGGCTTTCAAAGTACAAAAGACAGCCGAAATTTACCCAAAACCTTGTGAAAAAAGTCAATAGTGTCGATTAGTAGTATTTTGAGGCATTAAAAAACACAAAATAGAGTAAAAAAGCCGCACCAAAACATAGAAAAACGGTATAAAAAATTTTTTGAAATATTCTTGCAAGATATCGTTTACAATTTGTTCACGAAAAAGACACCATTTATTATCAAACTTTGATGAAAATTATTGTAATATAAAACCACGGAAAACGAACATATTTTTCAGTTTTTTCTCTTTGTTATTGTTTTTTTCCCTTTTTTCTTTTTTTCTTTTTTTCATTTTTTATTACGATTTCTTCTTTTTGTTTCTTTTTCATTTACTCCTTCCTTTTGCGAACAGGCGAGCCTAACGGCTCGCCTGTTCGCATTTTACAACACTTTATTCAATTTCCTGAGTCAGGTTATCAAAAAGAGGCTTGAGTAGCACACTATAATTTTGCTCCTCTTGATAAGCATTCCCTCTTTATGTCAAGAGAAAAACATGAAAATATGCTCATCTCACTTGTGGAATAATTACAGCGGTTTGCAATGGTAAAAAGTCAAATAAGCTGCCGCTGTTTTTATTTTATCTCTTGTTCAAGATTTTTAAAACCTTCTGTATTAAAAAAATCAATAATTGATATTTCAAAACCGTCACAAAGCTTTTTTATAGTAACAATACCGGGATTTTTGCTTTCACCATTCAGAATGCTTTTTACAGTTGACTGCGAAATACCCGAAAGATAGCTTAACGCATTAGGAGTAATACCTCTTTCTGTACAAAGCTCTTTGATTCGTGCTACAACAAGGTCATATATTCCCAAAAAATCACCTCAACATTATTATGTTTAGATGATATATCACTAACGATCCGCAAGTTAGTGAAAAATCACTAAAAACCAAACAAACTTATTGACTTTTTCATTATTCGTGATACAATAGTGATATATCACTAACAAGGGGCGATTTTATGAAAAAATTTATATCTATTATTCTTTCGGCAATTATAGTTTTCAGTATTTTCACAATAGGTGTAAGTGCTGAAGGTGCAACAAGCGGTAAGTGCGGCGACAACTTAACATGGAACTTTAATAAAACAACGGGAGTTCTCACAATCAGCGGCACAGGATATATGTATAATTATGATTATAATAATGAACCTCCTTTTGATGAATCTCCTTGGCGTGATTATGTTTATGACATCAAGAAAGTTATAATATCAAAAGGTGTTAAAAGTATTGGAAATTCCGCATTTGATGGTGACGGAGAGGGAATGTATGTAAACTTGTCGGAAGTTGAACTTCCTGACGGATTAGAAAAAATCGGCAAAGATTCTTTTAACTGGTGTTACAACTTAGACAGCATTGTTATACCTGATAGTGTAACAGTCATAGGATCCTACGCTTTTTATGAGTGTGAAAGTTTAGAAAGTGTAACATTACCCGAGAGTTTAACAAGAATTGAAGATTACGTCTTTTATGCCTGCCCTATAAAAGATATTCAAATCCCACCAAATGTAACAAGCATAGGTAGTGCTGCTTTTACAGGATATAGCTTTACCGACATAGAAATTCCCGCATCTGTAATATATATAGACAATGATGCATTTGGCCCAGTTGTTTACTATGACAGTAATTTAGAAAACATCGAAGTTGCTTCAGATAACACAACCTATTCAAGTGATAAAAACGGCGTTTTGTTTAACAAAGAAAAAACCGAACTGCTTATTTATCCGATAGCTAACGAACGAACTGAATATGTAATACCTCAAGGTGTAATTACAATTAACACTGAGTCTTTTGAATATTGCGGACATTTTGCAGACGAAACAGATTTTAAAAAGCTTACCAAGCTATCTATTCCACTCAGTGTAAAAAAGATTGAAGACTACGCTTTTTACTATTCTACAAGCATTACAGACATATACTATGAGGGTAGTGAGGCAGATTGGGAAGCTATACAGATAGGAAGTGGTTGTGAACATCTTACCAATGTAACAATTCATTACAACAGCAACCACTGGGATGTGACAAACACACCCGATGAAGAAAATATATTTTCTTTGTCAACTATACTTGAAATAATTGCAGAAGCATTTGTTATAATCGCAGAAATCTGCACTAAGGCTTTGGAATTTATCATAAACAGCATTACGTATATTATAAATTGATAGCTAATGCAAACTTAAATCTCAAATAAAAAATACAACTATTTATTAAAAAGCAGGTGAGGGGTGCGGTAACGTTTCTCACCTGCTTTGTCTTATGTGCCGTGCAGATGTTTGCCTCTGCCGCAGAATAAAAGTGATATTCAATTGACAACGGCAGGGGCAATCCCCTGCCCTACACATTATTCCACATTGATATAAAAACATCTTTTATATCTTATCTATTCAATATTATCCATTATCTTGTTTTGTAATCCCGAACGCAGTGAAGAAGCTTATCGCTTGCTGAGATTCTTCGCTTTGCTCAGAATGACAGTTTTTAAAAAACATCTGTTTTATTTACTATATTAGAATATGGGATTATTATTATGAACAGAAAAACAAGAAACTTTCCTCTTTTATTCCTTCTTTGAAATAATCTGCAGCGTTTTGTATATTTAACCAAAAATAGCACCTAAACCTTGTTATATAATCGCATTGAGTTTTTTTGATTAATTTGGTAAAATCCTTTTATCACTTATAAAGGGGATATAAACTATGAAATTCAAAAGAGTAATAAGCATCTGTCTTGTTCTTGCAACGCTGTTTTCATTCACAGCTTTTGCTGCTGAACCGGAGTATGTTGCAGATTACGACACCGAGACACCTGTTATCATCGTACACGGTATGAGCCAGAACAACACATACCTTGTTGACGAGGAAGGCAACTGGGTGCCCGACGAAACAGGCTACGTTACAGGCTGGCCGCTCGAAATCGACGTTATGCCGCTCATCAAGCGTGCTCTGCCGAATATGCTTGCTTCAATTATCACAAGAAAAGATGTCGGTCTGACTCAGGCTATGTTCGAGGGCACTTACAACGCACTCAGCCTTATAGAAAAGGACAACGACGGCAAATACATCAACAACATCGTAACACCCTGCTACGAAATGCCTATGAGCGAGCTGCCCGAGGCTGTAAGAGAAGAATACTACAGCTTCCTTCCCATCCAGGAGCTGAGCGAAATCGTAGGTGAAGACGATGTTTACTACTTTGGCTACGACTCACTCGGCGATGTAATGTATGAAACCGAAAAGCTCCACCATTACATCCACGATGTTGTACTGCCCAAGTCACCCAACGGTCAGGTCAAGCTCTGCCACATCAGTCTTGGCGGTACAATAGCAGTAAACTACCTCGAAATGTACCCCGAGGATTACGAGCTAATCAAAAAGATGGTATTCGTAATTCCCGCTATTGACGGATCAGATATCATCGGTGACCTTTACACCGGAAACCTCAGCGTTTTCTATGACGACGATACGCTCTATGAAGAGCTTCTTGTAACACTTCTCGGCGATACATACCTTGCATATCTGCTCAATATGGTGCTTCGCATTCTCCCCGACGATGTTCTCAAGTCTGCTCTCAGCGGCCTTGCAAACGGCCTTGTAGAGGTTGCCGCAGTTCGCACGACCATGCTTTGGGCGCTCTGCCCCGATGCATACTATGAAGAGGCAAAATCAATGTGGCTTGAAGGCAGAGATGAGCTCTCAGGTATTCTTGAAGATGTCGAATACTTTATGAATGCAAGAGCAAACTTTGAAGAAAACCTTTTCACACTTCGTGAAACAGGTTGCGAAATTTTTAACCTCGCTTGCTACGACGTAAACCTTTTCCCGCTTTGCAAAAACTACAAAACAAAGAACGCAGACAGAGTCATTCACGCCGAATCACCTGCAATGGGTGCAACATTTGCAGACCTCGGCACAACACTCGGCGATGATTACGAGGCAGTCGGCACATACTGTGACAACCCCGACCATAATCACCTTTCACCCGACGGAGTTGTAGATGCTACAACCGGCCTACTTCCCTGCACTACCTGGTACTTCAAGGCACAGGCACACGAGCAGCTTCCGCAGAATGACGTTGCCCTTACACTCGCAATCAGAGTTATGGCAGACAACAATATGAAGGACGTTTACTCCAACCCTGCATTCCCGCAGTTTAACGAAGGCAGACTCACAGCCAACGCACGCGAAAATATCAAGGCTTGGAACGAAGCTGACAAGAGTGGTATCAGCACCGAAAACATCGATGCCGTTGAAGCAGCAGTTGCAAAGATCGAAGCAATGCTCGATGAAACAATTGTCAACCAAGCAGCCTGGAATACAGCGGATGCTGAGCTTGAGCAGGCACTTGTCGTTGCCGGTGTAATTGAAGACGAATCACCTACGGCAGTAGAAAATGTATTCACAACAATCCTCAAATACCTCAATAAAACTGTAAATATACTCTTTAAGCATTTCTCATAAACAACAAAAATCCTGCCCGGAAAACGAGCAGGATTTTGTTGCTTTATTATCTGTTTTTCGTGGTTTTTTGAAAAATTGTGGTAAAACTGTGGTAAATTCGCTTTATTCTGATTGACGAAAAGCCCGAAAGCGTTGAAACAGCTCAGGGTTATTTGTCGAGGCTCTTCATTGTGGGGAAGAGGAGGACATCGCGGATAGCGGAGGAATCGGTAAGGAGCATACACATTCTGTCGATACCGAAGCCGATACCGCCTGTGGGAGGCATGCCGTACTCAAGTGCTGTGAGGAAGTCCTCATCAGTTGTGTTAGCCTCGTCGTCGCCCTGTGCGAGGAGTGCTTCCTGAGCCTTGAAACGCTCTCTCTGGTCAATCGGGTCGTTAAGCTCGGAATAAGCGTTTGCCATCTCCCAACCGTTCATAAAGAACTCAAAACGCTCAACATAGTCGGGATTACCCGGCTTTTTCTTTGTGAGCGGAGAAATCTCGATCGGATGATCCATAACGAATGTCGGCTGAATAAGGTGCTCCTCTGCATACTCCTCAAAGAAGAGAGCGAGGATATCGCCCTTGCCGTGGCGCTTCTCATACTCAACGTGGTGCTTGTCTGCAAGCTCACGAGCCTGCTCAAGAGTCTCAACCTTGTTCCAGTCAACGCCTGCGTACTTCTTGACAGCGTCAACCATTGTGATGCGCTCGAAGGGCTTGCCGAGATCCATCTCAACACCGTTGTAGACAACCTTTGTTGTGCCGAGAACTTCCTGAGCAACGAAACGATAGAGGTTCTCGGTAAGATCCATCATACCGTTATAATCGGTATATGCCTGATAGAGCTCCATAAGCGTAAACTCGGGATTGTGTCTTGTGTCGCAACCCTCGTTACGGAAAACTCGACCGATTTCGTAAACACGCTCCATACCGCCGACGATAAGGCGCTTGAGGTAAAGCTCAAGTGAAATACGGAGCTTGAAATCCTCATCAAGAGCGTTGTGGTGAGTCATGAAAGGTCTTGCAGCAGCACCGCCTGCGTTGCTGACAAGGATGGGAGTTTCGACCTCGATGAAATTCTCGCCATCAAGATACTTACGGATTGCACGAAGGATAGCTGAACGCTTGTAGAATGTATCCTTAACCTCGGGATTCATAATGAGGTCGAGGTAACGCTGACGGTAGCGAGTATCGGTATCTGTAAGACCGTGATACTTCTCTGCAAGAGGAAGAAGTGACTTGGAGAGAAGGCGGATCTGCTGAGCGTGGACAGAGATTTCACCGCGACGTGTGCGGAAAACAAAGCCTTTGACCTCGACAATATCGCCGATATCCCACTTCTTGAACTCGGCAAAATTCTCTTCGCCGATGTCGTTGATACGGACATAAATCTGCATACGGTCAGAACGGTCGCGGATATCGATAAAGTTAGCCTTACCCATATCGCGCCATGTCATGATACGGCCGCAGATAGTTACTTCGGAGTTTTCAAGCTCCTCAAATCTTGCATTGATCTCGGCAGCAGTAATTGTCTGCTCTGCGAGTGTAATTTCAAACGGGTCCTTGCCTGCCTGCTGAAGTGCCTCAAGCTTTTCGAGACGGATTGCTCTCTGCTCGTTTTCGCTTTTTACTTCTTCTTCGGGAGTAAGGATGATATTTTCTTCTGCCATTTTAATTATCCTCTCAAGTAAAATAACTTACTTTATGATTTTTGCGATCTGGTAGCTGAATACACCGCCGGGTGCTTCAACATGAACAACGTCGCCCTCTTTTTTACCCATAATAGATTTACCTACAGGAGACTCGGCTGAGATATAGTTTTCGTCCTTTGAAGACTCGTTTTCACCGAGGATAACATAATCGTCTTCCTCACCGTCTTCCATATCTTTAAGTGTGATAACAGAGCCTACGTGAACAGCATCGAGCTCAGCATCGCTGATGATGATAGCATCCTTAAGGATACCCTCAAGCTCTGTGATACGTGCTTCGAGACGACCCTGGTCGTTCATCGCCTCATCATACTCTGCGTTTTCGGAAAGGTCACCGTGTGAACGTGCTTCCTTGATATCTTCGGCAGCCTTGTTTCTGCCTTCAGTCTTGAGATATTCGAGCTCCTGGGCAAGTTTTTCGTAGCCCTCTCTGGTAAATTCCTGTGCCATTTATCCGTCAATCCTTTCAAATTGATTTTTTACTTATTTAAGATTCATAATATTATATAATATAGACCAATTAATGTCAAGAAAAACATTTCGTCGAAGTTCTTTCGCTTTAACACTGTAAATTTTTAAAATATTTCATTGATTTTATTGACTCACTGTGGTAAAATACTTTCAAATATCATTTCGGAGGTATAATTATGCCCCACAACATCAGAGAAGACGAAAACATAAAATTCCTTATCGAGGCTATTCTTGAGCTCCGTAACCTTGAAGAAGGATATGATTTTTTTGAAGACCTTTGCACAATGACAGAGCTTAAGTCGATGTCACAGCGCATTGTTGTGGCAAAGATGCTCCGCGATAAGAGAGTATACAGCGAAATCGTAAAAGAGACAGGTGCAAGCACAGCTACAATCAGCCGTGTAAACCGTTCACTCATCTACGGCTGCAACGGCTACGACGAAATATTCAAGCGCCTTGCCGAAAAGGGCGAAGAATAAGATGGGCGGATACAGCTTTTTTTCAAGTGTTTATGACACGCTGACCGAAAATGTTAATTACGCCGCACGTGCTCAGTACATTGCCGACCTGCTTGCCGAAAACGGTATTACGGGCGGCATTTTACTTGACCTCGCCTGCGGCACGGGCACACTGAGCGTTGAGATGTCAAAGCGAGGCTACGAGGTAATAGGTGTCGATGCAAGCGGAGAAATGCTCAGCATTGCGATGAACAATGCCGCAGAGAGTGAACAGAGCATTATGTTTCTCTGCCAGACAATGCAGGAGCTTGACCTCTACGGCACGATAAACGCCGCAATCTGCACGCTCGACAGCATAAATCACCTGACCGACGAGGAAGATGTTCAGGCAGCCTTTGACAAGGTCTCCCTCTTTACAGAGCCCGACGGTATATTTATTTTTGACATCAATACCATATACAAACACCGCAACGTACTTGCTGACAACACATTTGTGTATGACCTCGACGACATATACTGCGTATGGCAGAATACACTCGACAAATCGAACGACACGGTGCAGATTGACCTTGACATTTTTGAAGAAGTAGAGGAAGGCATATATGAACGTATGCAGGAGAGCTTTTGCGAGCGTGCCTATCCCCTTCCCGATATAAAAGAGATGCTGAAAAAAGCAGGCTTTGAAACAGTTGCGGTATACGATGAGCTGAGTCATGATGAACCGCACGAAGAATCAGAAAGACTATTTGTAATTGCGAGGAAAAAGTAAATGGGCAGAATTATAAGAAACATATCTACTACCGGAGAAGTTATGATAATTGCTGTTGATGCAACAGATATCGCCGAAAAGGCACAGCAGATTCACAAGACATCTGCTGTCACATCCGCCGCACTCGGCAGACTGCTTGCCGCCGCATCAATGATGGGTGATATGCTCAAGGGTAAGGACGATACACTCACACTCAGAATCAACGGCGACGGTCCTGCAGGCTCAATTATAGCCGTTTCGGACAGCAGCGGTAACTGCCGCGGCTATGTTGCAAACCCCGTAGTTGAAATTGAGCTCAACAACAAGGGCAAGCTCGACGTTTCAGGCGCAATCGGCAACGGCACACTGACCGTTATGAAGGACCTCGGTCTCAAGGAGCCTTACATTGCACAGATGCAGTTGGTATCGGGCGAAATAGCCGAGGACATCACAAGCTACTACGCAACAAGCGAGCAGACACCTACGGTATGCGCACTCGGTGTACTTGTCAACCCTGACCTTTCGGTCAGAGCCGCAGGCGGATTTATAATCCAGCTTCTCCCCTTTACAAGCGAAGAAACAATAGATGCTGTTGAGCGCGGACTCAAGGACCTTCCTTCGGTAACACAGATGCTCTCGGCAGGTATGACGCTTGAAGAAATCTGCAAGCGTGCACTGCCCGAATTCGAGCTTGACCTGCTCGATGAGAGTGCACCCGAATACAGATGTAATTGTTCCAGAGAGCGTGTTGAAGCGGCACTCATCACAACCGGTAAAGCAGAGCTTGAGGATATGGCAAAGGACGAAGTGACAAGCGTAACATGCCATTTCTGTGACAAGGTGTATAACTTTACAAGCAAAGATATGCTCAACCTTTCAAAAAGAGCAACGGAATAAAAAATAAAAAGCAAAACTGCAAGGCAATCAGATAGATTACCTTGCAGTTTTTTTATTTTTACTTCCTTTTATGATTTAACAAAAACAAATTCTTTGCCGTCGGCTTTACATACGCAGGTGTCGCCGGGATTTATTCTGCCCTCGAGGATTTCTTCGGAGAGCTTATCCTCAATCTTAGACTGTATCGCTCTGCGAAGCGGTCTTGCGCCGTAGACGGGATCAAAACCTGCATCGGCAATACTGCTGACAGCCGCATCGTCAAAGCTGATTGTAATCTGCATTGAAGCGACACGCTTTGCAAGAGAATCGAGCATACGTTTTGCAATCTGCTCGATATCTTCTTTCTGCAGCTTGCGGAAAACGATTATATCGTCAACTCGGTTGAGAAACTCGGGACGGAATGCGTTTTTGAGTTCACCCATTACCGCCTCTTTAATTCTCTCATCACTCATCGAGCCGCCTTTTTCCGAGCCGAAGCCGAGAGAAGATGCACCACTGCCTGCAATCTGCTTTGCGCCGATGTTTGAGGTCATAATTATGATACAGTTTTTGAAATCGACCTTTCTGCCCTGAGAATCGGTTAGTATACCGTCGTCAAGAATCTGCAGAAGCATATTAAAAACATCGGGATGAGCCTTTTCGATTTCGTCAAAAAGCACTACCGAATAGGGCTTACGACGCACACGCTCGGTAAGCTGACCGCCCTCATCATAGCCGACATATCCGGGCGGCGAGCCGACAAGACGGGACACCGTATGCTTCTCCATATACTCGGACATATCAAGCCTTATCATTGCATTTTCATCGCCGAACATTGAAGCGGCAAGCGATTTGCAAAGTTCGGTTTTACCAACACCGGTAGGGCCAAGGAATATGAATGAGCCCGTAGGACGCTTCGGGTCTTTAAGCCCTACTCTGCTGCGACGGATTGCACGCGACACCGCTTTAACTGCTTCATCCTGACCGACGATACGCTCATGAAGCTCGCTCTCCATATTGAGAAGTCTGCGGCTTTCCTCCTGAGTAAGTTCAACAACGGGTACACCCGTCCAACCCGAAACAATCTCAGCAATATCGTTTGCGGTCACTTCGCCTGCAGTGCCTGAACTTCTCTGCTGCCAGCTATCCTTCTCTTCTCTGAGTTTAAGTTCAAGCTCACGCTTGCGGTCACGCAAAGATGCCGCACGCTCAAATTCCTGCGAATTTACCGCATCAGCCATCTCATCCGACAGTGACTTTATCTTTTCTTCAAGCTCCTTTAAGTCGGGCGGAGCTGTAAAGGCACGAAGCCTTACGCGCGAACCTGCCTCATCAACGAGGTCGATTGCCTTATCGGGCAGAAAACGATCGCCGATATAGCGTACAGACATCTTGACAGAAGCAATAATCGCTTCATCCGAGATTCTCACACGGTGGTGTGCCTCGTATTTATCGCGCAGACCCTTGAGAATTTCTATAGCCTCTTCCTCGCTCGGCTCACCTACGGTAACAGGCTGAAAACGTCTTTCAAGTGCGGCATCCTTTTCGATATGCTTACGGTATTCGGCTAGCGTAGTCGCACCGATAACCTGAATTTCACCTCTTGCAAGTGAAGGCTTGAGAATATTTGCAGCATCTACCGCACCCTCTGCCGAGCCTGCACCGATGAGCGTATGAAGTTCATCGATAAACAGTATCACGTTGCCGCACTTTGAGACCTCTTCGAGTGCGGCTTTTATGCGCTCCTCAAAGTCACCTCTGTACTTTGTACCCGCAACCATACCTGTAAGGTCGAGCGAAACAATACGTTTATCGGAAAGCGTTTCGGGCACTTCACCTGCAACAATTTTGAGTGCAAGACCTTCTGCGATTGCGGTTTTACCTACACCGGGCTCACCTATCAGACACGGGTTGTTTTTTGTTCTTCTAGACAGAATCTGTATTACTCTTTCTATTTCTTCTTCTCTGCCGATAACGGGGTCAATCTTATTCTGTGCGGCAAGGCTTGTAAGCTCCCTGCCGAATTGGTCGAGCGTAGGTGTTTCCGATTTGGCACCCTTATCGCCGTGCTTTTCTTTACTCTGTTTGTTATTACTTCCGTTCACTGCTTTGAGTGTATCACTGAGCACATCGGAAGCAGACACACCGAGCTTGCCGATAATATTTACGGCGCAGTTTGAACCTTCCTTTATAAGCGACATAAGCAAATGCTCAGTGCCCGTATAGCTGTGACCCATCGAGCGTGCCGCAGCTATCGCAAGCTCGATTATATATTTGAGTCTGGGTGTAAAATCGTCAGGAATAAGCACGGTAGGTGTACCGACACCTATTGTTGATTTAAGGACATTTTCAACGTCATCACTACCTATCCCTCTTGCATTAAGGGCAAGGCAAGCGGCACCGCCGTCACTGCGAAGCAAACCTGCAAGCAGATGCTCACTGCCAACATAGCTGTGACCGAGACTCTCGGCAACCTCTATAGCACTGTTGAGTGCGGCATTTGCCTTTTCTGTAAAACCTGTAAATTTGTACATATAAAATCACTACTCCTTCCACAAAGTATGATTTACATTCAAGCCGCTATAAATTGTGATTTAAGCTAATGCTTCCCTGACTGCTTTAGCTCTTATTTCATCACGCTTTGACGCATCAAGGTTCTGACCCTCTCTTGCATTGATTGTAGCAGGCTGCATATCAACCATAAGCTCATTCAGCTTCTCCATACTTACATCTATAATTCCCTGGGCTACGCCAAGGCGCACAAGCGAAGCAAGCTGCATAAATTCTTCGCCGCTGAGAAGTCTTGCACTCCTCAGAACTCCGAGGGCGCGAAAAATTTTATCCTCCCACACGGGATTCTGAATCATCTGTGCTCTTATTGCAAGCTCCTGAGCAACAAGCTGCTGAGCAATCGACTTGAGATTGCTGAGTGCTGTTTCTTCACTGATACCGAGTGTTACCTGATTACTAAGCTGATACATATCACCGCTGGGTGATGTACCTTCACCGTATGCACCACGGATAATAAGACCCAGCTTTGATACAGTTGCGGCAATTTTGGTAATCTGACCGCTTTTGCCAAGACCCGGCAAATGAAGCATAACAGATGCTCTCATAGCAGTGCCGAGGTTTGTGGGACAACGGGTAAGGAAGCCGATACGTTCATCAAAAGCAAGCTTAAGCTTTGAAGAAATTGCATTATCAATACTGTCTGCACGCTTATAAGCACTGTCGAGTGCAAGACCCGACTCCATAACCTGAAGGCGGATATGGTCTTCTTCGCAAAGCATAATGCTTACCGACTCATCATCGGAAAGAAGAAGTGCTCTGCCTCCGACCGAGCTTGCGAACTCGGGACTTACCAAATGGCGCTCAGCAAGCGAAACAGCCTGCGCTCTGGTAAGACTCTCCATTTCAATATAGCTGAGATCTTCATCACAGCCGCCGAGAAGGGCATCACGCACAAGCTCGTTGACCTGCTTCTTACCTGCCGCATTCAGCTTTGCAGGGAACGGATAATCCTCAAGATTTCGTGCAAGGCGGATACGTGTACTGACTACGACCTCGCTCTTTTCGCCGCCACCTATATACCACTTACTCATGCGTTTTCGCCTCCTTCCAGATCTCTTATTTCATCACGCAGCTTTGCTGCAAGCTCAAACTCCTGCTTTTCAACAGCATCCTGCAGAGCGGCTTTAAGCTGCTCAATTCGTTCCTCTTTTGTGGGCTCATTTTTCTCTTCAACGGCAACCTCAATTTTCTTACCCGAGTGCATTGCCCTGCCGTGAATACGCTCGATTGACGGTGCAAGCTTATCAAAGAAAACTCTGTAGCACTCTGCACAGCCTACCTGGCTTTCACGCACGATATCGTTGAATGAGTTGCCGCATTTCGGACAACGAACAACCTTTGTACCGAGCGACTTTTTGCTGACGTCACCGAGCAGATCACCGAAAAAATCGCTCAGACTCAGCGGAGCAAAGCCCGAAAACATATCCGTATAGCCGAGGTCACCTGCACAACGTGCACAAAGGTGATGCTCTGTTGTGTCGCCGTTTACGACACGCTTGATGTGTGTGGTTGCCTGTGCTTTACCGCAATTCTGACATACCATAATTAGTACTCCTCCTTTTAATTCACCTGTTTATGGTTTGCAGCAGCATCTGTTTGAATACCGCCGCTCTTACTCTGTCTCTGAGCTGCACCGAAAGCTCACGGTAACAGCTGTCAAGCACTGCCGCTAACATAATTTTGGCTGTTTGCGTGGAAATTATATCTGCATTTGCCAAATTGATTATATGCGCACGCGCTGTTTTTTCATCAATCTCTGCACCGATATGATTGATAACGTGCATTACAAGTGCACCCGGCGTACTGTGAGTAGCACGTGTGATACGTATATATCCGCCTCCGCCGCGTCGGCTTTCAACAATGTAGCCCTGCTCGGGCGTAAAGCGTGAAGCAATAACGTAGTTAATCTGGCTGGGCACACAGCCTACTGTCTGTGCAAGCTCGTTTCGCTGCATTTCAGCACAGCCGTCAGCTTCGAGCATATCCATTATAAGCTTTGCGATAGTGTTACTGATATTCACTTCGCTCACTTCCTTTCGGTTTGACTTTGACTTTCTTTGACCTTGACTGTATTGTAACTCTTTTTAACCTTGCCGTCAAAGGTCAATAAAAGTCAAATCAGTTTTATTTTTCGCCATTTTTTGAAATTAGCTCTCACTTTCTCTTTTTTTCTTCGATTTTCTTTAAATTTGACCTTATTTGACCTTTGGATAAAAGTCAAACACCGCAACCCCGTATAATCGGGATTGCGGTGCACGTTCACTCTGTAAATATCTGACCTTTGCTATATTGACCCTTTTATTATTCCTCGTCAGGGTTGCGCTTGCGAAGCACGAAAGCAAGGATACCTGATCCGCCCATTGCGGCAACCGCTGCAGCAACTCCACCGAGAGACAGACCCGTATCGGGGATAGGATTATTTTCCGGATCGTAATTCTCTTCAGGTAATTCCTCTGCGCCGCTGTCTGAAGGCACTGTTGTAGAGGGAGCTGATGAACCGCCGCCAAAGATAAGATTATTCAGCCAGTCGAGCAGATCGCTTGAAGTAATGCCGTTGATTATATCGCCGTAGCCCAGACCCATATCCTCAAGCTTCTCGTAAAGTGCATCGGCATAGGCAGGGATATCGGTAAAGCTCTCAATTCTCGGAAGACCAAGTGCCTCGTTGATATCATTGAACGCATCTTTTACCTCTTCAAGGTCGATTTTACCGAGAAGGCTGATGATAAGAGAGATAACATCATCCTTATCGGGTGCCTCGGACGACTCCTCTTCTGAAGGATCATCCTTTGATGACTCCTCTTCTGAAGGAGATTCTGAAGAATTTTCCTCAGAAGGAGCCTCCTCATTTGTGCTTTCCTCTGGTGCAGGCTCTTCGCTTACATCCTCTGAGGTTGACTCCTCTGCGGACGTATTTTCGACAGTAATGTTTTCCTCTGTGCTCTCTTCCTCGCCGTTTACGGCAAAGGCAACCGCCGAGAGGGAAAGACACATTACAGCCGCAATCAGCACCGCAATTAACTTTCTGATTTTCATTTACCTGTTCCTTTCTTTAAATTTTTGTACGAAACTCTTTCGTTCGACAAATAGATACTAACATCCGACACCATTCACAGTCAACGCACAAATAATGGAAAAAAGACAACTGCTGCTTTATCGCAGCAGTTGTCCGTAATAAAAACTAATTATATAAATCTTCTGACATTACTCAGTCTAAAAGTGTTTTTGTACCTGCATTATAATCCCACGGTACAAAACCTGCGTCAAGTGCGGGGCTGTTGGTAGCAAGAGTAAAGTCGCGGTTTGCGGCATCTTTGAAGAGCGGGTCTGCAAAAACACCGTTGTTGTAATAGCCTCTTCCAACCATTGCAGGAATATTCTTTCTTTTGAAAAGAGATGTTGAATCACCCGAATAGACATTACCGCCGTGCTTATAATCCCAATAGAGATTTGAGTTATCAACAAACCAATCCCTGTCTGTTGACTGGAAATACATTACGGCATTATCGGTAACAAAGATATTATTCTCAAGGAACAATGAATTATGCTCCTCATTTTTGGTAATTCTGAAATCACCTTCACCGCCGAAGGCAAAGATATTGTTGCGAACCATATTATCCTGACCATAGTGCTGGTGGAAGGTCTGGGATGAACAATCGTAAACAAGGTTGTTTTCAACAGTCATAAAGCTTGAGCCTTCATCAAGGTAGATACCCCAACCGCCGTAACCGTAAGCGCCCTCATCACAGCCGACATTGTAGATCTCATTGCCGCTGATGACGGTACCGGGCTGAACACCGAGAGTATAGATACCGCCCATATCGGAAAGCCATGCATTACCGATGTTATAAATAAGGTTGTCGCAGATTCTGATTTTATCGGTAGGATGCTCTGCATATCCCCATCTCCAACCAACGGAAACACCTGTATACCAGCCATCATGAATTTCATTGTTTGAAAGGTCACAATCATAGGCGTGGGTAAGCAGAATACCTATAGCATTATTGAAAATTCTGCCGTAATATTTTATATGGCAGTCCGTTACGTTTATTCTCTGAGTTGTCGCAGGAACAACATCATCGCCGTGAATAAAAACCGCATTACCGCCTATTTCATTGAACAGGCTGCTTGTAATATCACAATCTGTTGCAGCTTTATCAAACTTCACTGCAGAATAAGAAATATTTTCAAAGCGGCAATCGGTAAAGTCAATGTTTGATGATGCCTGAACATAAATTGCAGAAGGCACTTCAAAAGCTGCCTGAGGATGCTCTGTGCCGTATTCAATAATACCGTAATATTCGCCGGAAGGATCGAGAAGGTTACCGGTATGCTTACCGTCAATATGATCCCAATCGGTCTTTTCAAAGCTGATACCCTGGAAAGAAATATTCTTTGCTCCGTCAAAGGTTAAAAGCTGCTCCGTCAAACCTGCATAAAGCACGGTATTTTCAACGGTATCCCCCTCTTCGGGGATGTAATAAAGCTTATCTTCTGTACGGTCAAGATACCATTCACCCGGAAGCGAAAGAGCTTCCTTTACATTTTCAAGAATATAGTTATCGTCAACTCTTGTTTTCATTGCGGTGGATTTTCTTGTTACGATTCTGCCGGTTTCTTTATCGATTGAGTAAACAGGCATAAGATCTTCGCACCAGAAATGCATTAGCTTTACATCAATATCCTTGACATTGGAAAAATCAAGCATATCCGAAGGATGTGCATAAACAACAGGAGAAAAAACAAAAAAGTCAGGAGCCCAATCGCCAAGTGTTTTTTCGCTGTCTTTCGGCTCTGCAGCAACCTTAAGAACACCCTCCTTAGGATAGCAGGAGCGTGAAAGTCTTACATTACCCTTGAAAAGTGAGCGGAAATAATCGGCATCGCTTTCAACCGGCATATCGGTAACGAAAGCATTTACACCGTTGATCGTTGTTTCACTCCAGCTGCCGCTTATTTCCTTGGCACCGCTGAAAACAACTTCTTCACCGGGATATGAACGGTAAAGAACGTTGCCTTTGTCCTCAGCGGTAAAAGCAACAGTGTTCTCAATTAAGTATGTACCCTCTCTGAACCAAACGGTAACCGTTTCGTCAGAAGCTATACTCTTGACAAGCTCTTTTGCTTTTTCAAAAGTCTTTATAGGATTTTCAAGTGAGCCGTCGTTAGCATCATCACCGTCGGGAGATACAACAAGGTCATACTCGCCCATCACAAATTCGCCCTCATCAAAAGCGACTTTTTCATTCGTACTGACTTCAGGAAATTCTGGTACAATAGTCGGCTGGTTAAACATTACGTTAAACAGCATAACTATTGAAGCAAACCAAGCGGCTATTTTTGCAAAAAAAGCACTCATAATTCACACCTCTTTCTATTTTTCATTATTAAATATAGCATCAAAACAATATTATTACAATACAGCATTTATGTTTAATTTTATTTTTGACTATTCTCTTGACAAAACAGTGATTATGAATTACAATGATATACGCTGTTCGAACAGCTTTTGCGGATTCAAGCTGAAGAGTAAGTTTCTAACTGAACGTAAGCTCCGCCTCGGTTACCCTGCCGTGTAAAAATCAAGGGTTTTATAACTAATATGCGGGTATGGCGGAAAGGCGCAGCGGTCAAAATTTGGTGAGTGAACAGCGAACAACAAATTTTGGGCACCGCAAGAGTCACGCGTAACGCGGCTGCCTTACCACAAGACAAGTTAATATGCGGGTATGGCGGAATTGGCAGACGCGTTAGATTCAGGTTCTAATAGTTGCAAGGCTGTGCAGGTTCAAGTCCTGTTACCCGCACCAAAAATCTTCTGATACCGCAAGGTGTCAGAAGATTTTTTTATATAATTCAGGACTTGAACCTGATAAGGTCTGTTTTTAACCGCTTGAATTATGATTTAAATTGATATATAATTTCTCTATCGCCATGAAAGGAGAAAAGTATGAAGGTTGTTATTGCTTGTCTTAACTCAAAATATGTTCACGCTTCGCTTTCTCCCTGGTGTCTGCTCGCAGGTGTGCGTGAGTTTGCAAAGGGCAAATACGACGCCACTGTTATGGAAAGCACGATTAACGGCGACACAAATGCTTTTGCAAACAAAATCATAAACGAAAAGCCCGATATCGTTGCTTTCTCGTGCTATATCTGGAATATTACCAAGACACTCGAAACATGCAAAACTTTAAAAGAAAATCTTAACTGTAAAATTATTCTCGGCGGCCCTGAGGTTGCATACCGCCCGAAGGATATTCTTGAAAAATATGAGTTTGCAGACTATGTTCTTTCAGGCGAGGGTGAATGGACTTTCCCTGATTTTCTTGACAACTTAAGCGGTGATTTATCGCTTGTATCGGGTTTGACATACAAAGAAAACGGCAGAATAATAACCGTGCCCGAAAAGCAATACAACGCCACTCCGCCATCACCTTATTGTGATGAATTTTTTGAAAATCTTAACGGCAGAATTACGTACATAGAAACCTCAAGAGGTTGCCCTTACCGCTGTGCCTTCTGTCTTTCGGGAAGGTGCTCGCCGCTCCGTTTTTTTGATACGGAAGGTGTAAAAAAAGATATAATAAGGCTCGCACAAAGCGGTACACAAACCGTGAAATTTGTTGACCGTACGTTTAACGCAAACGCCGATAGAACTAACGAAATACTGCTGTTTATAAGAGAGAATTACGGCAAGGAAATACCGCATGGCGTATGCTTCCATTTTGAAATCGCGGGCGATATCCTGAAAGAAAGCACGCTCGAAATTCTGGCTTCAATGCCCCAGGGTGCTGTACAGCTTGAAATAGGTATGCAGACATTCAACGAAGAAACGCTGAAAAAAATCAACCGCAAAACCGACACGGAGAAGCTGATACAAAATGTAAAGAAGCTCATAAGCTTCGGCAATATGCACGTCCATATTGACCTTATTGCAGGACTAACGGGCGAAGATTTTGAAAGCTTTAAAAACAGCTTCAACACCGCATATTCTCTCGGTGCACATATGCTGCAGCTCGGATTTCTGAAGCTTCTGCACGGGGCGGATATGCGTGAGAACACAGAGGAATATCCCTGCACATTTATTGATGAGCCACCCTATGAGGTAATGTCAACACCGTGGCTGTCAGCAGAAGAAATACAGAAACTTAAATGCTGCGAGGATGCGGTTGACAGACTTTATAACAGCGGTCGTTTCCTGCTTACGCTCAAATATCTCACGGACGAGGTTGGCTTTTCACCGTTTGATGTTTTTTGCGGCTTCGGCAACTGGGTAAACGGCAACGGAATGAGGCTTTCCACCTATGCCGAAAAGCTTTACAGCTACTTTTACGATAAATGTGATAAGCAAATACTCAGAGAAAAGATAATATGCGATTTACTATGCTGCTCATCCTCGGTGCACATTCCCGATGTGTTGAGAGTCAAAGATCTGCTATACAGAAAGGCTAAAAAATACTTTCTTGAAAATATTGATAAAAATGCAAAGATTGCCATTCTGTATTCAAGTAATCAAATTTTCACGGTGAGCCAATGTGAAAGCAAAGACCTTCACGGCAGATGCAAAGGCGATTTTTATGATATCAGTGAATTGAATTTTGACCATTGACAGCATACCGCAAACAGAATTATTTTCAGTATTACTCACTTCGGAATTGCAACAGGAAAAGATCCGATGAAATTAAATAACGAAAAGCATTTACAGAAATGTGTCAGAGTATGGAATGAATCCGCTCCTTCACAGATACTGTAAATGCTTTTCGTTTTGCTCAGAGAGTATTATCTGAGCTCAAATAATATTTCTCCGCCGTTTGTAATTTCCTCATAAGTCAGGTAACATTCCTCAACTTCTTTTCCGTTAAGCTTAACGGAACGGATATACGGATAATCGAGAGGGTTTTTATCACATCTGATTTTTAATGTATCTGAAACCTTGCAGGAATGGTAATCTTTATCTAGCTTTATTTCGATTTCCTTGAACAGCGGTGTGTTTATGTAATACTTCGGATCTGCAGGACAAACCTGCGCAAAGCCTGCCGCAGAAAGTACATACCAGGCAGAAAGCTGACCGACATCCTCATTACCGCAGAAGCCGTATGCGCCTGTGCGGTAAGCCTCTTTCTGCACACGTCTTGTCCAGTACTGTGTTCTTTCGGGCAGACCGAGTATACTGAAATAGTGAGTTATGTTATGACACGGCTCATTTGAATGGTTGTAGTCATCGTTCCAGAGGCTTTTAAGGTCTGCTCTTTCAAAGAATTCTTCGAGAAGTTCAACCGTTCTTTCTTCACCGAAAAGTCTGCTCAGTCCCTTTACATCGTACGGTACAAACCACGACTGCTGGAAAATATTGCTTTCTACCGTTCCGTCATCATCGTATCTGTCTTCTTCAAAAACAAATTCGCCGTTTCCTTTACGGGGTGCCATAAACTGCAGTGATTCATTGTAGTTTTCATGATAGCGATAAGCTCTGTTTGCAAAAAACTCCGCATCTTCTTTTTTGTTCAAAGCTTCGGCAAATTTTGCCATAGTGAAATCTGCCAATAAATATTCAAGCGTATCGCTAAGCTTTTCCGGCACATAGCAGTTTTCAAGGTATTCACTACATTCAGGTCTTATTGACTCAAAATTTTTTCCGTCAAACTCTTTTGCGCAAAGACTTGATGCCTTTGATATTCCGTATGCCTTTTCGGTATCGTAAGGGTAAATTCCCTTTATAACCGCATCAGCTAAAACAATAAGTCCCGGGTCGCCGACCATACAGCCTGCATTTATGCCCAGAAGCTCCCAACGCGGGAATGAGGAATTATTGATCTCAGCAATCTTAAGCAAAGAATTGATTTCATCACGCACCATATCCGGGCGGATAATGCTCAGAAGCGGGAATTCGCTTCTGTAAACATCCCAACCGCTGAAAACCGTTCTCTGCTTATAATCGGAGTTTTCAAATGTTTTATAGTTAATTTTGTATCTGCCGTCGGTATCTGCCATAGTTCTCGGATCCAAAAGCACGTGATACAGGCAAGTATAAAAAAGCTTTAAATCGGTTTCATCCGTACCCGAAACCTTTATAAATGAAAATGCATCTTCCCATTTATCAAGTGCATTCTCTGCCATGGTGTCAAAATCGACATTCTCACATTCGGCAGAGAAATTTTTTCTTGCGCCCTCAATATCAACGTAAGATACAGCGCATTTTACCGTTAAGGGCTCTTTGATATCCTTTGAAAAATCAAGGAAAACGCCTAAGTCATCACCCGTGCAAGCATCTGTGAATTCTTCATTGTTAAAGAATCTTTTGCTTATAAAAGGATGTGAAAACTCCATAACAAAATACACATCATAAAAGATTCCGCCGTGACCGTGGCCGAAGCCGCCGCCCGCAGGTGTGTATTTGATATGACCTTCAATTTTTTGGTAGTTAATTACATCAACCTCCTGAAAATCCGCTTTGCCGCCGATTCGTCTGCTGAAATTGATTATGATTTTCTTTTCTGCGTTTTCAGGATATGTAAACCTTAAAATACCCGTATGCTCGGACACTGTACATTCGGCAAAAACGTTGTATCTGTCAAGCATAACCGAATAGTATCCTGCACGGCTCTTCTCTTTTTCATGAGAAAATTCGGATTTCCAGCCGACGGTACCCTTACGGAAAGGCAGCTCTTCGTTACTTCCGCTCCTCAGGTCAGTATCCTCCGTTACGGGCATAACCTGAATATTTCCGAGGTCGCCGTACCAGCCTATACCGCTCATACGGTTAAAGCTGAATCCCTCAATGGTGTTGTGGCAGTAATTATAGCCACTGCCGTTGTCGCCGCCGCTTACAGTGTCGGGAGAAAGCTGTACCAATCCGCCCGGTACACAGGCACCGGGATAGGTCTTGCCGCCGCCGTGCGATTTTTCGATCTGTCCGTCACCGACGGTGCCTATCATTGTATCAACATATAATGCGTTTTTCATCATATTACCACCCGTAAAAAAATAAACTGGATAAATATTATCATACCTAAGCACAAAATACAACCGATTACGCAAACAAATACTGCTCTTTTCTTGACAATACAAATACTAAAAGATAAAATATTATATATTAGAAAAATTCACGGCAGGTGGAAAGAATTATGAGTGGATTTATCTTACGTATAACATTGATATTATTTACTGTAATGCGTGTGTTTTTTCCTGATTTCGATGCAAACATAAGCTATGACAAGCTGCCCGTTAAGTTTGAAATTGAAAGTGTCAGCGACATATACGTGCCTGCAAACAACAGTGCAAACGTTGCCGAATACCCGACGGTAATCAGGCTCTGCCATCAGAAAAACGAATCCGACAACGGCAAGCTGCTTGCTGCTTTTGAAAAGTGGGGCGATACATATCCCGTATACGAAAGCACGGACGATGCCGAAACTTGGCACTATGTTTGTACGGTGAGAGATAACCTGAACGAAGGCTATTGGAATGAGTGGATGCCGTTTTTGTACGAGCTTCCTGCAGATATGGGTGAGTTTGAAAAAGGTACGATAATCCTTGCCGCTACATCGATTTACGGCGAAGGTGTTACGGACAGCACAATTACGCTCTGGTCAAGCACTGACCTCGGCAGGAGCTTCAACGCATTCTGCAACGTTGACAAAGCAGGCGGCATTGACTGGGGTGTATGGGAGCCGTACTTTGTATATGAAGACGAAACGGGCAAACTTTTCTGCTTCTACTCCGATGATTCTGACCCGGAGCATTCACAGAAGCTTGTTTACAAATACACAACGGATCTCATAAATTGGAGCGAAAAGTTTGAATGCGTTGCTTGTGACGACCCCGAACTTCGACCGGGTATGGTATCAGTTACAAAAATGGGTAACGGCGAATATTATATGGTCTATGAAATGGTAGGCATACACGCAAACCCGATTTACTGCAAAAAGACAACAAAACTTGACGACTGGGGAGATACAAGCGACTACGGCGAAATCGTATCCGCCGCAGGTAAAACATTCGGCTCCTCACCCTATGCACTGTGGACTCCCGAGGGCGGTGAATGCGGAACACTTATCGTAACCGCAAAGCACCCGATTAAGGGCGGCAGTCGGACAGGCACTGATTTTTTCTTAAGTTTTGACTACGGCAAGAGCTTTATTCCTGTAGATAATCCCCTGCCATATTCACTTGACCCTTACGGCAGATGCGGCTACAGCCCTTCACTCTTCCTGTCACCCGACGGTAAAACGGTTTACTATGCCAATAATCAACCTTGCTACGAATCAACTTACAAAATCAGCATAGCAAAAATAAACATATCAGAGGTATAATATGTCCGATTTCAATACCTATATCGAAAAAATATTCAGTAGCCCAATCAAAAAAGCCGTTATCAGCAAGCCGGCAGATAAGCAGGCGCAGTACAAAAAAATAACGGTTGAGCTGCTGCCGAAATATTATCAGATTGCAAAATACACCGAGAAACAGGTTTTTCACGAAAACATTGACTTTGATAAAATCTGCACACGCTGCACAGAAATTATGGAGAGCGGCTATATGCAGATGAACGCATGGGCTGATGACAGAGAAATCCAGCTTATGGTTTCAAAAAAAGGCAAGATAGCTTACAAAGAAAAGAGAAAAGCGGTCTCACCTGCTCCTTGTCAGCCTGCAACTACTCACAACAGACAAAAACAGTACATTCTGCCTGAGGGCAAGGTTATTGAGCCGCTCGTCGATATGGGTATATTTACAAAAGAAGGCAAGGTCGTGCAGGCGATGTACGACAAGTATAAGCAGATCAACCGCCTTATTGAGATTATCGACGACTCCGTAAAACAGCACGATTACAAAAAGCTCAATATAATCGACTTCGGCTGCGGTAAATCGTATCTTACATTTATTGTGTACTACTACCTTACCGAAATCAAGGGCATTGAGGCACATATCATCGGCCTTGACCTGAAGAAAGACGTTATTGAAAAGTGCAACAAGGCAGCCGAAAAGTACGGCTATCAAAACTTAAAGTTTGAACTTGGTGACATAAACGGCTACAAGTGTCCGTTTGATGTTGATATGGTTATAACTCTGCACGCCTGCGATACTGCCACGGACTTCGCATTGTACAACGCAATCAACTGGGGTGCGAAGATGATATTCTCTGTCCCCTGCTGTCAGCACGAATTAAACAGTCAGATCAAAACAGACAACCTTGCAGTGCTCACACGCTACGGAATAATTCAGGAAAGATTTTCCGCTCTGCTCACCGACTCAATACGAGGTAATCTGCTCGAATACTGCGGATACAAAACACAGCTGCTTGAGTTTATCGACTTCGCACATACTCCAAAAAACATTTTGATCCGTGCTACACTCAAACCGAGCTGTACAAAGGCATCAAAGGAAAAAGCAATGGCAGAAGTAAAGGCGGCAATGGCTGAATTCAATGTAACACCTACGCTTTACAACCTGCTGACAAAATGAAATAACCGGAGGTTATGAAATGAAAAAATCCACCAAACTCACAAGCCTTATTATGGCGGTCATAATTTTGATGTCATCACTTTGCATTTTTGCATTTGCAGAAGACAGCAAGAATTACTATTACATCGACTCAATTGACGGCGACGATGCAAACAGCGGCTTAACCGAAGCCGAAGCTGTGAAATCAATCGCAGGTCTGAAAGACCTTTACATAGGGCCCGGTACACACTTCCTTTTCAGAAAAGGCGGCGAGTACGAGTGCGAAGTAACACTGACCGCAAGCGGTACAAAAGACAATCCGATAATCATATCCTCGTACGGTGAAGGCGAAAAGCCTCTGCTTTACACCAACAACAAAACTGAAGCATTCAAGCTTTTTGACTGCTCTTACCTTACAATGTCAGACCTGCATATCAAAGCACCTAACGGCGGCGGTATCTGGATTGATACATACAACCAGACATCTGTCGGCATCACAATTGATAACATCTATTTCGAAGATATGCAAAATTATAAGGTACACAGCCGTGACGACTTTTCAAGAGGTGCCGCAGCCGCAAGAGCCGCAGTTATGGTCAAGGGTCTGCCCGCAAACTCACGTTATGCAGTAAATGACCTTACAATCACAAACTGCGAGGTTTACAACTGTGCAAACGGCTTTATGATATGGGGCTCCTGGAATGAAAGCCAGACTCCCTGGTGTGAAACCGAAGAAGAAATAGACCCCGTTTACAACACAGGCACACTTATCAAGGGCTGCTACTTCCACGAAATGGATGCCGAAGCTGTAGTTGTCGGTATGTGTGACGGTGCACTTGTAACACACTGCAGAGCCATAAACTGCTGCCAGGGTGAAGGTCTTGACGAAAACGGCGAAATCGAATATTTCACGGCTGCAATGTGGTTCTGGGGCAGTGAAAACAGCACAATTCAGTACTGCGAAATCTCAGGTCAGAAAAACTTCGGCGACGGTATGGCTGTAGACTTTGACTCACACACAAACAACTGCACATATCAGTATATATACTCACACGACAATATGCGCTTTATGTGCAACAACCCCAACTACAGCGGTCACCACGGCAACACCGTAAGATACTGTCTTTCAGTTAACGATAACGCAGGACGCTCCACAACAGCGGTCGGTCAATGCGGTGAGCACGACTTCAGCTTCTATAACAATACTATAGTTAATTGCGGCGAATTTCAGTTTAAAAACCTCTACAATGCTTACATTGCAAACAATATTATTGCTCCGATAGACGGTGCAACCTTTGCTTACGACGTTGATGCTTCCAGAAACAACGTATTTGAAAATAACTGCTACTACAACGTTATGAATCCGCTTGTTGACCTCGGTGCAATAAATGTCAAGCCCGGCTTTGCAGGCGCTGATTACTCCGACCCCGAAAGCTTTAAGCTCTCTGCAAGCTCACCGCTCATAGGTGCAGGCGTTACAATTCCCGGCACGGATGCCGATTTCTTCGGCAACACGATCGACAGTGTGAATATCGGCTGCTATGCCGGTACAGGTACCGATACGGAGTATGAGCCCGAAGGTTTCTTTGCAAGAATCATACGCTTAATCAAAAACTTCTTCCAGACTATCAAGCACGAGATAATGGTTATATTTGATTGATAAATCATAACCACCAGTTGAACTGGTGGTTTGCACAGGCCCTATAAGGGCCGCCTACTGGCTTGCCGACTAAAAGTCGGCACTGAAGTTTGACACCACATTACTATCTCAAGCAGCCGCTCTCGTGCGGCTGTTTGTTTTTTGCTTAGTTATTCTTGTTACCCGTAAACGGGTCTATGTATTCTTTGAGCGATATCTGATCATTTGCAAAATCTTCTTCCAGTTGATTTTGTATATACTTTTCTATCACTTTCTTATTTCGA
>JAZPYN010000036.1:0-16808 GCA_045544155.1 Acutalibacteraceae bacterium
TTTCAAACCTAATATCTCTGTTTCATATTGCTTTATGTGTCTATACTCTCTTGACATAAAAATTCCCCCCTATGGTAGTTTCTTTAATCCTACCATAGAGGGAGCTTTTTTTCATTGTCCGTTTTTAACGGACCTGTTCAAAGGACTGACAGCTTTTATCTTTCTGATATTAATTTTAACCGATAACGTAGATATTTACGTTACGTCTGCCCCACTGTATACACTCGTCGTATGTGTCGAGGTATACGTCAACAACCGTGTTGCTTCCGTTGTGTACAAATCCGCCTGTATCTGCAGCAATTGCATAGCCGTAGACTGTGCCGTCTGTTGCAACGATATAGAGCTTTGTGCCGTAGGGAATTACATTCGGGTCAACAGCAACGTGACCGACCTTTGCAGGTCTGCCCGAAGCGGTTGTGCCGCCGCCATAGTATGCTGTCGAGCTGCCCGAAATTACCTTTGTGTAGCTTACGGGTACGCCGTTTGCATCAAGAGCAACCGTGCCCATTGTTGAAATAGGCTCACCCTTTGCCTTTACAGGCTGAATCTTCTTAGTGCCGACAGATGTTACCTGAGTTATAGGCTCCTTGGTAACCTTCTCGCTGAGCACAACTGTATCAATAAGCACGCCGTTTACGTACTTTTCTTTGTAGGTTACCTCTTTTTCACCGGGTACACCCTTGGTCGTTACCTTTGTTGTACCGATTGCATAGCTGCTGCTTTTCTTGGTTGTTTTATCGAAGGGAATTTCCTTGGTCTCTGTTTTTTCAACATAGGTAACCTCGTCAACGAAAATTACCATGCCGCTGCTTACAACCTCAGAAAGGTCGTGAGAAACAACATCGTTTTCGCCGATAGTTACCCCTGCTTTTTCAAGTGCATCGGCAACAGTGCCGACAGCCATTTCGAGAGGAATACGCTTGCCGTATGCTCTTACGTCAACGGGGAAAGCGCGTGCGATGGAAATTATCATACCGTCGCTTACATTTGCGGTAGTGCTGTAATTGATAAGGTCGTTTTCGCCGACAGTTGTGTCTGCCATATCGATAGCCTGAGCAACAGTGCCGTCAAAAGTAAAGTAGACCGTACCTCTTGCATCGTTAACGCCTACGAGGTTTGAACGCTCGATACGGATCTTACTGTCTTCACCAGGAGTAAAGCCGTCAAGGTCAAGCACATCAAGAGCAGAAAGCTCATAGCCTGCCTCTTTGATTATCTCCGATGCGGAAGTACTTGTGGTATATAAAGTGGTTTTTGTCTCTCCGTCATCAAGCTCTACATAGTAGCCTGCGTTTTCAGCAGCGAAAGCGGTAATCGAGCTGAGTATTGCAAGCACCAGGACAACAGCAATGAACTTTTTAAAGCCGCTCATTGACTTTGCCTTTGTCTTGATTTTAGTTATCATCTAATCGCTCCTTAACTTTTTCGTATGAAACATACGTTCATTGGGAAATTCGGGTGAATTTTCCTTTGATGGTTATATTATCGACCGTGATAACTGCAATTATAGTGATGATTTGACGGTCTGTCAAATTTGCAAAAGCTCTCAAATTAGTCAATTTGACTAAAGAATAGTTCAAATTTTTTACTAATAACACTAAATATGCGGTTTTGCTCTCTCTCCTACCACATTTAAACCACTGATTTTTGTGAAAATTCCAAAAAAGTTACAAATGGTTACAAAACGGTGACAAAACGGCTTTTTAGTGCTTTTGAAGAAGTATAAATGACATAATATGTCATTTTAAATTTTTGCCTCTTACGTTGTATTTCAAAAACTACGCAAAATCAACGATTTTTTCGACAAAATAAAAAGGGTAACCGTACAAGCCGATTACCCTGATGAAATCAGTATAAAATCAATACTTTCTGCTCAGGCTCTTTTCTGCCTCTTCTTTTGTTATCTTGCCTGCGTTGCAGTCAGCCATAATCTGAACGTCCTTGTCGTTGAGCTTGTAGAAATTCCAGATTATATATGCAACCAAACAACCGATTGCCGGCACCATAGCGTAGCTGAACCAAAGCACATCCAGTGCATGAGCAGACTGGGTCACACCAAGCTTTTCGAGTGCTTCAAAGCTCTCTGCCTCAACCTCAACCCAACCAGTACTTTTAAGGCCGAGAATAAACAGCACAAGTGCGCTTGAAATAGCAGCTGTAAGCTTGACCATAAAGGTCTGGATTGCAAACGTGATACCCTTTGCCTCGATACCGGTCTTATATTTGCCGTATTCGGCACAGTCTGGAGTAAAAATAAACATAATAACACCGATAATTGCAAGCGGCACAGAACGGATAACATAAAGCACAATATGCAGAATAATATTGTTATAGCCTACAAGCCACATTACAAGGCTCAGCACTACCATAAGCACTGCACAAAGCTTATAAAGCTTCATTTTATCCATTTTCTTAAGCATAGAGGGCACAAGAAGCGAGAAGATAAGCGACGGCACCGTACCGCATGCACTTACAACAAGTGAAAACAGCGTGTCATTAAACAGATAATATGAAACAAGAAGATTTAGCGCACCGCTTATATTTGCGGCAGAGTAGAAGAAATAGCCTATATAGTATATAAGCAAATACTTGTTTCTGAAAAGATAGCTGAACATCCTTCGGATAGTAAAATTTTCATCCTCGGGAGACGGCGCATGACGTTCTTTAAGAGTTTTGTTAATGGGAATCATCGTAACAAAGGCAAAAACAGCAGTTGCAACGGCAACCCAGCTCCAGCTCAGACCTACATGCTCACTCGGCAGTACGCTGCCTGCAACAGTTATGAAAGCAATACCTACGCCTGCCCATATACTCTTATAGCTGAGCATAGAGCTGCGCTCTTCAATATTGCGTGTCATAGCGGTAATAGCACCGTAAATCGGCACGTCACACAGCGTGTAAGCGGTATCCCAGAGAATATAGGCTACTGCAAACCAACCAAGCTTAATCATTTCACTTGAGCCTTTGGGGATACAGAAGAGCAGAATAGTTGCTGCAGGTATAAAAAGTGAGGATATTTTAAGCCACGGCAGGTATTTTTTGCCGCTTTTAAACTTTACCGAGTCGAAAATAACACCGAAAATGGCATCATTAATCGCATCCCAGATTTTTACGGCAAGCATAACACCGCCTGCTTTTACAAGGTTTACACCGCAGAATGCGAGGTAGGTCGTAAGATAGTTTGCAAGCAGAAAGTAAATGGCATTCTGTCCTGCAAAGTAAAGATAGTAGCTTTTTCTCTCAAGCGGAGTGGTCTCCCATCCTGCCGGAGTTGATTTTAGTTTTTGTATGAGCGTCATAGCGTCAAAACCTGCCTTTCCTTGCGTTTATTATACAGCCCGTGAGTTTTTATGTCAACTGCCGTAAAGCCTTAATTTTGCAGCAAATATTGAATTATTTAATGAAAATAATTTATATCGATTATATATATATTTCGAAATTGTGATTGTAAAAGAAAATTGCAAGTTTCACACTGTTTCACGTGAAACAAAACACAATGTGCAATTTCGTATTGTTGTAAATTCGGTTATTCCGTTACTGTCATATTTTTTTACGGCAGCAGAGGCAAGCCTATGTCCTATATTGCGTGTTTGTTTTGTTGTGGCGCTATTATGAAAATACAATGGATTTTGATTACCGCAGAATACTCTATTGTAGGCTTGCGTAAAGATAGTGGCACCTTATTCCCTCGGTGCTACACACTTTCCTCTGCGCATCAATTTTATTGAGATATTAAAAAGACAAGGGAGCAGACGTATAACGCCTGCTCCTTTGCCGGATGTGGGGTGTGAAAGAGAAAGATATGGGTCGGCTTCACTTGCGCAAAGCCTTTTATATGGAAACCGCCTGCACCTTGGGTTTGAGTACAGGGGTAGTTCCCGGTTGTTTTGGTATACGTACAACATACTCTATGTATTCTTCTGTCTCGCTTTTTACGGAATCGGCATCAATGCCTGCCCTGCGTATGGTATCAACCGCGTGATTGAGTGTGTTTACAAACAGCCTGACATCACGGATGTTGTTCAGAGGAATACGTCTGCTGTTCCTTTTTCTGCCAAGCATTTGTGTTATCATTCGCTCACTTTCGGCTACAGTAAGATGTTTGTCAGCAATTATGCTAAGTGCACGGGCACGCATCTTGCCATCCTCAAGCCTGAGCAAGGCCCTTGCATGGCGTTCTGTCAAACCCTCTTTTGCTATTTTCAGCTGTTCCTCTTCGGTAAGACCGAGTAAACGGAGCTTATTTGCAATAGTTGACTGTGCCTTGCCGAGCTTTTTAGATACATCATCACGGCTCATACCGAAATCACGGATCAACTTATCTATTGCTATTGCTTCTTCAAAGAAACCTAAGTTCTGACGCTGAATGTTTTCTATCAGCGAAAACACAGCAGATTTTTCATCATCAACATTCATAAGAATACACGGTATCTTTGATAAACCCACCATACGCGCGGCGATAAGCCTTCTCTCGCCTGCAATCAGCTCAAACTTACCGTCTTCGCTTGGTCTTACGGTCAGCGGCTGAAGCAAGCCGTTGTTGCGTATACTTTCTGCAAGACCGTTAAGCTCATCAAAATCAAACCTGAGCCGCGGCTGATTAGGATTCGGAACTATACTTTCTTGCTCAATAAGCAGTATCTGTCCCGCTATCTGTCGTTTTTGTTTCATTTGCTGTAACTCCTTCGTCAAAAATGAAGTAAGCTCCTGCCTTCTGCTATGATGTTAGCAGAAATGCAGGAGCTTGTCCAGCAAAAGCGTACGACATAAAATCACGCTTTATTCTCATTTTTTGGGCATTCCGAGCGGTTCTTTTGCAATTTTTGCCGAAGCACGCGGATATTTGGGCGGTGTTGGCGAAATTTTCTTGATTACAACTATGTTTCTTTCGCCCATATCGCTGAGGAATATCTGTTTTACGTCGGTAATCTCGCCACCAAGAATTTTTATAGCCTCTTTCGCTTCATTGATCTCTTCCTGAGCTTTTGCGCCCTTAAGTGCTACAAATGTGCCGCCTACCTTGGTCAGCGGCAGACAATACTCGGAAAGGTCACGAAGATTTGCAACAGCACGCGAGAAAGAGAAATCAAATCGGTTGCGGAGCTGCACCTTGATACCTGCCTCCTCAGCACGCATATGCAGAGTTCTGCCATGGTCAATAAGACCGAGCTTATTTATAGCGTAGTCAACAAACATAAGTTTTTTCTTTGTACTGTCTAACATAACACCGTGAAGGTCGGGTCTGGCTATAAGCAGAGGGATTCCGGGGAAGCCGCCGCCTGTACCGACATCTATAAAGCCTGCACCCTGCGGCACATCAACTGCGGCAAAAGCAGTTAATGAGTCGGCAAAATGCTTGTAAACAATACCCATAGGGTCTGTAATAGCGGTAAGGTTGATTCTGCTGTTCCAATCGACAAGCATATTTGCAAAGGCATCGAAATTATTAAGAGCAGTTTCATCAAGCTCTACGCCGAGCCTTTCAGTCTCTTCTTTAAGTAATTTTAAATCTATCATAGCCATAATACTTATTTATTCTCCTTGTAATCTGATAAGAAGCACGGAAATATCCGCAGGGCTGACACCGCTTATGCGTGAAGCCTGACCGATATTCTCAGGTCGCACCTTGTTGAGTTTCTCAATAGCCTCAAGCCTTAAGCCGACAACCTGTGAATAATCAATATCTTCGGGAAGCTTTTTGACCTCAAGGCGGCGCATTTCGGCAACCTGAGCCTCCTGACGCTTGAGATAACCCTCATATTTAATAGATATTTCAACCTGTTCAAACACCTCATACGGTAAATCGGGACGTTCAATATCAAACTCTGCAAGGTCCGCATAGCTTATCTGCGGACGTTTGAGCAGCTCAACCATACGCACACCGATGTTAAGCGGAGATGTTTCACGTGAAACAAGCATCTTGTTTAACGCATCACTTGCATGAATAACAACATTTTTAACTCTCTCAGTCTCTTTTTCTATAAGCTCGAGCTTGTGGTTGAATTTATTCCAGCGTTCTTCACTTATAAGACCGATTTCGTAGCCTATAGGGGTTAGTCTGCGGTCGGCATTGTCCTGACGAAGCAGAAGTCTGTACTCCGAGCGTGAGGTCATCATTCTGTACGGGTCGGTACAGCCCTTTGTAACAAGGTCGTCAATAAGCGTACCTATATAGCTCCCTGCACGGTCAAAGATTACAGGCTCTTTACCCAATATCTTGCGTGCGGCGTTGATACCAGCAACAAGACCTTGTGCTGCAGCCTCTTCGTAGCCACTTGAGCCGTTAAATTGACCTGCGCCGTAAAGTCCGTCAAATTCGCGGAATTCAAGGCTTGAACGCAAGGATAACGGGTCAACACAATCGTACTCTATTGCGTAAGCTGTTCTCATTACCTGAGCTTTTTCAAGTCCGGGAATAGTGTGCAGGAATTCAAGCTGTACATCCTCAGGCAAGGACGATGACAAGCCTTGAAGATACATCTCCTGAGTATCTCCTCCACAAGGCTCTACAAAGAGCTGATGACGCTCTTTTTCTGCAAAGCGGACTATTTTATCCTCAATACTCGGACAGTATCTCGGACCTACACCGTCAATCTTACCGCCGTAAAGCGGAGAGCGGTGCAGATTATCGAGAATTATCTGCTTTGTTTTTTCATTGGTATATGTTACATAACACGCCTCGGTGTTTTCAATTTCACCTTCAAAATCAAATGAAAACGGTACTTTGTGCTCGTCACCGTACTGCGGCTCCATTACGCTGAAATCAATGCTGTTACGGTTGAGTCTGGGCGGTGTACCCGTTTTGAAGCGGCGGAGCTGAACACCGAGGTCTTTGAGTGACTGTGCAAGCTCGGTTGCGGGAAACATACCGTCAGGGCCGCTGTCGTATGAAACGTCACCTACAAAAATTCTGCCGCCGAGAAATGTGCCTGTTGCAAGAATCACACACTTTGCGGTATATTCAGCCTCAAGGCGTGTAAAAAGGTGCCACAATCCGTCTTCGTCACGGGTGAGTGAAACAATCTCTGCCTGCTTGAGAATTAAGTTCTGCTGATTTTCTACCACGTTTTTCATATATGCGCAGTACTTACGTCTGTCAATCTGAGCACGCAGGCTGTGCACGGCAGGTCCTTTGCCTGTATTGAGCATACGGGTCTGAAGCGTATTTTTATCAGCCGCTATACCCATTTCACCGCCGAGTGCATCAATTTCACGCACAAGGTGACCCTTTGAAGTACCGCCGATTGACGGATTACACGGCATATTGCCGACTGAGTCCAGGTTGATTGCAAACATAACTGTTTTGCAACCAAGGCGTGCCGCCGCCAACGCAGCCTCAATACCTGCGTGACCTGCACCGATAACGGCTATATCCACATTTTCTGCAAAATACTTCATTTTTAATACCTCAATCAAATTGATGCTCATAGGAAAGTCCGTATCACCGAGGAAATCGACTGCCATTGTCTTTTCGTTAAGCCTACAGCAAAACAGTTACGCAATGTAGGGCAGAGGCTTGCCTCTGCCGCTGTAAAAAGATATGACTGTAACGGAAGGGGCAAGCCCCTTCCCTACACGGGATAACCTTCTTTTGGTTGTAAATTATTTTAAAAAAGCTGTAATACCTCCTTTTTAAAGGAGGTGGCACGGCTTACGCCGTGACGGAGGATTGAAAAAATTTATATCGAATTATTCTTTACAACAATCCTCAGTCTTTTGCTCCGCAAAATCCAGCTCCTTTCAAAAGGAGCTTTTGACAAAGCTTTTTTGTTTTATTGTGTTTATTTACCTACACAGAATCGTGAAAATACTTCATTTATAACCGCATCCGTTGCTTTTTCGCCCGTAAGCGTAAGCAACCCATTTATTGCTGAATCCGTACTGACGGTTACGGCATCGAGTGTCATATTCATTTCAAGTGCTGAAATTGCTTCTCTTAAACATTCTGCCGCTTTTTCACAACACAGACGCTGTCTTTCATTTGCAAGCAGTGCCGCAGATGTATCAACACCGTTCGTGCCGAGTGCCGATTCAACAGCTTCTGCCAATTTTTCGGCACCCTTACCATCCTTGGCACTGATATAAACTATATGCTTAAAATTATCAAGCACCGATAAATCAAACTTCGGCTCAAGGTCATCTTTATTTACGACGGCAACTGCACATTTATCCTTACAAAGTTCGAGCACAGCCCTGTCCTCACTGTCAAACTCACGCGACAAATCAAACACGGCAAGCACGAGTGCAGCCCTTTCAACTCTGCCTACAGCAAAATCGACGCCGATTTTTTCTACCTCGTTACCTGTTTCTCTTATTCCTGCGGTATCTGCAAGGTGAAGCACGACGTTACCGAGCCTTACTGTATCCTCAACAACGTCACGCGTTGTGCCTGCAATATCGGTAACAATAGATCGTCTGAAGCCTGCAAGGTAATTCATAAGCGTTGATTTACCAACATTCGGCTTACCTGCAATTACTGTGTCAACACCCTCGGTAATTGCTTTGCCTGCATCATAATTATTTAACAGACCCTCTATTTCTGAAAGTACGTTTTTATAGTCAACTAATAATTTATCGGTTGAAATCTCTTCAATTTCATCATCGGGATAGTCAACCCACGCCGCAAGATATGCAGAATCCGTAATAAGAGTCTGTGCGGCGGCAATAATTTTCTTACTGAGTGCACCTTCAAGTGCAGTCATAGCGGCACCTGCACTCTGCTCACCCTGGGCAGAAATAAGGCTCATAACAGCTTCTGCCTTGGTGAGGTCAAGCTTGCCGTTGAGAAAAGCACGCTTTGTAAATTCGCCCGGTGCGGCAGGCACGGCACCTGCGGCAAGCACTGCACGCAAAACACGGCTTACAACATAGACACCGCCGTGACACGAAATTTCGGCAACATCCTCGCCCGTATAGCTGTGAGGTGCGCGAAAAACAAGCAAAACAGCCTCATCAATAGCTTTATCGCCGTCATAAACTATGCCGTGTGCGGCAGTGTAGCCTTTCATATCGGCAACAATTTTCTTTCCAGACGGTACAAAAATTTTTGAAGCAATATCAACTGCTTCGTCGCCGGATATACGGATTACACCGATACCGCCTGCTGCTACGGGAGTTGAGATTGCGGCAACCGTAGTTGAGTTTTTCACGCTTTTCACCTGCACTGTAAACATAATTATACAAATAAATATTATATAAAAAAATTTGAATAATTGCAATAGAAACCAATTTGAATATGAGAAAATATATATTTATATAGACATTTAAATATTTTTGTGTTAAAATTACAGAATATTGGTGAAAATATATCTGTATATCCATTTTTAAATAAGGAGCAGCCTTTTTATGACATTAAAAGAAAAAACGCAGCGTGCCGCTGCGTTGGCAGTACTTGAGCCGCTGATTAAATACATCAAAAAAAATCCGCAGGATAATTTAGTAAAGCTGGTTGACGCAGTACAGCGTTTTGCCGGTCCTTCTTTCCCTGCAAAGAATTTTGACAAAATCCGTGAGGGTGCGGCTGACCCTGATAACGTATATTCAAAGCTCCTTATCCGTGCAATCAATGATCTTCACCCCGATGTATTAAACGGTATGGCTATGGCACTCGGTCTCGGCGTTGCCGCAGGCACAAAAAAAGTAAGAGAAAACCGTGAAAAATATCACTGTAATATTCCCTTTATTACTCTTATTGACCCGACAAGCGCCTGCAACCTCAGGTGTAAGGGCTGCTGGTCTGCTGAGTACGGCCACAAGCTCCGCCTCACTTATGAGGAGATGGAGTCAATTGTTGAGCAGGGCAGAGAGCTCGGCACTCACCTTTATATGTTTACAGGCGGTGAGCCTCTTATCTGCAAAAAAGAAATTCTTAAGCTCTGCGAAAAATTCCCGCAGTGTGCTTTCCTTGCATATACAAACGCAACTCTTGTAGACCAGGAATTCTGTGACAACCTTAAGCGTGTAGGCAACCTTGCACTTGCAATCAGTATCGAGGGCGATGAAGAAAGCAATGACTTCCGCCGTGGTGACGGTGCATACAAGACCTCTATCGAGGCTATGGAGCTTCTCAAGAAGAACGGCTGTATGTTCGGCATTTCCGTTTGTTATACAAGCAAGAATATTTACTCCGTTACAAGTGACGAATTCCTTGACGATATGATTTCAAAGGGCGTTATGTTCGGCCTTTATTTCAACTATATGCCCCTTGGTAAGGGTGCTCTGCCCGAGCTTATTCCCGACCCCGAGCAGAGAAAATATATGTACAAGCGTATACGTGACCTGCGTAACTCAAAAACCGGTAAATCGATGTTTATTATGGATTTTCAGGGTGACGGCGAATATGTCGGCGGCTGTATCGCAGGCGGCAGAAATTACTTCCATATCAACTCTGCAGGCGATATTGAGCCCTGTGTTTTTATTCACTTCTCTGACTCAAATATCCGTACCCATACTTTGCTTGAAGCATTGCAGAATCCGCTCTTTATGTCGTTCTACAAAAATCAGCCGTTTAACGACAACCATATGAGACCTTGTCCGATGCTCGAAAATCCCGATTATCTTTGTAAGATGGTCAAAGAAACCGGTGCAAAATCAACCGACCTTATCGACCAGGAATCCGCAGAGGATTTATGTGCTAAGTGCAGAAAGTTTGCTGCAGAATGGGCACCCGTTGCGGAAGAGGTCTGGAATTCCACACCGCACAGACCCAGCAAAACCTACTACTACCGTGATACTCCCGAAGGTAAGGCGGAAGCAGCAAAAAAGAATAACGAATAATATAAAACCTGAGTATTGAAAAAAGTACTCAGGTTTTTTTATTTAATATTTCATCTGTTCAATTTACAAATACCGTGTATTTTATAAACATCTCCATAATCAAAATGAATATTTATTTCATTTACTCCGTGTTGAAGTTCATATGTTGACTGTTGCATAAGCTTTTGTCCGTGATAAACCGCAACTCTTATTTTTCTGTCATCATCCCAGGGAACATTATTAACAAGATTATACACAGTTTCTCTGTTAACTTTAATTCCGAATAATTCATCTATACTTATATCAAATATTTTTGCAAGTTCAGGTAAAAGCATAATATCGGGTGAGGTAATATTTTGTTCCCATTTTGAAACAGCCTGAGTAGAAATACTCAGCTTTGAAGCAAGTTCCGCTTGTGTCATTGAATTCAATTTTCTGTAGTAGGCAATTCTTTCACCTATACAAATCTTCATATTCTTATTCCATCCTTTCTGCACGATTAAAATAATTTTTTTGATGATTAAATTATATATAATCAATTGCAGAAATTAAAGGTATAAATCGGATTATTACTATCATTATAGGTTGATATTGCGTAAAGCTTTCAAATTTTAATTTCTCATTCAAAATTCCTAATAAAAAGAAAAAACCTGCATCCCGTAAGAAATGCAGGTAAAAATTCGTGTTGAGTTTTTTTATCAGTCGCTTGTGTAGGGAAGAAGAGCGACGTAGCGTGCACGCTTGATAGCTGTTGTAAGCTCTCTCTGGTGCTTTGCGCATGTGCCGGTTACACGGCGGGGAAGGATCTTTGATCTCTCCGATGTGAACTTGCGAAGCTTGTTAACGTCCTTGTAATCGATGTAATCTACCTTATCGACACAGAATGTGCAGACTTTTCTGCGGCCTTTTCTGTTGGGACGTCCGTTATTTCTCTCATATGCCATGATGTAATTTCCTCCTTATAGATTTGTTCAGAACGGGAGTGAATCGTCATCGTCCTCAATGGACTCAAAATCACCCACTGTGCCCGATGCAAATGAAGCAGCGGGAGCTGCTGCAGGGGCTGCGTTCTCGTAGGGGCGGCTGCCGCCCGTCGTGCCGCTTTCTGCCTTAGAGCCGCAGAAACTTACGTTGTCTGCAACAACCTCGACAGCTGTGCGCTTGTTACCCTGCTTGTCCTCATAGCTGCGTGTCTGGATTGAACCCTGAACAGCAATCATCGAGCCCTTGCGGAAATAACGGCAGACAAAGTCTGCAGTTTGTCTCCATGCAACGATGTCGATAAAATCTGCCTGACGCTCTTCGCCCTGACGGACAAAGCTGCGATCAACAGCAATACGGAAAGAGGTAACAGAAATTCCTGAAGTAGTTGTACGGAGCTCAGGATCGGCAACAAGGCGACCCATTAAAACTGCGCAGTTGAGCATTGCAATTTCCTCCTTAAAATTACTTGCGGATGATCATTGTACGAAGAACACCTTCGGTGATCTTAAGTACACGGTCAAGCTCTGCCTGGAACTCGGGAGCACTCTGGTAGTTGATAACTACATAGAAGCCCTCTGCCTCGTCGTTGATAAGGTACTCAAGCTTGCGCTTACCCCATACATCAACGTTGTCGACAGTGCCGTTAGCCTCGATCATACCCTTGAATTTCTCGAGGAGAGCGTTTGCACCCTCTTCGCCGTTAGCGACTGAGAAAACCATCATGATCTCGTAATTATAGCTTGCTGACATTGTTTTGCACCTCCTTATGGTCTTTGGCCTCAGGCTTTTTTTATCCTGAAGCAAGGATTTACCGCTTACATAGTGCGGCAACATCGGATTATAGCAGAATTAACCAAAACTGTCAAGTGTTTTTTGTTCATTTTTTAAAATGGAAAATTTTTAAATCACAATTGCCTGATTATAAAATTTGTCAAGCAAAAATTTGTTAATTTTCAATCAAAAAATAAATTTCGTTAAAAGCGACAAAATTCAGCTCAAAATCTCTCCAATAATTTTTTTAAGAAATTTTTTGAAATTATCACCTGTTTACATTGAAAAAAAGGCCTGTTTGCACTACTTATAGGAGGAGTTTTTCACATTTTTACAAGATGTTGTTCAAAATTTTCTTCCTCCGTAAAAGTTGAAAAGGAGGCCGAAATATGGTATACTTACATGGTCTGTACGGTAAAAATAACAGACCTTATGATGACTACTATCTCAACTGCGGATATCACAGTGTTTTTAGTAAACAAAATAATATTGAAAGAAAGGATGTGGACAGTATGGATCTCGTTTACCAGTTGTGGGAAAATGTAAAAGCAGAGCTGAAAAAGAATACTTCCGAAACAGTTTATTCTGTATGGTTTCATGAGCTTTCACTTGAAAATTTCGACGGCGAATCCGTTGTGCTGACGGATGATCCCTTCCGCTGCAAGATTATAAACGAAAAGTTTATACCTCTGCTCGAAGAATGTTTTGAAAAAGTTATGGGCTTTAAAGTAAACGTATCTGTTATGCCCAAACAAGAAAAAATCAAAAAAGCCGAAACACCTAAAGAAAATAAAAGCTTTGATACAAATGAGCTTACATTTGATAAATTTATAGTAGGTGACTCAAACAAATTTGCTCATGCCGCTTCGGTTGCAGTTGCATCCGACCCCGGTAATACCTACAATCCTCTTTTTATTCACGGTAACTCAGGTCTCGGCAAGACTCACCTGCTCAATGCTATATGTAATGAAATAATAAAAAATAATCCTGATGCATACATTATATATGTTCGCAGTGAAGATTTTATGAATGAGCTCATAGATTATCTTCAGAATAAAAAAGATACATCTGTATTCCATAACAAATACCGCAATGCTGATGTACTTCTCGTCGATGATGTACAGTTTATTGCAGGTAAGACTTCAACAGAGCTTGAATTTTTCCATACATTTGATACACTCGTTAAAGCAAACAGCCAGATAGTTCTTACCTCTGACCGTCCGCCGAAAGAAATGGCAACACTTGAAGAAAGACTCCGCAACAGATTTGAAAGCGGACTTATTGCCGATATTCAACCGCCGGACCTTGAAACACGAGTAGCAATTATCAAAAGTAAAGCTGAATCACTCGGCATCGATATTCCTTCTTCTATTATTCTCTTTATCGCAGAAAAAATAAAGAGTAATATTCGTCAGCTTGAAGGTGCAGTTAAAAAGATGAAAGCTTATATTGAGCTTGGCGAAGATGCTAACCTTGCAACTGCACAGAAAGCGATCCGCGATATTTTCAGCGAAGGTGATCCGACTCCCGTGCTTATCGATAAGATTATCGATGAGGTTGCACGTACCTACGGTGTAACAGTTGCCGATATAAAGAGCAAAAAGCACGATGCAAAGTACGTATTTCCCCGCCACGTTGCAATGTACATAATCCGTGAAATGACTCCACTCACCAATAAAAAGGTAGCAGAGCTCTTCGGTCTTAGTGATCATTCATCGGTAATGTATGCATACAAAAAGATCTCAACAGACAGAGAAAATAATTATTCCTTAAAAACAATTATTGCAGATATAATGAAGAATGTACAGTCAAACTGACGTTAAATTTTTTCCACACTTTTCTTCACATTTCACATCAGTTTTTCCACAATATTCCCATTTTACTTTTTCCCGTGGATAGTGTGAAAATCTTTTTACAATGATTTCACACACAAAAAATCTTCAAATTCAAGCAATATAGGTATATACAACACTTTTCCACTTTTTTCACACCCTCTACTATTACTACTAAATATTCATTTATATCTTTTATTTCCGGAGGCAGACAAAAATGAAAATTTATTGCGATACCGCTGTACTCAGCGAAGCCTGTTTAAATGTTCAGAGAGCAGTTTCAAACAAAACAACAATTCCCGCAATTGAAGGTATCCTTATCAAAGCAATAGGAAACGAGCTGCTTCTTACAGGCTATGATCTTGAGGTAGGTATTACTACCTCAATCCCCTGCCGTGTTGTAGAGCAGGGTGCAATTATACTCAACGCAAAGATACTCTGTGACATCGTACGTAAAATTCCGGGTGAGCAGGTCTATATCGAAACAGATGAAAGACTGCTTGCAACAATAAGAGGCGGCGAAGCAGAGTATTCCCTTATAGGCATCGACGGTAATGAGTTTCCCGAGCTTCCTACAGTCAGCGGCGGCTATCCGGTCGTTGTAGAACAGAAGCTTCTTAAGGATATGGTTCGCCAGACTATATTTGCAGTTGCAGTAAATGACAGTAAAGTTGTTCATACCGGTGTAAAGTTTGAAGTAACACAGAATCTTATAAGACTTGTTGCTGTTGACGGCTCACGTCTTGCAATGAGAACAGAGTCGATCAACTATATGGGTGATGAGCTGAGCTTTGTCGTACCCGCAAAGACCCTTAATGAGGTTACAAAGCTTATCGGTGACGATGAAGAGACTGTTTCACTCGGTGTAGGCAAACGTCATATCGTATTTGAGATAGGAAATTACAGTATTGTTTCCCGTTTGCTTGACGGTGAATTTTTAAACTATAAGAATGCAATTCCGCCCACATGCTCTGCAACAGCAATTGTCAATACACGTGAGATGATTGAAAGTATCGACAGAACAAGCCTTATTATTACAGATAAGTTCAAGAGTCCTGTAAGATTTATTTTTGACAGTGATATAGTCAGAATTTCATCCGTAACTGCTCTTGGTACAGCTAACGACAGCTTCAGCTGTAAGTACGAGGGTAATAAGATTGAAATCGGCTTTAATAATAAGCTGCTTCTTGATGCACTCAGAGTATGCGATGCAGACGAGGTTAAAATTGAGCTCAACAGCGGTGCGGCACCTATCCTTATTCTTCCGACTCAGGGTGACAATTTCCTCTTCCTTATTCTTCCTATGAGATTCAAGAAGGACTGATAAACTATGGCAATTAAAATCAAAGCAAAAATTAAAAAAAAACCGGTAAAAGAAATTTTTATCGATACAGATTTTATACGTCTTGATTCTGCACTGAAGCTTGCTGATGCAGTACAGAGCGGCGGTCACGCAAAAATTGTGATTCAGGGCGGCGAAGTAAAGGTGAACGGTGAGGTATGTACAATGCGCGGTAAAAAGCTGCGTGACGGTGATACAGCAAGCGTACCTTTTATGAATATTGTCGTTAAAAAGAGATAATTTTTGTTATAATGTGGAAAAGGTGAAAAAGATATGGTCAGATTAATGTCATTTAATCTCCGCTGTGCAAATGTCGGTTCCCGTGAGCAGTGGGACAGAGTTGACGACTGCGTTCAGACTATTCTTGAATCGGGCTGTGATATGCTCGGTGTGCAGGAGGCTACACCCGAATGGATGGCAGACCTTACAAAAAATCTTGACGGTTGGTCTTATATCGGCATCGGCAGAGGTGATGAAGACGGCGGCGAGAGCGAATACAGCGCAATTTTTTATAAGACCGATCGCTTTGAGGTAATCGACAGCGGCAACTTCTGGTATTCGGATACTCCCGATGTTATGTCAAAGTGCTGGCACTCAAGGCATAACCGTATATGCACATGGGGTATATTTTATGATAAAGCAGAAGATAAAAAATTTGTGCACGTAAATACTCATATGGACTGTGATTTTGACCTTATTTATAAGAGTATTCCGATTTTGCGTGAGAAGATTATGCCTATGATTGAGCAATATCCTCTCTCATGCTCGGGTGACTTCAATTCATTCCAGAACGGCAGAGAATATAATGAGATTGTAAAATTCCTCAAGGACTCAAAATTTGAAGCTCCCGATACGATGGATTATCTTACATATCACGATGATTGCCCCGAAAAGCACGAGGGTCATATTATCGATTTTATTTTTATAAACGATAAGGTAAAGGCACATAAATACAGAGTCTGTAAGGATAAAATCAACGGCAACTATGCCTCCGACCACTTTGCAATCTGGGCAGACCTTGAATATTGATTGATTTGAAACAGTGATTATTCAGTAAATGAATTTTCACTGTTTTTTTGTTATAAATATTGACTTAAGATATAAATTTTTCTAAGATAAAATTG
>JAZPYN010000037.1:0-52991 GCA_045544155.1 Acutalibacteraceae bacterium
TGATTCTTCATTGAATAAATCTGATGCCATTGATACAACACCGGATTTTATGCTTTTATCTTTATACTGTATTATTTCGCTTTCGGGTATGGAGCCTGTGTCGGGCATTGTCACCTTGACACGAAGCAGGATTTTTGCGTCAGGGTCCCCATCTGTAATACTCTTAACGCTCTCGTGAAGATGAGAGTATAACTGTCTGTATTCCGCCTCGCTGATGCTGTCAAGGTCGGCATAATAATTGATATTTTCAATAATGGAGTGAATATGTATTCCCGCATCAGCGGCAAATCCTGCCTGACTTGTTGTGACACCGTTGGGATTCGGGAAATCAGTATTGCCGAAAAAGAGGACGGGAGATGTAAGCTGACCGTTGATTGAAAGCCGTGATAATCCGTTAACCGAGATAACCTCTGATTCCGGCATATCCGCCGCAAAAGCAGGCTTCGGTGTGTCAATCGCAACACTTTCATTTTCAGCGAATTCTGCTGTTACGGCAACCGCCTCTTTGCAGGTGTATTTCACCTTGCCGTTTGCACATGGAAGAATTGAAAGAATAAAGGCAAGAATGCCGGCAAAAAACCTTTTAAACATACATCATATCCTCCTGCTTTTTTCACAATAATATCACAAAAGATTCAAAAACTTATCAAAGATTATTTTAACACATTACAATAATAGTTACAAGAGCTGACAATAAAGGATAATTATCTGTTTTGTTTCAGCAGTTTAAGTGGATTATATCAGGAGAAGGACATTCTGAAGATTGGATTGACGAAGATATTGTAGAAACCTCAGAATTTAAAAGCATTTTTCCGGAATTACATTTTTGTGCAAATTATCTTTACCGAATACAACCAAAAAGGAGCTGTAAAAACAAAAGTTTTTTTACAGCTCCTTTTAAGAGGATAGGAAAAAATGATGAAGAACGGATAAAACATTAAAATTTACTGATTTTTGATTTTCATTTATATTTTTGGGGTTCTTCAGGCTTTATATACCTGCAGAACCCCTTGTTCTATATTGTTTTATGCGGTCTTCGCTTTTTTTATATTCCCTTCATTTTATTTTATATACGGATACGGGTTGACCGTATTGCCGTTAACGATGACCTCAAAGTGAAGATGAGCACCCGAGCTGTTACCCGTGTTACCTACACGGCCTATAGGCTGGCCGCGCGATACCTTCTGACCGACGGAAACAGAAATCGATCCGTCGAGCATATGAGCATAACGTGTCTTGACACCGTTGCCGTGGTTGATAACAACCTGGTTACCGTAGCTTCTGTTGCTGAACTTAACAAGCTCAACCGTACCGCTGTCTGCCGCAAGCACAAGCTTACCCGAAGCGCTGCCACCCGAAATATCAATGCCGGTATGGAAACCGCTGCGTCGGCCGCCATAGTGCGAAGTAACCGTATAAAGACCCGAAACCGGCCATACAAACTTACCCTTTGAAATAACCTCGTAGTTACCGCCGCTGCTTCCGTAAACAGAAGGCTTCTTTGTACCTACCTGCACCTTTTCGTTAATCGGATCTATGAGCGTTATGCGGTCTATTTCCTTTGCTTCGGTCTGTACGCCGTCAACATAAGTAACAAGATAGGTAACCTTATCCGTACCCTTGACGCCCTTACGTATTACGCGTTTGTCACCGCGGAACAGGCTTGAAGATTCAACCGTTTCGGTTTCATAGGGTGTAGATTCATTTTTTTCTACAACCTTAATTATTTTTACACGAACAAAGCTCACCTCGGATGAAATCGTAAGCTTTGTTCCTACCTTGAACACATTGAAATTGACAGCGGGATTGAGAGCTCTCAGCTCTGATGTGCTAACGTCAAACTTCTCAGCAACACCTGAAGGGGTATCGCCGCTCTGAACAGTATAATATACTGCCTCGCTCTTTTTCTCGTTTGTGAGTACATCAAGAAGCTTTGAAGCCTCCCACATCTTTTCCTCATCGTCTGAATAAAGTCCCTGTACAAACTCAACATCCTCTACAAAATCAGCAAAGGAATTTTCATCGTTTGAATCAATTTTATATCTTTCCTCTGCTTCACGCAGCAGATTGTTGAACACACTTCGTGCATCTGTTTCGTTCTTAACTGCACATACAAACTCACCGTCGATGTAAACACCACAGGCATTTGTAAGCTTTGAGTCGGAGGTTTCGATAAGCTTATCGCTTATCGCGTCTGCGTCGCTCAGCTCGTTGAGCTTTACACGCGTAATTTTGTATGTCGGGTTTGCAATAAGCGTCTCATCGCTGTCGCTTGCGCCTGAGTCTATTCTGTCCTTGACAATAGTGCGTGCCTCGATAAATACGGATTCATCACTTATATAACCGAGCGAACACATTTCACCGTTATTTTCAACCATTACCTCAAGTGCATAGGTAGAGCCCATCCACGAAGTGACGGTGCTGATAAGTATCGCCAACGTAATAACGGGAACAGCTGTGTTAATAACCGTTCTGAAAAAATGAGGGTGGCGCTTATAGGCTTTTTTTATCAATGCAGGTATCTGTTTTAACGGAGTACCCTTAAAGCCTCCTTTTACACCCTTGGTTGCTTTGCCGAACTCTGACTTGAGCTTGCGGAAATCTTCAGCGGCATTTCGAACAGAACTAAGCAACACCGTATCGCAGAGCACCGCAAATATCCCTGCAAACACAGCAACTGTATGTGCAGGCTTTCTGAGTATCGATTTAAGCTTATAACCGACCGAGCGCACACGTCGTATCACAAGCAAGCCAAACATATATATCCAATCGTACAGTGCGCTGCCCTCGCGCTCTGTAAGCTCTATCTGAGAGTGCTCCGTATGTTCAGGCTCACAAGCAGCTTCCTCTGCCGGCTCGTTTTCAATCTGGTCATATGCCGGCTTTTCTATTCCGAATATCGGAAGGTCTGCAAGAAAGCCGAAAATTCCGTATTCGCTCACGGTCTGACCGTCATTTTTGATATCAGCCTCGATATCCGACACTGAAATATACTCCGGCTCCTGTGAAAAATCGCTGCTTTTTGAGTTATTATCCTTAGCCACGGTCAAACCTCCTTACATTAAAAAATGACAAAGTTGTAACAATTTGAGTCAAATAGTTACAACTTTGTAACCATTATAGCACAAGAATCGCTATTTATAATTCTATTTTAGAATTATAGTGCATTTTTCATATATTATTCGGGATAAACGAGCGTTTCAACAGAAACACCCTTCATAACCTCAACCATTCTTGCCGCCTCAGCTTTTGCACCTTCAAGACTGTGGTCACGGTAATTACCGCACTCTTTTGCACTAACACCGGGAATCTCACCGTCATACGAAGCAATAAAATCAAAAGCTTGCTTTGTGAGCTCTATCGCCTGCTCGGGGCTGACATCGGTACCCCTTACAAGGAAGTAGAAGCCTGTACGGCAGCCCATAGGGCCGAAATAAATAACTCCGTCACTCAGCGGTGAATTGCGTACGAACGTTGCAAAAAGATGCTCGACCGTGTGTATTGAAGCGTTATCCATAACCTCTTCAACATTGGGCTTTCGGCATCGGATATCGTATGTCACAATGTCGCCGTCAACCCTTGAGGTATACATTCCGCAAGGCAAAATTGTATGGTCTATTGTAAAGCTGGCAATTTTTTTCATAAATCGTTCTCTCCTTTATCTGCTTTTGAATATTCGTCTGGCAGCGCCGCTCTTGTTAAGCAAAATTCTCAGCGGAATACCTAACACACTGCACACTGCAAGCTCACCAATACCTACCTGAGCGGCAGATATTGCGAAACCTGCCCAGGTAATACCTTCGGGTAAAAAAACAGCAATTTCTATACCGATTATAAGAGAATTGAAAACAGTGGAAAGCAGTGGTGCGATCAGGTAATTAATTTTCCCTCCCGCTTTTCTTAAAGCATATGTAAAATATGCCGCCAAAAAAGTCGCAAGTGTGCCGAGTACAATATCGAGTATACCGTACGGACTGTTGAGGTTTCCGATAAAACAGCCTATTGTAAGCCCCGGAATTGCGGCAGGCGTAAAGCAGGCAAGTACAGTCAGAGCCTCAGAAAAGCGAAACTGAATCGGACCGTAAGCTAAATTGACAAAGCCTGCAGCATACGTAAGTGCAGCATAAAGTGCGGCTATCAGAGCAGCGTGAGCTACATAAAGTGAAGTTTTCTTTTTACCTTTCATTACCAATTTCACCGCCACAGTAAAAATACACTAAATTTTATTATATATAAAATTGTCTTGTTTTGTCAATCAAAAATTGCACAGCTGTCGCAACAGCGTACAAATATTCTTTTTCATATTGCAACTTGAACATAAATCCGCTGATATTTTCAGCAGAATAACCAATCATCGCGTTTTACCTATAAACAATTTGTTAAAACAGTATAATTTTATTGACAAGTATTATAATTCTTTGTTAAAATAAGGTGATATTATTATAGGCATCTTATGCACGGATGCTTGTTAAGGAGGAAAGTGCTTTGACAGATTCAAAGACAATGGCGTATATCAATATGTATGCTGTTCTCGGCACACTTGAAAATCTTTGCGAGATCGACCCTGTCGCTTCTGCAATCATTTCAAATCAGAAGCCCATTTCAATCGGCTTCGACGTAGCGGGCGGCCCCAAGGCTACTCTCTACTTCAAAAACGGCAGATGCCGTATGGAGCAGGGTTGCTCTAAATGCGACGTTAAACTTCCCTTCAGCTCATGTGAGAAGTTCAACGGTCTCATCGACGGCACAGTAACACCTATCCCCACCAAAGGCTTCCAGCACATAAACTTCCTTCTCAAGGGCTTCACTGCGCTGACTGACCGACTTTCGGCTCTCATGCGTCCCTCACCCGAAGACCTTGAGGACAGAGAGTTTTTTGAAACCAGCACAAGACTGATGTTCTACACAATCTCTGTTGCTCTTTCTCAGATTGCAAACAATGACGAAATTGGCAAGTTCTCCGCACATCTCATCCCCGATGGCGATATCTCCTTCGGTATCAAGGATGACGTTTCGGCAACAATCCGTGTCAAAAATCACAGACTTGTCACAATCAAGCAGCGTTGCGAAAAACCCCGTGCCTTTATGGAGTTTGCAGATATCGACCTTGCACGCGACCTGTTCGACGGTAAGGTCAACGCTGTTGCCTGCATAGGCGAAGGCAAGATCGAGATGAAGGGCATGATCAATATGATCGACAATCTCAACAGAATACTCGACAGAGTAGCTCTGTACTTAGCATAAACGGAGGTGCATGAGAAATGAGTTTTCCTATTTACGAACATAAAAAAAGCCGTGAGTACTTTGACAGAGCGACAAAAGTAATTCCCTCAGGCGTTTACGGCCATCTCGGCCCGGCAGAAGGCAACTTCATTCCCGTATGCGATTGGCCGCTTTTCGGCGAAAAGGCAAAGGGTACATACTTCTGGGATGTTGACGGCAATAAATATATCGACTATATGTGTGCATACGGTCCCAATGTGCTCGGCTACAATGACAAGGACGTTGATGCTGCAGCTATGGCACAGGCAAAGCTCGGTAACTGCACTACCTCACCCGGTAAGGTTATGGTTGAGTTTGCAGAGCTTATGGTTGACACAGTCAACTGTGCCGACTGGGCATTCTTTGCAAAGAACGGTAACGATGTTACTACCTGCGCTATTATGACTGCACGTGCTGCTACACACCGCAAGAAGATCATCTTCGTTAACGGTTTCTACCACGGCGTTGCTCCGTGGACACAGAAGGTTGACTATCCCGGTGTTATCCCCGAGGATGTTGCAAACAACCTTTATGTTGATTGGAATGACTTCGAAGCACTTGAAAAGCTCGTTGAAGAGAATGACGGCGAGATCGCAGCATTTATCTCCACACCCTATATGCACGGTAACTACCTTGACAACCAGCTTCCAGCAGACGGCTACTGGCAGAAGGTCCGCGAGCTTTGCACACGCAAGGGCATTGTCCTCATAGTTGACGACGTACGTTGCGGCTTCAGACTTGATATCGCCGGCTCCGACCACTACTACGGCTTTGAAGCTGACCTTATCTGCTTCTGTAAAGCTCTTGCGAACGGCTGGAACGTTTCTTGCCTTTGCGGTAAGGAATTCCTCAAGAGCTCTGTCAGTGCACTCAGCTACACAGGCAGCTACTGGATGAGCGCCGTTCCCTTCGCAGCAGGTATCGCCTGTATCAACAAGATGAAGGAGATCAACGCAGCTCAGATGTTCCGCGAAAAGGGTCTCAGACTCACGAACGGACTCAAGGATGCCGCTGCAAACAACGGCTTCGACCTTGTTGTTTCCGGTGAGCCCGCACTCTTCTATCTCCGCATAGCAAACGACGACTCAATGATGCTTCACCAGGAGTGGGTTGCAGAGTGTGTCAAGAGAGGTGCTTTCTTCTCCAGCCACCACAACCACTTCATCAACGCAGCTCTTTCCAATAAGGATATCGACCTCACTCTCGAAATTGCTGACGAAGCATTCAAAGTAGTTGCAGCTAAGCATCCCGAATTATTCTAAGTATATAAAAACATTAAATATATAGGAGGAAAACGAAATGCCATTAACCAAGCAAGAGTGGCTCGCACTCGAAAAGAAGGCAAACGAGCTGCGCAAGCTCTGCCTTGACACTACATACTGGGCAGGCAGTGCTCACATCGGCGGCGGTATGAGCGTTATGGATATCATGACTGTTCTCTACCACAAGTATATGCACCTCGACAAGGACAACCCCAATTGGGAAGACAGAGACCGTTTCATTCTCAGTAAGGGCCACGCAGGTGTTGCTTATGCTGCTGTTCTTTGCGACTACGGCTATAACGACCCCGAACAGCTCAAGACATTCAACCTTTCCAACTCCAAGATGGGTATCCACCTTGACTCCAACAAGGTTGTAGGCGCTGACGCATCAACAGGCTCACTCGGCCACGGCCTTTCAATCGCAGCAGGTACAGGCCTTGCTGCAAAAATCAAGGGTAAGGATTACAAGACATTCTGCGTACTCGGCGACGGTGAGTGTGATGAAGGCTCCAACTGGGAGGCTGCAATGACAATCGCTCACTACAACATCACAAACGTTATCTCTTTTGTTGACCGTAACCAGTGCATGATTGACGGCCCGACAGAAGAAGTTATGAAGCTTGAGCCCTTCTGCGACAAGTGGCGTGCATTCGGCTTCCACGTTATCGAAATCGACGGTAACAACATCAAGGAGCTTTGCGACGCTATCGACTACGCATACGAAAACACAGAAAAGCCCGTTATGATTGTTGCAAACACAGTCAAGGGTTGCGGTGTTGACTATATGGAAGGCGACTACAAGTGGCACTACGGTGCTCTTAACGAAGAGAAATACGAACTTGCAAAGAAGAGCCTCGAAGCATTCTACAAGAAGCGCTGCGAGAGAGCAGAAAAGGAGGGTGCATAAGCCATGGCAGGTGGACTTACATATACAGCTACTGAATCTACAGCTTTTTCAACAGCTGAATACTACGGCAAAACACTCGTAGAACTCGGTCAGGAGCATGACGACGTCGTCGCTCTTACAGCTGACCTTGGTAAATCAACAAAAATCGGTATGTTCGGCGAGCATTTCCCAGACAGATACTTCAACGTAGGTATCGCTGAGCAGAATATGTTCGGTGTTGCTGCAGGTATGGCTAAGGCAGGTCTTGTTCCCTTCCTTTCCACATTCTCTGTTTTCGCTTCTCTCAGAAGTGCTGACCAGCTTCACACAGATATCTGCTATCAGAACGTAAACGCAAAGATTATCGCTACACACGCAGGTACATCCTTCGGTCAGGCAGGCTCAACTCACCACGCAATCTGCGATATGGCAGTTGTCCGCTCAATGCCCAACATCACTCTTATCTGCCCTGCTGACGGTCTTGAGACTGTTAACGCAGTACGTGCAGCATACGAGAACCCCGGCCCCTACTACATCCGTATCAACCGCGGTTTTGACCGTGTTCTTTACGAAACAACAGACTACGGCTTCGAGGTCGGCAAGGCTGTTCAACTTAAAGAGGGTACAGATATCACAGTTATCGCTTGCGGTTCCTGTGCATTCCAGGCTCTCCAGGCTGCTAACTTCCTTGAGAACGCTGACGGTCTGAAGGTCAGAGTTATCAACATGCACACAATCAAGCCCATTGATAAGGAAGCTGTTGTTAAGGCAATTATGGATACACGCCGTATCATCACTGTAGAAGACCACTCCGTTATCGGCGGTCTCGGCGCTGCTGTTGCTGAGGTTATTGCTGAAACAGGTAAGGGCTGTGCATTCAAGCGCCTCGGTATTCAGGATCAGTTTGCTCCCATCGGTCTCCACGAAGATATTATGTCAACACTCGGTATTGACTCCAACGGTATCATCGCAGCAGTCCGTGAGGCAATGAACGCTGACTTTGAGCTTGACGACGATTGGGACGACGAAGTTTAATCTCAACCGATTAAATTTCAACGGCAGAAAGGATTGATTTTTATGTCTACAAGAGACGAAGTTTTTACCAATAAAATTTTCCTCTGTGCTGCGATCCCGCTTATCAAGGTCATTGCTAACGATGTACCAAACCTTGCAAAGAAGTTTGAGCACGCTCACACAATTTATCAGATCAGTGCACTTTGCCCCGACGTTCCCGAAGGAAAGGTCGGCACACACCTCGTTGTTAACAACGGTGAGTGGATTGTTCACACTGATAAGCTCACAAACAACGCTCACGTTGAGCTTGAGTTCAAGAGCATTGAAGCACTCAACGCATTCTTCAAGGGTCAGATTAAGCCGCAGTACCTTCCCAAAATGAAAGGCCTTGCAAAGCATCCCACAGCTTTTGCATCCTTCATGATGGTTCTTCTTAAAATGTCCTCTCTCCTCACAGCCAAAGAAGCTCCCGAGGATGAGGAAACAAAGAAGCTTCTTGTTAAGTGCTACTTCTACCTGCTCTCCAGCGGTATCAGCACCCTCAACAAGAACGGTCACGACGCAATACATGACTGGACTTCAAAGAGCCCCGACCGTGTTTACTCATGGGCAGTTAACGGCTATCCCGAGGTCAGTGCATACATCCGTATCAAGGCAGGCAAGTCAAGAGCAGGCAGAGGCGAGTACAAGCGCGCAATGCCGTTCTTCACAATGCGCTTTGATAATTTCGACAGCGCACTCGGTATTCTTATGCAGACTGCAGATATGCTTGAATCCGTCAAGGCAGGCAAGCTTATTATGGACGGTGCACCCGAATTCGGTGCACAGCTCGGTGACTTTATGATGCAGGTCGGCGCTTACGCACAGGGCTAATATTTTTAAAAAATGCAGAGCGGTACAACCTACTGCTCTGCATATGCCTTATAATAAAAAGTTTATTATTTGAAGAAAGGAACAGATACCGGGCACTAAGCGTTGTTTTTATATCAACTTTTGGTGTGCACCGTGTATCGCACTGCGATATGAAAGTATTTATGATTGGCGGCACAGGCCTTCTCGGCTGTGAGGCTGCAAGAATTTTTATCGAAAGAGGCCATCAGGTAAAGAGCGTTGCTCTTCCTCCTCTTCCCGAAGGAGCTCCCATCCCCGAAGAGATGGAGATTGAGCTTTGCAATCTCTACGAAAAGAGCGATGAAGAGATCAAAGAGATGATGACAGGCTGCGACTGCTTTGTTTTCGCTGCAGGCGTTGACGAAAGAGTTGAGGCTCCCGCTCCGGTTTACGACCTCTACTACAAGTGCAACATCGCTCCTCTCAAGAGACTTCTCCCCATCTGTAAGGAAGTCGGTATGAAGAATGCCGTTATCCTCGGCTCATACTTTGCATACCTTGCAAAAGAGCGTCCCGATATGAAGCTCACAGAGAAGCATCCCTACATCCGCAGCAGAATCGACCAGGAAGAGGTTGCATTCTCATATGCTGACGAGAATTTTGACGTTGCTGTCCTTGAGCTTCCCTACATCTTCGGCACTCAGCCCGGCAGAAAGCCCGTTTGGGTTATTCTTATCGAGCAGATCAAGCGTATGGATAAGCTTCCCTTCACAATGTATCCGGGCGGCGGTACTGCAATGCTTACAGTCCGTCAGGTTGGTGAGGTTATCGTAGGTGCCGCTGAGAAATCAAAGGGCGCAAAGGCATGGCCTATCAGCATGTACAACCAGACCTGGAAGGAATTTCTCAAGATCGTTTACGCAGCACGCGGTATGGGTGAAAACCGCAAGGTTATCAGCGTTGCTCCCTGGATGATGCGTATGGGTCTGGGCGGTGTCAAGAAAGAATATGCCGAAAAGGGCATCGAAAGCGGTATTGACGTTGACGGACTTGCAGATATTATGGCTATTGACCTCTTTATCGACCGCAAGTATTCCGAAGAACTTGGCGCAACTGAGGACGATATCAGAGCCGCTATCTTCGATTCTATCAAGGTCAGCCAGGCTTCTTACGACGGTAAAGTCAAGCTCCTCGAAATGAAGGGCGAATAAGCAACGTGCCGTTGCATCCAATACCTCAATGAAGTACATATACTTTTTAACATAGATAAAACGAGATAAGTTTTATTAATAAGTTTTATTAACAAAACAGGTCAGCTTCCTTTACGGAAACTGACCTGTTATTATTATCGGATTTTTCAATTAAATATTATGTAAGTCTGCATATCATTTCAATTGCCCTGATACCGTTATCTTTGACACGTTGTTTCAAACTTTGAATACAACAATACATTATCTTACGTAACTTCTTCTAAACAATCATTAATTATTCAATCCCGTGTAGGGCAGAGGCTTGCCTCTGCCGTGTTTTTATTGTCACATCACTTTTACGGCATCAGAACAATCAAAGGTTCTCTTCTATCGCCTTATTCACAGCCTCACGCTTGCTGATCATTGCCTCAATACCACGCTCGTAATTTGTAAACGAAAGAGGCTCGCCCGTACGGTTTTCTATGAGCTTTAATGTTTCCTCATAGCCGATTTTACTCTCGAGGAGCTTTAGCGCTCTCATATCCTGGAATGCATCGTAAAAGACTTTATATCTCAGCGACACAAGCGGTTGACCGTCTTCGCCCGGATATACTACAAAAGAATCGCCCGAGGGGAATGCCTCACCGGCATCTGTCTCCTCAAACGGATTTATATAACGCTTTGAGTGCTGTGAATACCAGAAATTATAGCCCCAGTGAAGGAAGCCCGCACAGCCGAATTTATAGAGCTGTAAACCGAGAACACGGTTACGGTAAGAGGGCATTGCCATAAAACGGTTTGACGTACCCCTGTACTGACCGCAGCAATAATAGGTCCAAAGTTCCGGCACCTTACCGTGGAATTTGTGTGCGTGGTCTAATGAAGGCACGGGCGTTTTGACAAAACCTTTTTTGTAATATTTGAAATTGCTGAGTGCATCAAGCTTATTGTAGTCAGGGAAAAGCTCGGACACAATACGGCTTGCTTTCGCATAGGGGCGTACCGTATCGTCTCCCGGTTCATCGGAAACGTGTATCCAGCAGTATTCCTTAACGTTTTGCTCAATAAGGAATTTATCAAGTGCAGCTGAAAACCGGGAAAGAAAAGCTTTATATTTTTTGCCGCTTGCCGCAGTTTTCCAGCCAAAAAGCTGTTTGCCGTTCACATCAACAATCTTCGGTGCGTGTCTTGCGCCCCATTGGGTAAAGAGATGCGAAAGCTCAAAATATTTTATACCGCTCCTGTGTGCAGTTTCAAACCAACGTGCAAGCTTATCAAATCCAAAGCTGTACTCATCCTTACCTGTTACGGTAACGTCAACAAGCTGCATTGTAGGCCTCTCTCCGCCGACAGCTGTATCAAGCGGAGGTGTAAAGAGCGGAGTAAGAATCATATTAAGTCCGTGTGCATTACCTACACGCATAAAGTTTTCAACTATCTGCCAATGCTCCTCACTGAAGGCGTCAACACCGTACCAGGTTGCAAGGCAGTCACAGTGAAACCAGTTTGTGTGCATAAGCTCCTGTTCAGGCAATACGGCATTAATTACCTTTACGCTGATTTCAGCCTTGCCGACCTCATCATTATCCTCATTAAAGAGTGTAACAACAATATTATTTACGCCTGCTTTTTTTGATTCAAGCTCAAACCATACAGAGCACCAGCCGCCGTTCACAAACTCAACCTCACCGTTTTCGGTCGGATGAAGCACATCAGGATAATATCCGTCAGGTGAAATAACAATATCGTCGTCGTGATCTTCATAAAACGGAAGCTTTGACGGCACAAAGCCTATATTGTATGACTTGACCACTACCGACTCAGCACCGTCAACGGTAAAACGAAGCGGCTCATCAGTATTTATTGCAAGCTGAAAGCTTGTACGCTCGCCTATGAGCATAGAAAGGCTGTTTATTTCGTAAAAGCCTCCGTCACTGAGCGGAAATATTTTTTCGAGCGATGAAACCAATTTTATCTGTGTCATTTTTATTCCTCCACATAGGACACGCTGAAACAGTGTGACCTAATTTTATACTGCATTGCTTTTTCACGGAAGTAAGCGCCCGTTATCGCCTTGCCTCCTACAGTCATTCGTTCGACGTAGCCTACAGACGAGCTGACCGCACTGTCGTGCTTTTCAATTTTAATCCATGTCGAGGGAGCACCGCTCAGCTCAACACCGAGATTAGCCTTCATAAGCTCTTTAAACTCCTCTGCCGACACCGTATAGGTTGTCTTATAGCGTGCGCAGTTTTTGTCAAGCGGGCTGTCAACCGATTTTTCAAGATACGGGTATGTGTTTCCGCTCCAGACTGTCGAAGCCTTAACCGTTTTACCTGCTGACATAGCGTAAAATGTTGCCATTATCGGCCTGCCGTTATACGAAAGATATTCACCAAGTACAGATTTTACCGCAGTTTCTGCCGCACTGCCCTCGTATTTGTAGCTCGTATTAAAGGCGTGCATGGAAGCAGACAAATTGAAGCTGTATCGCTTTGCATAAGTGTAAAGAGCCACAGCCTGCGCTTTAAAAGCTTCAGCAGTCGTGCTGTTACAGCCCGAGCTGATCTCGCCTACTACACTGCGGCACAGATATTCAACAAGAGGATAATCTCTGCCTCCGAAGCGTACGGTCTCGGGCATATCGGGGTCATCTTTTACAAGCGTCGTACCCGGATAATAATGAAGCAGAATATTTGTATATGAGCTGCCCTGCTTGGAGTAACCGAGTGCACCCTCTTGGCTCATGCCTACGCCGTGTCCGTAGCCGTAAACCGTGAAAACAAACTTTCCGTCTGCCTTAACATTGACAGTTGGCTTTGTTGTTGTCGGCCTTGCCGTTGTCACAGGCTTAGCGGTAGTTACAGGCTTAGCCGTTGTCGATGGTTTGGTTGTCGGCGTTGGCTTTCTTGTGGTTTGCTCTGTTACCATAGCTGTCGGCTCTTCAAGCGGCGGCAGTGTTCCGAGTACAGTCTCGGCTTCTTGCGTGGTATCGTTCTCAGTCTCACCGACAGCGGTTGTAAAATTTTCATAGGCGTAGGTTTCTTCCGACTGCAAAAAAGCAAAATCATCAGAAAAAACAAGCAGGGAACCGCTTTCGGCAGCGGCTCCCTGAGAATAATAGCTGGCAAAGCTGCTCACGGCAGCCTCTTTATTCTTTTCTGCGTTTTCATATCCGCTGAATGCAAAATACCCTACAAAAGCAAGAAGAATTGCAAGCAAAACGTAGAGGACCGTTCTCAGTCCCCTCTTTCTTTTCTTTTTTGTCTCCTGCTCTGTCGGCAGCTCGATCTCTTCAACAGGCTCAGCGGTAAACGGCTTGTCCTGCTCAGCTTCGACAGGCACACCTATACTGTTGCATTTCTCACAGATCATATCCATAAGCAGCTCGATTGATGCAGATATAAGCTCATCCGGTGTTTCACCGGGCTGAGATGCAAATCTAAGCACGCGCGAAGCGTTTTTATCAGCAAGTGCAACATAAATATTATATTTACGCTCGCCTGTGGCCTGTGAATTACCTGTATAAACATTTGAAACAGCGGCACCGAATGCCTCTTCGCCATCAGGTATCGAATAGCGCGCAAGGTCAGCTATGTAACTGCGCGGAGCTTCTGCGCCACGCTCTGCCGTATATTCGGTAAAAACAAAGCTGTCCTTTATCACATCCTCGCCGCACATTTCCTTTACCATTTCACAAGAAGGTGTTGCGGCAAAGTATACCTTCATATTCTTTTCTTTAAGCAGCTCAACCGCTTTTTCGGCACAGCTCTGTTTTGCCTGTGCTGCTTCGGCATCCTCTTGTGAAGCCTCTTGCTCAAATACAATACCCTTCTCAGCAAAATACGCAAGTACACCTCCGCTGAGCTGGCTTTCGATTCTGAGCTTATCAAGCGGAAGCATTACAAAATGTTGTCTGCCGGAACGTATGGCAAAGCCGGAAAACAGACCGTCATCAGACATAAATACATCTGCATTTTCGGGCATTGCGCAGTGAAGTGAAAGCTGCTGTGCATCAAGACCCGCCGAGTTGCCTATACGCTCTCTTACGCGGCTGTCAAGCTGAGTTTTTATATGCATTGCACGCAGTATGGCAAGCTTAGCCTTTGAATAAACCGAAGGCTCAACACCAACTGCAACTATATCACTGTTTGAAAAAGCATCCGAAAGAGCCGTTGAGACCTGCGACATCGAACCGCAGAGTCTGAAATCACATCTGCCTACTCCCGAAAAGAAGCTGCGGATTTTATCCGCTGCAGACTGTACGGCTTCAGTGCCGCTTATATTCAGTGCAATAAAACTGACATTCATTATCGGTAAACAATCCTTTCACTGTAGTTACGACGGCTGCCATTTATAAGCCGAAGCATAAGGATTTTCAAGTCCTTTTTCCTTGTAATACGCTGCAGGATATCTCGGATTATCGTTAGTTATTACTCTGCCGCTCACCTGAGGACTTTCACCCGGGCGCACCATACGTGCCATAACAACAAGCCGTGCTTCGTCAAATTCATAGCTGCATGTTGACAGAGTCAGTATTTTATCCGAAACAGCTATATCAACCTCCGGCTTGTAAATCGCACGCTGATCTATCTCACCAAGGAATTTTTCCACCTTTTCAGGCGTTGATAAATCGGTAAATGAGTAATTAAACAAGTAACCGTCATCACCGTCAGCCGTACCGTTAGTTATAAACACCGCAAAGATCTTCCACTTGAAGTCACCGTAAATCGTGTTGAAATCAATTACGGGAGCTTTTTTATAGGCTTCAACATCCTTGTACTGAATAAGGTTGCCAAACATTTTTGAATCAAGCATATGATGACCGAAAAGAGATGTATTGTAATTGAGTCTATCCGCATCGTTGGCGCAGTTCATAAAAACGGAGCCGTATTTGCTATACTTGCCGTTAAAATCACGCTTGAGATATTTTTCGTTATCCTCTCCCTGAACAACCGGCAGAGACAGATCGAGACCGTCAATATTTATCCATCCGACAAGATCAGGGTTTTTCGCATACAGGTCAGCATACTTTTCGAGCATGCCTTCGGGGAATTTAACACCGGGATACTTTTCTTCAAGCGTTGCCTTATCGGCAACAGCATCGTTATCGCCGACCATTTCCTCAAGCTTGTTCATACGGTCAGAGGCAACGAGAGGCTGAATCACAAAGTCGTTCAGCAAATATGCTGCCGCACCGAGAAAAACAAGTATGCATACTATCATTATGATTTTTCTGATCTTATCCGCTGCCGCATCACTCTTTTGCGGTATGAAATTACGCACAAAAAAGCCGTCTTTTTTTGAGCCCTTGCCTTCGGAAGCCTTATAATTCTTTGAGAATCCGGTTATTGAGGACATCTCATTCTTGCCGCTGTCCTTTTTTTCTTTGGCAGGCTTTTTCTTTCCCTTTGAAGACTTGCCCTTCGGTTTTCCGGACTTATCTGAAACCGTCTGCTCCGTACCTTCTTCTGTTCCGAAATCCAGACCGCTTTCAGGGTCAAACTCAAAATCGGAAAAATCGGTCGGCGCAATATATCCGCCTGCCATCATATCTTTTTCCGGCTCAGTTGGAATAAGCTCAGTCGCAACCTCTGGTTCAACCGTATATTCAGGCTCATCTTCCGGCTCAGGTTTAGGTAATGCCGCCTCATACTCAGATATTACTTGCTCTGTTACAGCCTCGGGCTTATAAAACAGCGATTCATCCAAAGCATTATCGAGCCATGAATCATCAAAGCTGTCGATATCCGGAACACTCTTTGCTCCGTCTGCGCTGAATATATCAATATCGTATGAATAATCCTGTTCTTCTTCAGGCTGTTCCTCGCTCGGCTCATTCACAGCCGCTTGCTCATCGGATGCAGGCTCCTCACCTCCACTCTCGGGGGCAACCGATACCGACGTTTCCTCAGCGGCTTCGTTAGCCTCATTAGGCTCCTGCGCAGGCTCAGTTTCTGCTTCAACAGGCGGCTCCGTCTCAGTGATCGGTTGAGGCTCGGGCTCAGGCTTGCGCGGAGGCGGTGCAGCAACTGTATCGCCTTCATCTATTGTCTGGTATTTTTTCAGCAATTCATCAAACTTGGCGCTTCTCGCACCGAATTGGCTGAATGCGTTGTTATCCTCTGTCATTGAGCTTTCTCTTCCCTTTCTTGAAAATGCTGTATGACCATATGCAAGGCGTTTGACGCCGAAACATATCTGTTATATTCTCTCGAATCCTGTTTTTTTCCTGTTCTCACCTCGCGTACATACGTACCTCCTTGGTGAGAAAAGCCTATATATGCCAGACCTACGGGCTTATCTTCCGTTCCGCCTCCGGGGCCGGAAACACCTGTAACGCTGATTCCTATATCGGCGCCCGACAGCCTCCTTATGCCCTCCGCCATTTCAGCAGCAGTCTGTTCACTTACCTCTGTATATTTCCCTATGGTTTCGCGTTTGACGCCGAGCAGCTTCATTTTAACATCGTTTGAGTATGACACAATGCCGTACTCAAAAACCTCCGATGAGCCGGGCACATCGGTAATACGCTTTGCGATGTAGCCGCCCGTGCAGCTTTCCGCAAGGGCGATTTTCTGGCCGTTTTCCCGGAGCAGCTTCACAACGGTCTGCTCAAGATTTGACGAATCTGTCGAATAAATATATTCGCCTATTTTTTCACGGATTTTTTCTATTGTTTCATCGCACATCTGCGACGCTTTTTCTTTTGTGTCTGCTCTTGCCGTAACTCTCAACAAGGCTTCACCGTCTTTTGCATACGGTGCAACCGTCGGATTTTCACCGTCAAGCAGCTCTGCTACACGCTGAGCCATATCAGACTCACCTATACCGAAGGTTCTCACCTGCTTTGAGAGAATTACTCCGCCCGTTTTTGTGGCAAGAAAGGGCTTGACCTCATTCTCAAACATCGGCTTGAGCTCTCTCGGAGGGCCGGGCAGCATAATGACAGTTTTGCCGTCTTTTTCTACCGCACAGCCCGGGGCAGTGCCGTTACTGTTAGCAAAAACCATACCGTCCTTCGGCACATATGCCTGCTTTGCGTTGCTCTCGGGCATCACTATACCCTTTGATGTGAAATAGCTTCTTATTCCCTCAAGAATATCTTCATCGAGCACAAGCTCGGCATCCATAACCTCACAGGCTATCTCTTTTGTAAGGTCATCTGCCGTAGGTCCGAGACCGCCCGTAAGAATTACAAGATCACTGCGTGAAACAGCGTTTGAGATACACTCCCTCATTCGCTCGGGGTTATCACCCACTACCTCCTGATAGTGAACAACTATGCCCATAGCAGCAAGCTCCTGAGCAAGATATTGAGCATCCGTATTCACAATGTCACCAAGCAGCAGCTCCGTGCCGACTCCGATAATCTCACAATTCATAAAAAGCTCTTTCTGTTAATTAATAACTATCTTTCTTACACCTGCTACAGCACGCTCAACAAGCGCATCCACGTCAAGTCTCGACTCAGCCTCAATTACCTCTGACAGCTTGGGGCGTGTGCGGGGATGTCGGGGAGTAAACACCGTACAGCAATCCTCAAACGGAAGAATTGAAATTTCAAAGGTGTCAATTTTTCTTGATATTGAAATAATTTCGTCCTTATCCATTCCGATAAGCGGACGGAACACGGGCATTGTCGCTGCAGCATCCGTACAAGCGATCGCCCCCATCGTCTGGCTCGCAACCTGACCGAGGCTCTCACCCGTAATAAGCGCACCGCAACCCGTGTGAGAAGCAATCTGCTGTGCACACAGTACCATCATACGGCGCATAATTATTGTGAACAGCTCCTCCGGACACTTATCTCTGATTGCCTCCTGAAACTCGGTAAACGGCACAACGCTCAGCTCTATTCTTCCTGCATAACGAGCCACCTTACCGAGCAGGTCGTGTACCTTCTGCTCCGCTCTCTCGCTTGTATAGGGGGGAGAGGCAAAGTGAATGGCTGTAAGCTCAATACCTCTTTTTGCCATCATCCAACCTGCAACGGGGCTGTCAATACCGCCCGACACCATAAGTGCTGCCCTGCCTGCAGAGCCTACAGGCATACCGCCTGCACCCTTGAGCTGATTTGCGTGCACAAATATATCGTTGTCTCTTACCTCAACCGTTACTGTAAGCTCGGGGCTGTGCACATCAACGGTAAGGTGAGGATATTCGTCAAGAAGTCTTTCGCCAAGAAGCAGACAGATCTTCGGCGAATCGTAAGGGAACTTTTTGTCGGAGCGCTTTGCGCAAACCTTAAAGGTAGAGGCACAAAGAAGCTGCTCCTCAAGGTACTTACCTGTCTGCTCAAGCACAAGCTCAAAATCTTTATCAAGCTTGAGCGCACGTGAGAAGCCCGCTATACCGAAAACACGTGAAAGGCGGTCAACTGCCTCCTCAAGGTCAACACCGTCCTCACCCTCAACCTTTATCGTTGACTGAGAGGGCGTGAAGGTAAATGCACCGAGGTCGCTGAGCTTGCGGCGCATATTTTTAATCATAATATCTTCAAATGTGCGGCGGTTGAGACCCTTGAGTGCAAGCTCACCGTTTTTAATCAAAATTACTTCTTTCATTATATGTCCTTTATATTGTAATTATAAATTTATTTCTTCTTTCTGAGTGTGTTCACACCGTTTTCAAGTGCGCACAGAAACATATCAATTTCATCACGTGTTGTGAAACGTGAAAGACTGATGCGAAGTGCACTGTCTATCCTCTCAGGCTCAAGACCCATTGCAGTCAGCACACGGCTGCGGTGACCCTTTGAGCAGGCTGAGCCTCCGGAAACATATACTCCCGAATCGGAAAGATAATTTAGCATTGTCTGTGAAGGATGTCCGATTGCGGAGATGTTGACTATATATGGTAAGGCCTCCTCGCCCGAGTTTATGACTATACCTTTTATCTTGCGTGCCTCCTGCACAAGGTAGTCACGCAGAGCGGTTGTTTTCTCAAGCTGAGCCGTAAGGTCGGGCAGTTCCTCTACCGCACCGTGCAAACCCATAATTGCGGGCATTGGCTGAGTGCCCGAGTATATCTTGCCCTCCTGACCTCCGCCGAAAATATACGGAGCGAGCCGCACTCCCTTGCGTACATAGAGAAAGCCGACACCCTTGGGGCCGTTGATTTTGTGTGCACTGGCGCTTAACAGGTCAACACCAAGCCTCGAAGGCTTTATGGGCAGCTTACCGTAAGCCTGTACGGCATCGCAGTGAATCAATGCAGGTGCCCCCGCCCTCTTTACGGCAAGCCTTGCCGTTTCTATCGGCATTATACTGCCGACCTCATTGTTGACATACATAAGGCTGACGAGAATCGTTTTTGAGTTCACAGCCTGCATCAGCTCGGATTTATTTATCCTGCCGTATTTGTCAACCTTGAGGTAAATTACCTCAAAGCCCTCTTTTTCAAGCTGAACCATACATTCCGAAACGCTCGGATGCTCAACACAGGTTGTGACGATACGGTTGCCCCTTCGCCTTAGTGCGTGTGCCGCACCGAAGATCGCGGTATTGTTTGCAAGCGTTCCGCTGCCGGTAAAAACTATTTCCTCTGCCTCACAAGACAGCGACCTTGCAACCGCACCCCTTGCTGCATCAAGCTGACGCTGTGATGCTGTGCCTACACTGTGGAGTGATGACGGATTACCGTAATATTTATTTATCGCTTCGACCATTCTTTCCTTTGCCGAGGAGCACAGGCAGGTCGTAGCGCTGTTATCAAGATAAGCTTCCATTGTTAATGCTTTCCCCCTGCAGTAAATTTTGTACGGAATAAAAAATTACTCCATTTACATTATACTGCAAAGCTTTATTTTTGCTGCCACACTGCAACGATTTTACCTACCGCCGCATCCTCGTCAAAGGTTACGGTCATATTAAGGTCATCCGAATCGAAATACATCAGCCTGCCGTCATAGCCTATCATTGCGGCCGCAGATCTATATGCACCGTCATAGTAAACTATTCCGTCGCCGTCAGCAATATCGAAATCATTTGTCTTTTTTACAAACCATACATCAAGCTTTTTATCTTCGCCTGTCTCATAAATCAGAGCATAATCGAGCAGAAATATCTCCTTCGGCTCATCCTTTGAGACGAAGAAAACCGCCGTAAAGCTGCCCACGGTAATAATAACCGCAGCCGTCATAAAAGCAATTATAAACCTGAAAAACTTGCCTATTATCTTCATCGTAATATCAGCTCCGAAATCTGTTTTGGAGTATGGCATATATAATCTGCACCATATGACTCAAGCTCATCAAGTGTACCGAAGCCGTAAGAAACCCCTACGGCAAAAACACCTGCCTGCTTCGCACCCTCTATATCAAACCGCCTGTCACCTACCATTGCGGTAGCCGAAGATTCAGCGCCGAGTGCCGACATAGCCGCCGTAATGAGGTCGTACTTTGAAGGCTCAGGCTTACCTATAACCGGGGCACTCACGAAAGCAAAGCTGTCTTCAAGCCCGAAATAGCTGAGCAGACGTTTTACAAATTCGCCGGGCTTAGAAGAAGCTATCGCAAGCTTTATGCCGGCCTCATCAAGTTCGGCAAACACATCGGCTATACCGTCATACAGATCACACTGAAGCATTGCACCTGCACGGTAGACCTCACGGTATTTTGCAACCATCTGCCGTGCTGTTTCTTCATCGTTACAGTAGAGCATAAAGCTGTTGAAAAGCGGTGGCCCGAGATAGCTGTGAAGCTTCGCTTCGTCATGTTCATCATATCCGAAAGCATGAAGTGCCTCAAGAAAACAAAATTTAACGCCCCTGAAAGTGTCGGCAACAGTGCCGTCAAAATCAAAAATTACCGTTTCAAAACTTCTGTTCATCTTTCCTCCGGTCTGACAGCTTTTGCTAAAAAAATACTTTTAGGTATATTTATAGACATATATAAGCATTATACCACAACTTATAGCATATGGGTATAGGAATTTCGAAAAAATTATGATAAAATATTTGTAAATAATGCAACAAATTGGAACAAAATATACACTTACTTTATGAGCGGCTCAAAAACACAACAAAAAGGGTGAAAGAAGTGAACATAAAGAAAATTTTTAAAGTGCTTATAATTTTTCTTACTGTAGCTTTAACAGCATGGGGCGGTATGTTTATAACGGATTTTTACCGCTCAGGTCACCTTATGTCACCCGTATTTGCTATCTGTATCAATGACGGCGGCACCCCAACATACAAAGGATTAGGCTATACTGTATCAGTAAAAACTGACCGCAATTGCGAATGCTGCGGCTCGCACATAATTTCAGTTACAATGTATGTCGGAGAAAAAGCAGTAAGCGCAAGTATTACCTGAAAAGGCGGTGAAAGGATGAAAGACAAAACTGCACAGCTTGCAAAAAGAGCAAGTAAAGGCGATGCAGCGGCATTCGGTGAGCTTTACTCGATTTTTGCGGGTGAAATGTACCGCTATGCGCTCTACAGCCTTGGCTCAACCGAAGCAGCACAGGATGCGGTGCAAGATACCGCACTCGAAGCATTCAAAAACATAATTAAGCTGAAAAACGAAACTGCGGCAAAGGCATGGTTTTTTGGAATACTTTATAACATATGCAAGCGTTTTCAGCGCGAAAAATATCAGGCAGATTTCACTCCGCTCGAGCTTTGCGAAGATCTTTCATCCGCCGACAGCAACGAAAACGTGTTAATAGGTCTTGACCTTATCAGGCTGATTAACACACTCAGTGAGCAGGAGCGTGAAATCGTGCTTCTCAGTGCGGTCTGCGGCTACTCGGGCAAGGAGATTGCAGAGGTTACGGGAATACCGCACGGCACCGTACGTTCAAAGCTTTCACGTGCACTTGTAAAGCTGAGAGAAGAAACGGAGGGACATAAATGAAACGTAAAGATAAAGACAACGCAGAATATATACGCAGCAAATTACAGCCGATTAATGAAAAAATCACTCTGCCTGATGAGCTTTCGGCAAAGAATATAGCATCACTTGTCAGCGGCAAGGAACAAAAAAAGAGCAAAAAAGGCAAGATAATTGCGCTAAGAACAATCAGTTCTGTTGCGGCGGCAATAATTCTCGCCTTCGGTATAGGTGCGGCGGTAAGACACTTCACCAAGCCTGCAATAAACAAAATGCCGGATGAGATCGAGCAGGCTGTAACACCGCTCTCAAACAACACAAAGCAGACCATAATTGACTATTTCACAGTGCTCAAAGCCGAATATGAAGAAAGCAACCGTTTCGTTCTTTTTGAAGAAATTGTATACAACAGTGCTTCAAAAGATTCTGCAGCAATGCCTGAATCGGGTATAATGGCAGATGACGGCATAGCCACAGATATGAACACTTCCGCTACAGGCACAAACTCTTCATCACACGGCACAACCAACGTACAGGTGCAGGGCATTGACGAGGACGACATAATCAAGAACGACGGCAAGTATATCTATGTGCTCAGCGACTCATCTGTCAAGATTATTGATGCCGCAAATATGAAGCTTATGAGCAAAACCGACTTTGAGTCCCGAGGCTCAAACGGTATGTATATCTACAAAAATACTCTCGCTGTAGTCGGTCACGATTATACAGAAAACAATCAGACCGTTATCGAAATATATGATATAACCGATAAATCAAAACCTGAGCTTATCAACAAATTTTCGCAGGACGGCGGCTATTTTTCAAGCAGACTTATCGGCGGCAAGGTTATACTTCTTTCACAGTTTTACGTTTATCCCGAGGATATCAATCTCACCAAGGGCTACGCTGTTTATGATGACATTGCACCCGGCGTTACAGTCAACGGAGTGTGCGAACGCATCTCACCCGATATGATAACTATTTTGCCTCAGCAGGAAAACTATTCCGAAACCTATACGGTTATGACAACGGTTGACCTTGATTCAAGCGAATTCAAGCCCGTAACATCAGCCGTACTCGGTACAGGCGACAACCTGTACTGCACAACTGAAAATCTCTACGTCTGCGACACTGCATATAATTATAAATCATATACGCAGAACAACGTTTCTTCCTCCGTTGAAAACATTGGCCCTACAACAAAAATCAACCGTTTCTCAATTAAGGACGGCACTATCCGTTCAGAGGCTACGGGCGAGGTTGACGGTAGAATGCTCAACCAGTTTTCAATCGACGAAAAGGGTGAATATATCCGTGTCGCAACTACCACGGGCACTGCAAACTCGGTTTACGTGCTCGATAAGAGCCTCAAAGAGGTATCAAAAATCACTGATATCGCAAAGGGCGAAACAATTCAGTCCGTAAGATATATAGGCGATTACGGCTACGTCGTTACATTTCGGCAGACCGACCCGCTGTTTGTAATCGATTTCAAGGATATGAAAAAACCGAAAATCGTAGGAGAATTAAAAATTCCCGGCTTTTCAAGCTATCTTCATCCGTTTAACGGCTACCTTATCGGTATAGGCAGAGACGGCGATGACAACGGCACAACAGACGCACTTAAAATATCGCTGTTTGATATCAGCGACCCGACAAAGCCGCAAGAGATTGACCGCTTTATTGTTCCGCACGCATACGCCGAAACAGGACACAAAACCGTAATGGACTGCAGCGAAAAAGACATTCTCGGTTTTATTTATTACGACAACCGCACGGGAGATTCCCAGCTTGCCACACTCAGAATAAAGGAAGGTAAAATAGAGCACATAGGCAGCTATACCAACAGAAAGGCAGGCGAAGGCGAAAGCGGCACCGTTTATACTCCCGATGGCGGTGAAGAGATAATTATGTACGATAAAACGATGTATTCAACCTTTGCAATAAAGCGTGCAACCTATATCGGCAATACCCTCTATACCGTATCCGAGCACCGCATCTGCTCATACCCGTTAGAAGGCGGTAAGGTCATAGCAACATTGGATTTTTAATCAATTCGAAATTCACAACGCGTAATTATCATAAAACTTCACCTGCATTAATAATCAACAAAACGACCGTGTGAAACCAATCACACGGTCGTTGTTTATTTGATCTTAAACTTTTTGCAATGTCATTCTGAGCGTAGCGAAGAATCTCATCATACATCATTTTCACATCCCCCTCACGACATCTCCAAAAAGCTATTGCGGCAAAAGCCGCAGTTACTTTTGTCCGTCGTTACAAAAGTAACCAAAAAAACTCTTAACGCTGCACGCACTCCGCTACGGCTGACTGTCTCAACTCCGCTCGCTTGCTCGAAATGCAAATGTGCATTTCGAGTCCCGTTACGGCTCTCAAAATAAATCAAATATCGAACTTCTTATCTACCGCCTACGGACGCTCACTTCGCTATTTGAGCAACGCCCACTTTCCGTCAGCCTGCTCCGTTCAAATTCACAGCATTGTTCATTTTTACGCAGAATTTATAATTTATGTTGTAGGGGCGACCTTTGGTCGTCCGTCTTCTATTGTTATATCTATTTTATGTTGTGCTATAGAGGACAAACTGTGTTCGCCGTAAAAATTCACCCGGTAGGTTTGATATTGTAAAAATTATATATTACTCTCTTTCGATTTCAAATACCAATAAAATCCCTCTATCAATTCATATGACATTACATCCTTATTTGTAATTCCACTGCGAACAAAGTTACGGTATATTGTATTGCTGTCACCAAGCACATTGTTACGCACCCATAATGTCAAACCAAAATCATTCAACCAAATATCATCAACATCACGTTTTATAAATTCTTTAATTCTATCATAATCCAGAATGTCTTCCATCAGACAATATAATTCTTTAATTTCTTTGTTTAGCTTCATAATATCACCTCTTGATTATTTTACTATCTTTTGATAGTAAAATCAATACTACTCTTTGATAGTACATATACTGAACTTGAGGTGAAAATATGTACTATCAGCGTTTACGTGATTTAAGAGAAGACCATGACTTAATGCAAAAAGAAATAGCCGCAATACTGGGCATAGATCAAAGAGTTTACAGCAACTACGAAACAGGCAAAAGAGAGATACCTACTCACCTGCTGATAGCTCTTGCTGATTACTACAAAACATCCACTGACTATATTTTAGGCAGAACAGATAACATAAAACCGTATAAATAACCGCACCCCGACCGTGTAAAAAATCACACGGTCGGGGGGTTGTTTTTTGTTTGTTTTTTTATTATCAGACTTTACTTAATTAAACACAGTTTTTTCTATAGCCTTTATCAGCTCATCGGCAATGACACGGTGGCCGTTTTCGGTCGGATGTATACCGTCCTGAAGCCAGAAATCCGCAGGCTTTTCACTGCACAGAGCATCAAATTTATCCTGAAGCGTAACAAAGGGCAGGCCATATTTTTCCGCAACTCTTTTTGCTATGGCGGCGTTTTTTCTCACACCCGGGTTAAGCTCATCCCATTTCGGTGCGGTGCTGACACCCTTGAGCACATACGGCTCAAGCATTATTATTTTAATCCCGGGCAGAGCCTGAGTAACATCCTCAATAAGCATGCACAGCAGCTGATCGTACCGATGAGGTGCTATACCGTCATCCTTATTAATGAGATGCGAAATATCATTAAATCCGACAAGGAGACTCATATAGTCGGGATTAATGTTTAAAATTTCCGTACCCATTCTTGCGTATATACAAGCACTTGTGTCCCCGCTTGTTCCTGTGTTTACAAAGCTGAAATGTGCAGGATACTTCTTTTCAAAATACTCTGCAACCATACGCGGATATCCGGGACCGAGATCGAAATCATTCTCATGATCTCTGCCTGCATCTGTTACGGAATCACCCTGAAATAAAAAAGTTTTCATTTTTATTTCCTCGCTGATACTTTTTGAAAGTAGGGGCGAACTTGTGTTCGCCCGCTATTTGTTAAGACAAAGACATAAACCTATCTCGGTACCTCAACTTTAATCAGTGTATTTTACTTCTCTGAGGTATTAAAGAACTGGGGCAGATAATCCTTGTGTGCTTCTTTCATTTCGTTGAAGCAGTTGAGAGCCTTCTCCCAGTCGCCTACAAGCGGATGAACAAGAAGAGCGTTGAGAGCTGCTTCATTGGAGCCTGTCTTTGCAGCCTCAACTGTGTAGCGCTCATACTCCTTGACAATGCTCATAAGGCCAATGATGTGGCGGTTTGTGATTTCGCCGAGGTCAATCGGCTCTGCACCGTTCTTACCGATACGAGCAGGCACCTCGATAACATCGTCGGGCTTGAGGAAGGGCAGAGTGTTTCCGTTCTTGATATTTACAACCTGAACGTCGCCGATATCATTTGCAATAGCGTTGATAAGAGAAACAGCAACAAGTGAGTACTTGTGGCCGCCACGCTGGTCAAGCAGAGCAGGCTTTACATAAAGGCCTTCGTCGGAGTACATTTCGAGAAGCTCTTCTTCGATTTCCATACACTTCTGTGCACGGCTCTTTTCACCCTTGAGCAGGTACTCGAGCTTTGCATTACGGCAGTAGTAATACTGAAGGTAGGATGAAGGAAGAGCGTGGATTGCGGCAAGAGTCTCAAGTGAGAAGCCGTCATCCTTGATGTTAGCCATAACCTTGGGTGAGAAGCCGTTTGCGATAAGCTCGTCAATCTTCTCCTCGCCGTTGACCTTAACGGATGTCATCCAGCTGAGGTGGTTGAGACCGACATACTTGATCTCAGCATCCTCGCCGACAATTTCCTTTGTATCATCAAGCATATCGATCGGAACGTTGCAAAGACCGATACACTTAACATTAGTGTTGTTGAGCACGTACTCTGTAACTATACCTGAGGGATTTGTGAAGTTGATAAGCCATGCATCGGGGCATATCTCCTCAATCTTGTTACAGATGTTCTTCATAACGGGAATTGTACGAAGAGCCTTGAAGAAGCCGCCGATACCTGTTGTTTCCTGACCGATAAGGCCGTACTTGAGCGGAATTGTTTCGTCAAGATGTCTGCAGGGAAGCTTGCCTACACGAATCTGTGTTACAACGAAATCCGCACCCTGGAGAGCTACGTCAAGGTCGTCTGTAAGCACTGTTTCGCAGTCTATACCTGCAGCCTTGAGCATACGGATACAGAGATTGCCGACAATGTTTCTCTTGCGGTCGTCAATATCCATAAAGGAAATCTTCTTGAGCTTGAGTGAATCTCTTGCCTGAAGGAAGCCGTCTACAAGCTCGGGGCAATATGTACTGCCCGAACCGATAACGCATACGTTAATTTCTTTCATTTTATATTACCTCCTGCGGTTAAATTACTTTGCAAAATCCTGAAGTATCCAATTGATACAACCGAATACGGGTGCTGCAGTGAGCTTCTTGAAGCAGAGTTTCTTGCTTGTGAGCTTGCCTGCCTTTTCAATCATAAGGTCAACATATTCCTCGCTGGGAAGCTTGGTGTGAATTGAGCCTGCAAGCACAACCTCAACCTCATCGTCAAAGTCAAGCTGATTTGCGTGAGCCGCAATAAGGTAAGCGCCGCGTGTTGCAAGTGCATCAACAGCTGCCATAACGGGCTTGTCGCCGAGCTTTGCAGCAGCAAAGAAGAAATCGATAAGGCGCATTACAAAGCGTGACATCTGCTCCTCATCCTCATACATAGCAACAGTTGCGAGGAAATCTTCCTTGGACTTGATTTCAAACTCTTCAAAGAACATATCTGTCATAGCTGTCTTTTCAACATTCAGCATTACGTCATCATAAATGATGCGGTATGCTGTGATAGCAATCTGATGACCGCCGCCGATATCGCCCGAAAACTCGCCGAGACCTGCAAGCTGGCGCATCTCGCCCTTGCGGTCGATAGCGTTACAGCACATACCTGTGCCCATATTGTAGCCGATAGCCGCACCTGTTTCACTGCCTGCCTTTACGCCAAGGAAGCCGTCGTTGAAAATCTCAAAATTCTTGAGACCCTTTTCTCTGAGCTTCTCGCACATAATGTCGTGCTGATAAGGGTGGTCGATACCTGCAAGACCCATAAGTGTGAAGCTTACATCGTCAAGCGATATGCCGTGCTTCTCAACAAGAGAAGTGAGACCGCTCCAGATAATTGCAGAAGCCTCGTCAAAAGAGCCCTCCATATTCTCGTGGTTACTGCCCGGAGTCTTTACCTCGTCGAGAGTTTCCTTGTTTTCGTTAAAGAGTGTGTATACGGTTTTTGTACCGCCGCCGTCAACTCCTATGTAATACATAATCTATATTCCTTTCTGTTTGATTATTCAGCCTTATCTTCTTTGGTTTCTTCTTTTATATCATAGTACTCGGGACAGATTTCGTCAAGACAGTATCTGCCTCTGCGATACGGCTCTCTGTCAATCCACATACCGTTTGTGAAATCGGGGAATGCGACAGGGTGGCTGCCCATAGCTATAGACTGCTCGGAAAGGCAGGTAACAGCCATCCATGCGGCAGTATCGTAAACATCAATCGGAGGCTTTGTATCGTTAAGAGCTGCTTCAGCAAATGCAGAGAGAACAAGGAAGTCCATACCGCCGTGACCTGCCTCGTGAACACCCTTCTGGAAGTACTCCTTCCACAGCGGATGCTCAAACTCTTCGATGTAAGGCTCTACACGCTCAAACTCGTGCTGAGGTGAACGGCCCTCGATATAAATCTGGTTGTCGTCTTCTGTGTACATACCCTTTGTACCGTCGATACGGTAACCTCTTGAGTAAGGTCTGGGCAGTGAGCACTCGTGTGTGAGAAGGATTGTTTCGCCGTGTGCACACTTAATCATTGTTGTAACAACATCACCGAGTGTGAAATCATAGCCGCAAAGGTCATAATCCTCGCCCTTGTTGTCCTTTATCCACTGGTTGAGGCCTCTTGCCTTGCTGGACATTGAAACAACTGATACCATTCTGTTACCGCGGTTGATGTCGAGAAGTTTGCAGATCGGACCGAGCTGATGTGTCGGATAAACCTCGCCGTCACGGTTCATAAAGTTGTAAAGTCTGCCGTGTCTGTTTTCTCTGCCGAGTACGATTTCATCACGAAGGTCGTGCTGATATGCACCCTGAGTATGTACAACCTCGCCGAAGAGACCCTGACGCTTCATATTGAACAGAGCCATCTCAAAGCGGTCATAACAGCAGTTTTCAAGAAGCATACAGAATTTGCCTGTTTCCTCGCTTGTACGGACGAGCTCCCAGCATTCTTCAATGCTTGCTGCACCGCCGACTTCCATACCGACGTGCTTGCCTGCCTTCATACAGTCAACAGCGATACGGGAATGAGTGATCCATGTGGTCGAAATCATAACCGCACCGATATCCTCACGCTTTATCATCTCTTTGTAATCAGTGTATCCGTCAGGGCTGATACCGTGCTCTTCTTCAAAGCGCTTTATCATATCGTCAACTCTGTCCTGATAAAGGTCACAGACAGCGACAATTTCTACACCTTCAACATTCTGAAGCTCGAGAGCCATACCTGAGCCTCTTCCGCTGACACCGATTACGGCAAACTTGATTTTCTCTGACATATTTTTTTTCCTCCGAAAATTATTTGAAAATTTTATGAAAACTCTTTCTGAATCTCTTCAGATAAAGAGTTATAAACTTTGTAAGCATTATATCATAAGCGATGAAAACAACATTTGCAAGCGCAAGCAGAATAAATATACTGTACCTGCCGAACTCAGCCATTTCTTCAAAAGGAATACCGAGCACATAGGTTGTAAACATATATCCCGCTACAGTTGATACATTAAAAATCAGCAGCTTGACAATCCACTCTACCACAATCTTCAGGTGTTTTTCAAGTGTTGATTTTATAATCGGGTAGTAGCCGAAAAATGCTACATAAAACACTGCCGCTTCCTTATCAGGCACGAGAAAAACAGCAAGCAGGCTTACCGCCGCATAGACAACAAATGCCCAACGCTTATTAATCTCGATAACCATAAGAATAAGCAGTGCGCCTGCCGCCAGAGGCAAGGCATAAGTCATAAACGGTATAATACCCGTCAGCAGCATCAGCGTTATGCTGAGTGCGCTGACTATACCGCCGAGAGCTGTTTTTGATGACTGCTTCATTCTGTCACCTCAACAGCACCTGATAAGGTCGCCGCCCATACATTCACAACAGCAATCCGCACAAAGCAGACCCGAGCAAATATCGCAACCTGAGCAGCCGGATCTGCCACCCGTGCTTTTTTCGGTGCGGTAACCACCCGACCTGTCGGATTTTATATTGCTGTATGCTTGCCTGTACTCGGGGTTTGACGGGTCAAGCCTTGTTGCCTGCTCAAAGTTGCGTGCCGCTTCCTCGAGCCAACCCTTGCGGTGCTGTACCGTGCCCTTGAGGTAATACCACTCTGCCGTACGGTTTGAAACAGGAACACCGTCAAGCAAGGTCTCGGCATCGTCAAATTTTCCGCTTTTTATTTTGGCTCTGATATCGCCTAAATCATTCGGCACCGTGTAAGTGTAAGTCGGCTCACTGTATGAAGTGCCGCCGTTGCCCGTACGACCCAGAATTATCTCATCGTAAGCCGTATCTATCTCCCTCATCCTTGCAGGGTCAGGCATTGAGCCTGCATCACTGTACCGCCTTGCAAGCTCACGGTAAGCGTTTTTTACCTGCTCATCGCTTGCACCGGGCGAAAGACCTAAAATTTCAAACGGATCTCTCATTTGCATCTCTCCTTCTTTATTTGCTTCATCGTGTTGTACATTCCGTCATACACGATGTTTTCGAGTATTTCTCCGAAGCGTGCAGGCTTCATTCCCTCAAGCTCTCTTGCGAGCTCAGCTGCTGTTACATTCAGCACACCCTCAGCATACTCCTCGGTTTCTTTTTCATTTTTACCTATATTATTAAAAACATTATAAGACGATGTCTTTTTATCATCATATATATCATCGTACGCATCCATCAGGTAAACACACCTGCCTGCAAGGTAACCGATTCGCTCCAAATTTGCTGCAGTTTCACCTTCAAATCCGTATGACAGCAGTTTACCCATAGCTGTTGCCGAAGGGTGAGCAGATGCATCAACACCTGCATCTGACCTTTTTTCAACCTTGTCTTGCTCACTCATCGCCTTCCCGATAATCTCATCAACCTCGGGGAAAAGACGCCTCGCCTTCTTACGCTTGAGCGAAAAGAAAGGACGCAGAAAGCGTTTGAGAAGTCCCTTAAAAAAGGATGAATCGTTTATATCGTCGCAGAGTTTGTAATAAACCATTACCATAGCAGCGGCAGCGACAAACGAAAGCTCCTTTTCGCCGTTTATGCACTGCTGACATTTCTTTGTCGGGTTAAAGCTGCAGCGTGAGTTCTTAAAACCACAGCACTCCTCGGCAAAAGCAAGCCTTGCAAGTGCAAGCAAAGTAAAGTCGTAATTGAGTGTAAGCCTTGCGAGCTGACCGTAATCCTTTCCTATACGCTTGCAAAGTGAGCAATATACACCTTGATAAGCCTCGTAATCTTTTACTTTAAGCTCGGGCTTATATATCTTAACATATCCGAACAATTTTATTATTCTCCGATTAATAACATTAATGAATTGTGTAACAATTCAAATCATGTTGCGTTTAACAACAAATCATGGAGCATAAGCGAGAAATCATGGCGAAGCCAAATCATTAACCGTAAAGACAATAACATAAGTTTTCCTCAGCGTCACTGCCTTGCTATGTGTATCCGCTTCATTGAGATATTAAAAATATGATTTGCCTTACGGCATGATTTGATTTTTTACAAAATCATGATTTGCAATATTTCATTTGCATGATTTGCGTTTTTTCAAAACGCATTTTTATGCAATTGTACACACAGAATGTGCGGCAATTCCCTCGCCGCTTCCGCTGAAGCCGAGTCCCTCTTCCGTTGTAGCCTTGACGTTTACAAATGAAACATCAACACCGCAGGCAGAAGCAATATTCTCACGCATTTTTTCAATATGCGGCTTGAGCTTTGGTGCCTGAGCTATTACGGTTGCATCGATATTGCCGACGGTGTAGCCTGCCGAGTTGAGCCTTTTGACAACCTGTCGGAGCAGCTCAAGGCTGTCGGCATCCTTAAAAGCAGGGTCAGTATCCGGGAACATTCCGCCGATATCTCCCATAGCCGCCGCACCGAGAAGTGCATCCGATATTGCGTGCAGAAGCACATCCGCATCTGAATGGCCAAGCAAACCCTTTACATATTCTATTTCAACACCGCCGAGTATCAGCTTCCTGCCCTCGACAAGTCGGTGCACATCGTAACCGTGACCGATTCTTACCATTTTACTCATCTCCCAAAAGCGACTCTGCCATAGGAATATCCTCTGCTGTCGTAATTTTAATATTTGAGTAAGAGCCTTCTACCATTCTGACCTTACCGCCGCAGATTTCGACAAGGCGGCAATCATCCGTCATATCCTTTGCTTTTTCACCGAGCGACTCAACGCAGGAAATATAGAGCTTTTTATCAAAGCACTGCGGTGTGTGCACAGCCCAGAGACTTGCTCTGTCGGGCGTATCGGTGATAAGCGAATTTTCATCTGTAACTTTAATTGTGTCTTTTACTCTCACACCGCAGGCGGCACCGCCGCACTCAAAAGCGGCATCTACCGTGCGACTGATTATATCCTGAGACACAAGCGGCCTTGCACCGTCGTGAATCGCAATCATATCGCTCTCATCACTGCAGGCGGCTATTGCCGAGGCAACGCTCTTCTGCCGTGTTTCACCGCCGGGCACTATACATTTTACCTTTTTATAATCGGCAAGCAGAGCCTTGTACTCATTTATATCTTCTGCCCTTGCCGCAACGATTATTTCGTTTATATCAGCGTTGTTTTCAAACGCCTCAACACTGCGGCAGAGCACTGTTTTTCCTTTTATTTCAAGCAGGAGCTTATTGATACCGCCCATTCTTCTTGAGCTGCCTGCGGCAACTATAACCGCACTTACAAAACCTTTATCAGCCATTCTCCCACTCCTTCCGGCAAGTCTCAACTGCCACCTTATATTCATCGTATGTCATAAACGTATTTATAAGCTGTAAAAACGATGAGGTTGAAAGGCGCTCGGGCAAATCGAGATATTTAAGCAAAGCTTTTTTCTTTGCCTGCGAATTATCTCCGCCGCTGAGTCCGTCCTCAAACAAATCCGTCACGCTGACTTTTCTGACAGGCTCTTTGGTTTCTTCGTAAAAAACACCTGCTTTTGAAAGTGCATCCACAAGAGCCTGCGTGCGCATACCCTCAACACCGATTTTGCCCTCTTTCGAAGGAGCATCCTTGCGCTTTTCTTTGCCGAGCACATCGGGAATATATGCGTGAGTCACCTTATCCTTCGGCAAGCATCCGCCGAGAAACGAGCGGATTTTAAAGCCTGCCGAATCACTGTCGGTGAGAATAAGTATACCGTTTTTTTCAGCCAACCGCCTTATAAGGCGCTGTTTTTCTTTATCCTTGAAAATTGCAAAGCCGTCGGTTTGTATAATCGTCGCATCAATAAGCGATTCGAGCCGTATTTTATCGTACTTACCCTCGACAATGACAGCCTGCCTGATTTTAATCATCACACAAAGTCCTAACTTATAAGCATTAAACGGAGCATTAACTCCTCTAAAATTCTTCTTTCGTCAAGTGCGGTGCTCTTGAGCCGCATATCGGCATCAGCCAATATATCAAGGCAGTTTCTTATCTGCTCAAGTGACATATTCGCACTGCTCCTTGCACCGTTTTTGAGCCTGAACTCACGGCGTTTGTAATTGAAAACCCTTGCCGCAGCATCGGCAGCTTCGCCCGAATTCAGTGCAACCTGTGCACGGTACATATCGACATAAGCAGATATGAGCGTGCCGAGAATTACAACGGGCTTTTCCTTCTGAGCAAGCAGGTCATTTAAAATACCGAAAGCCTGCTGTGCAGTGCCGCTCACAAGTGCTTTTGACAAGTCAAACACACTTGCATCGAGCGAGCGTGTGCATATTGCATCGACATCACGCCTTGAAATCTCACCCTCACCCTTGTAAAAGCAGAGCTTCTCAAGCTCATTGAGCAGTGAGTTGAGGTCATCGCCCACACGGTTTGCAAGGTAGCTTGAAACATCACGCGACATTGCACACCCTCTCTTTGCCGCACCGTTTTCGAGCAGCTTATAAAGCTGTGCGCCGCTCATCTTATCGAGCCTGAGCACAACACCGACCTCATTTACGGCATCAATAAAGCTCTTAACCTTGTCTTTCTTTTCATCAGGTGCAATACTGTCCATCCAGAAGACAAGCACGCAGGTTTCGTTAGGGTCGCCGAGAATATCGAGAAGCGGCTCAAACTCATCATTTTTGAGTTTATCGACCGCAAGGTCTTTTACAACAACACAGCTGTACTCGCTCATAAAAGGCATCGACTGTACAGCCTGATACAGCTCATCAAAAACAAAGCTGTCACCGTTTATTCGATGAAGATTAAAACTTGCCATAGCTTCGTCCACGCTCTTTTTCTCGAGCAGTGAAACGTAATGCTTTTTGAGGTATTCCTCATCGCCGTATACAAGGCAGACCTGCGGCAAATTGCCCGAAGATATCTGCTTTTTAAATTCCTGCTCGGTCATAACCGCCATATAATCTGCCTCCTTTTTAAAATGAATTTATTTTATACTTACCCCACGCATTAAACGCAAGTGTAATATTATTGCAGTCATTTGTTGAATATGAATTTTTACTGTTTATATATGTGTTGCCGCCTGCCGAAATTATAACAGCTTTATAATCGGCGGTATTTATCCACAACGGCGGCTGTGCCTTTGTAAAAAGGAAATCTGCCGATGGGTCTTCCAAAAGCTCAGACGGTGTAAGCGTACCGAAAGTAAACAGCACACTGCCCGACTCTGAATCGAGCCTGCATAAATCATATCCGTTTAAGTTTTTATATGTAATCCTACTGCCGTAAAAATCAAATGCAAAATCATCCGATTCTTCGTAGCCTTCAGGCAGATTTACCGCAGAATATCCGCACGGCACAACAACACGCTCAATCGTATACCTCTGAGAAATCTCAATAAGGCTGAGGTCTCTTTCATCGGTACAGGCGGTGACAAGTGCAAGCTCAATGCGTATTACACCAAGCTCGCTCAGTACATTGCTGAGCACATATTCATCACACGCACAGCCTATTACAACAGCCGACGTGCCGTGCGACACAATGTAACACGCATTGTCTTTTACATTGACTGCCGTTACAGACACCGTGCCTTTGTTTTCAATCGCACTAACCGTGCAGGTAAGTGCAAGCGAAGCACAAACAAAGCACGTACAAAACACAAAAGCCTTTTTCCTGTTTCTTATCAGATAAACCGAAAGTGCAACTATAATAATCGCAACACCGAGCCACAGCTTCATCGCAAACGAGTCTGCATTAACGCTCACAAACGGTAACTGCGAAAGCTTATCAACTACTGTAAGCATATATTTTCCTACCCATCTGCACACAAAAGCAGATGCACTTGCAGGAAATGAAACGGGCACAAATCCGAGCACTGCAGTCAGCGCCGAAGCCACCATAAACACCGGCACTGCCCAAAACGTTGCAAGGTTTGCAGGCAGGAATGCGAGTGAAACCTGACCGACAAAAAGTATCATTATCGGCAAGGTGAATGCCGTTGCAACGCAGGTAACTGCCGCCGTTTCATACAAGCTTACAATCAAATCTGCAAGTATTCTGACTTTTATTCTGCTCATTAACGCAAGACTCAAATTTCGTACAAACGGTGCACAGACAACTATTCCAAGCGTTGAAGAAAAAGAAAGCATAAAAGACCAATCAAGCACTGCAAACGGATTAAAAGCCGAAATTATAAGTGCCGCAAGACCGAGCGAATTGAGCGAATCGCTCCTGCGTGAAATAACCTTACCTGCCATTATAATCACTATCATTATGCAGGCACGCACCGCAGACACCGAAAAGCCTGAAAAAGCACAGTAAAACAGAGCAACGGGTATACTCATTGCCGCCGCAATTCTTTTAAACCTCGGCAGAAACCGACTCACCAGAGTGTAGAGAGCCATAACAATAATATTCATATGCAGACCCGAAACGGCAAGCGTATGAGAAAGACCGCAGGCTCTGAAAGAATTATTGACAAGCGGACTCAGGTGAACCTTATCACCCGTCAGCATACCTACTGCAAGACCGCGGACCTCTTCACCGACAAACTTTAGCAGATTCTCACCTGCACTCTGCCTTAACGAATAAATATAAAACTCTATTGGTTTCTTGTTCGTCGGGATAATTTCAGTTATATCATCGCTCTCACATCTGAGAAAAATCCCTTTTGACTTGTAGTAGCTGTGCGACTCTTCGTTCTGCCCTATCTGTTTTATATCGCCGATAAGCTCAACACCGTCACCAAGCGATATATTAAGCGGCTCTTTCTGTCTGAGCCTTAGCTTTTGCTCAGTTTCGACCGTACCTATACTTGACGTGCGAAGAGTATAGTATGTATTCGTACCTGTGCTCTCAATATCCGTGACCGTAGCTTTAATTTCAAGATCATCGCCGACAAAGCTGAATGCCGGAGCATAGAGCACCGCCTGTGCAAAGTTAAAGCCGATACAAGCCGCAAGCACACAAAGCCCGCATACGGCATACTCTGACCTGCCCGAAAGCCGCTTTATAAACACGGCAACAGCAATCAGAGCAACTGCGCACACAACAAGCACATCCGCACCGTCGGGCACAATGTTGAGCACAAGCAGAGCAAACACAAAACTGAAACCGACAAGTGCAAAAGGACGGGAAATCATTTAAATATCAAGGGTAACTCTTCAAGGAAAACAATATCGTCACGCTTTGCGGCATCGCCCTCTGCGAGCACAGCGGCCTTTGCCACAATCTGAGCGTCAAAGTGAGCCATCAGCTTTTCCATAGCGGTGAGCGACTCACCCGTGCTGATAACGTCATCAATAATAACAACCCTTTTGCCCTTAATCTGCTCACCGTCTGCACCGTCAAGAATAAGTACCTGCTCTGCATCGGTAGTGATAGAGCGGACGTCAACGGTAACAGGTGCCTGCATATAGAGCTTTGCTTTTTTTCGGGCGACAAAATATTTCTTGCCGCTCTGTCTGGACATTTCGTAAGCAAGCGGAATGCTCTTTGCCTCAGGTGTAACTATGTAGTCAAACTCGGGCAGCTTCTTAAGCAGCTCCTCGCAAGCCTTTACCGTAAGCTCAACATCGCCGAAGATGATAAAGCCTGCAATGCTTACCTTATCGTTAAGCGGGCAGATAGGCAGTTGCCTTTCAAGACCCGCAATTTTCATTGTATAAAACTCGCCCATTTAAAATCGTTCCTTTCTCAATGAATTGATTTTAATCAATTCAAATCATGTTGCAACGCAACAAATCATGGCAGTTATGCCAAATCATGCAAAGCAAATCATTTTAAGTTGTGTTTATGATTTGCCTTGCGGCATAATTTGATTTCTTTGAAATCATGATTTACAAAATAAATTCCTTCACGTGCCGTCAGGCATATCGCAAATTCCGAAGAAACTATGTCAGCGATATATTTGCCTTACGGCAAATGCGATATAACCTCACTTGCGTTCGATTGCGATATAGCCTCGATAAATCTCGGCAGTGATATGATATAAATTCCCCGCGCGCCGCAGCGCATATCGCGTCACGAAATGACATATCGTGCACCATAAGGTGCATATCACAAATTCCGCAAGGAATTTATATCACTGAAAATCCGCTATGCGGATTTTCTTAGCCCGGAGGCCAGGTGAAATCTCTGCCGCCAAGAAGGTGGAAGTGGATGTGGTGCACGCTCTGGCCTGCACTCTCGCCACAGTTTGTAACAATACGGAAGCCGTTGTCAAGGCCGAGCTGCTTTGCAAGCTTTGCCGCGACCTCGAAGATATGAGCGACAAGAGCTGAATTGCTCTCATCAATCTCAGCCGCAGACTTGATGTGCTCCTTGGGGATAACAAGTATATGTGTAGGTGCCTGAGGGTCAAGGTCATAGAAAGCTAAAACCTTGTCGTCCTCATAAGCCTTATTGCTGGGAATTTCGCCCGCAGCAATTTTACAGAAAATACAATCGGACATTACTGAATCTCCTTTGCAGATTATATTTATTTAAGCATACCGCTTACGATACCGCTTGCAGCTGCAACAGCATCGTCAAGCTTTGAAAGGTCTTTTGCGCCTGCCATAGCAAAGTCAGGCTTACCGCCGCCGTTACCGCCTGCAAGCTGTGCGACTGCACGCACGATTGCGCCTGCGTTTGCACCTGCCGCCACAGCAGACTTACCGCAGGCAACAGCGATATTTGCACTGCCCTTCTCATTGTTGACACAGGCAATAACAGCAACTACGTCGTCGCCCTGCTCTTTCGCCTTGTCACCGAGTGAACGGATATCGTCAGCAGACATATCCTCCGCCCTTGCTATGATAAGCTTTACTGCACCAATCTGCTCAGGTGCAGAGAAGATATCGGCAGATTTGAGGTCTGTAAGCTGTGCGGAAAGAGCGGCAATCTCTCTGTCCTTCTCCTTGAGCTCAGCAGCCATGGCAACTGCCTTACGCTCAAGCTCGTTTACGTTGCCGAGCTTCATTGCCTTTGCAGTGTTTGCGATAAGTGAGTTGAGAGAAGCAATGTACTCAACAACACCCTTACCTGTTACAGCTTCGATTCTGCGTACACCCGAAGCAACAGAGGACTCGGAAACAATCTTGAACAGGCCGAGTTTGCCTGCGTTGTCTACGTGTGTACCGCCGCAAAGCTCTGTTGAGAAGTCGCCTGCCTTGACAACACGTACAACATCGCCGTACTTCTCGCCGAAGAGTGCCATAGCCCCCATCTTCTTTGCCTCTTCAATAGGCATTTCGGTGCTTGTTACTTCGCAAGCAGAAAGAACAATTTCATTGACCTTTGCTTCAACTGCTGCAAGCTCCTCTGAAGTAAGAGCTGAGAAGTGAGTGAAGTCAAATCTCATAGCGTTGTCATTTACAAGCTGACCTGCCTGCTCAACGTGTGAGCCGAGAATTTCACGAAGTGCCGCCTGAAGAAGGTGAGCCGCTGTGTGGTTTCTCTTTGTAGCCTCTCTTACCTCTTCGTTGTATACGGTAACAGCCTTATCGCCAACCTTTATACCGTCGCCGATAAGTGTACCATGATGAAGGTATGCACCGTCGGGATCTTTGGTAGTCTTTGTAACCTCAAATACGCTCTCGCCTATTCTGATTACACCGCTGTCGCCTACCTGACCGCCGCTTTCTGCATAGAATGATGTCTTGTCAAGCACAACTACTGCGTTATCGCCGTCGTTGATGAAGTCTTTTCTCTCGCCGTCGGCAACGAGTGCGAGCACAACTGCATCTGTGTTGTTTTCGGTGTAACCTGTAAACTCGGTAGCGGCAATATCCTTGAATGAAACACCGTTGCTTCTCCAGTCGGAATCTGCAGCGTTTCTCTTTACGCTCTTCGCCTTGAGTCTTGCTTCTTCAACAAGCTGACGGAACTTCTCCTCGTCAACTGTCATATTCTTTTCGCTTGCGATTTCCTTAGTAAGGTCAATCGGGAAGCCGTATGTGTCCTGAAGCTTGAAAGCATCTTCGCCCGAAAGGACACCGCCTTCAGCCTTATCCATCATTTCGTTAAGAAGACCGAGACCTGAGTCGATAGTCTTGTAGAAGCTCTCCTCTTCCATTGAGATGACCTTCTTGATATAATCCTGCTTTTCAACAAGGTTGGGATATGCGTTTTTGTTTTCTTCAATAACAGTGTCGCAGACCTCAGCAAGGAAGGGTCTGTCGATACCGATGAGTCTGCCGTGACGAGCTGCACGGCGGAGAAGTCGTCTGAGGACGTAGCCCCTGCCGCTGTTTGAGGGAAGAACACCATCGCCTACCATAAAGGTCGTGCTTCTGATATGGTCGGTGATGACACGAAGTGAGATATCCTTTTTCTCATCAGCGTGGTATTCAATACCGGCAATATTGATAATATGCTTCATAATGTTCTGTACGGTATCAACCTCAAAGAGATTGTCAACATCCTGCATTATGCAAGCAAGTCTTTCAAGACCCATACCTGTGTCAATGTTGGGGTTTGCAAGACGAGTGTAGTTATTCTTGCCGTCATTTTCAAACTGAGTGAAAACAAGGTTCCATACTTCGATAAATCTGTCGCACTCGCATCCCACCTTACAGTCAGGGCTGCCGCAGCCCTTTGAAGGGCCTCTGTCAAAATAAATCTCCGAGCAGGGGCCGCAGGGGCCTGCACCGTGCTCCCAGAAATTGTCCTCTTTGCCAAAGCGTACCATATGTGAGGGGTCAACACCGACCTCTTTAGTCCAGATATCGTAAGCCTCATCATCCTCGAGGTATACGCTGACATAGAGAAGCTCTGCGGGAATCTCAAGCACCTTTGTGAAGAACTCCCATGCCCAGGCTGTTGCCTCACGCTTGAAGTAATCGCCGAATGAGAAGTTGCCGAGCATTTCAAAATATGTGCCGTGGCGTGCTGTTTTACCAACGTTCTCGATATCGGGTGTACGGATACACTTCTGGCAGGTTGTAACTCTCTTCTTGGGAGGAGTTACTTCACCTGTGAAATATTTTTTCATCGGAGTCATACCTGCGTTGATAAGCAGGATACTCTTATCGCCCTGAGGTACGAGAGAGAAGCTGGGCATTCTCAGATGCTCTTTCGACTCAAAAAAAGCAAGATATTTTTCTCTTAATTCGTTAAGACCTGTCCACTGCATTTTATTCAAAATCCTTTCCAAGCTGTATTGATTGCTGTTTTTGATTTAATATTTTAATAACCAACGGTATATCAATTTAACCGTATACCGTAGGGGCGCCCATCGGGCGTCCGCAAAAAGGTTACCGATATATCAGTAAGTTAAAATTACTGCCGCAACAACAAGTGTCTTATCACTTCTGTTTGCTATGGAGTGCTTCTGACCGCCAAGGCAAAGGCAGCTGTCACCCTTATAAAGTGTGACCCACTCACCGTTGTCGTAGTACTGAGCTTCGCCCTCAACGATGTAGAAAATTTCTTCTTCGTTTTCATGCACGTGCTCGCCTATTGAGCAACCGGGCTCAAGACTGAGTGTTGCGATAAGCCTTGACTTGCCTTTATACTCGCCTGCATCAAGCAGGTTCGTAACAACAACCTGACCGTCGCCGTCACGCATATTTATTTTAACCGAGCTGTTCATTTCTTCTGCTCTTTTAATCATATCTGTACTTCCTTTCAGTTAAAGTCGTAGTTATAGTCAATCTCGGGTTTACCCGGTATTTTTCTTGCATCAAGCTGTGAACTGTCCAGAGTCATAACCATACTCACATCACTGTTCTTATATTCTTTTTTGAACAGCACCCTGAATAATCTTATTACCCAGAACAGAGGCAACAGCAGAGCACACTTACCGACTGCGGGATAGTTTATCGCCATAAAATCTTTATCGGGGAAAAGCCTGCGGAGTAAAAATGTGAACTTACCCGAGCCCTCCATATTGTCCGTGCTTTTATGTGCCTGTGTACCGTAAGTACCGCTGTGAAAAATATAGTCTATCACTTCGCTCTGCAAAGCCATAGGCTCTTTGCCTTCAAACAACACACCATTAACACCGATCATAATATCGATAAATTCATCAAGCTCAATTTCTTTAAGCTTTGCCCTGACCTTATCCATATCAAGCTCAGACTTTTTGCGAAGATAAAGCCATATATCCGCAAGCGACCTCAAGCCCGTGCCGCCGTTGAAATAATGCTTGGCAAGGTGAGCCGCCATAAACACGAAGAAATCTTCATCGGAATATTTCGCTTTGAAATCGCCGTCGGCAACCGTATGCTCAAAATTATTGCCGAAGTATGCATTGTAAAGCGGCACATTTCTGTCCATCAATACACCGTGAAATTCAATATTCATAAACGGCTTTTTGATATATGACAAATTCACTTTATCTGTACCCGAAGTATCAGCCAAAGTATACCCCCGCTCGGTCATTATTTCTTCAAGCTCAGCCTTGTGTGCCGTATCGTAAAGTATATCAACATCACACATCGAGCGAAGGTCGGGCGACGGATAGAGATATTTCATCACACTGCCTTTGAGCAGCATATGCTTTATGCCGCGTGAGCAAAGCTCTTCGCTTATATCCTGCGTTTCGATCTCCTGGGTAGCTTCACGTATAAGACCTGTCTTATACAGCCTGTTGTACTCAGAAGCATACTGCGGCGGCATCATATTCAGTTTTTCGAGTGCAACGCATATGACATTTGCAATACTGTGTGACCTTGCGAAAGCCATAAGCTCCTCATGGTCAATTTCAGCATTCTTATCAAGCCCGGGGTCAACCCCGTCTATTGCAAAAGCCATAAGCCGTGCCGCAATAAGCCCTGCTTCCATTTTATCCTCCGATAGAAATTACCATATCCTTATCAATCATAAGCGTACTGTCAATACCGCGTGACTCAACCCTGTATTCACCCTCGGGAAGCACGCAGCTGAGCTCACCGCTTATATCTGTCTCAAAAATAAATTCATCACCGTTTTCGTTTGTAAAAACAACCTCTTCGTCTGCATAGCCGCTGAAGCTTACCTTATACGCTCCGCCTTTTTGAAGAATTGCTTTTTCAACTGCAAGCTTCGCGTTTACCAACGGGTAAGCTTTGTAGCCGATATCGTCAAAATATCTTTCTTCTGAAGGTGCAACCGTATCAGCTGTATTTTCGCATACAATCTTCTTCACTTCGCTCGCCGTAAGGTCGGGATTTACAGCCCATACAAGCGAAGCTGTTGCCGTAACAACGGGAGCCGCCATTGATGTGCCCGACTTTGTCAGATAGCTGTTTTCGGTAGAACAGCTGTATACAAGCACACCGGGTGCACAGATATCTACTACCTCGCCGACATTTGACGATGATGACTGAACATACTTCTGCCCGTCAACAGCCGCACTGCCGACTATAATAACCCGGTCAAGCAGATCCTGCTTGCTGACATCCGCAAAGGGTAGGAAAACCATGCCCTCTTTGAACGAGCAGAAAAGACCGTTCTGAGAAGCGTTTACGGCATATCCTCCGTCATTGCCGTTACCCGCCGACTGCACAACAAGGAAGTCGTAACCCTTGCTGAGCAGTGAGCCCATAGCATATGAATAAAGTAAAGCGTCAAAATTATTTACGATAGAGGGAAAACGCTTTGAATTTTCGCCTATCGACGAAGATATACCGACTGAGAAATTGACAACCTTTGCGCCTGCTTTTACAACCTTTGTAAATCCGTAAAGCACAGCCAGGTCGGGAATCCAGAGCTGACCGTCAGACGGAGTCCAGTCAACACAGATAAGCGTTGAATCCTGACATATTCCGCTTATACCCTTGCCGTTGTTACCCTCAGCGGCGATTATGCCTGCAACGTGTGTACCGTGGCTGTTGGGTCGGTTACGCGAAGCCTCTTTTGCATTGGGAAAAACAATTTTTCCTTCAAGCTCATCATGGTCTGTATCAAAGCCGCCGTCAACAACACCGATATCGATATGCTCAAAAAGGCTGCCGTAACCCCACGCACCTCTTGCATCGATTGCCTCAAGCCACCAGTTGTTACCGTAGGGGCTTGACTCATTCCAGTGCTCCTCATACCAATCGTACTCGGTAAACGGATCATCGGGTGTAAATTGATTTTCGAGCTTATGTGCAGGGCTGATTGCCGCCATTGCAACAGCACCGTGAGCATTCAGCTTATCGCACAGAGCCATAAGTCCCTCTAAATCAGTCGGCACTGTCTGCACAACACAAAGCTCCATATCAGGCATACTGCCTACGGTAATACCGCCCGATTCTCTGAGCGCGTCAAGCCTTGAGAAAAAGCCTGCATCCTCATTAAAAAATATAAGCACGGTGTTTTTGACATAACCTGCGGATTCACCGACAACGCCGATGTCGCTGTCATCAATTTCTTCAAGGAAATCGGCACGCTGTACAAGCAGAGAAACCGCATCGGTAAAAAGCTCTTCAACAGCCGCAAAGCTCATCCTTGAGCCGAAACCGGTCAGAGCAGTAAACACAGCCATAATAAAGCTGAAAACCGCTTTCATCAGAAAACACCTCCGCATTCTTTTATATCTTATATATAATAATATAAATAAAGTAAAATGTCACTATCTGCAAAAGAAATTTTAAAATTTTTTTGCAAAATAACGCATTTGTTTGTAAAAGAAGAAAATAACCGCACAAAAACATAAAAAAATCCGACATTTGCGGTCTGAACGCAGGTGTCGGATGAGTTTTTTTACTTTTATCTGTGTACTCTTACACTCGCTCTGAGTTTGCCTTTTTTTGTTTCACGAATTATTCCTTCGTAAATAAACCTGCCCTTGCCTCTTACCGAAACGGTATCATGCGACTCAAGCTGATGTGAAGGATTCTCGGTAAGCATACTGTTTACGCTCACCATACCTTTTTCTACAAGCTCTTTGCATATACTTCTTGAGAGGTTGTAAACCGATGCTATAACTACATCAAGTCTCTCTGAAGCTATGACAAAGTCCTCCTCGTCAGGCAGAGCAACACTCTCGACAGGCGGAGCATCAACTACAGCACAGGCAACCGTTGTATGCTTTACCTGTGTAAGATTTTCAATTATATATCCGCCCACACTTTCCATACAGTAAAGGTAACCGCAGTTATCGTAAACTATTATATCGCCGAGCATTTCTCTTCTGAGTCCGAGCGCCATAACCGAGCCGAAAAAGTCACGGTGTGAAAGCTCGTCGGCAAACTTTCTGGCAACGGGCTTTATTTCGAGCCATACACATTCGGGACAGGCTTCGTAACCGCAAAGCTCTTCACTGCCAAAGCAGGCAACACGCCTTTCGGCACCGTCATAACCGCCGTAAAAGCTGACTGCACCGAGCTTCAGCGACTGCAAAAGTGCTTGCTGTGCGGTTGTGAGAAAATCGGAATAAACCCATATACCTTTGTTATAGCTGCGTGAGCTCAGCTCCTCAAAACGCTTTGCGAGCAATCTTTCTTCGTCTGTCATTTTCTTTCACCTCAAAGATTGCGTGACTTCTCAAAAAGCTCTGCTGCACACGCACGGCATACTTTTTTGCCCGAATAATCAATAACATCCTCTGTACTGTCACAAAAAACACAGCACGGCGAGTACTTGCGAAGCATTATAAACTCACCCTGTGTGAAAATTTCAAGATAATCGGAATTTTCTTTCAGATCAAGCATTGTACGAAGCTCTTTGGGCAGAACAATTCTGCCTGCACTGTCAATCTGTCTGACGATACCGGTTGATTTCATATCAATCACTCCTTTGGACAAAAATACCATAAAATGACATTTCAGTCAAATCAAAAGGACAGTATCGCGATTTGATACTGTCCCTGCAGTTTATTTTATTGTTTCGGCAAAATCTTCAACCAGCTGTTTTATATCTTTGCCTGTGGTGTTAATGCAGATATCGTAGTTTAGCATATCAGCCCACTTTTTGCCTGTATAGAACTGATAATATTTAGACCTTGATTTGTCTATCTCGTTTATCCTCTGCTTAATCTCTCTGTCGGTGAGCTTTTCGCCTTCTGGCGCTCTTGACCTGCAACGCTCAATTCTTGATTCCATATCTGCATACAGTCTGACACGTATCGGATTAAACTCACGAAGACTGTAATCCGCACAGCGGCCGACAATAACGCAGTCGGACTTTTCGGCAAGCTCTTTGAGGAGATTGCTCTGCTCGGCAAAAATTGTATTCTGATGCTCCCATCTGACATCAACAATAGGTGAAAAAGTATTGCCTATAGTAATAGGAAGAAGCGGTGCAGGACTCTGCTCGTTGAGACTGCTTATATATTCCTCGGCAAGGTTGGTGCGTTTTGCAAGCTCGGTAATTATCTCGCTGTCGTAATAAGCGAAATTAAGCTTATCGGCAAGACGGCGTGCAAACTCACGGCCTCCGCTTGAGAATTCACGGCTGATAGTTATAACCTTATTCATAACAAAGCCTCCTTATAATGGTCTATAGATATTATACAGGATATTCAATAAAAATTGCAAGCATATTTTTCATACGAATCAGCATACTAAAATAAAAGCAGACATTAAAAGGTGTGATAAAAATACAAACCTTAGCGACAATGAAAAACGTTGTAAAAAAGTTTCCCGGTGTAACAGCACTGAGCGGTATCACCTTTGACATACTTGCAGGCGAGGTGCACGTACTGCTCGGTGAAAACGGAGCAGGCAAAAGCACGCTGATGAAAATACTAAGCGGTGTGCACAAGCCGACAAGCGGCACTATCAATCTCGGCGGCAAAGAATTTACGGGGCTTACTCCTAAAGATTCACGTGATAACGGAATCAGCGTAATCTATCAGGAGCTGAGCGTAATCAACGAGCTTTCCATTCAAGAAAACCTGTTTGTCGGTCACCTGCCGACTAAAAAGCTCGGCTTTATAAACACGGTTGACTACGCACAGATGAAAGAGCATACAAAGGAGCTGCTTGAAAAAGTAGGACTTAACCGTGACCCTGAAACATTTGTAGAAAACTTAAGTATATCCGAAAAACAGCAGGTTGAAATTGCAAAGGCACTTGCCGCAGACAGCAAAATACTGATTATGGATGAGCCGACAACCTCGCTCACATCAAGCGAAGTTGCACACCTTTTCAAGGTTGTGCGTCAGCTGAAAAAAGAAGGCAAAGGCATAGTTTTTATTTCGCACAAGCTCGGCGAAATTATGGAGATAGGCGACCGCGTGACCGTGCTCAAGGACGGAACGTATGTCGGCACAAAAAACGTGAGCGACGTCACACAGGACGACCTTGTAACGATGATGGTAGGCAGACAGATAAGCGGCAGCTATCAGCACGAGAATGCAGATTTCAGCAAAGCCGAGGTTATATTTGAGGTAAAAAATCTTACACGGCGTGACGGCAAAGTAAAAAACGTATCATTCAAACTCCGACGCGGAGAAATACTCGGCTTTTCGGGTCTTGTGGGCTCGGGCAGAAGCGAAATGATGAACTCAATATTCGGTGCTCAGCCGAGGGAATCGGGCGAAATATATATCTACGGACAAAAAGCGGATTGCCGCACACCGTATCAGTCGATAAAAAACGGTCTGGCAATGGTAACGGAAAACCGCCGTGAAACAGGATTTTTTCACAACTTCAATATAAAGAAAAATATATCTGTACTTCCCTTTATAAAAAAATCCTCGGGCGGAGGTACCGTGGGACTTATCTCCGCAGAGCAGGAAGAAAAATGGGCAGACGAACAAAAGCAAAGGCTTAATATTAAATGCTATTCAACCGCACAGGGTATAACGGAGCTTTCGGGCGGCAACCAGCAGAAGGTAATTCTCGGCAAATGGCTTGCCGCTGACTCGCAGATAATTATTTTTGATGAGCCGACAAAGGGTATTGACGTAGGCTCAAAGGGTGAGATCTACACGCTGATGAGAAAGCTCGCTGACGAGGGCAAGGGCGTGCTTGTCGTAAGCTCGGAATTGCCCGAATTACTGGCGGTATGCGACACAATTTCGGTATTCCGCGAAGGCGAAATAGTTGCAACCTTTGACCGTAAGGATGCAACGGAGGAGAAGCTTGTTGCGGCATCAACCGCAGAAAAAGGAAAGGAGAAAAAACGTGACAGCCGAAAATAAAGTAAAACAAAATACACTGTCTTTCAAGCAAATATGGCAACGCTACGGCACACTCGGAATACTGACACTGCTGCTTGTTATTCTTGCCGTGCTCAAGCCGACATATTTCTTTCAGTCGTCAACAGTAACGCAGATTTTGTCACAGAGCTCGGTAAATATCCTGATAGCTCTCGGTGAATTTTTTGCAATTCTCATAGCAGGTATCGACCTTTCTGTCGGCTCTGTTGTAGCGCTGTCGGGTATGTTTATGGCAAAGCTTATGGTATCGGGTACAACGCCCGTACTTGCCGTTTTGCTCGGCATTTTTATGGGCGCTATGCTCGGATTTTTAAACGGTATCCTTGTAAATTCAACGGGACTTCATCCGTTTATTATCACGCTCGGCACGCAGGCAATTTTCCGCGGAGTTACGCTTATCATCTCCGACTCAAGTGCGGTTTTCGGCTTCCCTGCGGGCTTTACAAAGTTTATGGCACAGCGTATTTTTTACGTACCCGTTGCGGCACTGATTGCGTTTGCAGTGGCGCTTGTGCTTGCTTTTCTTACCAAAAAAACAAAGCTCGGACGAAACATCTACGCACTCGGCGGCAACAAGGAAAGCGCGTGGTATTCGGGTATAAACGTAAAGCTTCACACGCTGATTGTGTTTATTATTTCGGGTATCTGTGCAGGTATTGCAGGCGTTGTACTGCTCGGACGTGTCGGCTCTGCAGAGCCTGCGGCGGCAACAGGCTTTGAGACTTATGCAATAGCCGCGGCAATTATAGGCGGTACGAGTTTTTTTGGCGGTAAGGGTAAAATTTTCGGCGTTGTTATGGGCGGACTTATCATCGGCGTTATCAACTTCGGTATGAACCTGCTCTCTGTTTCAAGCACTCTTCAGCAGGTTGTAATGGGTGCGCTGATTATAGGCTCAGTAACACTCGACCGATTTGTTGCAGCAGAAAACAGGAGGTAACTATGTCGGCTTTATTCAGTCCGTCGCTTATGTGTATGGACTTTTTAGATATAAAAAATCAGATTGAAATTCTAAACACCCGATGCGATTTTTATCACGTTGATATTATGGACGGCCACTATGTGCCGAACCTTACTCTGTCACCTGACTTTGTAAGCGCAATATCAAAAGTTGCGGCAAAGCCGCTCGACTGTCATCTTATGGTCACCAACCCTGCGGATTACATCGAGCCGCTGAGCAAAGCAGGTGCCGCATACATCTGCCCTCAGGCAGAAACAATAAACGCAGACGCATTCCGCACAATGGCCAAAATCAAAAATGCGGGTTGCAAAACAGGAGTTGTTTTCAACCCTGCCACTCCCCTTTCTGCGGCACAGTATTACCTTGAGCTGCTCGACAAAATCACGATAATGACGGTTGACCCGGGTTTTGCAGGGCAGAGCTTTATAAAACAGATGCTCAGAAAAATTGAGCAGGCACGCACGCTCAAAGAAAAAAACGGCTACAGCTATATCATTGAAATAGACGGCTCGTGCAACGAAAAGACCTTCGGCGAGCTTTACAAGGCAGGTGCCGAGTGCTTTGTTGTCGGCACATCGGGGCTTTTTTCGCTCGACACAGGCCTTGAAACAGCTTGGGAAAAAATGCAGACAAATTTCAGTAAGGCAACAACGGAGGAATAAAACATGAGCAGTATATTTGCACTCGGAATTGATATAGGCGGCACTAATTTCCGTATGGGTGTCGTCGGCGGTGACGGCAGGATTTACACCTTCACACGCACATCAAGCGGCATTTTTTCGCACGGAAACGCTGTAGAAATACTGAAAGACGAAATAAAAAGCTACCTGAAAAACAGCGGCTTTGAAGGAAGGATAAAGTCGGCGGCAATAGGCATACCCGCAATAGTGAGCAAGGACAAGAAAAAGGTTTACTCCTCACCGAATCTGAAAGGCTTTGACAACGCAGATTTCGGCAGCTTTGAAGAGTATTTCGGCTTTCCCGTTTACGTAGACAGAGATGTTAATTTTTTGCTCCATAACGACATTGCAAAGCTCGGTCTTCTCGGTGAAACAACCGTACTCGGATTTTATATAGGCACGGGCTTCGGTAACGCAATATCAATAGGAGGAAGGCTTTACAGCGGCAGTAACGGCGTTGCGGGTGAACTGGGGCACGTACCGATAATTGACAGTACGGATGTTTGTACCTGCGGCAATGTAGGATGTATTGAAACACGATGCTCAGGCAAGGCACTTGAAGAGCTTGCGGCAAAGCATTTCCCCGACACCGATATCAAAAAGGTGTTCAAAGAGCACAAAAACAGCCCCGTATTACAGAAATTTGTACGTGACCTTGCCATTCCGATAGCGACCCAGGTCAACATACTCGACCCCGACTGCTGTATCATAGGCGGCGGTGTTGTTGATATGGAGGATTTTCCGAAAGAAGTACTGACCGACTCGGTAAGATTTTACACTCGCAAGCCGTATCCCGAGAAAAATCTGACGCTCATATTCACAAAGCACGACCAGCAAAGCGGAGTTTTCGGCAGCGGTGATTTTGCGCTGAATGAATATCTGCGCCAAATCGGGAATAATATAACAAACAAATGAAAAGAGGTAAAAATATGAAAATCAGAAAAATTACCGCGGCGTTAATCGCACTCGCCATAATCTGTTGTACACTCACTGCCTGCGGCGGCAATGATGACGAAAATCCTAAGCCTGACAGCTCAGGTGTATCCGATATGGCTTCGGGCAAAGCAGATTACGCAATAATTCTCAAAACGCTTTCAAACGATTTCTGGGCAAAAATGAAGGCAGGTATTGAGGAAGAGGCAAAGGCACTCGGTGTAAAGGTAGACATTTTTGCCGCACAGAGCGAAGAAGACACGGCAGGTCAGCTGACAATATTTGAAAACTGCCTTACCAAGGATTATAAGGCAATCGGTGTCGCTCCTCTCTCCCCCACCAACCTTATAAACGGTATTGTTCAGGCAAACGAAAAAGGCATATATGTAATGAATATCGATGAGAAGATTGACATTGACACACTTCGAAACGCAGGCGGCAGTGTTATTGCATTTGCAACAACAGACAACGTAGCAGTCGGCGAAAAGGGAGCGAAATTTATCATCACACAGCTTGGTGAAGACGGCGGTGACGTTGCGATTATTGAGGGTAAAGCAGGCAACGCCTCGGGCGAATCAAGAAAAGCAGGTGCGACAAAGGCATTCAAGGCAGCAGATGACATTGACCTTGTTGCTTCTCAGCCTGCAGACTGGGACAGACAGAAGGCGCTCGACACAGCCACAAGCTATATTCAGATGTACCCTGAATTAAAAGCGATTTACTGCTGTAACGATACGATGGCTCTCGGTGCACTTCAGGCGGTAATCAACGCTGACAAGCTAGGTGAAATCATTGTTGTAGGCACAGACGGCTCGGCAGAAGCACTCGAGTCAATCCGTGCAGGTCAGCTTGACGCAACCGTTGCACAGGACCCCGCAGAAATCGGTGCGACCTCACTCAGAAAAATGGTTGAAGCGGCTAAGAACAAGCCGAAGTTTGACCCGAAGGCTGAGCCTCAGATGATTCCCGTTGACTCAAATATCGTGACAAAGGAAAACGTGAAATGACACAGATCGCAATCGGCTGTGACCACGTCGGATTTGAGCTGAAAACGCATATCATAGAACACCTGCAGACCAAAGGCTACAGCATCAAGGATTTCGGCACACACAGCACTCAGCGTACGGATTACCCTGTATTCGGCAAAGCTGTTGCCGAAGCTGTAACAAAGGGCGAATGTGAAAAAGGAATAGTCATCTGCGGAACGGGTGTCGGTATTTCGATTGCCGCAAACAAGGTAAAAGGGGTGCGTGCGGTAGTGTGCAGCGAGCCTTACTCTGCTTTGCTCTCACGTCAGCACAACGACACAAACATCCTTGCAATCGGTTCAAGAGTAATCGGCCGTGACCTTGCGCTGATGATAGTTGATGCTTGGCTCAGCGGAGAATTTGAAGGCGGCAGACACAAGAACAGAATTGATATGCTGGAGTAAAAATATTATATAATAAATATAAGCATCAGGAAGATTTACTTGAAAATCCTCCTGATGTTTTTTCGGTTTATTTGCGTAACGGTCAAAGACCGTTTCTATATTTTCTTTGTGCATGCTCTCGGCGATTTTATCGACAGTCTGAAAAGCCGACGCAGTTTAATACGTCGGCTTTAGTGTTATGATGTCGTTACTTTGCGAAAAGCTGTGAGAAGAACCCAAGAATGCCGTTGTATTTCCAAGTGAGGCAATCCCAGATGAGATAGAAGAAGCGGAGTGAGAAATATTCTTTGGGTGTGTTGATGATTTCAATGAGCTTTTCAGCCTGAGCCTTGTATTCATCCAGCTTTGCTTTTTCAGCTTCGCCCATATTCTCGTCTGCAAGGAGCTCGTCAATCTTTGCCTTGAGAGCTTCAATATCATCTTCCCAGAACTTTGTTACTCTTTCTTCGTCGAACTTTTCAAGTTCAATGCCGATGTCTGCAACATCCTTTTCTGCTGCTGCGATTTCTTCAAGGAGAGCTTCAAGACCTGCCTTGATTTCTTCATACTCAGCCTTCTGCTCGTCGGTAAGGTTATCAGGATTTACAGCTTCGATTTCATCAATTGTTTTTTGAATAGCTGCCTTATCGTCGCTTGTTACTGTTTCGGGGTTGTAGATGTTTTCAATACCTTCGATTCTTTCAAGCTGTGTTTCGATTTCTTCAATCTTATCTTCAAGACCTTCAACCTTTTCAATCATTTCACCAAGAGTGGTCTTTTCGTTTTCGGTTGTGTTACCACTGTCGATAAGATCCTGAACATCCTCTTTAAGCTGTGCGAGGTCTTCCTTGTCGGTTGACTTGACCGTTTCTTCATTATATGACTTAACAGCTTCATCAACCTTCTTGATTTCCTCCGCAACCTCAGTAAGCTTTTCAATGAGCTCGTCTATTG
>JAZPYN010000038.1:0-11972 GCA_045544155.1 Acutalibacteraceae bacterium
TTTTCATATCAAAATACGTTTGCCCGTGTGCGTATAAACGGGGAGCGGATGACCTTATCCGTAAAAAGGAGACAAAATGGCAGAAGAAAACAACACTGTACTTGACGGTCAGGAGCCGGGCAGCGGTACCGAAGGCGGTACAACACCGCCCGCAAACGAGCCTGAAAAGAAGTACACAGACGACGATGTGAACAACATCAGCAAGAAAAACAGCGAAAAGGCAGTGAATAAGCTCCTCAAAGAGCTGGGTATCACCGACAAAGAGAAGGCGAAGAAGATCCTCGCAGAAGCTGCAGCGGCAGAGGGTGCAAGTCAGTCCGTCGGTCAGGATGATACAAAAGTTGCCGAGCTGACAGCAAGCCTTGAAAACTCTGTGCTTGAGAACATTATGCTCTCGCAGCACGTCAAATCAGAGAAGGTTGCAAGGGCGGTCAAGCTTATCGACCGTGCGGATTGTCTTGATGACGAAGGCAATTTCAGCCGTGATAAAGCTACCGAAGCTGTCAAAAAGCTGTTTGAAGAATGGCCCGAGCTTGCCGAAAAGGCTGACGGCAAAACAGTCGGTTTTGCAATCGGCGGCGATGGTCAGCAAAATACAGCTCCTGCCCCGGCGGATAAGCCCAAGCAGAAGAGCTGGAACAGATTTAACTAATATGTAAGGAGAAAAACAAATGCCTAACAATGTAAACTATGCTGAAAGATGGGAGCCCGAGCTTCTTGAAATCTTTATGCAGGAGAGTCTTATTTCTCCGTTCATCACCAACAACGTAAGATTTATGGAGGATGGTAAGACTTTCCACTTCACACAGATGAGCACTACCGGCTTTAAGAGCCATAGCCGCAACGGCGGTTGGAACAGAGGTTCATTCAATCAGACGGATGTAGCTTTCACCCTCAAGCATGACCGTGATATTTCCTTCCTTGTCGATAAGGCAGATGTAAGCGAGAGCAACGCAACCGCATCCATTCAGAATATCGCCAAGGTATTCACACGCACACAGTCAACACCCGAAAAGGACGCTCTTTTCTTCTCGAAGTGTGCCGCACTTGCAAAAGAGCAGGAGGGTTACTGGTCAGAAAGTGCACTCAGCTCGTGGACAAAAGCAAACGTGCTTTCAAAGCTCAAGGCTATGATTGCCGCAGGCAAGCTTCGTATCTACAGAGCCAAGGGTGCTCTTATCATCTATGTCCGCAGTGAGATTATGGATCTTCTCGAAATGTCTGCCGAAATTTCCAAGACAATCGAGATGACTCAGATTGCCGAGGGCGGTGCAGGTATCGAGACACGTGTTGCAAAAGTTGACGGCGTACCCATTTTTGAGGTTATCAACGATGAAGTTTTCTATGACAGCTTCAACTTTGATTCCGAAGACGGCGGCTTCGTACCTGTAGAGGCAGGCGACGGCGTTGAAGCATCCAAGCACATCAACGTTCTTATCGCTTCTCCGCTTACTACAAAGTTTGTGCCCAAGATTTCAAGTATTTATTACTTCAATCCCGGTGCACATACTGAAGGTGACGGTTACCTCTACCAGGAGCGTGAGCTTTCTGACGTTTTCACCTTCCCCAACGGCAAGTCCGGCAAAATTGACAGCCTCTATGTTGATGTAGAGGGCTGATACTATGTACGTCGATATTGACTACTACATAGCCAACCGCAAGAGCAGTGAGCCTGATGCCGAATGCACCAAAGATATACAGGAATTGCTTGACCTCGCCGAGATGAAAGTCGACGAGGTCACTTTTAATCGTATCAGAGGTATTGGTTTTGACAATCTCACCGAATTTCAAAGGGATAAGGTGAGAAAAGCCGTGTGTGTCCAAGCCGATTACATTCAGGAATACGGCGGTTATACCGACGGTGAACCGCAGATTGAAAGCTACAGCGTACTCGATATCAGCGTGAGTGTGAGCGGCAAACAGACCGCCGCAGAACGTGCCGGTATGGCAACGCTGGCGTATAAACTGCTTGAGCAAACAGGACTTATGAGGAGGGCTTTATAATGGCTAAAAATGTGAAAAAGCTGCCGTTCCCCGACCATTTGCTTGTAACACCTTGCACCGTAACTCTCGAAGCAAAAGGTATCAATGAAGACGGTGAGTCCGAAAAGGCGAAGCCGATAAGCACAAAATGTATGTGGTCAGAGCATACAAAGCGTGTTTATACCGCTGACGGCAAGCAGGTAATACTCAGCGGTCAGGTTATTGTCAAGGGCGATATTGCACCGAATATGCCCGAAATATCTTCGGGTACCGTGCAAATCGGTAAGCGTGTGATGCATATACACGAAGCTGCAAGGCCTAAAAATCCCGACGGTACGGTGCATCACACTGTCTTTAAGCTCGTATGAAGCTGACACCAAAGGTAACGTATAACACAGCAAATATTAACCGTATAGAGTCTGATATACGTAAAGCACTGATTAAGACTGCTGATGCGGTCAAAACAGATTTGCAACAGTCGCAAACTATGCCTTTTGACAGCGGTCAGCTTCAGAATCGTTCGACTTTTGTTGATGATTCCGAGGTTGATTCGGGCAAGGTGTTTGTCGTATCCGATACACCGTATGCAAGACGGTTGTATTTTCATCCTGAGTATCATTTCAGCGATAAAGAAAACCCGAATGCAGGCGGAGCTTGGTTTGAACCTTATATCAGCGGTGCGAAAAAGGACTATGCTCAAAAGGTGTTTGCGGTGTTTATGCGTAAGAGTCTGGGAGGTTGAGCGGTGTTAAAAGCAATCAGAGATTTTTTTCGGACAGAATACGGTTGGACAGACAGCGTATCCGTCGGCCGTATTGATAAGAACAGTGACAGGGCGGTGTGCTTCTACCATTCGAAGCATGCCACCCCTAAGGTAACTGCTCTCGGCGGCAAGGTGAACAAAAGCTTTAGACTACTACCCGTAACAGTGCTCCTGCGTTGGACAAACAGCCCCAATCAAGCGGCTGAAAAAGCGCAGGAGCTTTACGATTTTTTTGACGAGAAAACATTCGTCATTGATAACAAACGTGTGTTCGTGATATCCCGTTATGACTATCCCATTGATTTGGGTAGTGACGATAAGGGTATATGCGAATACTCACTTGAACTTGATTTTTATTTTAATAAGGAGTGATTTTTTTGAGCTTTTCAGGTGTTTTCCCCGTCTACGATATCACTATTGAAGTTGAGACGTCAGGCGGTGCAGCCGAAACCTATGTAACAGTTGCGGATATGGAGAGTATGGGCCTTTCCATTGAAACAGGTGTTGAAACCTGGAATTCACTTACCGAAGGTGGCTGGCAGAGAGCTCTCGCAACTGCGAAGTCCTTTGTCGCATCGTTCAGCGGTAAGCGTAACATCGGTGATGCCGGCAATGATTATATTGCAAGCAAAGCACTTGCAAACGGCAGGGATTGCGATTCAAAGCTGCGGCTTACTTTCCCCGATGGTGCGATTTTTACAGCACCCGTTGTATTGCAGGTTAAGGACTTTATGGGCGGCGACGCAACCAATGTAGCACCCCTTACCTTTGACTGCGTTTCAAACGGCAAGCCTACTTTCGAACCTAAAAAGGCATAACAAAAACAAATAACGGAGGAATAAAAAATGAAAATTATTGACACAAAAGGCTCTATTCTTACAGGCGACAATCATCCGTCACTCAAAATCGGTGACAAAATCTACACGGTTGATGACCGCAAAAGCACGTGGGATGAAATTCAGGCTGTTCAGGCAGACCCCAACATTGAAGATACCAATATGGCGGCTCTCGAGCTTGCTCTTGGTAAGAAGCAGCTTAAAGAGATTATGGAAGCTGAAGGCGGTATTACCTTTGAAGGTTTCCAAAATCTTACCTTCTACGTTATGGCGGCTATCACAGGTCAGGATTATGAGAGCCTGAAGAAAGAGGCAACAGCAAAAAACTAAGTAAGGAGACCTGGTATGATCCTGAGTTTGATGAAGCTCTGATAATTGCGAGCTTTGCCAAGCAGTACGGTATCAGGCTCCTTCAGGAAGATATTTCTGTGAGCGAGTATCTCAAGCTCCTTGGCGGACTTATGGCAGATACTCCTTTGGGTGAAGTAGTGCAGATAAGAGCTGAAACAGACCGTGAGCGGATTGCGAATATGACCGTGACAGAGAAACGCATCCGTTCCGATTGGCAGGCTTTTAAAGCACAAAAAATGCTCAAAGAAACAAAGCCCACAATGTCTGTCAATCAACTGCAACAGATTCTCAGCTCACTTGCTGGGAGGTGACAGGAATATCAGCTACCAATGTAGGCTCCGTGTCGTTTGATATCTTGTCAAACAGCGGTGCCTTCACAAAACAAGTCAAATCAGCAGGTAACTCTGCCCAAAACATTATGGGTGGAGCAATGAAAAAGGTCGGCGCAGCTGTTGCGGCGGCCTTTTCTGTTAAAGTAGTTACAGCCTTTGCAAAGGAATGTGTTGAGCTTGGCTCGGACCTTACCGAGGTGCAGAATGTTGTTGATGTAACATTCGGCGATTCTGCACCGAAAATCAATGCATGGGCTAAAACTACCGCAAATGCATTCGGTATATCGGAACTTAGTGCAAAGCAGTTTTCGGGTACTATGGGTGCAATGCTCAAATCAATGGGCTTCTCAAAGGATGCCGCACTTGATATGTCAACGTCTCTTGTTGAGCTTTCGGGTGATATGGCATCCTTTTACAATCTCGATGTGCAGACGGCTTTTGATAAAATCCGTTCGGGTATTTCGGGCGAAACCGAGCCTTTGAAACAGCTCGGTATCAATATGTCGGTTGCTAACCTTGAGGCTTACGCTTTGTCGCAGGGTATTACACAGTCGTACAATTCTATGACCCAGGCGAATCAGGCTTTACTTCGCTATAATTACCTGATGAGTGTCACAGCCGATGCACAAGGCGACTTTTCCCGTACATCTAATTCGTGGGCAAACCAGACGAAAATACTGAAGCTTCAGTTCGATTCACTTAAAGCTACACTTGGCGAAGTAATTATTCAGGTGCTTACACCGTTGCTTCAGATTCTCAACCGTATAATGGCGGCAGCGAATAAGGCGGCAACGGCAATAGCCGCACTCTTTGGTAAGAAGGCCGATACCGCAGGAGCGTTCAGCTCAACAAGCGACGTTGCAGCTGATGCGGCAGACTCTATATCGGGTACAGGTGATGCGGCGACAGCGGCTGCAAAGAAAGTCAAGCGTGCTTTTGCAGGCTTTGATGAAATCAATGTGCTGGCATTCGGGGCGGATTCTTCATCTGCAGGCAGCTCGGGAGGCGGTGCCTCTGCGGGTGCTGATATTGCAGAAAGCTCCGATATAGCCACGCAAGGTGTCAGTGAAACCGAAAAGAAGTTGGATTCTCTCAAAAACAAACTGCAAAATATGTGGAAAGGCTTTGCCGCTGGCTTTGAGCCCGAAAAGAAGGCACTGCTCAAGAATATTGCTGACCTTAAAGCTAATGCAAAAAAGACGTGGAAGGATATCAAGTCTCTCGGCACACCGCTGAAAGAGTGGGCGTCAACTGATTTGATAACTTATTTCACGACGTATGCTCACATTATTGCAGGCGTATTTCTTGGCTTATTCGAAAGCGTGAATATGGTTTGGGGCGATATCTGGAATGTAGCAGCATTCCCGGTAATTCAGAAGTTTGTAACCGTCGGGTTGCCGGCACTCACGCAGTTCAAGACAGAATCACTTTTACTGTTTCAAACTCTTTTCGGCTCTGTCAAGGAGATATTCGATTCGGTCTGGACGGGCGGTGTAGTTCCCGCGCTGACTGTTGTATCGGGCATATATACAGATTTGATGGATACCTTCAGCGAAAAGTGGCATCAGTACGGAGCACCGGTGTTCGACGGCATAAAAAAAGCCTTTACCAGCACAAAGGATATTATCCTCAGTGTGTGGACAAATCATATCGAGCCGTGTTGGAATGCACTTATGTCGGCTGTTGATGAGCTGTGGAAAGAACATCTGAAGCCGCTTGCAGATGAAATTGCTGAATTTTCTGCCGAGTTCACTGTTATGGCGACAAACATCTATAACAATTTCATTGCCCCGGTTGTACTTTGGCTTCAAGAAAAACTTTTCCCCGTCTTCAATCGAATCTTCAACAATATTCTCAACGTTGTCAAACCGATTGTAGCTGGAATTGTCGACTCTGTTTCGGGCGTTATAACAACGCTAAAGGGTGTTGTACAGTTTATCAGCGGCGTATTTTCGGGTGATTGGAACAAAGCCTGGACCGGAATCAAAAACGTCTTTTCTGGAATCTGGGAAAGCCTATCCTCTATTATAAAAATTCCGTTGGATATTACCGGTTCGTTGATTGAAAATTTCGCAAATGATTGCGCAGCTTTCATCAATTCACTATTAGAGGGATTCAATAGTGGTATAAATGCCGCCAGGGATTTCTTCAACGGAGTCAAAGAAACAATTTCCAACATCGTATCTAAATTCAAAGACATCACGCAGTATATCAAAGGTGTTTTTTCAGGAGATTGGAAAAAGGCTTGGATGGATGTTAAAAACGTCTTTTCTGGAATCTGGCAAAGCATATCTTCTGCCTTAAAAACTCCGATTAATGCCATATTCGCAATGATTGAGAATTTGGTGAACCGTTGTATTTCGTGTATCAATTCGCTCATTAGAGGTTTCAATTCCATTAGATGGAACGTACCCGATTGGGTGCCGAAGCTCGGCGGCAAATCTCTTGGATTTAATATCAAGCAGATATCGCAAGTTACAATTCCGAGACTTGCCGAAGGCGGCTGGGTAAGGGCTAACAACCCTCAGCTTACAATAGTCGGTGATAACCGCCGTGAGGGCGAAATTATAGCACCCGAAAGCAAAATCACCGAAGCAGTTGAAAAAGCAAGGAATATTGCCCGCGATGTAAAGATGGTGATTGAGGTCATTGTCAATTATCCCGACGGCAGGCGAATCATCAAGCAGATTAACCAGGCACAGCTCGAAGAGGGCAGAATCTTACTGGAGGTATAACACATGGAAAAGTATGAAGTCATAATCAATGACAGCATAACTCTCGTCGCGGACGGCTTAAGCTGGGAATATCCTCAGACTGACGGTGAAGGCAGCGGCGCAACAGATGAAAATGTTATGATCCGTGAGGTCTTGCCCGAAAGGGATAAAATTACTCTGCACTTTGAAAAAAGCAAAACAGAGGCCGACATCCGCACTATTCTTGCAGTCAGGGCAATGGATGAATGTCAGGTCAATTTCTATGACCTGCGCGCCGGTCAGCGGCTCACTAAAGCAATGTACCCGGTAGCAGATGCAATCAATGCACATATGCTCGTTAACGGTGAGTTTGTCTGTGAGCCGTTTGAGTTGAGATTCATCCAGACTGTGCCAAACTGAGGAGGCGGAATATGTACTTAGCTTCAAATAAATTTACGGCTTATACCGACAGTTCACTTGTCAGGCGGCCGAGATCAAAAATCGAAGTGGACGGTGTAACCTATACGGGTGAAACCGCCCTTATGTCATTCCCTAAAATCAGCCACTCTGCTGAGCGGATGATAGGTGTATTTCCTGCAAAAACGTGTGAGTTTGAACTGTTGAATAAAGATGGCAGTATTTCACTCAACGGTCAAGAGGTAACGGTTTACAGAGGCCTTGAAATCGACGGTGCAACTGAGTGGATACCTATGGGCGTTTTCTCAGCTGCAGATGATAACATCACCAATGAGCTTACAAAGCGTACAATCCGCTTCAAAGGTACGGACCGTTCGTCACTTTTTGATACGCAGTTTGTTAATGATATTGACTATCCGTGCACAGTGCTTCATTTTGTTAAAAAAATATGTGAGCGGCACGGTGTTGCGCTTGAAACAATATCTTTTCCGTTTGCAAATCGTGTGCTTCTTTCTGCACCTAATTCAGATTTAAGTGTCAGCGAAAGGGAGCTCATAGCGCGTATAGCGGAGCTCGGCGGCTGTATCGCTCAGATATCACGTGAGGGCGGCCTGCGTATATCCAAGCCGTTTGCTACGGGTAAAACGGTGAAGAAAAAGTATTATAAAACCGTTTCGAAAGAGCCGAAATTCGGTGCAATAACAGCAGTTACGCTCGGACATCAAAACTATACCGATGATATCGTTTATCCCAAAAACGCGGCAGAATCTGCAATTAATTGGCGCATTGATGATAACCCGTTTGTTGACGGTGCTATAGCCGCAGCGGATGGTGTTACACCTTCTACACGTCAGACGCTGATTGCCGATATTTCGGATAATATCATCGGCAGATCGCTTGTTCCGTTTAACGTTAAGGATTTTGTTGATGACTTCGTTTTCGATCTTGGCGATATTATTACTGTCGAAGAAAAAAACGGCAGCACATTTGAAACCGTAATTCTCAATGTATCAACCTCTTCGCGTATCAAGTCAAGCCTTGGTGCACCGACTCAAACGCAGGGCAAGACCAAATATAACCTTGCAGGCTCAGCAAAGCAGATGCTTAAAAAAATAGCACTTGAAGTTGATCACCAGGCAGGAATTATAAAAGGTATCGTCGAGGATGCTGACGGCTTGAAAACAACAGTCGAGCAGTTGAGTAACGAAGTGAAGTTGAAGTTTGAAGACCTTACTGACCCTGACCATTTGGATATCGAGCACGTAACAAGCATATCTGCAGAAGGTGTGAAGATATACAATGGTAAGATTGAAATATTTAACTCCGATAACGAAAAGATATTCGGTACCGATGATGACGGTGCGCTCGATGTTACCGGTAATATCTGTGTCAAGTTTCAGAATGCATCCGATACGGATGTTGCTACTCTGAAAATTACCAACGAAGACTACAAAAACGATACAGCCGATTATGCAACTGCCTCTATAAAGGTTGCAAATTCATCAGGTAAGATATTTTCTAATATTTCAATGTGGGAATATGACGGCATCGGTACAACGTCTATCAAGTCTGATGTTATAGAGTTAACCAATGAGTCGGGAAGCATATCGGTCAATATCACTGATCAGTCGGGTGTTTCGATTAGCGGTGACCTTTTTCTGATAGGAGATATCGAAACATACGGTGATATGTACTCAAACGGCATTATCACAACTTCTTTAGATTCATTTGAAGGTTACAGGCATATTCGCAAAGATAAGTATGTAAATGCTATGTTGAAACCGGGTGTTGGTGTTGTTACATATACAAACGCTGTTGACTTTTCGAGCAATAATTTGGCAACAGATACAAAAGAGGTAGATGGCATATCTTACTCTGCTGTCGGAAGTATGCCTGAACAAAGACTTTATCAGCTCTCCAAGTTACGCTCAACCGAAGGAATACACTCAGTTAATTTATCTTTTGTTGCAGGCAGATATGGATGGGCAAGGTATTATCTTGCGTATACAACTACTAAAAACGGCAGCCTTAACAAAGGCCCGCTTTTAATAGAGGCAATCAATAATGTTAATCATGCAAAATATGAGGGCATAGTAGATATACCGGCTAACGCAGTGCAATGGTGTGTTGGCATTGAACAAGATGTTGCATTCAGCGGATATTGGGCCGGATGGAAAGATGTATCTATGACAGAAAGAATGCCGACTCCGTCTGCGGCGTTGGAAATCAACAGTACAGGCGAAAACCCTTCTGTTATATGCCGACTTGATTGCTTTGCTTCTAATGGTGAGGCCTATTTGGCTTTGCAGGGTCGTAAAGGTAACAGCACTTCTAAAAGATTAGAGCTTGGTGCAACTAATCTTTATTGGGGTGGCTCGATTGCCGTTAAATCAGAGGAGTCAGCTAAAGCCAACATTACATCTGCTTCATCTGTACTTGATAAAGTCCGCAATGCAGGTATATATTCGTACAACTACATATCGGATGAGACAAGCAAAGATGAATCAGGCGGAACGGATGACGTTGTTCTTAACGGCAGTACGCTTGAAACGACTGAGCTCGAAACACACTACGGTCTTGTTATCGGCGACGGTTACAATACACCCGAAGAGGTTATCAGCTCCGACGGTAAGCACGTTGACCTTTATTCAATGGTTGCTCTTGCATGGAAAGCCATACAGGAGCTTGCAGATAAAATCGATACGGAGGTGACATGATGATTGATAAATCACAGCTTGAAGCCTACGCGAAGGAGCTTGAAGCACAGCAGAAGGCGGCAGAAAAAGCCGTTGCGCAGGCGAAAGCAAATCTCAATGCAGTTATCGGTGCAAAGCAAGCTGTTGCACATCTGCTTGCTTTGTCTGAAAAAGCAAAAAAGCCTTCCTGCAATAAACAGGAAGGCTCCGAAAACGATTATTCGACAGAAGGAACTGTGGTTTGAAAAAGTGTGTAAGGAAGAGTTGTAGTTGGCGCAGGCTGAAATGTTGTAGATTGGCTTGCTGTTTCTGTCTGAGGTTTAGTTGCTTCTGTGATAGGTTTGGCTGTTGTGGTTGCTCTGGCGGTTGTTCTGTAAACAGTGGTATATTGCTGAAGCTCTGCAACTTGACTTTCGAGCGTTGACACTCTTTCTTCAATAGTTTTATCTACTACAGTCAAGCCAATAGAGCCGAACAATACAGCAAATGCGGCTGCAATTATTTTTTTCATATCTTATCAACTCCTAACATTGCAAAATTATATACCTTGTTTTTAAAAATGTCAAATATGGAGGTGCTTTATTGAAAACAATACATATTGATTTTAACGATTCTGCCGTCGGCACTCTCGGCAGGGCAGGGGAGCATAACAACACGGAAATTGTGTTCACTCTTACTTCTGAACTTGCAGATTGTGACTTGATATCTGCTGAAATTTGTACTGCAAACGGCGAGAAGATTCCAGTTGAAGGTAAGCGGAACGAAGAGAGCAGTACATTTACCGTTAAGCTCACAAGACAGCTCACGGTTGAGGGCTCGCTTACGCTTCAACTTGTCGGCTGTGTACTGCAGGAAGACAGTGACGAGCCGCAGATAATTGCGAAATCGCCTGTGATTTGCGGTGTTATTGCTCAAAGCATCAACGGTATGCAGACCGAAGCAGACTCAAATCCAACTTTGCTTGAGCGTATTTGGGCAAAAGTTGAAAGGTTTCACAAGCACAATAACCTATCGCTTCTCGATAAGCTCACCGAAAAAATATTTAAGCTTCTTACAGATGGTGCAATGGTTGGAAGCATAAAAACAACCGAGAATGATGACGGTGTCAACGTTCTGAGGCTCAAACTGCTCAGACAGGAAACCGACCCGAATAAGGCTGCATTTATAGATCTTCCTGTCTTCGGTGTACAGGATATATACCTTGAGGACGATGACAGCTTTGGTGTGTCACTTGATATAGGGCTTAACCATTACAGACCGGTGCCGCAAATAAATGCGGCACCGGGTGACAACGGTATAACGGAAATAAATCCAAACCAACTGTATGTCTTCGGCGAGGTTGAGAAACTTCATATTGTATTTAAAAGCGGTAATACTGATTATGTAAACAGTTTTTATTTTACTTTTGTCGCCCGTGATATGACAATGTTTACTTTGCCCGAAGAGGTCAAATGGGGCAACGATAATGAGATAGTCATTGAGGGCGGTAAGCAGTATGAGGTCAGTATTGTGAACAACGTCGCTCTGTGGTCATCTGCAGCAGTTGAGGCGGAGGCGGTTGAATGATATACAGACGAAGAATGCTGATGCAACAGCAGGCAAGTACCGACAGTGGTATTGAGATACCTGCAGAGTATAAACGAAGCTTTTCGATTTATAACCTTAAGCCAAGCTGGAACAATGATACTGTAAGGTTTGAGCATACAGGCAGTGGCTTAGGCGGACCGTCTTACGCCCGCTTGCAATTTATCGGCAGAGAGAACAAATACGCTCAATCTTTAGGTCAGGCATTCAGTGCAAACTCGGCAACACTGCCGTTTCTCGACAGCACGAAGCTTTACAAATTAACGCTTACGGCTGTCAATGTCAGCAATAATTCAACCGACAGCACAGAGGACGTT
>JAZPYN010000039.1:0-3019 GCA_045544155.1 Acutalibacteraceae bacterium
TTCTTGCCTCACAGAACGACATGGCTACGATCCGACTTATGCTCTTTGATAAACTGCTTTTCAAAGCCGCTGACTTCTGCAGGACCTTTAAGGAAGTTGAGCATTTCGATTGTTGAGTCGGGATTGTGCTCATAATTGCACAAAGCCGCAAGAGTGAGAGCCGTTGTTTTGAAGGCGGAATCAAGGCTTGCTTCGGGCAGAGCTTTAAGCTGCGCAACATTTGTCGGAAGTGAAACAAAGGTAAAGGTTTCGGTGTGGTTTCTGCCCTTGCCTACTGACTGCACGGCATTGTTTACTGCCTTGTTAATACCTTGCGAAACCTCTCTTTTAAGTGCGGATTCTGCCTGCCTTTTAAGTGAATCAAAAAATCCCATTGGTAATGCCTCCTATTCTTTAATAAATCTGTAATTCATAAAGGTAAAATAACTGCTTTCGTCAAGCGCTTTTATCCATGTTTGAGCTTCTTCGTCAAAAACCTCACCTTTAATTCCGGTATCATACCACAGCTCGCCGTCACGCAGTTCCCACTGCATTGGTGAGTCGGCAATCATACCGTCAACGAGAGTAAAATATCCCGCCGCAACCGCTTCGTCAACCTCGGCCTGAGACACTCCCTCGGGCAGGGGCATGAGCATATACATTTTGCCGTCATCGCATATTTTAATCTGCATACCGATTATCTTTTTGCGTTCCTTCATTTCTTCGGCAACGGCATCTTTATCTGTTTCGTCTATGTAAAGCATAGGTGAAGCAAGATATCCTTCTGCGGTCAAATAAACAAGTTCGTCATTATCGTTGAATACGCCTATTGAATGAAATTTCCATTTGCCGATAAAATCCATATCTTTTCCTCCCGAGTTAATTTTTCTGCTTCTCTGTCTGTTTTGGCTTTTCTCTGCGCTCGATGTTGTTATAAAGGAAATTGTCCGCACTTCCTGTTATAACCATACTGCCGGGGCGTGTATAGACGGTTGCGTTTTCCTGCATTTTAACCGACTTATTTTTCGAGGCAATGCCGTTAATGATAAGAAAGCCGACAAGCAGACCAATCAGAAGCGAAACGGGCAGCCATATAATTGAAACGCCGTCCTTTTCTTCGCTTGCGCCTATTGTATCGGTATCGTTATTCAAAGGCTCTCCGTCATAAACATATCCGCCCGAGTAACCGTTTTCAAGATATTCTTCAGTAAGCTCATAACAGGCGTAAATTCCGCCGTAATAGCTTTCGTTTAAATCATAGGCATCAATCATACTGTCAACGGCGGCGTCGCTGAAAACTTCATCTGCGTTGCCCGAAGTGAATGCGGAATATGCTTTGCTCCAATCATCGTGAACGATTATTATACCGTTTTCGTTATCAGTGTAATCGCCATAGGTTTCCGAAGAAAATTCATCGGCAGTTACATCGCCCGTACCTTCGGTTATGCAGAAAAGTACGGTAACGCCGTAAGACGACTCGAGCTTTTCGGCAAGCAAATCGAGTTCTTCAATTTCACTTGAAGATAGTTTATCAGCGTAGTCTATTACATAATTCTGTGTATAAGCAGATGCAGAGGATACAAACGAAATACAAATCAGAGCTGCAATAATTATTGCAAAAATCTTTTTAGTCATATTTTCCGCACCTCCTTAAAGCAGCTCTATCAGCCACAAAAGACCGTAGATTACTGCTCCTATGCCTGCACCGAGCAACAGCGAAGCCTTTGTGACGGCTTTTTTATCGGTCGGAATATTGCCGACGAATTTGCCCGTCTGCCCATTCATTGCAAAGGTGAAATTCTCACCGTTCCACTTTGTGTTGAGAAGCCACACGGGATAGAGAGCATATTTATACAAGCCGTTGGCAACGCTCATATTTGCACCCTGATTTTCGATCTCGTCATATCCCTTTATGGTTTCTTTGAACGAATCAATTATGCTCTGCCTGATTCTTTCGTTGGCTCTGAGCATACTTTCTTCTGCTGTTACATCGTATTTGTCCGCAAGATAGCCTGCGAGATATGCGGTGTTGAAATCGACAGCCTGCGACAAATCAAAGGGCTCAACGGATTCCATAAGGTCGTCGGGCATTTTGGTTGAGCCGTCAACGGGAATGTTGTCAAAGCCTATATTGCCGCTTCTGTAAACGTCAAAATACGAGGTTTCGGTGTATTCGTAATTTTCGTCCGACCATTCCTTTACCTTTTTGGCTTTGTAGTTTGCGTTGCCGATTGCATCACAGGTAAAGAGCCAATGCGGTACATATACACCCTTGATTTCTTCGAGGCGGTTGTCGGTAAGGAATGATTTAGGCACGAATTTTTTGGTTGAGATATGCTTTTTGAGTGCTTCTTTTGCCGCTTTTTTATCGAGCTTGAAAGGAATGACAAGGTCAGGCTTCAATGCACCCGAAAACTGTCCCTTCATAACCACCTGATTACCGCAATATGGGCAAGTTGTTGCGCCAGTTGTTGTATCGGCAACAATTTCACCGCCGCAGGAATTGCAGGCATAAACGCTCATACCGTCTGTTTCGCCTGCTCCCCACTGTGCCCCCTGCGAATTCCAGTTGATCTGCTCAACCTGATTTGATGTATCTTCGGGCATTGCGGTAATGTCAAACTCGGTGTCGCAGAAAGGACACTTCAGCCTTTGTGCACCGGTGTTGAACTCAACCGCACCGCCGCAACACGGACATTTCTGTTCAAGAATTGTTGACAAGGTTAATCATCTCCTTGCTTATTTGTATCTGTCTGAGAATAAACCATACCGTTTTTATCCGGTACATAGAACTTGGTTTTGTAATACCACACACCTGCCGCAATGGCGGCAACCAACGCAACAATCACGATAATAATGACTGCGGTTTTCATCCTGCTCATCTCTGTCGTGGTGTTCCGCAGCAAGCGCAGAATGCACCGCTTTCGTTTGTTGCGTTACAAGCGGGACATACCCAAGCCTGTGATACGGGCTGCTGAGAGTAAGCCGACTGCTGATTGTAGCCCTGATTCATAGGCTGGTTATAGCCGTTATTCATCGG
>JAZPYN010000040.1:0-25488 GCA_045544155.1 Acutalibacteraceae bacterium
CATACACTTTTACAACAACGAAAGAATCCAATTAAAAACAAAACTGACTCCGCTTGAAAAACGAAGTCAGTATGTCGCTTAACTAAATATTTCTGCCATAAGGGCTTTTTTGTACTGTCCGCACAATTTGGGGCAGTTCAAAATCGGTGGGATTTTTTTGTTTTTAATAAAACTCAAACATTTCAAAAACATCACAAAAATATTTGCAGGTTATATTCTGATTGTAAGTTAACGGACACACCGTAAAATCAAAAATAAAGAAAGAGGTAAAAAACAATGAACAAAAACGATCAGGAGTTTATCATTCAGAAAATCCGCACACAGTACACAGAAAAGGAGCACACCACACTTGATGAGCTCAAAAAGCTTGATGCAAAGGTCAAGCGCCCTGCAAATGTATTCGCATATTTCTTCGGCAGCATCGCTGCAATCGTTATGGGTAGCGGTATGAGCCTTGTGATGACAGATATTGCCGAAACAGTCGGCATTAATCACCCTATGCTTTACGGCATCATAATCGGAATTGTCGGAATGACTATGGCAATCATCAACTATCCGATTTATAAAAGCATACTCGGATCACGCCGTAAGAAGTATGCAGATAAAATAATTGATCTCAGCGATAAAACAAAATGATATGAAAAGTAAATATTTTTAAAAAACTTCAAAACGCAAACAAAACTTTAACATTTGAGTGTTATACTGCATAATAGATTAGATTAAACCGGTGGAGGGAAACCTATGTTTAAGGTATTGGTAGTAGAAGATAATAAGGAGCTTAACAAAACCGTATGTTCATTTTTGAACCGAAGCGGATATGAGGCTACAGGATGTCTGAATGCACATGAAGCATACGACGCACTGTACAACAATACATTTGACCTTATCATATCGGATATTATGATGCCCGATGTTGACGGCTTTGAGTTTGTAAGCACCGTGCGTGAACTCAACAATGATATACCGATTCTGTTTATGACCGCACGTGACGATATTGCATCAAAACAAAGAGGTTTCCGCATAGGTGTAGATGATTATATGGTAAAACCTATCGACCTTGACGAGCTTTTTCTGCGCATCGGTGCTCTGCTTCGCCGTGCAAAAATTGCAGCATCACGCAAAATTGAAATAGGTAACTTTGTAATGGATGCAGACGAGCACACCACCTATCTTGACGGTGAAGAAATATCGCTCACCCATCGTGAATTCAGCATACTTTATAAGTTACTCTCCTACTCCAAAAAGACCTTTACAAGAATGCAGCTTATGGATGAATTCTGGGATGCAGACACAGAAACCACTCCGAGGGCCGTTGATGTATATATAACCAAGCTTCGCTCAAAGCTTGCAAACTGTGATGCTTTTGAAATAAAAACCGTTCACGGGCTCGGATACAAGGCGGTGATCAAGTGAAAAAAGGCAGTATAATAAAAAGTATTTTAAAATGGCTTAACAACTATTTTATGTTCTTTCTGCTTGTTGCTTTTGTAATCACCTGCTGCACGATGCTGTTTGTATCTACTATGTCCAAATCCCTAGGTATTATCTTATCTGAAGAGAATATCAGCACTGCGGCAAAGGTAACGTTCCTGAATGTTACGGTTCTTAGCTTACTGATTACTGTAGTAGATACTATACGCAGGAAGATAACGGTAGAGCGACCTGTAAAGCGAATTACCGAAGCTGCAGAAAAAATTATCAAAGGAGACTTTTCAACCCGCATAAAACAGCAAAGCAAAATCGGCACCGACGAAACCTTCAACGCTATTATTGACAGCTTCAACAAAATGGCTGAAGAACTCGGCAGTGTTGAAACATTACGCACGGATTTTATCGCAAATGTATCACACGAAATGAAAACACCGCTTGCAGTAATACAGAATTACGGAACGCTTCTGCAATCCCCCGACCTGAGTGAGAAAAAACGTATTGAATACGCAAAAGGGGTAGCTGACGGCTCACGCCGTATGGCAGATATGATGACAAACATACTCAAACTTAACCGACTTGAAAACCAGCAGATATATCCTCAGGTTACGGAATTTGACCTGGGTGAACAGCTTTGCGAATGTCTGTTACAGTATGAAGATGTATGGGAAAAGTCAGAGATTGAAATTGAAACAGATATTGCTGAAAACGTAACCATCAAGGCGGACGCAGAGCTTTTAAGCCATGTATGGAATAACCTGTTCTCCAACGCATTCAAATTCACGCCTTCAGGCGGCACGGTATCGGTTTCTCTTACAGCAACCGAACATCACGCTGTTGTAAAAGTGACCGACACAGGATGCGGAATGACTGCAGAAGTCGGTGTACATATATTTGAAAAATTCTATCAGGGCGACACATCGCATTCCGTTCAGGGAAACGGTCTCGGCCTTGCATTGGTAAAACGAGTTATTGATATTATGCAAGGCGAAATCAGTGTAGAAAGTACACTTGGTCAAGGTTCGACCTTCACCGTAAAAATCCGGAGGAGCTGACATGCATCTGAAAAAAATCGCAAAGGCATTACTCCTTCCTCATATTGCCGTTATGATAATTCTCATCCCGATTGCAACTGCACTGCTTGTGTATTCCATGGTGTTTATAGGCACCTCATCGGTTGTGGCGATTATTTCATATGTTATTTCAGCATATACGCTGGTGATATGGTGCAACAGAATACCGCACCTTATAAAATTCTTTAAGACATTTAAAAATGAAAACAAGTACGCAAAACTATGGCAGAAAGATATAAGGCTAAGAGTAAATGTTTCGCTTTACGGAACTTTAATCTGGAACACAGCATACGCTCTGCTTCAGCTCGGAATGGGATTCGAACATAAAACCTTCTGGTTTTATTCCCTTGCAGGATACTATTTTTCTCTTGCGGTTATGAGATTTTTTCTTGTGCAGCACACAAGAAAGCACAAACACGGTGAAAAAATCACTGATGAGCTAAAGAAATACCGTGCCTGCGGCATCATATTCCTTATTATGAATACGGCACTGACCCTGATGATATTCTTTATGGTTTATTGGAACAGAACATTCAACCATCACGAAATAACTACAATAGCGCTGGCTGCCTACACATTCACTTCATTCACGCTCGCAATCATAAACATAGTAAGATACCGCAAATATAACAGCCCGGTTTATTCTGCATCAAAAGCAATCAGCCTTGCTTCTGCTTGTGTATCGATGCTGACTCTTGAATCAACAATGCTGACTACCTTCGGTGACGGCACAATGAGTCAGACCGAAAGGCGCATTCTGCTCGGAACATCCGGCGCTGCAATATCAATATTCATTATAGCTACGGCAATTTATATGATAGTTCAGAGCACAAAAAAGATAAAACTGTTAAACGCAGTGAAGGAGTAACACCAATGGAAAACAACGAAAAATTTAACTATACCTACTCTGCAAAGGAGCAGGAAGAAATAAAAGCAATACGCAAAAAATATGTAACCTCTGAAGAACCCGATGACAAGATGACGCAGCTTCGCCGTCTTGATGCATCAGTAACCAAAAAAGCAACTGCAACAGCACTGATATTCGGTGTTATAGGAACTCTTATAATGGGCATGGGCATGAGCCTTGTGATGACAGATATCGGTGATTTTTTCGGATTAAACAAAAGTACAGCAATGCTGACAGGAATTATAACAGGTGTAGTCGGCATATTTGCTCTGTGCATTGCCTACCCTGTCTACAACCGCATTGTAAAAAAAGAGCGTAAAAAAATAGCACCCGAAATTATCAGACTCACTGACGAGCTGATGGAACAAAAAACGATGTAACTCATCAGAAAACCTCCTGTGGTTTTACACCGCAGGAGGTCGTTTTTTGTTTATATCAGCTTTTCAAGCAACGCTTTGCAGCCGTTATATACATCACGGTAGCAGGTTCCAAAATCGCCACTGTACCACGGGTCGGCAACATTTCTGTTTTCTCCTGTAAAGTCAAGCAGCTTTACGATTTTACCTTCAGGGTCGGAAGGAATAATACGTTTAATATTACGCATATTGTTCTCATCCATACAGATAAGATAATCGTATTTGTCATAATCGCTCTTTTTTATCTGCACTGCTCGCTTACCTTCGCACGATATGCCGTGTTTTTTAAGTTCATCTCTGGCAGGCGGATAAACGGGGTTACCAATGCCGTTCCATATTTCTTCAGTGCTGGTAGCAGATGAAGCTATGACAAAATCACTCTCTCTACTTGCCTTACGTACCATATCTTTAAAAACAAACTCTGCCATCGGACTGCGGCATATATTGCCGTGGCAGACGAACATAATTTTTATCATCCTTAGCCTTTCGTTATTTATCCGTATCACTGATTTTATATAATCTCTGATTGATGGAGTTATCGCTGTACAAAACCGTGGGGCATCAGGCAACCACTAACAAAATAAAAGCGATAATCCTCCTGATAAGTTCAATGATACCCACAAAGATAATTTCTGCACTTTTCCCTTCGGAAGACTCATATAATTCATCAGTTCCATTGGCTTCGTGAGACTCCAAAGCATCTGTATCAATGTCTGCAGACTGACTGACAAGTGAAACGTACTCGATATACGCTGTCTGTGTTGCAAGTTCAGCCTGAGTTGCATTCTGGTCAATGTCATTCTTTCTGACACCTGCACCGATCAACAGCTCAACATCCAATTCATTTATCACTCCGTCGTGATTACAATCTGCAGCCATCAGCATATACGATGGCAACTTATCCTTTTGAATAAGACCGTTAACCATTAAGTTTACAAGAAACGCATCATCCGCATCATACCAACCATCGCCGTTAACATCACCGAAGATTATAACCGTATACTCAGCAAAAACCTCATTTTCATAAAGCATAATCGCTTTTAAGCCTGTACCGAAGCCGTTTTTCGTAAGCTCATATTTCATATTGCACGCATCATCAGAAAAGCGCACATATCCTTCCAAGGAATCAATACCTGCTCTGAGCCCATATATATATCTGTCGGCATAATCAATCACGGCACCGTTATCGGCAAAAACATAGCGGCTCGGATCCTGTATTCCCGTTGCAGGTATTACCTCACCTTTGATAAGTATTTCATTACAGTCAACACAGCAGGTGTCTCCTGTATATCCTGACTTTGTTTCGGTAGCCTCCACTGCATTGCGAAGCTCTGTTGTGCCGATATGATTTGTTGCATCCTTACCGCCGTAGGCTTCACCGCAATTATCGCACACTGCCGATGCAGCACAAGTGGCAGTTCCGCCGGTATGACCCGCCTTTTCCAAAAGTTTGACATTACTGTAAGCAGCCTGTTCAGATGTACAGGTTTCATAGCCATAATAAACAGTTTTTCCGTAAAACTTCGGCAAGGGATCCGTTCCAAGCATCTGGTAAAACACCTGTGTACCGTCGGTAACACCGTTATTGAGCAGATATGCAGCCTCGCCCGTATTAAAAGAATCCAAGCCTGCAACAGATTCTACCGTACCGAAATTGCTTGCGTAAGCATTACCGCTATACCTGTTCTTATCAAAATAACAGTTATTGACATTTGCGCCGGAAGTAATCGAGCCGCAAATCGCTCCTGAGTTATCACCCATAGAAACAGCACCCGAATAATAACAATCCGCTGCTGTACCGCTGAGCATACCAAACAAGCCGCCAACATAAGATGTGCCGGATACCGTTGCTTCGGCATAACAAGCTGAAACTTGAGCTTCACAACGTCCTGCAACACCACCGACATAAGCCGAAGCGTTAAAGAATGAATCCTCAACACCAACCTTACGCACCACCGCCTCAGAACTTAAACAGCCGAACAAGCCGACATTCTCCGCATTTGAATCACTGAAATAAAGTCCGCTGACAGTTTTTCCGTTACCGTCAAAAACACCCGCGTACTTATTTGTATCGCTGCCGACAGGTGTCCACTTTCTGAACGATGATGCAGCAGAACTAAGAACGCCGTTAACCCAAACATTCTCATTAACAGTAATATCGTTTACCAGAATTGCATTGGCACTTACACTGCCGGAATTGACCTGAGAAGCAAACCAATACAGCTGTCCTGCGTTTGCAATTTCATAAACGCCGTCGGTCACATTGTCACCGTTCAGATCATATTTATCCGCTGTAAACATAGGTTTCTCATAGCGCGAGCACATATTACAAAAACCGTTTGTATAGCCTACATTACAGTCATCCGTGTCGCTTTTCCCCAACAAGCTGAAACTGCCGCGAATATCGTCTATATTTCCCGTTGTTATGTAGTAAACGTAGGAAGTCGGATTATAGCTTTGGAAATTGATCGTATCAACAACACCTATATATGAGGTTGCATTCTCGGTAGACGGATCAACCGTCTTTGCCGTTCCGCGTTCAAAAACGCCAACAAAGAACTCCGTCTGACCCGGTGCGTAAATACCGATACCGAAGCTGTCAGCATCCGCACCGATAAAGGCACCCCAGTTTTCATTACAGTCGTAACGCTGGTCAGTAGCAGTACCCCAGAACGCCAGATTGCTCAGAGTCGTTTTTTGATTGGCATCAGACCATGCCTCGCCGCCGGTGTAGTAGACAAAATTATTGAGCGGCTCAACACAGTAAAACGCGGGAAACTCCTGCGTTGTTGTAGTAGACGGATAACCCGAATAGTCAACAAACCTGCAGGTACCTTTCACCCTGCCGTCTTCAAGAGTATACCACGCCTCCATATATGACGGGGTGATATACGTTGCCTGCTTAGCCCAGTCCAGAGGACGGCACTTGATATATATTTCTTTTTCGGTTACGCGATAATCAACAATTTTACTTGCCTCATTATAAAGGTTGCCGCCCTGAACAGGGTTGTAAGGCCAGTTGACATCCTGATATATACCCGGCTCATAAGGGTAGGCTCCCGTGCCGTAATAGGATTGCTGAACAAGTCTGCCCGTATCGTGACAGTTTATAAGGTTAACGTTACTGTTCGTTTTATACAAAACAGATGTACTGACCTTTGATGAAAAATCGACCTCAGTTGCCGAAGAGCCGATTCTTCGCGTTGAGGACATAACGCCGTTAGTCAAATCCTCCAGGTACGTCAGTGCACCGCCCCAACTGAGATTAACACCGATTTTATAATCACTGCCCGTAAGGTACAACATATCAGAGGGAATATCCGATTTTTCGGTTGATACAGAAAACAGAGTGAGCTCCATTTCATCTTTATCAAGCGGCACAAAGCTGATACTTGTGATTTCTGTTTGTGTTGTGCCGCCAAGGAATCCGTCAATAAATGCGGAAAAACTGCCGTTTTCTGACGGCTCCATAAAGAAATCTTCACTTGCTGAACCCATAACAATAGTGCCCTTAACATAAGCATCCGATGAATATGTCAAGTTAAAACGGTTAAAGCTGTCTGCCGTACAGTTGAGCGTATATACGTTGTTTTTTACTTGAACCGAATATTCGGTATTGTTAACAACCACGGTTCTGTTATCGGACTCTTTGACTGTTACCGCAAACTCTGCCTTGCTGCCTCCGTAACTGACAGTTACAGTCTGAGTGCCCTGCTGAGTTAAACGCCCGGGCGTACACACAAAACCGGATTCGAGCGTTTCGCTTGAACCGTCGGGATAAGTAACGCCAATTTTAAGACCTGTCGTGTTCAGTTTTTCACCGACGAAATAATTCTGCTTGACAGGCATCGATACAATTGTTATCGAGTTTGTAACAGGCTCCCATTTTGAGTAAACGCTTGTGCTGTAAGCGCTGACCGCTGTATCTGCCGTAATGTGGTTGCCTGCACCGTTTTCCCCGGTAAACCAACCGGCAAAAACAAGATTATCCCTTTCAATCACAGGCAAAGTGCCGTATACACCTGCTGATGAATACGTATAAGCCTTTCGGGTCTGAAGCGCCGAAGCATATGTATAAACTTCACTTTTACATATTCTTATATCTTTAACGGTAGCGCTTTCGCCCGGAATGTTGACATCAAAGCGGATCTGTATATTTTCCGCATTTTCGGGGGTAGTAAAAGTCCACTCATTAATACCGTAATTCTGTGCTGAGTGTTGATTGAGACCGGAAAATGCGCCTGTATTATCAAAAAAGAAAACAAAGCTTTCAAAGCTTGTGACCGCACCTGATACGTTATAAGAAAAAACATAATCGGTATTCGGTTCAACCTTCATCGAATAATAAGTTGAATTACCTGCCGGATTAGGGTCCATTGAGTGACCCGTGTAGATTTCGGACGTAGAGTTGTTAGTTATTGTGAAACTGCCTGCAGACAGATCTTTGGAGATTGTGCCGCCGCTAAGCCCGGCACTCACGCCGCCTGAAAGTGAGTTATTTGCCCATTGCTCAAAAACAAAGTTATTGTCAAATGCAAGTTCATAAACCGTTGCAGCGGCAAAGCTAACAGGGGTCAACAGATTAGTCGAAAACACAGCCGCCAGAACAATAAAAGCCAATACTCGTTTAATATATTTTTTCATTATACCACCTCATTTAACAATAACACAGCTTTCCCTGTGAAAAGCAACAATAAAGCATTCATTTTTATCGGTATCTATTAATATATTGGTAAAACATGTGACTTAGTCACTGAAACAATCAGAAAAATCGGTTATAATAAAGCCACAAAGTAAAGAAAGGATGTGCATAAAATGTCAGCACTCAAAATAAACAAAAATAATTTCGACCTTGTTATCAACAGCGATAAGCCCGTTCTCCTTGACTTCTACGCAGAGTGGTGCGGCCCATGCCGTATGGTCTCTCCCCTTATCGAACAGATTGCCGACGAAAACCCGCAATACCTTGTTGGCAAGGTAAATGTAGATGATGAGCCTGAGCTTGCAGCACAGTTCGGAGTATCGAGCATACCTTTACTTGCAGTTGTAAAGAACGGTAAAATCGTCAACAAATCGGCAGGTGCAAAGCCAAAGCACCAGATACTCGCACTGTTAGAAGGCTAACTGACGAAGTCGGCTTTTATCGAGAAGCTTAACACCTTTACGTGAAACCTCGACGATCCCCTCATTTGAAAAATACTTCAGCATACGTGAAACGACCTCACGGGCAGAGCCGATATATTTGGCAATCTGCTCGTGAGTTAAATTTATTGTATCGGAGTTTATTCTTGCAGATTCTTCATAGAGAAAAATGGCAAGACGTTTATCCATACTCATAAAAAGTATCTGCTGCATAACCCACATAACATCAGAAAAACGGCTGACCGCCATTTCAAGCATATATATTTTTACATCGGGGTAATTATCGTTAACCCGTAACAGCGCACAGCTGTTCACAACATAACATTCACTGTCTTCTTCCGCATCGATAAAGACATCAAAAGTAATGCTTTGAAGCACACAGGATGCGGCAAGCATGCACATCTCACCGGGATGAAGCCTGTAAAGTGTTATATCTTTACCCTCTTCTGACATAATATATACACGCAGGCAGCCGCTACGTACAAACACCATACCGAGACACTCGTTACCGTCATGGATCGTGGTACCTTTTTTATAGCTTACGGAAACAGTATTTTCGCAAACAGCAAGTTTATCCTGTTCAGATATTTCATCCCAAAAAGGGAAAAGGCTTTTATAAGCAGACTCAAAATCCTTTATATCCACAGACTACGCCTCCTTTATCGGTTATATTATACAACTGTTTTATTTTTACGTCAATAAAGTGACCGAGTCACAGAAAAAAGAGTTAAAAAGCATTATAATACAGTTAAACAAAGTGAAAGGAGAATCACTATGGAGCATATTTACGACGTAATAATTATCGGCGGAGGCCCTGCAGGCTACACGGCTGCTTTATATGCCGCAAGAGCAGGACTTGACACACTTATCATAGAGAAGATGGCACCCGGCGGTCAGATGACACTGACGGGCGATATTGATAACTACCCCGGTTTTGACGAAGGAATTGACGGATTCACCCTAGGCACAAAAATGCAACAGGGCGCTGAAAAATTCGGAGCCAAAACAGAGTATACGGAAATTGTCAAAGTTGATTTCTCCGAAAAAATCAAGCAAATCACCACATACGACGGCACATTACACGCAAAGACGGTAATAATAGCAGCAGGAGCTCACCCGAAAACGCTAGGCATTCCCGACGAATCGGAGCTTACGGGTATGGGAGTACACTACTGTGCACACTGTGACGGCAGATTCTACAAAGATAAAACGGTAGCTGTCATTGGCGGAGGCAACTCCGCAGTTGCAGATGCACTTTATCTTTCAAGACTTGCAAAAAAAGTTTATCTGATACACCGCAGAGATACTTTGCGTGCCGAAAAAATATACCACCAGCCGCTCAGTGATACAGAAAACATTGAATTTGTATTCAACAGCACTGTAAGCAGAATTATAAATGATAGCGGTGTAAAAGGTGTTGACGTTTTATCAAAAGACGGCACAAGCAGAGAAATAGAGTGCGACGGTATATTTGTAAGCATTGGCAGACAGCCGTCAACAGCCTTCCTCGGTGACAAAACAGCTCTTGATGTCAACGGATATATAATCGCTGATGAAACGACAAAGACAAATATTGACGGTGTTTTCGCAGCAGGCGACATACGAACAAAAGTGCTCAGACAGGTCGTTACGGCAGCTGCAGACGGAGCAGTTGCGGCACACTATGCAGAAGAATATATATCGCAGACAAAATTCTAAAAAAGCTCAATATATTTCAAGAGACTTCGAGAAAGGTGACGAGATGCTGTGTTCTTTGCTCCGAAGCTGTACAAAGGTACCGCGAGAGGGCAAAAACACGGCAAACGCACAAAAATCTGATATAATAAATATAAACATCAGGAAGATTTACTTAAAAATCCTCCTGATGTTTTTTCGATTTATTCGCGGAACAGTCCAAGACCGTTCCCTGCATTCTATTTGTGCGTGTTCTCGGCGACTTTATCGACAGTCTGAGGTGACAGAATATATTAGTCACCTCTTGCTTGCTTTTTGTTCTTTTATTTGCTCAGAGTTTTTTCGCCGCACGGCTCAAGATATGCCGAATCGCCCTTTCCTCTCTGTTTGAAAACCTGGTCTTTTGTCGGATAATACATAGGTGTTACGCCTTTCGGAGCGCCGACTATAATCACCTCAAGCATCGCCAGTGCAGGTATCATCATAGGTATAAAGAAATTATCCGAATTTTTATTCCACACGGAGAAAGCAAAGAAAGTACAGTTGAAAATAAAGATATCCCAAATATTCGGATAGTTTTTTATAGTATCGCTGAGCTTTTCAAGCTCGCTTCTCGTCATATCTCTGGTTATTGAGCGGCAGCCGTCTATATTATCGTTACGGTTTTCTCGGTAAGCCTCAAGGTTGTAATATATACCCCAACCGTCATTTACAGAGAACGAAAAAACTCCGACCGAAACACCCTGACCTGCGGGGACTTCGTAAATACCAACCGTCATAGGCTCATCGGTAAGGTTTTCAACATATATCCAGGTATGACCCGAAACCGGAAAAACATACATCGCGGCAAACAAAGATGCTCTTGCAACAACATCATCATCTTTGTTATCGGCATCATTAGTTTCATAAACAACTGCGGATGCTTTATCCTCTGACAGCACATCGTCTGCAGCAAATGATGTCAGCGAGCTCGTCAATGCAATCAGCACCGCCAACATAATTGACAACACTTTTTTTACCATAATAAAATTCTCTCCTTCCTTTGGCTTTATTTTACATGCTTATACTGTTAAAATCAATAGAAAACTCAAAGTTTACTTTTCTAAAATAATTCTGAACAAAAATAAGGCTTTTACAGATTGCAGTCTGTAAAAGCCTTGTGAATTGGTAATTGATTTATCGCTTTGCGGTTTTTCTCTGTATCGCCTTGATGATTTCGACTATCGGGATGATAAGGAATGCAAGACCGAGAGAAATGCCGTATGCCTTCCAATCGAGATGTGCAAAGCCGAAGAGATTTGAGAGGAAGTCGATTTCAACAACAGCTGTTGTGAGAACAAACGAGAGAAGCATTGCACCGTAAAGGAGCAGATTGTGGCTGCCCTTGAATACCATAGAAACAGCGGAGCCGCGCTGTGAACGCATATTAAACGAATGGAAGATCTCACACATCGCCATTGTAAAGAACGCCATTGTCATACCTTCATTGCTGTCGGGAATGTTTCTCCATATGAGATGACCTGTTTCAAGGAACTCACCGATATAGAACGCTGTAACGGTAAGGATAGAAACGATAACGCCCTGATAGAAGCAATCAATACCGAGACCGCCTGAGAATATACCGTCATTCTTATTACGGGGCTTTCTTCTCATTATATCTGCTTCGGGGCGCTCTGTACCAAGAGCAAGAGCGGGAAGCGAGTCGGTAATAAGGTTGATAAAAAGAAGGTGCGGAGCTTCGAGAATTGTGAAATTCATAATCGAAGCAAAGAAGATTGAAATAACTTCGGAAAGGTTTGAGCCGAGAAGGAACTGAATAGCCTTACGGATATTATCGTAGATTCTTCTGCCCTCACCTACTGCAGAAACAATTGTTGCAAAGTTATCGTCTGCAAGAACCATATCTGCAACGTTCTTTGTAACGTCGGTGCCCGTGATACCCATACCGACACCGATATCAGCATTCTTGATTGAAGGAGCATCGTTAACACCGTCACCGGTCATAGCCGTAACGTAGCCCTTGCTGCGCCATGCATTGACGATTCTTGTCTTGTGCTCGGGCTGAACACGTGCGTAAACGCGTACGTTTTCAACTATCTTCTCAAACTCCTCGTCGGAGTACTTGTCGATATCGACACCCATCATAGCCTGAGAATCATCAGAAAGAATGCCGAGCTCACGTGCAATAGCTTTTGCAGTGTTGATGTGGTCACCCGTGATCATGATCGGTGTAATACCCGCATTACGGCACTCAACAATGGCATCTTTAACCTCTGGACGGACAGGGTCTATCATACCCGTAAGGCCGATGAATATCATATCGTGCTCAAGTGAAGCTGAATCGTAAACTTCGGGAGCTTTGTCGTACATCTTATATGCTGCAGCGAAAACGCGCAGAGCCTTATTACCCATACGGGTGTTTTCTTCAGCAACCTTAGTACGGATATCGTCGTTCATTTCTACAACCTGACCGCCGACAAAAGCGTGAGTACACTTTTTGAGGATCTCATCAGGAGCACCCTTGGTAAACTGAGCAAACTGCTCGCCCGCCTTGTGCACTGTTGACATCATCTTTCTGCCCGAGTCAAACGGTACTTCACCTACTCTCGGAGAAGCTGCAACAAGCTCAGCCTTGTTAAGTCCGAGTGTCTTTGCGTAGTTGATGAGAGCAACCTCATCAGGCTCGCCTGTACCTTTGCCATCTTCCTCAACCTCGGCATTTGTACAAAGAGCCATTGCTGTAGCGAGCTTCTGCTCGTCCTCGGCATAGTGGTCAACAACGGTCATAACGTTCTGTGTAAGTGTACCCGTCTTATCCGAACAGATGATCTGAGTACAGCCGAGAGTTTCAACCGCCGTCATTTTACGGATGATCGCATTCTTCTTAGACATATTTGTAACGCCCATTGAAAGAACGATAGTCATAACCGCAACCAGACCCTCGGGTATAGCGGCAACAGCCAGCGCAATAGCGGTAATAAACGAATGAAGTGCAATATCAAAGAAAGCATTTTCTGCACCGCTGCCGAAAAGCTCAGGGACAGCAAACTTGGTAATAATATCATACGCGAAGATAAATACGCAAACGCCGATAACAAGCTTAGTAAGAATCTTCGAAAGCTGCTCAAGCTTGATCTCAAGCGGAGTTTTGCCATCCTCAGCAAGAGAAATAGCATTGGCTATCTTGCCCATTTCGGTATCCATACCTGTTGCGGTAACAACTGCCTTACCTCTGCCGTAAACAAGAGTTGAGCCCATATACGCCATATTCTTACGGTCACCGAGCGGAATTTCCTCGTTATCTTTTTTACCCATAAGAGCGTTGACAAGCTTATTGACAGGTACGGATTCACCAGTAAGCGCCGCTTCTTCAATCTTCATGCTTGCACACTCGAAAATACGGCAATCGGCAGGAATAGCATCACCTGCATCGAGAAGAACAACATCACCGACGACAAGATCTTCACTCTTGACGGTCACGATCTTACCGTCACGCAGAGTTTTGGTCGTTGCGGCAGACATCTTCTGAAGTGCCTCAACAGCTTTCTCAGCCTTACTTTCCTGAATAACACCAAGCACGGCATTAATAAGAACAACGATAAGGATAATTATAGAGTCTGTCGGCACGACAAATCTGCCTGCCTCAAAAATCTCTGTCGCTGCAGCAATAACAGCCGCAACAAGCAGAATTATAATCATTGGGTCTTTGAGCTGATTCATAAACCTTTTGAAGGTAGAATCTTTTTTTGCTTCTGCGAGCTTGTTTTTACCGTTTTGCTCAAGTCGCCTTGCCGCCTCTTCGGAAGTCAAACCGGTTTCGGAGCTTTTGACTTCATTAAAAACAGCATCGGTCTCTTTTAGGTAGAATTGCATGTTTTCAACTCCTCACTGATTTTAAAAGGATAACGGCATTATGCTTTAAGGATATAAAAAAGACTCTTACCGCAGCACGGCACAATATACCCATGCGGTAAAAGTCTCACTCTTTAATACATCGGCGAGCGATAAAGCTGTGAATGGCAACCGATATAACACCTTTAAGCAGTGCGAGTTACTCCCCTTTACTTAATGAAGTAATTATATACCATTTTCCACGTATTGTAAACAGTTTTCTCAGTTTTTTACATAAAATACATTCTATGACAAAAAATCCGCAACATTTCTTCCAATAAAATTTATTTAACAATTCTTACTATATAGTTATATTATTTTTCTTGCAATAGCCGATACGCTGTGATATAATGCTTGTGTATAATTTTTGCATTCTCAGAGGATGCTGTATATCAATGTAAGGAGTAACGATATGAAAGGGAAATCATTAATCATTCTTGCTGTGCTCATCACAGCAGCAACCTTGCTTTTTGCAGCCTGCAACAAGCAGACCGGCACAGGCTTGCACGTGTATGTAACCGACGAGCACGGCAATACAGTGCTTGACGAAAACGGTCAGCCTCTTACAGAGGAATGGATCACAAGTGTAGTCTATGCAACGGACGAAAACGGTGAAACATACACTAACGCAAACGGCGAAAAAGTCACCGTAAAGCAGACACGTCCCGTAATCACTCAGATAGTTGAAGTAAGTGAATTCAAGCTTGACGAAAACGGAAAGCCGATGAAAGACGAAAACGGCAACTACATAAAAGTACCTGCAACCAAGGTCGTAATAAAAGACGTTACCGATGCCGCAGGCAACAAGGTTACGCAAACAGTAGTCGATAACGACGGTAACCCGGTTACAGAAGAACACGGTCAGGTCGTCACAGAGGTCGTTACGGAAAAAGTTACCGAAAAAGTCACAAATTATATTGAGATCACGCTTGACGGTCAGCAGACTATGTACCATGCAAACCCGACCGAAAAGCCGAAGACTACCTCTCTCTACGACAATCCGCTTTATACTGACAGAGAAACCAAAAAGCCTACCACACCGACCGCACCCAAACCCGACAAGCATGTTGCATCCAACGGCTGGCTCAAAATGCTTGATGCTTCCGATAATGACACCTTCGCTAAGGTTATAGCAGTCGATGCAAACTCATTCATTGCTCTAGGTCAGACAGAATCGACCGACGGTGCTTTCCAATCATTTACACAGACAGGCTACTACTCATTCTTAGCCAAATACGACAAAAACGGAAAGCTGCTATGGACCTGTCCTATAGGCTCAAGCGGTCACACAAAGATTCACGATATAGCAATGCTTAAAGACGGCAGCATTATTGCTGTAGGCGAATCAACTGCAAAGGATCTCGGCTTTACACCAGACGCAACATACGAGGCGATCATTGCAAAAGTATCCTCAAACGGAAAACTCAGCTGGATCAAAAAATACGGCGGCTCCTCAACAGAATACTTCAAATGTGTAACAGCTACCCCCGACGGCGGCTTTGCTGCAGCCGGCCGATTTACCGCAAAGGACGGTGACTTTGCATCACTCGCACTCAACGGTCTCACTCCCGTTTTTGTTAAATTTGACGCCAACGGCGGTATCCAGTGGTATAACTCCTTCAACGGAAGCGGCGCCGATGCAGTAAACGCAATATCCGCTGATGCAAGCGGCAATATCTACGGTGCCTGCCAGATCGTTTCCTCTGACCTCGACGGCAAAGGCAACCACGGCAGCGCAGATATCGGTATTATCAAATTTTCATCTACAGGCACAAAACTCTGGGCAAGAATGATAGGCGGCAGCAAGAGTGATATAGTCAACGATATCTATGCAGGTGCAAGCGGATGCGTATTTGCAGGAAGCTACACCTCAAATGACGGTGACTTTACCCTCAACAGAGGCGGCAAGGATGCATTTATCGGCTTCTGCGATACGCAAGGAAACATAAAGTGGCTCAGAACATTCGGCGGATTGAAAAACGATACTTTCAACGCAATAGCTCCGACTCAGTTTGGTTATGCCGCAGTAGGCCTTTCAAACTCTAACAACCGAGATTTCCAGTCAGTAGGCAACAAGGGTGAATTTGACGGCTTTGTTATGTCGATAAATTCTGCCGGCACTGTAGAGCACGTTAAATCACTTGCAGGCGCAGGCAACGATACTGCCTCCGACATCTGCAGACTTGACAACCAGACTTATATAGTTGTAGGTGAAACCTACTCAAAGACAAATGACTTTGCAGCATTTAATCCTTCCGGATGTGCGGCAGTTTTCGGCAAGTACTATATTTATTAATAAAGTTCGGAGATGAGCGGTATAATGAAGTCAAACCGGAATAGAATTATAAGGGCAGTTGCTTTAGCGATTGCTGCCTGCTCATTACTGTGTGCCTGTAATAAAACCAAGCCCGATGACAGTACAACCGAGCCTTCAAGCTCTGTAACAGCTATGGTTACCGAGCCTGCATCCACAGAACCCGCAACAGAACCTTCTACTCAGCAGACAACCACAGAGCCAACTACTGTCGTGCCTTCAACAAAGCCTGCTGCAACCAAACCGGCTTCAACTGCTCCCGACACAACTACCGAAACCACAACACAAACGCAGGAGTCAACCAAAGCTCCGCCGGAAATCACCACGAGACACAAAAATGCACTTGCCAACGCTGTTATTACTGCTGATAAAATCATTGGCTACCGTCTGATTTCAAAGGACGAGATCAACAGTGTTGCATCAGATATAGCAGACACAAGTGAGATATACTACGTACGTCTTCAGGACGGCACCAACACATTCTATATGGCTGTTAACCTTCAGACCGCGCAGGCGCTTGCTCTGAGCAACCCGCGTGTTTTGCGTGAGCTTTGCCGTCAGCTTGACGAGAAGCAGCAGCTTATGACGGATATGGATACCGAATATGTACTTATGGATTACACCCACCTCGTAGGCGAGCTTGAGGTACACTATCTCGGATATATGCTCACAGGTGCTCTCGGTGCAGAGAACGGTCCTCTTTCATCTTTCTACCGCTCGTGCAGTGTTGCCGACCTTAATATTGATGAAAGCCGTTTCGGCCCGATAATAGATGTGATAGGTACAATCTACGGTTAATTCACATTATAAAATATTTAAATAAATTTGCGGAGGTCTGATAAAATGAACAACATCCACCAGCTTTATGAGCTCTGGCAGAAAAACGCCGTGCTTGACAGCGACCTTACAGACGAGCTGAATGCAATAAGCGGCGATGAGGAAGCCATTCTTGACAGATTTTATAAAACACTCGAGTTCGGCACAGGTGGTCTGCGCGGAGTTATCGGTGCAGGCACAAACCGAATGAACGTATACACCGTTGCTCAGGCAACTCAGGGCCTTGCAAATTATCTCAACGAAGCATTTGACGAGCCGAGCGTTGCTATCGGCTACGATTCACGAATCAAGTCTGACGTGTTCGCAAAAGAAGCAGCAGGTGTACTTGCCGCAAACGGCATCAAGGTCTACTTCTTCCCCCATCTCGTACCTACACCTATGCTCTCGTTTGCTGTGCGCAGACTCGGCTGCAGCTCCGGTATTGTTATAACTGCCAGCCACAACCCCTCAAAGTATAACGGCTACAAGTGCTATGCACCCGACGGCTATCAGATGACTGATGAAGCTGCCGCAAGAACACTTGAGTATATCAACAATATTGATATTTTTAACGATGTCAAGCGTATGGATTTCGAAGATGCGCTTGCAGAGGATATGATTGACTATATTGAAGGCTGGCTTCTGAATGAGTTTTATGATCACTGCGATTCGCAGCGTCTTGATAAGGATATCTGCAAGAAGAGCGGTCTCAAGGTCATCTACACACCTCTCAACGGTACAGGTAACCGCCCCGTACGTACAATGCTCGGCAGGCTCGGACTTGATGAGGTAAGAATCGTACCCGAGCAGGAAAACCCCGATGGAAATTTCCCCACCTGTCCTTTCCCGAATCCCGAGATCGACCAGGTGTTTGAGCTTGCCATAGGTATGACGAAGGATTTCCCTGCCGACCTTCTTCTCGCAACAGACCCTGACTGTGACCGTGTAGGTATTGCTGTCAGACACGGCGGCGAATACAAGCTTATGACAGGTAACGAAGTTGGTGTTATGCTTTGCGAATATGTGCTTTCACGCCGTAAAGCAATGGGCACACTGCCCGAAAAGCCGATAGTTATCAAGTCATTTGTTACAACCGACCTTGCACAGGCAGTTGCCGACAAATACGGTGCAGAGGTCAAAAACACTCTCACAGGCTTTAAATACATCGGTGAGATCATCAGTCAGCTTGATGACGCGGGCGAGGCCGACCGCTACATTCTCGGTATGGAGGAGAGCTACGGCTACCTCTTTGGCTCACATGCAAGAGACAAGGATGCTGTTGTAGCATCGACAATGATAGTAGAGATGGCAGCTTACTATAAATCTCTCGGCAAGGACCTCGTTGAGGTTATGGAAGACATCTACGCTGAGCACGGTATGTATATCAACACACTTTCCAACTTCTCCTTCGAAGGTGCAAGCGGTATGGAAAGAATGAAGCAAATGATGGACGATATGCGTACAAACCCGCCTAAGGAGTTTGCGGGTCTTGAGGTTATCGGAGTATCCGATTATCTGACAAGCACTGCTCTCAACACGATAACAGGCGAAAAATCTGCAATCGACCTGCCCAAATCAAACGTACTTCAGTATAAACTCCCCAATAACAGCTGTGCTATCGTACGTCCCTCGGGTACTGAGCCTAAAATCAAAGTTTATATCACCGCCTGTGCAGCTGACCGCGAAAAAGCAACAGCACTTGCAGATAACATTATCAATGATATGAAAAAGGCACTCGGCGTTTAACGTTCAACAGGCAGAGCCGCTTTTCAGGGCGGCTCTGCTCTAATTGATAAAAGGAATGAGGAAGATAAAATGAACCAGAAAATGATAAGAATAATAGCACTTGTACTTGCCGCTCTTATCGTCGGCAGTGTTTTTATCGCTGCAATATCAAGCGCAACCGCTATAGAGCCCTCTTATATCCAGAGCTTTTAAACGTTTTTACTTATGATTTACCATTTTAATAATAAGGAGAAATCCGCTTGAAAAAAAGCAGCAAACACAAGCTTCGGTTTGACACTGAGAAAAATGCACGCTCGTCAAGATTCAGACGTTTTGCTGTAGCTTTCTCGTGTTTTTTTATAATTTTAGCCTCAATATCTTTTCTTCTTCTGCTCAGCCATTACGATTTTGATCTTTCTGCAATCGCTTCACACGGTGACGAGCAACAGACTGAAGAAGAAACCACGCAGGCACCCGCACCTGAAGTTGAAGGTATACGAAACTACCTGTTGCTATGCACTGCAGACAGTGATAACAGCATACGCTTTATATCAATAGCTACGGCAGACCTCAACCAAAAGATACTGAATATACACCCTCTTGATCCCACTGTAAGCGTTGACATTACAGGATGCAACGGCAACTTCAGAGAGCAGCTCGACTACGGCGGCACAGCACAGTTGGTGCTCGCTGTCGAAAAATACAGCGGCATAAAAATTGATAAGTATGTACGCAGCACGGACAGTAAATTCAAGTCTATCATCAACTACGTCGGCGGAATTGAAATCAACGTTGAAAAGCAGATAGACATCCGCACACCTGAGCTCACCGCTGTCATAGCAAAAGGTCCACAGACCATGACAGGAGATATTATGCTCAAATACATTCGTTGCTTCGAAAAAGATCATATAAAGCAAGCTGAGATAATCGCAGATATGATTGAGCAAAAATTGACCTCAACTAATCTATCCAAGGCAGACAGCTACTACAAAAAAATAATTAATCTGACCGAAAGCGATATTTCGGTAGTTGACTTTGCAGATATGAAGCGCAGCTTCCGTGCCCTTCTGTATGACACTAACAGTGTCAGCGTTTCCGTAAACAGAGAAGGTTGACCCCATGAAAAAATTAAAGCGTGTTGCCGTTTGTCTGGCAGTATTCACAGTAATGTATATTATCGCATTGAACGTACTTGACGGTGTATTAAGCAAAAGAGAATTTACCGCAGGCAGCTACAGCGATTACTATTATATGTCTCTGGATGAAACAGAAAAGCAGGCCTACACGGCAGTAAAAAAAGAAATATATAATTTCCCCAAAAAGATAGAGACCCCTGCACTTACAAAACCTCAGCTTGAGGATGTACTCACCGCACTTATCTATGATGACCCTATGATGTTTATGCTTACCACCTGCAAGCTCGAAACACGGGCCTCACGCGCTTTTTTCATACCAGACTACTGTATGGGCAAGAATGAATATACACGCTATGCAGACAGCATAAACAGCAAAATCAGCAGCATAAAAAACGCCGTATCAGAAAAAAGTGTCTATGATCAAGCACTTTTCTGTCACGACTACATAATAACCAATTGCGATTATAACGATACCGATAACATAAACGTCAGCTCTGTTGTAGGCGTTTTTGTCGACGGTAAAGCCAAATGCTCGGGCTATGCCAAAGCCTACAAGCTCCTGCTGAACAGTATCGGCATAGAATCCGTGCTTATAACCGGCACCGCCACTGACCGTGAGGGCAACTCACTCAGCCATATGTGGAACGCCGTAAGATTCGGCGAGCATTGGTGCTACACAGACCCCACCTGGGACGATCCGTTAACAGACAGCGGACAGAAGCTCTGCCGCCACACATACTTTAATATGACTGAGGATATGCTTCGTAAAACTCACAGCGATTTTAATTTCAGCGAAGCCTGCAACTCACCCTCTTTATATTATTACATTATTAATAAAGCATATTTTGATACTTGTGACGAAAGCCTTATCCCTGCCGTATCATCCCTTTTTGAGGAGGCAGCACGCGAAGGCACAAAAAAGATTGAAATAATGTTCTCAAACGAACGAGCCTTGTCGCAAGCGTTTGATTACCTTTTTGAAGAAGAGAAAATCTACCGTGCACTGGAAACAGCGGCATTTGAGACCGAACTGCCACTCGTTACAGATTCGGTAAAATACGCATTAGATACCGATGAATTAATTATAACAATACTATTCGAAACAGAGGAATAATTATGGACAAGCCGAGAATTGAAGCAGCTGTCAGAGAACTTCTTATTGCCATAGGTGAAGACCCGGACAGAGAAGGACTCGTTGAAACACCCAACAGGGTTGCCCGTATGTATGAGGAAATCTACGCAGGCCTTGAAGAAGACCCCAAAAAACATCTTAAGATCTTCAACGAAGACAATAACGACGAAATGGTAATTGTACGTGATATACCGCTCTACTCTATCTGTGAGCATCACCTGATACCTTTTATAGGCAAGGCGCATATTGCCTACATCCCCGGCAACGGAAAGGTTATAGGTCTGTCAAAGCTCGCAAGAATAGTCAACTGCTTTGCAAAACGCCCTCAGCTTCAGGAAAGGCTGACTGCTCAGGTTGCAGATTTCCTAGACGAAAATCTTCAACCGCAAGGTGTTGCCGTTGTTGTTGAAGCAGAGCATCTTTGTATGACAATGCGCGGTGCACGTGCTTCAGGCAGCCAGACAAGAACATCCGCAATGAGAGGTATCATGAGAAGCGATGCAAGAACAAGAGCAGAGGCCCTCTCTCTCCTTTCGGGCACACGCTGAGGTCATACCATGCCGTTTATAACTAAAGACTTTTCAATTGATTTTAAAAACGGTGCCGCGGTAATGGCGGTTATAAATCTGACTCCTGACTCTTTTTATGAAGGAAGCCGCTATGCTTTGCAGCACGCCGTTGAGTACGCAAAGCAGGCATGCGAAAAAGGTGTAGCCATACTCGACCTCGGTGCACAATCAACCGCACCGAACAGCTCACCGATTTCCGACGAAGAAGAAATAGAAAGACTTGTTGAACCGCTTAAAGCAATACGCAGAATCTGCCCTGTACCGATAAGTGTGGATACCTTTTCACTTGAGGTTGCAAAAGCCGCACTCGCAAACGGAGCAGACATAATTAACGATGTCAGCGGAAAAGCATCACCCGAAATGGCTTCTTTAATCAAAGAATACGGCGCAGGCTGGATAGTAATGCACACAGGAGGCTTATCCTCATCCGAAGAAAGAAAGCAAACATCCGACATAACCGAAGAAATCAATACTTTTTTCGATTATGCGATACAAATTGCAGATAAAAATTCAATCGGCAGAAATCAGCTTTGTCTTGACCCGGGTATAGGCTTCGGAAAATCCCGTGAAGATGACCTTAATATAATTGCAAACTTTTCGAAGCTTAACTCTCACGGCTGCACTATGCTTGCAGCACTTTCACGCAAAAGGGTAACAAAGCTCTGCGGAGATGCACTGACAGGCACCGTTATTTCAAACGCCGCCTGCATTACGGGCGGTGCAGATATAATAAGAGTACACGATATTGAGCAAGGATTTGCCGCGGCAAAAATGGCAAAGCTCCTTGCGGAGGCAAAAAATGGATAAAATTATTATTGATTCACTGAAAATTTTTGCTTACCACGGCGTAAACCCCGAAGAGACACAGCTTGGACAATGGTTTGTGCTTGACATTGAAGCCGAGGCAGACCTTACAAAAGCTTGTCTGAGCGATACACTTGACGATACAGTAAGCTATGCGGCAATAGTAAAAACCGTCAAGCACGCTATGACAGAAAAAAACTGCAAGCTGCTTGAGCATGCGGCACAACACACTGCAGACGCAATATTCAGCAATCATACACAAATAAAACATCTCCGACTAAGATTAAAAAAGCCGGATGCACCAATTAAAGCAGATTTCAATTATGTTGCAGTAGAAATTGAGAGGGACAGAAAGTGAGTACAGTTGTTTTGGGACTAGGTTCAAACCTTGGCGATAAAAGGAAAAACCTTAATATGGCAGTACATGCACTGTCACTTTTACCCGATACAAAAATAACCGCTGTTTCGGGAGTATACAAGACCAAGCCCGTCGGCTTTGACGAGCAGGATGATTTTCTCAACGCCGCCGTGTGCATTGAAACAAATCTTTCGCCGCACGCTGTTTTGGGAGCCTGCTTAGGCATAGAAGCCGCTATGGGCAGAGTCAGACTTCATAAAAACGGTCCGAGAATAATTGATATCGATATATTGATATACGAAAGCTACTTTTCGGACAGCTTTGAGCTTACACTGCCTCATCCGAGGATAAAGGAACGTGCCTTTGTGATGGTGCCTATGCTTGATCTGTTCCCCTCCGGAAGAGCTCCCGGTCTTTATTTTCTGCCATATCTGCGTGAAAGCGACACAAACGGCGTAGAAAAAACCGACCTTGATATTCTTATACCTTAAACGTAACTTAATAAAATGGGAACTTTTTACAGTATTTTTGTCTAACTGTTGTGCATTTCACACAATAAGTTGTTTGCAATTTGTCTAAATAGTAAATGTTTTTAAGAATCATAAAAAAATATTTGACTAAATTATGAACATTTGATATACTTAAACATGATATTAGTTATCGCTATTTGAAAGGAGATACCAATGAAAAAGAACATAATCATTTACATCGTTGCAGGTGCTATTGTTCTTGCAGGCCTTGCAACAGCCGGTGTTTTCGCATTCAAAAAGCTCGGCGAAAACCAAGGCGAAACAACTGAACCTACACTCAACTACGGTGAGGTTACAGACTTCGGCGAAAACGGTTACGAAATCGTCGAGCCCCCTTCAGATGAGTTCTACACCAACGAAAACGGTGAGCCCATCGAATACGTCACAGACGAAGAGGGCAGCACCTATGCTGTTATACTCGAGACCAACCCCAACGGTGAGACCGTAACTCAGAGCAACGGCGAAAAGGTTACCGCAAATAAGCCTACTCAGGTTGTTGCTAAACCACCTGTAGCCACAACTAAGCCCAGCGGCAATGCAACACCCACAACTAAGCCCAGCGGCAGCACAACAGGCGGCAATACAGGTCTCAGCGGCGGTAACGTCGTACAGAAGAATCCCGACGGTTCGCAGAGTATTATTAAGCCTGACGGTACTATTGCACTCAGCTATTCCTACAGCCAGGCAGGCAACTACTTCTATACAGATGACGATCCGTGGCAGAGAAACTTTGGTTTCAATCGCCTCTACGATATCGGTGCCGTTTTCACCGTTATGTATCTTGACACATTCCATGTTTACTACAACCATGGCGGCTACGACTGGATGGTTCAGTTCTGGAAGGGTCAGTACGGCTTCCTCTTCCTTGGCGGCGAGATCGGTCTCTACTACAAAGATCCCAATAAGACAACTCCTCACTACAACTGTGCCGAAGAAGATATGGAGATCAATATGCAGATGTCCGTATACCGCGGCGATGAATATAAAGAGCTCTTCACACGTCCCTATGCTCCTCACTGGTGGACTACCGCTTTCGTTCCCGGCAAACTCAAGAAGTTCTCCGATCGTACTGAGCTTACAATGGTAGCAAAGCTTGAGTTCAAGAGTGTAGAAGAACGCGAAAAGTTCTGTAATGCACTTGAGAAGATCGATGACGTTGACGGTAACCGTTTCAGATATGCAAGCCACATTTCAATCAGCAAGCCCGAACAGTACACCTACAGCGGCAGCACGGTTGACCTTGTATGGCGTTACCTTGACGAGGACCGCGTAACACCTCTCAAGCCTATAGCAACAACAACGCAGAAGCCCAACGAGGGTGAAACAACAACACAGAAGCCTGAGACCACAAAGCCCACAACGGCTCCTACAACACGTCCCCCCGAGACACAGGCTCCCTCATTCGATTAAAAATCAAGAGCTGATTCACTTCTGAACTGCCCCAAATTGTGCGGACAGTACAAAAAAGCCCTTATGGCAGAAATATTTAGTTAAGCGACATACTGACTTCGTTTTTCAAGCGGAGTCAGTTTTGTTTTTAATTGGATTCTTTCGTTGTTGTAAAAGTGTATGT
>JAZPYN010000041.1:0-95506 GCA_045544155.1 Acutalibacteraceae bacterium
TTTTCTATTATACTCGGAGGTTAATCTTTTCTCTACGTTTTTGTGGCTTGCCGTTGCTCGCCACGTCTTGTTTTTACTAAAGCTTTTTTATTCCCCCGGTAGAACCGGGGGTTTTATCTTTGCTGAAGAGACAATAAAAAATCAGCAGAGAAAATCCCTGCTGATTGGTAATAAGTTTTATAAACTTCATCCGTAAAATTAATCAAATAATTGCGAATTATTTTACGCTGTAGCAGATAATTACAGCTTTGGGAGTTTCGTTGATTTCAAGCTCAAAGCCTGCTGACATAAGCTCACTGCCCTTAAGCTCATACTTTGTATCGGGGTTATCATAATCGTAAAGCACGTACGTTGCGTCTGCTTTAAGTCCGCTGAGCACAAGAGTATAATTGCTGTCTGTTACGTTTTCACGCTTATAGATAAGGGCTACACCCTCCTGTGCATCGGTATCAAACTGCATTGCAAGATACCTTGAGGTATCGAGACCGCCGTTGTCGAGCGGATAGTAATTGCCGACCATATATTTTCTTACATCCTGATAGCCCAGACGCTGTGAGCAGGAGATGATATTGGTGCGGTCGGCATACTCACCCTCTACGTAAGCACAGGTGCCGTTATAGGGAAGCCAGAAAGAAAGGCCGTAGGTCTGGGACTGTGTAGCCTCAAGGATATCGGGCTTGGACTTGCCCTCACCGTCCATACAGTTGTAGTCGCTTCTCCACAGAGGAATACTTCTGCGTGACATCTCAAGGTCAAGACGCTTACCGCCCGAGCAGCAGTTATCTATCATCAGACCCGGATTATTTGCAACAAGTGTATCGAGCATCTTATAAAAGTTTGTTACGTAATGGTTTTCGGTGAAACCTTTTCTGCCGTCACCCCATCTTGAGTCAGCCTCTTCCCAATAAGGCTGAGGCTCGGGAATGCTGTCAATTCGCAGGTAATCGACACCGTTTGCTTCTATTGAACGCTGCATAATGCCCGTAATATATTCAAAGCAAGCTTCGTTTGCGAGGTTTACACAGTTTCTCTCTTCGTCCTCTTCAATCAGCCAGCCCTCGTGCTTTATACACTCGTTATAAACCTCTGTGCCCGTACTGCAACGCTCAGGCTCATGCCAGAGAAGAAAACCTATACCCCTTGCATTTGCCGCCTGAGAAACCTCGGCAAAGCCACGGTCAAATTTATTTGGGTCAACGTACCAGTTGCCTACGCTGTCACCCCAGTTTGTTCTTATAGGATACCAGCCTGCATCGACCCAATAATAGTCAACAGCCTCAGCAAACCAATCGGGAATCGACTCGATGTTTGCAATAAGTGAATCAATTGTAGATTCGGGCCACTCAACGCCCAGACCCGAGGTTGTAATCTGCTTTGTGCCCTCGGGATATACGCAGTCCCTTGTCCAGTTACGGTAAGAGTTGAAACCCTTTACGGCATTATCACCCGAATAGAAAGTGAGCGAAACCAAAGGAGAACGCACAAACTCACCGGGAGCAAGATAGCCCTTGAGGGTTTCCTGCTTCGCCTGCACCTTTACACCGTCAAAGGTCTGCTGAAGTGAAGTGTACCACTGACCTGACCAGCCTACGGCAAGCACAGCAGAAAGCTCATCACCGTGAAGATTGAAGTAAGGAAGTACGGATTCTGTTCTGCCGCCGTTAGCGGTAAGAGTCATAGGAATAAAGCTGAGAGAGGATTTCATAAGCTGAAAATCTTCTGCCGCAGGCTCACTGCCCTTGCTCATATAAACGTCGGCACCATTTACGGGAATAACACAGTCCGCCGCATAGAGATTTTTGACAACGGGTGAATTTTCGTCGGCTGTATTCTCGACAAAAACAGTCCACTCGCAGGTTGCACTATCCTCATAAATTGTAGCCTCAACAGTTGCGACAATACCGCTTTTGTTGTGAGTGAGGGTGATATAAGTTGTTTTGCCGCCACGGTAAACCGCACCTGTTTCACTTTCAGCACCTACAGAAATATCCCAATCCTTGAGATTTTTTCTCAGTGATTTGCCGCCTACGGTAAAATCGTAAGCAGGGATGTCGGTACAGAGCACGTTACTGTTATACCAATCACGGCAGGCTGCTTTTTCTTCAGCTGATACCGCCATTTCTTCGTCAGTAATGCTGTCGAAAGAAAACTCGGTAGTTGACGTAACATCAACAGCCGCACGGTCAACAAGAAACTTGAAGTTTGAATCAGGCACTGCAAAAGATGAAATCAGAAGCAGAAACGCCTGAATGAGAGAAAGAAACACTTTCATAAAACAACCTCCGTATTAATGTAAAAATAATTATACTATTTCGGTTACCGATTAGCAAGATAAAAGTATAATTCCGTATTGCTTTTTCCGCTATTGTGCTTTAAAATAAAAATGAGGTGATTAATATGAGTTTCACGGAAATACTCAACCACGTTAAACAGATTATCTGTGCACTTTTTGCACTTATTCTTCCCCTGCTCGGCATTGACTCGGTCGATTACGGTGCCAAGGCACCCGAGGCCGACACGGTACGTATAATGTCATTCAACGTACGCAACGGTGAGCACAGCCGCGGCAAAAATGTGCCGCAGTTTATAGCTGACTATATGCCCGACTCCGTAGGCCTTCAGGAGTGCGAGGGCACCTGGTATATGACACTTGAAGCTTACCTTAAAGACAGCTACGGCATAGTCGGTGTCGGTAGACTCACAGGTATCAAATACATAGGCGAAGCAACTGCAATTATATACCGCAAGGATAAATACGACCTTGTTGACAGCGGCACTATATGGCTGTCTGAAACACCGGACAAAGTTTCGGTAGGCTGGGATGCAAAGCACCACCGCACCTGCACCTGGGCAGTGCTCAGAAACAAAGAGACGGGCGAGCAGTATGCTCACCTCAACACTCACCTTGACCACGTCGGTGAGCAGGCACGCACAAACGGCTTGCAGATGGTGCTCGACCTTGCGGACACATTCGATATGCCCGTAGTTGTAACAGGCGACTTCAACTTCGAAAAGAGCGACCCGCTTTACACACAGCTTGTTTCGGACAGCCTGAGCGATACGCAGGATATTGCAGAAAAAACAATGACGGGCAAAACCTACCACGCCTACAACGGCGGTGAAGACGGCGAGCCGATTGACTTCATCTGCGTAAACGGTAAGATAACAGACGTTAAAGAGTACAGGATAGTAAGAGATATCTACGGCGAAACATACATCTCCGACCACTTCCCGATTTTTGCAGATATGGTATTTTGATTTGATACGAAATAAAAACAAGGATAGCTGCCTGCAGTTTTGCAGTAGCTATCCTTATTTTTTAATCTTTTTTTGCGTGGCACACGTCACTCATTGCGCAGCCCGAACAGCCACCGCAAGAGCAGGAATGTTTGCCTTTCTTTTTATTTCGGAAATGGAAAAAGATAACCAAGGCAAACAGCACTGCAATAACCAAAGCCACAATTAAAGTCGGCCAATCCATTTTATTTTACTCCTGTTGATTTTTTCATTTGTTTTTTTCTGCGTTTGTTTCTGCTATATCTGTTTTTTCTCAGCAGCATAAACAGCATAAACGCCAGTACGATTACCGCAGCAGCAGTACCGACGGTAAATGTCAGCGTTGTAAAGAACATACCGAGCTGATAAACAATAAGCGAAACCGCATAAGCAAATGCGCACATATATCCTATTGCGCCTACGGTCCACTTTGCACTATTCATTTCACGCCTGATTGCACCCATAGCGGCAAAACACGGTGCACAAAGCAGGTTGAAGATAAGGAAGGAATATGCAGAAAGCTTACTGTCGCCAAAAATTACCGATGCAATAAAGCTGTAATTAGTTTCAGCAACACCTGCCATAGATGAAAGCGAACCGAATACGCCGACAATTTCTTCCTTTGCAACCAAGCCGAGAATTGTTGCAACAGCCGCCTGCCAGCTGCCAAAGCCCAGAGGTGCAAATATTACGGCAATAACCTCGCCGATAGCATTAAGGATTGACTTTTCGTTGCCTGTGATATAGTGAAGACCACCGCTGAAGCTGAGCGAATTGAGAACCCAGATAATAACGCTTGCGGCAAAAATGACAGTACCTGCACGCTTTACAAAGCTCCAGCCGCGCTCCCACGTTGCACGCCATATATTTGACGGAAGCGGTGCATGGTAAGCGGGAAGCTCCATTACAAACGGAGCAGGCTTGCCTGCAAAGAGCTTTGTCTTTTTGAGGATAATACCTGAAATAACAACGGCACCGATACCGAGGAAATATGCTGAGGTTGCGATAAGCGGACTACCGCCGAACAGAGCCGCCGCAATCATACCGACAACGGGCATCTTAGCACTGCAGGGAATAAAGCCGGTAGTCATAACAGTGATTCTGCGGTCACGCTCCTGCTCGATTGTACGGGAAGCCATAATACCGGGAACACCGCAGCCCGAAGCGATAAGCATCGGGATAAAACTCTTACCGGACAGACCGAATTTACGGAAAAGACGATCCATAATAAACGCGACACGGGACATATAGCCGATATCCTCAAGGATTGAAAGAAGAAGGAAGAGTACAAATATCTGCGGCACAAAACCGAGAACCGCACCGACACCGCCGACTATACCATCCTGAATCAGACTGTAGAGCCACTCGGCAATTACGGGTGTACCGTCAGCTGAAAGAAGAACTTTATCCAGAAGCTCGGGTACACTCATCCAGTTTGAAAAGAGTGAATAGCCGAAAAACGAGGGATCAAGGTCTTTGAACGAGCCGAAAAGACCTTCGTTCATAAACGCAACTGTCCAGTCACCTACTGTGCCGATTGATAGTACGTAAACCATCATCATTACAAAAACGAAAATGGGAAATGCAAGAAAACGGTTTGTTACGATCTTATCTATTTTATCGGAAACAGACTGTCTGCTGAGATTCTTTTTCTTATAGCACTGAGTTGTAATAGAAGTTATGTACGTATAACGCTCATTTGCAATTATACTTTCGGAGTCATCATCAAGCTCTGCTTCAGCAGCTTTGATATCAGTTTCAATATGACTGATAGTTTCTTCGCTGAGCTTAAGCTGTTCAAGCACCTTTTTATCACGCTCAAAAATTTTTACCGCATACCAGCGCTGTTGATTTGCGGGCATATCGTGAATTGCCGCCTCTTCAATGTGAGCCAAGGCATGCTCAACCGCACCGGAAAAGCTGTGGGTAGGCAGCTTGGTCTTTTGTCTTGCTGCTGCAACAGCAGCCTCTGCCGCCTCGTCTATACCTGTGTTTTTAAGTGCAGATATCTCTACCACACGGCAGCCAAGCTTTTTCTCGAGCATTTCTATATCGATTTTATCACCGTTCTTGCGTACAACATCCATCATATTTATGGCAATTACAACGGGTACGCCTATTTCCATAAGCTGAGTTGTAAGGTAAAGGTTACGCTCAAGGCTTGTGCCGTCTACGATGTTGAGAATTACATCGGGACGCTCACCGATAAGGAAATTTCTCGCAACGACCTCCTCGGGAGTATAGGGCGACAGTGAATAAATACCGGGCAGGTCAACGACACTGATACCGTCATATTTTTTCATTTTGCCTTCTTTTTTCTCAACCGTGACTCCCGGCCAGTTGCCGACAAACTGATTAGAGCCTGTAAGTGCATTGAACAGCGTTGTTTTACCGCAGTTCGGGTTACCTGCAAGAGCTATTCTTATATCCATTAATGCTGTTCCTCTCTTTCACACAGCAGTAATGAAGCTGCTGTGGCTGTTTGATTTATTTGCTTTTGCTTACTCGACCTCTATCATTTCGGCATCAGCCTTACGAAGTGAAAGCTCATAACCTCTTACCATAAGCTCGAGCGGATCACCAAGGGGCGCTACCTTACGTACATATATTTCTACGCCCTTTGTGATACCCATATCCATAATACGGCGTTTTACGGGACCCTCACCGTGCAGCTTTACTACCTTTGCGGTTGAGCCAACCTTAATTTCTCTCAATGTCTTCATGCCGTACACCTCCTTATCTTCGCAAGTTAGCGTAGACTAACTCGCAGGCACAATAATCGGTTAGCTTATGCTAACCGATTATATTATATTACGGTTGTATTTGTATGTCAACCTTTTCCTTTTTGATTTTTAAATTTCATCAATTTGATTAAAAAAGCCAATATAAAACGTCTTTTGTACTTATCAGATTACACAAATTAATTATCGATTATATTGCGTATCCATATACCCTTTTTGACAAGTATAAAGCCGATGATACTCTTAAGTATTTCTATACACTGTACAACAACGAAGAGAGGCAGTATGGGCAGAGATGTAAAGTTTGCAAGTGTGGCGGCAAGCGGCACAGCAACAAACCACATAGAGCAGCTGTCAAAAATAAGCGTAAGCAGAGTGCGGCCGCCCGAGCGTATTGTAAAGTAACAGTCGTGCGCAAAGGACATAACAGGCATAAACACCGCACCTATAAGCAGAAGGTTTGTTGCAAGCTGACGCACTTCTTCGGTAGTGTTATAAATCATAGGAATAAACGGTGCACAAGCAGCAAGGATTGCTCCCATAACAACACAGCCTGCAACTGTTGCGGCAATGAGTCGCCACGCTGTCTGCTTGGCTTTTTCAATCTCATTTGCACCGAGGTGCTGACCGACCATAATGGCAATTGCATTACCCATTGAAAGGAATACTACATTGAAGAGATTTGAAACGGTAGACGAAATATTTACGGCAGCAACAACATCGAGACCTCTTATAGAATAACACTGGTTGAGTGTTGCCATACCTGCTGACCAGAGAGCCTCATTGAGAAGCAGAGGCATACCGCGCTTTGCAATATCCGCAACAAGTTTTTTAGGCATATGCAGGCTTTTGTAAACACCCTTCATAAACGGGAAGCGTGCTGTATGGCGGTGAGTAAAAACAAGCAGAATAGCAAGCTCAACAAAGCGGGAAAAAACAGTAGCAACCGCGGCACCGACAACGCCGAGCTTCGGAAAACCGAAGGTACCGAAAATAAGAAAATAGTTGAAAACAAGGTTGACAACAATAGCGGCAACGCTTGCTATCATCGGCAGCTTTGTTTCGCCTACCTCACGAAGAGTGCTTGAATATACCTGAGAAAGAGCAAAAGGCACAAGGCCAAAGAGCATAACACGAAGGTAGCCCATTGCAAAGCCCATTGTAGCCTCAACATCAGCAGGTGAAGTATCCTCAGCAAGATAGAGGGAAACCAAAGTATCGGGCATTGCTGTAAAAACGGTCAAAGCAACAGCAACCATTGCAAAAGCAATTATCAGCTTTGCACGGAAGCAATGCTTTATGCCGTCGTTATCGTTTGCACCTGCATATTGCGTGGCAAAAATACCTGCACCTGAAAGGCCGCCGAAAATGCAGATATAAAAAACAAACAAAAGCTGATTTACAATTGCAACAGCTGACATTTCAAGCGTACCTACACGCCCTACCATAACATTATCAAGCAAGCTTACTACATTTGTTATTGTATTCTGAATAATTATCGGTATGACAATAACAAACATACGCGAATAAAACGCACGGTCACCGATAATATTTGATTTAAAGGATGAACTCTTTTTATCTTTTGTCACTTTTATTCTCCTCTGTTACTCAAAAAAACACAGGCAGCCAAGGCGACTGCCTGTAATAAAGCTTATTGCACTTCGTTGTAGAATACGCTGAGTATCATTTCGTATGTCGCTCTCGTATCCATATAAAATTCTGCATATTTATCGCCCATCTTCATCTCACCCGGTACCGAAACCGTTTCGAGACCTGTTACACCGCTTGATAGAAGAGTGGAGGCGAGGTATGTTACAGAGCTGAGCTCGACATTAGTACATGAATATCTTGAAGCCGTATTGTAGAGCTTTGTTATCGTGCTGATATCGCGCTTTGCCGCATTAACCGCCGTTGATGCAAAAGCAGAGACATAAGCCATCTGACGCTCCATTCTGCGGATACTTGCATTTGTATCGTCACCACGGGCACGAACAAAATCGAGTGCACGTCTGCCATAGAGCTTTACAGGCTGACCTGCATAGAAATCAGCAATGGTTTCAGGTGAAGTAACCGTAACGCCGCCTATCGAATCGTTGATCGGACCTATACCATCCATATCAAGTGAAATATATGACTGTACGGGAATACCGAAAAGAATACGCTGAATAGATTCGACCGTGTTGGCACAGCTTGTATGCTTACCGTCACCATATGCATAGGCAAGACAGAGCTGCTGGTTTCTCACACCGACATAAGCACCGTCGACAGTATATACACCGACATCAACCATAATATCACGCGGAATAGTTATAACCGTTACCTTACCGGTCTTGGTATCGATTGCAAGCACCATATTTGTATCGGCCTGACCTGCAGTACCGATCTTATCGGCATATGTGCCGAGATACTCCTTATCGACACCCATACAGGCTATAGATGTGATATTTTCATTGAGCTGGTATGTCTTACCGTTATAAACAACTGTTTTACCGTCGTTTTGTGTTATTGCCTCGTCGATACTGTTTATCGTGATATCATCATAGGAAACAAGATTTTGCTGTCCCTTGTATTGCATATAGAAAAACGTACCTGCGGCCGCCAAAACAAAAAGGAAAAACACCAGCAAAATAATGAGCAGTATTTTCTTTCGTTTTTTCTTTTTAGGCTTGGGGTTTTCCGTAGGAATATAGACGGGAAACGCATCCTCATCCTCAGAGTACGCTTTTATATCAGCTCTCTTAAGGCTTACCTCTTTTTCGGAATCATATTTATTTTTCTTATGAGATCGGGACATCGCTTATCAACACTCCGTTTACTAAGTATCTTGAATTTTTATCGTTGGACATACAGGTGCTGAGCACTACCAACTTACTGTCAGCATCAAGGGTAACGCCGCTGCGCACATTGCGCATTGTAGTCAACGGATTGAGAGTGTGCTGCTGGAAGGAACGAAGCACCTCAGGATCCGCAAAATTGAACGAGTTCATAATATGGCGGCTGTCATACTTGTATGCAGAGACAATTTTGTAAGTCAACACACGTTCGGTCGTATAGATATAAAAAGTATCGTGCTTTGCAAAAAAATCAGGATCTTCAAAATAATGCAGGGTAGTAAACATAGTTGTACTGCGCATATTGTGGCCGTAAACCACAGTAACCGGGTCATTGAAGCTGAGGCTGTTGCACGACTGAGTATATATCATACCCGCAAAGAGGTACTTTTTGTATATAGAGCGGTGAAGATAGTAGTTATCGTTCACGGTGCTCTGTGCAATGGGATAGTCAACATGCGTGCCGGGTATACGTATCCAGGCATAGACATCGCTGTTTATCTCTCTCAATGACTCAAGGTCTACCGGGCTTGACTGTGATGCACCGTTTCCCTGCGGCTTTGAGGTACCGGAGGCTATTTCCGCAACCTCACCGTAGCTTACCTTTGCCGATTGCTCCTGAAAAAACATCGAGCCGATATATACAGCACAGCCGATAACAATAAACAGCGCAAGCAGCATCAGCAGGATGGGGAGCTTGCTTTTTTTCTTTTTTTCTTTTGCTTCTCGGGCAGTAGAATAGCCCTTATTTTCTGCGCTCAGCTTAGCCGACCCCTTTCATTAATATACAAAAGCCCTAAGTTCTTTGACGAACACAGGGCTTTTACAGTCTGATTTTCAGAGCAAATTATTCTGCTTTCTTCTTGCTTGTGTAGATAACTGCGCCGCCGAGTGCAAGAGCAACAAAAGCTGCTGCAGATACGGTCTTACCTACATATGCGCCTGTGTCGGGAGAAGAGGGATTTGTATCGGATGCAACAGGCTGCTTGGTTGTAGTTTCGTCTACAACTGTTGTGGTTTCGTCTACATCGGGCTTCTGAGTTGTAGTTTCCTCTGTGGGCTTCTCTGTAGGCTTCTCAGAGGGCTTATCGGTGGGCTCGGAATCGACCGTTGTTGTCTCGCTTGTGGGGGGAGCAATAGTCGTTGTCTCATCGATAGTGGGAGCAATGGGACTGACAGCTGCAAAAGCAACGGTAGACATCGCCAAAACAAATACGCAAGCGATAATTGCTGAGAGTACTTTTTTCATTATAATGCACCAAACCTTTCAACTAAATATAAAAGCACCTATACGGATACTATTACTTATAATACACGTTGATTATATCACAGCAAAAATCCGGTGTCAACTGTAAATTTGAAGGAAAAGTCATAAAAGCTGATGATTTTATCATCTTGTTACGTTCTTTATCCATTTATAGCGGTTAACTTTAACAGCGGCAACAGCGCACTTGAGCACCTGGTCTGCCTTGAGGCAGGCGAACGTAACCGCCGGCGGAAAATGAAAAACAAAGGCAGACAGAAGCGAAACCGGCAAAACAATGCCCCACATAAATATAAGGTCGTTTTTAAACACGAAGTCCGTTTCGCCGCCTGCGGAAACTATACCGCCGAGCACCGGTGCCTCATAGCCAGTACCGATGAGTGTCACACATAGGATATTTATAAACATATTTGCAAGCTCTGCCGTAGCAGGCTCGACCTTAAACATTGATATAAAAAAGCCTTTAAAAGCAAAGAGCAGCAGACTTGATGCAGCGCTGATTATGATAAAAAGCATCTGCAGGGTTTTGGAATATTTTTTAACATCGTCTATACGGTTTTCGCCGACTGTTTTGCCGACAATAACGCCTGCGGCGTTACCTGCCGCATACGCAACCACACTCATCACCTGAAAGACCGTACTCGCAATACTGTTGGCACTTAGTACGGTTTCGGAGCCGAGGTGACCGAGGATCGCGCCCTGCACTGCCATAGCTATTCCCCAGCTTCCTGCTGAAAGCACAAGCGGAAATCCAACCTTAATATAATCTTTAAAATAGCTTTTTTCGATTTTAAAGAGGTCGGAAAAATTAAGCTTAACATTCTTCTCAACGGTAAAGACATATACCGCAACAACAGCAAGCTCAACGAGCCTTGATATCAGCGTAGCAACTGCGGCACCTCTGATACCCATTTTCGGCATACCGAATTTGCCGTAGATGAGCACAAAATTCAGCGTGACATTTGTGACGAGTGCAACAAGCGAAACCCCGAAGCCTATACGCACCTTTTCGACACTTCGCATCAACGCAAGAAGCAGCTGAGAGACAACAAAGGGTATGTAAGAAAAGCAAACTATTTTCGCATAAGGTATCGCTTCGGCAATAACCGCAGTCTGATCGGTAAGCAAAGACAGCACCTGAGACGGAGCAAAAAGAACGGCGGCAAAAACGACAAACGCAAGGCTTATACCTACCGTCAACGCGACAGAAAAAACGCGACGTATGGGCTGCATTTTTTTGACACCCCAATACTGTGACGTAAGCACCGTCAGACCGTTTGATGTACCGAGAGCTATCATCTGCAGCATAAACTGGATCTGATTTACTACGGCAACCGCACTGAGAGAAAGCTCACTGTAGCCGCCGATCATAACATTATCGGCAAGATTAACAGCATAAACGATAATATTCTGAAGGGAGATCGTAAGAGCCATTGTGAAAAAGCTATTATAAAACTGTTTATCCTTTACAAAAAGTTTCACTTGTATCACTTCTTACTTTCTGTCATTACGTGCAGAAACAACATCTTTCGCAACAGACTTGATGCGCGAATCCTCCTGCGTTACGCCGTACTCCTCACCCGTTGCGACAAGCATATCGGTAAGCATTTCACCGCGGAGATCTTCGATATACTTTGTTCTGTAGGTTGCGTAATAATTATTGGAGCCTTCCTTTGCATCCATTCGCACAACAAGGAATATATTCTCATCCGTTTCAATTACAGTCGGCTTATCATACTCAAGCTCGGCAATGCCGGCAAGAAATCCTTCGGGATAGGCAGAATTTGAAACAGCAATAAACGTTGACTCAATATCGTTACCGTCGTTTATTTCTGCAAAGCTCATACCTGCCTCAAGCTGTGCACATTTGTTTTTAAAGGATTCTTTGAGAGCTATTATTTCCGCATCGGGTAACGGTACTGTCTCTCCGTTTTCATCCGTTGTGGTAAAGTAACCGTTTATTGCCTTGAAGGCTACATAGCTGCGATCGAAATAGTACTCCATTTCTTCTTCCTTGACCTCATATTCACTGCCTTCACCAAAATAGTAAAGAAGCAGCTGTGTACGGTATTCCTTCGCCTCGGAAATCTTCGATACCGTTTGTTTGCTTATGCCTGCATCTGCATAATAATCGCCGTACAGTCTCCATTCCTCTTCAACGGAATTAGCGATATTCTTTTTACTGTCCGCAGAAAGAGAGAGCTGGAGAGTACCGAAAAGTGTTGTAGATGCAACATACTCGAGACACTTGTTTACAGCCTGTGCCGTCAGCTCATCCGTTGCAAGCAGATCGGCACCGCTGCTCTCGGCAAAGCTGTAGACCTCGCTGAAAAAATACGCGAATATCTCACTGTCAAGCTCAGCCTGACCTACCGAAAGCACTGTCTGATTCTTTGCGGAGCACGAGCAAAGCATACCTAAGCACAGCACCGCACAAAGTATTATACCGATAATTTTTTTCATAAGGCTTCTTCCTTGAGATAATTTATTTTTTTGCGTTCTGCTCCTGCTCTTTAATGCCCTCTTTGTTCGTGTACATATTGTTGCGGTAAACAAAGAAGCGACAGAACAGATACTCGGTAACAAGGTTGAGCACCATTGTAAGAGCCAGCACTATGTATTCATTCCACGAAGCAATCGCAGGAATATTCGCTTTAAGCCAGGTGTCAAGCCATTCACCGCCCCAGGTTGAGAGCGGAGTAAAGACCAGGTAGAAGCCTGCAACCTTGAGCATTGCAATCGGGACATTGGCTGCTGACTTGAAGGTAAACTTGCGGTTAACGGTAAAATTGAACAGCACCGACAGCACAAGCGCAGGCAGATAAGCCGCCCAGTAGTTTAAATGAAAAACTTCATTTAAAAGCGTAAATGTAACAGTCTGTATTACACCTGCGCCCATTGAAAACGCCGCGAACTTGAGCGTCTGGATAAGGGTCTGTTTTTTTGTTATTTTCTGTGCCATTTCCGTCACCTTTCATTAAGAATGTAAGTAAAGCTTTAAATTACGGTTTGTCGGGATAATAAATGCGTTTTTTAAAACGCAAATCATGCAAAACATAAATTTTGCAAATCATGATTTCAAGGAAATCAAATCATGCCGCAAGGCAAATCATTAAAACTCAAACGCGAAGGCAGAGGTTAAAATTCCCTCGGTATATTTCAATATTCAATAGCATAGCGGCTTAGTTGAGATATTAAAATGATTTGTTGTCGCATGATTTGGCGTAAACGCCATGATTTTTCGCTAGCCGCTCAATTCATTGGCTTTTCGACAAACTGCAATTTAAAACATTACTTTTATAAAGCATATCACCTGCGGAAGCAAAAGCCCCCGCAGGTATAATTCATATTTATTGACTTAATCAGTCGTTACCCTCTGCCTCAGCAGCCTTGATTACTTCGTCGGGAAGGGCCTCGCCGTGCTTGACGAAGAAGATACAAAGCATACTTAAAACAAACATTATGGGGCTGTATATAAACAGCGACATATATGTGCCTGAAAGCATACGGACAGCACCGTAAACAATGGGAGATGCAATCTGAGCAGAGAATGTAGCTGTATAGTAGTAGCCTGTGAAAGTACCGACTCTGTCGTTACCGCCGATTTCAAGAACAAGCGGAAGAGTATTAACAGTGATAAGCATATTTGCAAAGCCGCCGATAACAAGAACAGCCCAGACAATAATATCGCTACGCGTTGCAAGATAGAGAACAAAGGCAGCCATAAATGCGATAAGACCGATTATAATAGTCTTCTTTCTGCCGATCTTCTTGCCCATGTAACCTGCAGGAATAGCTGCAATAGCGGAACATACAGCAAAGATAGTTGTCATAATTGTAGCTTCTGCAGTTGTCTTGCCGAGAATTTCAGCAGCAAACAGAGCAAAGAATGTTGTGATTGCATTTGTACCGCAGAAGAGGAAGAACAGACCTGCAAGCATAAAGATAAGGCTTACACGCTCGCCCTTTGAAAGCTTCTGCTCTTTTCTTGCAGCCTTCTCTGCTTTCTTTGCAGCTTTTTCGTCTGCTGCTCTGTTACGTTCGCCTACAGCCTCAATTTTGCTTGAAGGCTCTTTGACAAAGAACATAATTACAAGCATACCGATAATCATAACAACGGAGCCTGTAAGGAAAACATACGGGAAAGCGATCTGCTCATTTTCGGTTGTAATTTCGATACCTGTAGCAAGTTTATATATAACGCCTACAATTGTACCCGCAAACATACCGATTGCGCTGCCGACACCGCCCATAAGATTGATAATGGCATTACCCTCACTGCGAAGTGAGGGAGGTGTAAGTGCAGGCATAAGCGCAACGACAGGTGCGCGCCACAGAGACATTGAGAAAACAAAGAGAATGATGAAGAACATTGTCAACGGGAGCGAACCGCTAAGCGCAACCCACGGAATAACGCCGAAGAGGAAGGCTGAAACAGGAGCACCGAAGATAATGAAAGGACGGCGCTTGCCCATCTTTGAATGAGTGCGGTCGGAAAGCTTGCCGAAGGTCGGCTGGAAAATAACACCGAAGATGTTATCGAACGTCATAATAATACCGATAAAGAGCGGTACAAGCGTGATACCACCGCCTGCGAGGTTGACGTCCTGTCCCTGGGATTCAGCAAATTTTGCAAGGAAGGGGAAAGCTTCGTTGAGCTTTGCACTCCAGCTTGTAATCATCGCTGATTCTGTGAGGAGCTTGTTGAGGATTTTTGTGATGTAGGGGTCATAAATTGCCCATGCGATAGAGCTTGCCATAAAACCAAAGCCTGTAAGAATGGTTCTCTTGCGGTTCAGCTTACCGTTAGGGGCGCAAAAGTATTCCTGTGCCATTTTTATTCTCCTTTATTTTTTTACTTTGTCAGTTAAGGAAGCCTTCGATAATGACCTCTTCCGCTTCGTCGGGTGTCATACCGAGTGTGCAGAGCTTTGTGAGCTGGTCGTTATTTATCTTACCGATAGCCGCTTCGTGGACTATCTGGGCATCCTCGTGGTTAGCCGCAATTTCGGGAATTGAGCGCACCCTTGCGCTGTCCATAATAATTGTATCGCACTGGACGTGTGCACGGCAGCGGCAGTTGCCGACTGCTCTGGGATAGAATATCTGCTCCGAAGTGTCTTTAGCGACAGAGCGTGAAATAATCTGTGCCGATGAATCCTCACCGTCAAGATCGATTTCCATATCGCTCCTTGCATACTGCTTACCGTGAGTCATAAGTCTCTCTGTCACAACAAGCTTTGCGTTTGCTTTCAGGTGAGCGATACTCTTACGCTCGGTTGAATCAACGCCCTTGATCTGTACCATTTCCATTTCGCACTCGGCGCCCTCGTCCATATAGACCTCTGTTACGGGGTCGAGCACTCTTGTACCGTTGCCGTCACCCTCGCCGTAATGTTTCTCGACATAGGTAACCTTTGCGTTTTTGCCGATGTGGAAACGGTGTATGCCGTTGTGTCTGCTGTCGCAGTCACCGTCGTTATGGATACCGCAGCCTGCAACTATGTGCACCTCGGCACCTTCACCGATAAAGAAGTCGTTATACACAGTGTCGTTAACACCGGACTCGGTAACGATTACGGGGATATGCACCCTGTCTGCCTTTGCAAAGGGCTTTACGGTAATATCGATACCGTTTTTATCCTTCTTCGGCTCAATCGTAACAGTTTCGGTTGATGAGCGTGCAAAGCCTTTACCGTCTACACGGATATTGTACGCACCGATATCGGGCACACTGTCGATATCCGCTATTGAAAAGAGGAGATTTTTCTTGACTGAATCAAACATCATGCATTACCTCCTCTGAAGCCGCAGCCTTCGCCGAGCTCACTCATAAGCTTCGGGAACACATCGTCCTTTGTGCCGAGCGTTTTGAGCTTGCCGTTTGCAATAACGGCAATATTATCTGCAAGCTGCATTATACGTTCCTGATGCGAAATTATGATGACGCTGTTGTGACGTTTTCTGCTCATTGTCTTGAAGGTTTCGACGAGCATTGAGAAGCTCCAGAGGTCGATACCTGCCTCGGGCTCATCAAATATTGCAAGTTTCAGCTCACGCGCCATAAGCGAAGCGATTTCGATTCGCTTGACCTCGCCGCCGGAAAGTGAAGCGTCAATCTCACGGTTGAGATAGTCCTTTGAGCACAGACCTACGTTTGTAAGGTAGGCACAGCACTCATCCTCGGGAAGCTCCGCACCGTGGGCAAGACTGAGAAGCCTGCGTACGGTAAGGCCCTTGAATCTGGGAGGCTGCTGAAATGCGTAGCCTACGCCGCAGCGTGCTCTTTCGGTAACGGAAAGGTTTGTGATATCTTTGCCGTCAAGCAGAATCTGACCGCCCGTAGGCTGTTCGATGCCCATAATAAGGCGGGCAAGAGTTGACTTGCCGCCGCCGTTAGGGCCTGTGATAACGAGAAATTCGCCGTCGTTGACTGTAAGCGAAACGTCCTTGATTATCTCAAGACCGCCGTCACTGTTTTCAACGGTAAAGGATACATTTTTAAGTTCGAGCATTGTTTTGCCTTTCTGATTTAATCTGTCGGTAATGCGAAGTGTCTTACATAGCAGGAGAGGAAGATCGGGCTCATATCCATACAGTGCAGATATGCACCGTCTTCAGTTGCAAGCACGGTTATACCCTCACCCTCACTACCTGAAGCAAGGTTGCGGTCAAACAGCTTCTCAGCCTTGCCGCTTGCAAGCTCTACGGAGTAGACAGCCTGCGTGTCATTATTTGTTGCAAGCCAGAGCACGCCATCGCTGACTTCGCCGCCCTGAATCTTGTGTATATTGAAATCCGTTTCGGGATTTACAAGCTGAATACTGTCGAGATACTGCCGGGTGTTCGGGTCATATCTCATAATTTCGGTAGAATTATCTCTGGATGAGGTGTAAATTATACCGCTGTCAGGGTCAACAGCTATCCACGGCAGACCCTTTGTATGCTTCTCGGGGTCAAGGTGATAATACTCACCTGTAAACTCAAGTGTATCGGCATCGTAGACAAGAATAAGCGGATGCTGCCAGACCTTACTGTCCTCAACGGCACAGTAAAGCTTGTCCTCATAACAGCTGATACCGCCGATATGAGCCGAGCCGAAATCCTCTGCAAACTCCTGCGGAATTGCGTTTGACTCACGCAGAATCAGCGTTTTGCAGTCAAGCTCAGTTTTGATAAGACCGTATTTACTGCTGAAATAAAAGCTCTCTGAGTCTGTTGTCATATCCTGCGAGCGATCCCACGAGTCAACATTGACAAGCATTGTTTTGGAAACCTCTTCGGGGCGCTCAGCCACACTTGCAAGCTCAAAAACACCGGAAAGCGCAACCACAAGCAGCCACAGCGGAGCTAAAAGAACAGTTTTCTTTTGTAAAAAGCGTAAAAAGTCAAGGAGCTTTGCGACAAAAGTTATTTTATCCATACTTTTCCCCTTTTAAAAAAATCCTACCATTTTGCATTTTAGCAAAACAATACCGAATAGTCAACTCAATATAATATATAAAATTAAAATACAGTAAAATTAACCAATAATTTTCCCCTAATTTCTGTAATAGTGACGTTGCTTTTAAATTCTGATTTGTGATAATATATATAATGTATTATTAGTTGATTAATTCTATTATATCAACTTTAAATCACAAACCAACACAAAACGGAGGAAAACACAATGAAATCTCTCAAAAAGGTTCTTGCCGTTCTTCTCAGTCTTCTGCTTATGTTTACTGCCGTTACTGCAGCAACATCCGCAGGTGCAGCTCAGGCTGACCTCGCAGAAGAAGAAGTCGACAACTCCTACATCACAAGCTCAATCACCTGTAACAGAAAGTTCGGAGACCCCGTATATGTCCGCATAAACGGCAAGGCTCTCAATCTTCTCAACCCCATTGAGGCTGTTTTTGCAATGATCACAGCTAAGACTGAGCAGCAGAAGGAAGCTATCGCGTATACATACCTTGAGCTTCTCTTTATGGATATCCTCAATCTCCTCGCTGTTCCCGCACCCGTTGCAAACACAACCTTTGTCAATGCAGACGAGTACGACAGCCCCAACTTTATGGCAGGCCATAAAGATTTTATTGACAGTAACCCCAACGGCCAGTGGAGCCTCGGCTACGACCAGACAAGTCTTGTACCCGACGATATTCTTGACAGACCTTACTACCTCGGCGGTTACCTTCTTCAGAACTTCCCCTCCAACACTGTTGAAGAGGTTCTTGACGATATGAACGTTTACACAGTCGTTATGGACGACGGCTCAGGCAGAGGTAAGGTTGCATTCTGCACGATCGAGTGTATCGGTATCTCTAACAAGGACATCCGCGACATCCGCGCTCTCCTTGCAGATTACGCAAAAGAGAACAACATCGTTTCTATCAACGTTACGGCTACACACTGCCACAGCGAGATCGACACTATGGGTCTCTGGAATCCCTTCTTCCTCAAGATGGCAAACAACACACTCGCTGCTCTCACCGGCCAGTTTATTTTCAAGACAATGCCCGGCCCGGACGAGGCATTTATGAATCTCCTTAAAGAGCGTACGGCACAGTCTATCAAGAATGCTGTTGATGATATGGAAGAGGGCGACCTCAACTTCAGCCAGAAGGATTGCGCAGAGTACTTCTCTGACGACCGTGACCCCACAGGCTACGACGGCAACCTGTACGTATTCCGTTTTGATCCCTACAACGATGAAGCAGCCGAAACATACATCGTAAACGAGCCTGCTCACCCCTACATCACCGGTCTCAAAACTGATGAAAGCTCAGGTAAGCAGCTCTCCGGCGACTACACCGCAGCTATGAACCAGACTCTTTCCAAGTACGGCTACAACTTTATGCCCATTATCGGTGCAACTCTCGGCATCTACTCCGACAGAGGCCCGACAAACGATGACGTTGATCTGCCCGAGCGCTGGATGCAGGCTGACCGCTACGGCAAGGAGCTTGCATATATCACATTGAGCATGAACAAGACCTATGACGAAGTTCTTGAAAGCGACTATGTCAAGAATAACGCTCAGCTTAAGGAAGAAATCGCAAACGGCGGTGAGCACTACACACTCTGGTACGAAGGCTGGGAGCCTGTTGAAGAAGTAAAGGTAGAGCCCATTCTCAACATCGCACACCAGGAGGTTATAGTTACGGTTGAAAACCCCGTACTCCTTCTTGTCGGTAAAATGGGTCTTGTTAACCACAGAATCCTCGACAACGGCGACGGCACATACTCAACACCTACAGAAGTAGGCTACGTTGAATTCGGCACAAACATCAAGGTCGCTATGATGCCCGGTGAGATCAGCCCCGAGCTTATCTACGGCGGTGTTACAATGGAAGCTGAAAACTCATTCTCAGGCTGTGACTTCAACGGCAAATCCTGTGCAGAGTCACTTGAGATTGCTGAGGACGACGTTCTTCTCTGCTTCGGCCTTGCAAATGATGAAATCGGCTATATCCTCAACGACAACGACTACTGTATGATCTTCTTTGATGATATGGAGCCCTTCGGCGACCACTATCAGGAGACAATTGCATTCAGCCGTTCATCAGGCTCTATCCTTATGGCTGCATTCGAAGAGCTTGTCGCTGACAAATAATAACGCTTAATCTACCGCAGACCTCGGAAAATACCGGGGTCTGTTTTCTTAATCGCAGGCGAGTAAAATGAGCCTATATCGCAATTTCATTTATGAAATTATATCGAATTTTGCTGCAAGCAAAATATATCGCGTGACCGTAAGGTCACATATCGCACAAACCGTAATTTATAATTTCTGTGATAATATTTTAAAAAATATAAATTATGTTTGAAATCATACCAAGTATGTGCTATTATATAAAATGTATTTTAAAAAGGGAGGTTTTGTTTTTGGACGATTTCAAAGAGAATAACGGCACTCAGCCCGTTGACGAACCCGATAATACTCCGGATTCACCCGAAAACACAAATCCGCCTGAGGATATTCAGGCAAACGAGGACCTCGGTATTGCAATAACCGAGCCGGATACAGTTGAGGGTGAGAGTGAGCCCGCTGAAGAGATGTGCATACTCTGCGGTGAAAAGCCCGCAGACAAAAGCCGCAGCAAAAGCAGCGATCTTTGTTCAGATTGCCGCAATATGTTTATTAAAACTCCGCTTCGCTTCAAGGGATTTTTGGCAGTGATAGCACTTGTTGCAATTTCTGTTGCAGGTCTTCTTATGATCTACCCCCACATAAGCACGATCACAACCGTAACCGATTTTTATATGGATATTGAGCAGGGCAATTATTCAGACGCTCTGAGTAAAATTTCTCAGACCGACATTACAACCATCGGATGGAAAACCGCAGGTATGATTGGTGAATTTTGCTACAGCATAGACTTGCCCGATGATCTGACCTACCTCACCGGCGAATTCTTCTATGACAAGAATACAGCAAAGGATCCGCTCACATGGTCGGATAAGGTCGGCAAATCCAACCTCAACGCTCCTTGGAACAAAGAGCTTAAGGCAAAGTACGACTATGTAACAAAGCTTGATAAAATAGCGGACGAGCAATCTGCGATCTTTACCGAGTATTATAATAAGCTCTACTACGGCGAGATAACCGAAAAGGATATTCCGTACGACGAGCTTATCAAAAAATATGAAGATAAGCTTGCCGCCGCAAAGACTAACGAAGACAAGGGCATGATAAATTACTATATGCTTGCTCTTTCAAGCGTTTGCAAAAAAGATGTTGAAACACAGCTTAAATACTGCGAAGAAATTGTTAAATATCTTCCCAATTGCCGTTGGATCTATCTTGACAACATCATAACGCTCAGCATACGTGCAGGTAAATATGATGAAGCAAAGGGCTACATTGAAACCCTTTCCAAATCCAACCCCGACAATGCTAACTATGCCAAGCGTTATAATGCTCTCCTGCTTCGCTACGAGGGCAAATACGACGAGGCCAGAGCAATACTTGACGAAATGATTGCCGACATAGCAAACAACGGCGTGTACGAAACGTTTTATGATGCTCTGCTTTGCGCACTGCTTTCGGGCGACTATGAAGCCGCTTACGAATATGCAAAAGACTGCGTTGAGCAGGAAAACTATCTTACTGTCGAGTCTGTCAATCTCTACGCTATACTCAGCAAGCAGTTTGACAACAACAGCGGATATGACGATGCCGTTGCATTCCTCAAACAATACGATATGAAATTGAGCCCCACGGCAGAAAAATGCATCAACGGTGAAATCACCATTGAACAACTCTTTAAAGACGGCGAGGTGGTATTTGAATGACAGCTATATACGTTATAATCAAGATCCTTACATTCCCCGGTGCGATTACAAAGGCATTCTTTGAGCAGATAATGTGCCGCATATTCAGATGCCCCGTTGAAGACAACCGTTACCTGCGTACAGACGAAATGTGCGGCCACGTAGAACATGAGCTTATTGAGCGACCCGTCGCAAGCTATATGTACTGCTTTGTTCCCGGCTTCCTCAATTTCTCGCTTGCGGTTTCGCTTGCATGGTTCCCGCTCATCAACGTTGTTATGCTCGGCAACTACACAGGCTTTGTCGCTTCCTCCGCACTTCTTTCAAAAATCATAACAGAGCCTGCACTTGTCAAAACAGTTGACTTCCTTATTCCCTTCTTCTTCGTATGGCTCTGTGTTTCTCTTCTGAGTAACCTTTTCCCGCTGTATGAAGATGCACTTGTTATGAAGGAGCAGTACGGCAAGCTCAACAAAGCAGTAAAAGTTATCTTCTTCCCCGGCTATATCATTATGCGTGTCGGTGCATGGCTTGAAAAGTACTCACTCACATTTGTAATTCTTGCAGTTATTACTTTCCTGCTTGCAATCGCAAAACCGTAAAACAAATTAAAAGCAAAAAACAACTCCGTACAGAGCTTTCTGTACGGAGTTAATTTTTTATCAGCGATATATTTTAGCCGAGGGCAACCATACTGAAAACAAGTGCGAAAAGAGCAACCGTTTCACAAAGACCGACAACGGTAATGTACTGTGAGAAGCCCTTGCCTGTTTCTGCGAGTGCGTCTGCACCTGCGGCACCTGCCTTACCCTGAACGACAGCGGAAACTGCCATAGCAATACCCGATGCGATACCGAGACCGAAGAGGAATGCGGGGTCAGCTGTTGAGCCGTTCATCTGCTGCATAAGAAGGAAGCCGTAGATTGTCTGTGTAAGAGGAGCACCTGCGAAAACCGTAAGAATGAAGGGTGCCGCCTTGTTGCTCATATAGCACTTCTTCCATGCGCCGATTGATGCCTGACCTGCGATACCGATACCGATTGCCGAGCCTGTTGCGGCAATACCCATTGCCAGTGCTGTTGCTAATAATCCTAAGTTCATAATTAACTCTCCTTAAAAATCAGTTTGTTTCTTTGAATGGTTTGAATTTATGTCCGCTCCAGGACATATCGAGATGCGATGAGAACTCCAATGTATTGAGTCGGATACCGTGGACGATAACAGACAGAACGTTGAGAATCATATTCAGTCCGTGACCGAATACAAGAAGCACAATCGCAAGAATCATAAACATAAAGTTGCCGAGCAAGGGACCTGCAAGTTCATTTACCGTTGCGGATATCGCCGCACCTGCAAGACCTACCGCCCACAGACGGATATAAGAAACTATATCGGAGAAAACGTTTACCACGCCGAGCAGTACGGAAACTATGTTTTTCATACTTGCAAGCACGGATTTGATAATGTTACCCTCATAGTTTGAGAAAACAAAGCTCAGCACAAAGCCCACGCCGACAAGTGCAAGCGCAACCGTACCGATAGGCACACCGCCGAGCACCAGACCGAAGCTGAAAACCTCGGCATTTACGACGAAGCTTAAAACAACATAGTAGATACCGATAAGCTGCAGGGCTGAGCCGATATCGCCGAGTACTTTGACGGATTTTCTGTTACGCACGGCGGCTTTGATATGAGCTACAGTCAGCTGAATCAGAGCCAGCGTAAAGCAGAATATCTGCAGATTCTGTGCGGTGGTAAGACCTGCCTCGCCGTTAGTCCAGAACGGATACCATATTCTGTCGCCGTAAACATTTGAGATTACGGGAATCGACAGTTTCTGAAGCCAGACGGGAATCTGCTCAGGTGAAAGACCAAACCAGGTACAGGTGAGCGTACCCCAGAGTATCGTCGAAAGACCGAAAAGCCCTACCAATAAAAATGCGGGCGAAACCTCTTTTTTGGATATGCGGGATTTGATAATCAATGCTGCCGCACCTGCGGTAATCAGCAATCCGTAGCCGCCGTCGCCGAAAATAATGCCGAAGAAAATGAGTATAAAACCGAGGAACCAGCCCGAAATATCATACTCAAAATAACCCGGCACCGTACCGAGGAAGTCGGTAAGCGGATAGATAAGGCTGACAAACCTGTTGTTTTTAAGCTTGGTCGGCACATTGTCTTCCTCAGTCGGGTCTTCAATAACAAGTCCCCACGAGTTTTCTTTTGCCGCAGCTTTAAGCTTATCAGTGTTATCAGCTTCGATATAGCCTGTGAAGTACGAAACAGAAACGTTATTTTCGTTCAGGGCTTCATCCGACATACCCGTAGCGTAGACCTCAAACTCGATTTCTTTTTCACATTCTTCAACTGCTTTTCCGATACTGTCGGCATACGCTGCGTATTCGCCGAGTTTAGCGTCAATTTCTTCAACACGGCTGTTGATATCGGCAAGTCTTTGTCTTATCTGCGCCGTTGAAAGCGAAGGCAAATCAAAGCGGAAGTTTTTAATGGCCTCCAAAGCCTCTGTTTCATCGTCAGTGCCTTTGGTAATCACCGTAAACTTTACAGATGTTTTGGTTTTATTGATACAGAGCGTTTTTATACTCTCATCAAGGCTTGCGTATACGGATTCGGGTGCTTCAAAGAGCGAAACCTCATAGCCCTTATCGGCAAGCTTTCTGATTTCATCGGGATCAATTTCACCCCAGCCTGCAAGCCTGTCAAGCTCTGCAGACAGTGCCGCACGCTCGGAAAGCAGATTTTTCTTTTCTTCGGTGAGAGAAGCAATCTCCTCCGAGAGAGAAAGAGCCTGAGAAGCATCGGCATCGACAGCCTTGATTTTTTTCTTTTTCTTCTTATCGGTTACCGTAAAGGCGGCACTTTCGAGCAAAGAAACCTTCTCTTTCAGCTCATCAAGCTTTTTGCCCGAGCCTTCGGTAATTTCAACGTGAAGAATACCGAGCTTACGCAGCTTGCGGAGCGTTTCGGATTTTTTATCTCCCATAATAATGAGAGAAACTTTTTTCATAGGCACGATCATAACGAGTACACCTCCGCTGACGAAGATGCGCCGTCACGAGCGGCAATCTTGCGTTTTGATATTTTGGAACGCACAACGGCACTGACCTGCTGGTCTGCCAGATAGATGGTTATTTTTCTTATATTTTCCTGAGTTTCGGGGATTTTTACCTTCTCAAACAGGTTGACTCGCTGCGAGGTTGCAAGAAGCTCAGCCTCAAGCAGCCTTACCTGCTCATATAACACCTCTGCCTCAAGGTCAAGAAGCATCGCCTTTTCCATATGACTTGCAGCTTTATCAACCCACAGCGGAGTTTCGTACAAATCATAGTCCCCTCTTACAAAATCCGCACCCTCAAATGTGGGGATTTCGACACCTGCAATATTGCCGTAGCCCTTGCGGATATTGCTGACGGTTATTATACCGTCGGGGAAAGCATCTTTTTCGCTGAAAACGGCAATCCACGAGCTGAAGCCTTTTTCAAGTGCTTCCTTCTCTTTCTTTACCGTTCTGGCTTTTGCTTCTATAGTTCGTATTTCAGCCTGAAGCTGTTGTTTTTTCAGTGTCAGTGTAGGCAAATATCTCCGGTACATCTTGAGTGCATCCTTCTGTACCTTTAACTCATTTTTAGTCAGTTTGATTTTTGCCAAATTTTTCAGTCCTCCTTTCCCAGGGAGAGTTGATTAATCCGAACTGTGATTTTCGCAGGCGGATTTCCGCTCACCCATTGTTAAAATACTCGCAAATACAAAAGTATTTGCTGCGTTTTGTGCCTTGGTTGAACAAAAATCCGCACTGAGAAAATTCTTCGACCCAAAAGCCGAGTATTTTCAGATGATTTTCGGATGTTGAGGTTGCAGGAAGGCTGACGCCTTTCAAAACCGAAACACCGAAAAGCGGCGAAAAGACTCGTTTTCGGGCAAGTTCGGATTATTCACCTCTCCCTTTAGGCCAGAATTCGTCTGTAAGGTCGGACTTGATGCCGGTTTCATCCTTCTCAAAGCACTCTGCAAGAATCTCCCAACCGAGGTCAAGTGCTTCTTCAAGTGTAAGATTGACCGACAGATCCATAAGCTTATCTTCAAACAACTTACCGTATTTAAGCAGTTTTTCATCCCAACGGCTCATTGAGAAGCCCATATTTTTCTTCTCAAGTGTTTCCCTGTAGGATGAGTACATACGAATCATTGAATCCATAAGCGCACGGTGGTCCTTACGGGTTTTGCCGTTGACATTCTGCTTGAGTCGGGAAAGAGAGCCGAAGGGCTCAATACGGCCGCCCTTGAGGTAATACTGACCCTCTGTGATATAGCCTGTATTGTCGGGGACGGGATGAGTAACGTCATCGCCGGGCATTGTGGTAACTGCAAGAACAGTGACTGAGCCCGAATCGTTGAAGTCAACCGCCTTTTCATAACGGGCGGCAAGCTGTGAATAAAGGTCACCGGGATAACCACGGTTAGAGGGCACCTGCTCCTGAGTGATTGCGATTTCTTTCATCGCGTCGGCAAAGTTGGTCATATCGGTAAGAAGCACCAATACATCCTTATTCTGCAGAGCAAACTGCTCTGCAACAGCAAGAGCCATATCAGGAATCATCATACATTCAACCGTCGGGTCAGATGCTGTATGAATAAACATAACGGTTTTACTGAGTGCACCGCCGTTTGAAAGCTCCTCTTTAAAATAGAGGAAATCGTCATACTTAAGACCCATACCGCCAAGGACAATTACATCTGCCTCAGCCTGAAGAGCGATACGAGCAAGAAGCTGATTGTAAGGCTCACCGGAAATTGAGAAAATCGGAAGCTTCTGTGAAACAACCAGAGTATTGAACATATCAATCATCGGGATATTGGTACGCATCATACGGTTGGCGAGAATACGCTTTGTCGGGTTGACAGAAGGGCCGCCGATAGGCTGCATATTATCGCTGAGTGCGGGGCCCTTATCTCTCGGCTCACCCGAGCCGTTGAAGATACGGCCGATAAGGTCATCGCTGAAAGAGACACGCATTTCGTGGCCGAGGAAACGCACCTCATCGCCTGTTGAAACGCCCTTACCGCCTGCGAAAACCTGAAGCGAAACGATATCGCCGTCAATCTTATTTACCTGAGCGAGTGACTTACCGAAACGGGTGTTGATCTGAGCCAGCTCATTGTATCGGATACCCTCAGCCTTTACGGTAATAACGTTACCTGTAACGGATTCGATTTTGTTGTAAACCTTGCTCATTCTCACTCACCACCCTTTAACAAAAGCTCTGCCTCAAGAGTTGTTTTACCTTTGCCCTCGTTATAAAGAGCATCGATTTCACCCTCTGCATTTTTAAATGCATTGCTTTCAAATTCTGTATAGTTCCAGTCAATAAATCTCTGACGGATACGGTTGAAGAAATCACGTGCATCGTCTTTATTGTCAAGCGCATAATCGCTGCCGAGAACGTACACAAGCTTATCCGTAACGTAACGCTGACGCAAAGTACCGCAGTTTGATTCAACCAAATCAAATGAATTCTGCTGAAGGTAAACCGAATCAAGCACCTCGGACTTGAGATATACGATGTAGTCCTCAAGGCTCGTACCCTCTTCACCGACAACCTTCATCATTGAGTCGATTTCACTGCCGTGAAAAATCATATTCTTGAAGAAAGCCGATTTTGCAGGGTCGATAACGCATTTGTACTTTGACCACGAAATAAGCGGGTCAATTGCAGGATATTTTCTTGCATCGGAGCGTTCACGTGAAAGGCCGTGGAATGCACCTACAACCTTAAGTGTTGCCTGGGTAACGGGCTCTTCAAAGTTACCGCCTGCGGGTGAAACCGTACCGCCGATTGTAACGGAGCCTGTAGTACCGTCGGGCAGACGGACGTAGCCTGCACGCTCATAGAATGCCGCGATATAAGATTCAAGATATGCGGGGAAAGCTTCTTCACCGGGGATTTCCTCGAGTCTGCCTGACATTTCACGCAGAGCCTGTGCCCAACGTGAAGTAGAGTCGGCAAGAAGAAGAACGTTAAGACCCATCTGACGGTAATACTCGGCAAGAGTAACCGAGGTATAAACCGAAGCCTCACGGGATGCAACGGGCATCGAAGAGGTATTGCAGATGATAATCGTACGCTCCATAAGAGAGCGGCCTGTTTTGGGGTCGGTAAGCTCGGGGAATTCGGTAAGTGTTTCAACAACCTCACCTGCTCGCTCACCGCAGGCAGCGATAATAACTATATCAACGTCAGCATATTTTGACGTCGTGTGCTGTAAAACTGTTTTACCTGCACCGAAGGGACCGGGTATACAGTATGTGCCGCCCTTTGCTACGGGGAAAAGAGAGTCTATAAGGCGTACCTTTGTTTCCATTGTTTCAACGGGTGCAAGTCTTTCGCTGTAGCAGTTGACTGCACGCTTTACGGGCCATTTGAATGACATTGAAACATTGATTTCACGGCCACGCTCGTCTGTTATAACAGCAACTGTTTCGTTGACTGTATATTCACCCTTATCTGCTATTGACTTGAGCTTATATGTGCCGAGCAGATAGAATGGAACAAAAATCTTATGAGTAAAGGGACCTTCGGGTACGGTACCTATATATTCGCCTGCACGCAAAGTATCGCCGACCTTTGCCGTGGGTGTGAACTCCCACTTCTTTTCGGCATCAAGACCTTCCGCGTAGACACCGCGCTGAAGGAACCAGCCTGCCTGCTCAGCCAATACGGGAAGCGGATTCTGAAGTCCGTCATAAATCTGTCCGAGCAGACCGGGACCAAGCTGTGCAGAAAGCATATCGCCGTCAAATTCGACATCGTCGCCGCACTTGATACCGCCTGTCATTTCGTAAACCTGAATCTGTGCTATATCACCGCGTATACGTATAACCTCACTCTTGAGCTTTGTTCCGTCAACTATGACATAGCAAAGCTCATTCATTGAAACATTGCCGTCAAACCTGACGGATACAAGGTTACCGTTTACGCTTACAACCTTACCTTTTGTATCGGTCATTGTGTAACCTCCGATCTGTCCGAGTTAATAATGGAGTCATAGATGCTCCTGTAAGCGGCTTCACCGCTCGCTGTATCAAACTGTCTGATTCTTAAAATCAGCTTTAATCTCAATCCGTAATAGAAAACAAATTCCTGCGAAAAAGCATCCATAGGTCTGAGCTTTTCGAGAAAATCCAGTCTGTAACGGTTAAGAAGCTTCTCTGCTTCAAGAGGGCTTTCGGCATCAACAGCCGCACGTGCGGTCTGAATCAGCTCTACAGGCAAGGATTTGTTTTCGGTATTAAACTGTTTGTCCGTTTTCTCTGCACGCAGCTTTGCAAGCACAAGTCGAAGATTGCGCTCACCCTCATTCCACTTTTCCACCAGAGCCGAGCCTGTTTTTTCGGGAAACCTCGGCGGAGCGAGAGTCAGAGAATTCAGCACGTCACGCGCTTTTTTGCTGAGAAAGCGGCTGCAAAGCTCAGTAAAACGCTCCTCGGTAATCGGCAGAGGCATATTCTCGCCGATTCCGTCGAGCGACGGCAACTGAGATACAAGATAATATTCTGCCATAATTATTCAGCCTCTTTCAGCAGTGCAGTAACTCTGGGGCTGAGATAGGTCGAAAGCATATCAGTAACAGCCTCAGCAGAGTAATCGTAATAAGCCGCACCGTCCTTGACAGCAATACGGAAGCCGCCGTCAAAATTATCGTTTGCTTTGAGAGTAACGCCGTTGAGCATCTTCTCTTTAAGAGCAGCAAGCAGAGTTTGCTCAATAGCCACAAGGTCGGCTGCGTTAAGAATTACCGATATATCTTCGGCATCGGGCTTAGCTGCCCAGCACTCGACCGCTTTTATGATAAGCTTTGCAAAAACATCGGATGAATATACGGCATTGACATTCTCGCCTGCTATTACCTTAAGCTCCTTTGCAACACTTTCTCTGAAGGAGATGAGCAAGTTGCGGCCCGCCTGGCGTATAGCATCCTCGGCCGATTTTACGGTACGCTCGTTTTCAGCCTTTGCATCGGCAACAATTTTTTCTGCCTGAGCTTTGGCATCGGCAACAATTTTGTCAGCCTCCGCCTGAGCAGCAGTAACTATGGCCTCTGCCTGAGCTTCAGCTGCCTGAACACCGTCTTTTTTGATCTGGTCAATAAGCTCCTGAAGTTGTATTTCCATAAAGCGTTCTCCTTTTTATAATTATACTAATATAAAATATCATATACAGCTTAAAATTGCAATAATGCAGAATATTGTATTTTCAAAAAATTAATCAGTTTGCAATATTCTGTTTAATTCCTCAATCGGCTTTACATAAAACGTCTGTTTTGGTAAACTGTTTTATGCAGAGGAGGTATACTATGGGTTTAAAAAGAATATTTATTGTCGCTATTTCTGCGGCATTGCTTTTATCCTTTACGGCGTGCGGCGATCAGGCTGAGCCCGAAGACATTACCGAGCCGATAAAAGAATATATAACAGAAGAGAGATCAACTGTTGAAGTTACTGTGACTGCAACACTTCCCGAGGATATCACAATTGAAGCATCAACCGTACAAACAACTGCTGTTTCAACCGAAACAACATTGGCACCATCTGCTGAACCGTCAAAGGCTGAGATAGTTGACCTTTACAAGTCGGCCGCCGAAAAATCACACGCAGGCGCAAAAACCTACCGTGAGATATCATTGGTTGATTTTTCGATTAACAACGGTCAATATGCAAATGTTATCGACTTTGTTATGCCCATTATAGGCAAATTGCTCTCGAATAATTCAGAAGAGGTTGACGGTATCACGGGCGGCTTCCAAAACCTTACCGAAGCCGATGTAAAAACCGCAAAAACATACAGTGTCGGTGACAAAACGGTAATTGAGTTTACTCTGCACGAACAGAGGGGAGGCCCGCGTGACAGCGAATTCAGCGGCTCCGTCGGCCACGCAATAACGGCAGTCGGCGATATAGGCTATGTTACCGACCAAATTACCGACCTCGGCATTCCGCTTGAAATTTCAGACGAGCATACATATATCGATTACACAAACCCCACCGTAAAAGTGGTTATCGACAGTAACGGAAAAATCGTAAACGGCACGTGGAGCTATACCGTTGCTATTAATCTTAACCAATACAAGGTCGGCAACAAAACCGTCGAATCCACAAAAATCGTGATGAACAATGTGCTTACCGTCGGAGGCGGATTTAAAAAATAAAAAGGAGATTTTATTATGAAAAAAATTATTTCTCTTATACTTATTGCGGCAACTGTTTTTGCACTTTGCTGTCCTGCTTTTGCGGCAGGTGAGGCAGAGGCTGAAACAATGACGGGCTTCACTGCGGACGATTTCCTTACCGCAAAAGGTCAGAATATAGTAAACCGCAAGGGCGAAAAAGTAAGGCTCAAGGGTGTCAACCTCGGTGCGTGGATGATTTTTGAGGGCTGGCTCTGCCCTTATGAGGGTGACCTCGACCATTACACCGTGCTCGAAAAGCTGACCGAGCGTTTCGGTGAGGAAAAGGCCTACGAGCTTTTCAATACCTATATGGATAACTGGATTACGGAGTACGACCTTGACGAAATCAAGTCAATGGGCTTCAACTGCGTGCGTGTGCCTTTCTGGTACAGAAATTTCTATTATGATGACAAGGGCAGAAAGATTCTCGACGAAAACGGCGAGTGGGATTTTTCACGCCTTGAGTGGATTGTGAGTGAGTGTGCCGAGCGTGAGATTTATGTAGTGCTCGATATGCACGGTGCCGTCGGCTACCAGAGTGATGCACCTCACAACGGCAAGGCAGATTCCTGCGGACTTTATGCCGATACCGAGCAGGGTGAGCGTTACCGTGAGCTGACCGATGAGCTGTGGACAGCGATTGCGACACGCTTCAGGGATGAGCCTGCCGTTGCGATGTATGACCTGCTCAACGAGCCTATGTGTGATGTCGAGGCAAATGAATTTGAGCGCAGAAAAAACAATGAGATGATTTATACCCGTCTTTACGATACAGTCCGTGCGGTAGACAGTGAGCACATAATCACAATGGAGGCTATCTGGACTGCAATCGCGCTTCCTCTTGCCTGGACAAAGGGCTGGGAAAACGTAGTTTATCAGGTGCATTTCTATAACAATTCCAACTTTATTTTCAATTTCTTTGCGTGGGTTACGAAGTTTATCTATTGTGATGTACCGATGATGATGGGCGAGTTTTATCCGCATCAGAAAACAACGTGGGACAATTGCTTCAAAACTCTCGACAAGGCAAACTACAGCTGGTTCCTCTGGACTTACAAAGCTACGGGCCACGGAATGTGGAGCTCGGACTGGTGCCTGCGAGGCAGTAAGGACGGCTTTGAGCGAGTAAACGTTGATAACGATTCCTACGAAGAAATCTCCCGCAAGTGGGGCGAATGTATCCGCACCGAAAACGGCTTCCGGGACAGCGGACATTATGACCGAGATGTAAAAGAGTTTATCTGAACCATACAATGAACTGATTTATCAGTTCAAATCATGTTGCGTCAAGCAACAAATCATGGCGATGAGCCAAATCATCAGAATATCAAGACAATGGCACAAGCTTACCTCGGTGTCGCTGACTTAACTTTGTGTATCAATTTTATTGAGGTATTAAAAATATGATTTGCCTTACGGCATGAATTGATTTTTAAAAAAATCATGATTTGCAAAATTATATTTTGCATGATTTGTGTTTTGATAAAACACATTAAACAATTAGCCCCGTACTTCTTCAACGGAAGTACGGGGCGTTTCTTGTGAAATCTTAGCCGATGAACTTGATTGTGAGAATCTTCTTGCCTGTAATTTCAAACTCGACGAAGCCGTCTGCACCGACAGTGAGCGGTGCTTCATCAAGCTCTTCGAGTGTGACGAGCTTGACTTCTTTCCACTGCTTGCCTGAGTATGCGGGCAGCTCAAACTCTGCCTGCTGACGCTCAACGGGTGACTGTGCCTTTTCAATCGGAGCAATGCCGCCGTTGAGACGGATTGCATTCTTAACAGCCTTGTCAGAGGGATTGAACAGACGAACTACCCAGCCTTCGCCGTCCTCACTTCTCTTGATTGCGCTGACATTGAGGTTTTCGTCCTTAAGCTCAAGGAATGAGTGGTCAAGCGGATTCTTGCCGTGAGCTGTGGGAGCAATCTGGCCGATTGTGAGGTAGAGGTTGAAACGCTCGCTCTCCTGCCATACGTTTGCTTCTTCCCAGTTGCCCTTGTGCGGCATAAATGCATAGCGGAATGTGTTCTTGCCTATGCACTGTGAGCCCTTGTCCCAATCGCTGTAGTTCTGCATATCCTTTGTAACGCAGATACGAAGCGGATAAGCGCGGATGAGTGAGAGGTAAAGTGTACCTTCCTCATCGTCTGCAGCCTCGTATGCCTTGAGACCTGTGTTGAGAAGAGCTGCACCGTTTGTGCCGTCAGTGATGCTGACGAAGGAGTTCATCGGGTGCTCTGTCATCGGAGGCTCATCATAGAGTGAGTAGTCGGGCTTTGCAATCGGACGGGATACAACGTCAAACTGACCCTGTGAGTCTGCATACTCTGCCTTGATGCCTGTCGGGAAACCTACCTGGAGGTAGTGGTCCTCACAGCGGTTGTTGATTGTTGTTTCAATCTCAACAAACTTTGCACCCTTGCGGAGTGTTACAAGGCTCTCGATATCAACGGGCAGCTTGTGCTCGCTTCTGGACTTCTCGTCGAAAGCTCTCTTTTCGGGAAGCTCCCAACGCATTGCAATCTTGTATGTTGTTTCAAATTCGCCCTCACGAAGCAGAGTTACAGTTGCCTGCTCGCCGAGAGTAGTGAATGTTTCGTCAATTTCGGGTGCAACGTGCTGCCAGGGGTTGCCGATTTCGCCGCTGTCCTTGAAATAGCCGAGGTTATTGAATACCTTGCCTGTCTCTTTCTCAACAACGTTGAAAGTACCGTTGTGGTTGAAGGAAACCTTGAGGTATTCGTTCTCCATAACCTGAGTTGTCTTTACAAGTGTAACGGGTGTTGTTGCACGTACATTGTAAAGCGGACGGACTTTAAGTGTCTTGTAACCCATTGCAGGTACGTCCTTGACCTCAGCAGCAATAAGGTACTGCTCTGTGTGAAGAACGTTTGCAGTGTCGTTGGGGTTCTGGATAATCTGTGCATTTGCCTTGTTTGTGGTGAGAATCTGATACTTTATCTTTTCGCCGTTTGTGTCGAGAATTTCGAAGCTGTCTGCCTTCCACTCTGCGGGAATTTCAACACGCATATTTACTGTCTCTGTTCTCTTGAAGGGAGCAGGGTTGAAGAGTACAACTGCTACATCGTCACGGCTGAAGGACTTGAGGTCGATATCGCCCGCAATGTCCATAAATGCACGCTCGAATACGCACATTGAAAGCTCACGTGACTGTCTGTAACGGGACATAACATCCTCATAAACAACGTCACGTCCGCAAGCACCGATACTGTCGTGGCCGTGGTTCTGAAGAAGATAGTTGTATGAAAGGTCGATAAAATTCTGCGGATAGGGTGCACCTGAGAGTGATGCGAAAACAGACATAGGCTCAGCATAGTTGATGAGTCTGCGCTCTGTATCGAAGTTCTCCTGCTTGATGTATGTACGTGCGGAAAGAATCCAGCCGCAAAGCTCGCTTACGCTGCCCTTTGTGTAAGGGTCACGCATTTCGCCGCGGAGTACGGGTGAGTCGGGCTTGAAGTTGTCGATAATGCCCTGCTCCATCTCCTTAAGTGTGCTGTGGAAAACCTCAGCCTCGGGAAGTGCTGCGTCAAGGTCCTTGATAAGCTGTACCTCACGCGCATCGGGGCAGGATGAATCGTGACCTGCTGACCAGAAGCGGTGCTGAGTTGTCCAGTCTTTGTCCTGCTCTCTGACAGCCTGCTCAGCTCTTTCCTGAACGTTTTCGCTGTGATACTCGTAGAAGGGATGTGTGTACTGGTAGTCGAGCTTCCAGTCACGGTCAATCAGCTTGAATACACCGTTGTTGTCATTCCAGAGCATATCACGGTTGTTTTCGTCAGCCTGGTTGAAATATACGGGACGCTGTACAACGTACCAGATGTTGTAACGGGGACGTTTTGCCAGACGGGATGCGTAGATACGTGTGCCGTCGGGACTCTCCCAGTAGAATTCGGAGTTGGGTGCCTTGTATTCATTGATACCTCTGTAGAAAGAAGCAAAGTGAATACCGAAGCCTGAGTAAATCTGGGGAAGCTGTGAAATCTGACCCCAGCCGAAGGGTGAGTAACCTGTCTTGCTGATGCCGCCCATCTCCTTACCGATCTTGTGGCCGAGGAGAAGGTTACGGATAAGAGCCTCACTGCCTACTGTGAATTCGTCAGGCAGGCAGAACCAGGGGCCTACAGCAATGCGGCCTTCCTTAATGTACTTCTGAAGCTTCTCTTTCTTTTCGGGGTAAACCTCGAGGTAGTCCTGGATAGGCATTGTCTGTGAGTCGAGGTGGAAATGTCTGTAGTCGGGGTATCTGTCGAGAATGTCAAGCAGCATATCGAGCATATAGCCGAGCATATACTGTGTGCGGCGTGCTGAGAAACGCCACTCTCTGTCCCAGTGTGTGTTTGATATAAAGTGACACTGGAGCTTATCTTTATTTTCCATTGATAGACCTCCTTAGCCTTTAATGATTTTCATAATTTCTTCAAAGTTGTTGCAGAAGTGTGAGCAGACTGCCTTTGTGCCGCTGGATTCGATGTTGCCGCCTGCGATACCGATTGTGGTGTAGCCTGCAAGACGTACCGAGCAAGCGCCTGCACCGGAGTCCTCGATGCCGACAACTCTGCTTCTGTCTGCAAAAGCTTCGCCGAGACCGACTATTGATGTCTCGCTGTAGAGCCACGGATGAGGCTTGGGCGAAAGCTCACCGAGTGTGCCTACGCTGCCCTTGCGGAGCGGGAAGCCTGCGGAGATGATTGCATCATAGAAATCCTTGGGGTCGCCCATACCGAGGGTCTTGAATGCGGAAAGGATTTCGGGCCATGCTTTCTCGTAAAGGCCGGATGTGACAAGACCGATTTTGATGCCCATGCTTTTAAGCTCAAGCAGGAAGTCCTTGACACCCTGAGTAGGCGTGAAAGCACCGTCCTTGCCTCTGCCTGCCATAATCTCTTCCATCTCGCGGTGTGTGTGCTCAAAGTAGAAGTTACGAGCCTTCTCAAGAGATTCACCGGGGCAGTATTTATCGATACAGTACTGAAGGTGCTCACTTACGCTGTGACCCGATACGAAGGGAAGGTCAGCATCCTCAAGCTCAAACTTCGGGTTGCCGAGCATACTTGCGGTGCTCATCTGAATAATCCATACCCAGAAATCCTCGCTGCGTACAGTTGTGCCGTCAAGGTCCATAAGTACAGCGTTGAGCGGATACTCGGTCTTAACCGGGTATACGGGGTAGTAAACGGGGTATGCGATTGCGGATTTGACGCAAGCGAGTGAGTGTGAGCCGAAGGAAACAAACTCAACCTTCTTGTCGCCCGTTGCAACGATGCAGTCAACTCCGTTTTTGCCTGTAATAAATTTGCCGTCCTCTGTGGTTTCAAGAAGATGGAAACCGCTCTCGGGGCCGATGACGCCGAGGTCGGGTATGTTTACATTCTTGTCGAGAATCATAACACTTTTCCTTTCAGTAAAATATAAAATTACACCATATTCTAACATATTAATTTCAATAAGTAAATAATAAAAAAAGATTTATACGTTCAACAGCAAAGCTTACACTTGCAGACAGCCTTTGTTGACTTTTGGGTCGAAATATGTTACGATTTGTAATAATTTATAATTATATTTATTATAAACATCATTTGAATCGTATCAGACACAAATGTTAAAGCTTATAAAATCTTAATTTAGGAGATCTTTTGCTATGGAAAAATATGTAATTCTCGCCGATGTCACCTGCGACCTTTCCGAAGAAATGCGTAACTTCTGCGGTATGCAGGAATACATCAACGGCTATATTCATATTAACGAAAACGGCATGGAAAGGGATATGAAAACAAAGCTCGACTGGTCCCTTATCAGCCAAGAGGAATACTACCGCCTGCTTGCTGACAAAAGAGTAAAGATCTCAACAGCGCCGCCCACTCTTGACGAATACATAGACATCTTTGAGAAATATGTAAAAGACGGTTACAGCGTGCTGAGTATGTCACTCTCTTCCAAAATCAGCGGCACTTATGATTTTACCTGCACAGCCGCAAAAAAAGTAAAAGAAAAATATCCCGAGGCAAATATTTACTGCTTCGATTCAATGCGTATGTCAGGTGCTTTTGCTCTGCTCACGCTGTATGCAAGCCTTATGCAAAAAGAAGGGAAGTCATTCACAGAGGTTATTGAATGGCTTGAAGCAAACAAGCAGCGTGTACACCAGATGGGTCCCGTTGATGACCTTATCGCAATTGCACGCAGAGGTCGCATAACAATGGGCAAGGCCATTATGGGCAGCTTTGCAAACGTAAAGCCTATGGGCGAATGCAACAACGAAGGTTATGTAACCGTACTCACCAAGGCAAAGGGTATACGCAAAGCTCTTGAGTTTACCGTAAAGTACGTCGGCAAAACAGCTACGGATATCGAAAACAACTATGCTGTAATATACCACACCGACAGAGAAGAATATGCAAATGCTCTTAAAGAAATGATTGAGAAGGAATACAGCTTCAAAAAGGTATTCATCTCAAGCTGTTTTTGTGCTAACGCAACAAACATCGGTCCCGGTATGATAGGCATATATTATTTCGGCAACGAGATAACAGACCTCTCTGCCGAAAAAGAAATTATTAACGCACTCAATTCTTAACGACAGGAGTTGCTGACACAAGCCCATGTGCAAATCTATTAACGGACAGCTGTTTCGCACACTGATAGATTACGGTATGCGTAATCTTGCTGTCAATTGCGAAAAATTAAACGATATGAATGTGTTTCCGGTTCCCGACGGCGACACAGGTACAAATATGCTCACAACCGTACGCAACGGCTTTGCTGCAATTGAAAAATTTGAAGCTGAGCTGCCGGATACGGCCAAAAAGTTTACCGACACGGTTGTATACGGCGCACGAGGTAACTCGGGTGTCATCCTTTCGCAGTTTCTCAAGGGTTTTTCACTCGTGTTTTACAAAAACGGAGAAGCTGAGGCTGACTGCAACTGCTTCACAAAGGCACTTCTAAGCGGTGTTGAGTACGCTTACGGCGGTGTTTCGCATCCTGCCGAGGGCACAATACTAACCGTTGCCCGCGAAGCAGCCCAGGCTGTTTCACAAAACACTTACAGCGACCTTACAGAGCTTCTGTGCGACTTTCTTGCTCAGGCAAAGATAACGCTCGAAAAAACGCCTGAGCTTCTGCCGGTGCTCAAAAGTGCAGGCGTTGTTGACAGCGGCGGAGCAGGTCTTGTCTGCTTTTTCGAAGGTATGTATAAATATCTGCGCGGCGAAGAGCTTGAGGCAGACAAAGCCGAAAACGACAAAGATACGCCTGCAGATTACTCCTCATTCAACCGCTTAAGCACCTTTGATTACGGCTACTGCACCGAGGCACTTCTGCAGCTTCTTGACAGCAAAGAAAGAATTAACGCTGACAGATTCAGAAAGCAGCTTGATGCTCTCGGCGACTCTGTTGTAGCTTCTTTTGAAAATGACAAGGTGAAGTTTCATGTGCACACAAAAACGCCCGAAAAGGTGCTGAGCTTTGCTCACCGTTTCGGCGAATTTCTGTCACTAAAGATTGAAAATATGAGCGTACAGCATTCGGAGCTCAACAAAAATGTTGTTGTTTCTCCAAATTCCGAGTCGGGCAATTTTGCTGTTGTTTGTGTAGCACCTAACGAATATCTCTCAACACTGTTTATTGATATGGGGGCTGATGTTGTCATAAACGCCTTTGACGGCTACTCCCCTTCTGCTGACGATTTTATCAAAGCATTCAAAGCGGCAGAAAACAAAAATATCATTGTTCTTCCCAACGATAAAAACCTTATGCTTGTTGCCTCGCAGGCAAAAGCACTTGAAGACAAAATTAATGTTTTTATTACTGAGACCAAATCGGTTGCTGACTGCTACGCTTCGCTTGCTATCATCAACTTTGATTCGGACAGCCCTGAGGAGGTCTGCTCCGACATCAGCCGGACAGTTGAAAACATATACGATGTTTTAATTACACGCTCAGCAAAAAATACCGTTTTTGACAGCTTTATCATTGCTGAAAACGATATAATCGCTATCTCCGGCGACAGAATACTCGCTGTCGGCCAGAGCTTGACCGAAGTAGCAAAGCAGGTCGTACACACTGTATTTTCCGAGCAAGAAAGAGACAACGTCACATTCTTTGCAGGTGAAACCTTCGGCGAAAACGATGCCGCAGAATTGTCAAACTACATCAAAAGCAAGAACAGATTTACCGAAACAGATCTGGTAGAAACATATATGAAGGCCTTCGACCTCATCTTATCTTTTGAATAATAATTACTTACGGAAGGAAAAACAATGAACCCTTTTCTGATTGCCGGAGCGGCTGTGCTTTTACTTGCAATATCTGTAGTAATAGGCAGTATTATTGCGGCACGCATAACTTTCTGGAATACACTTACACGTAAGAAAAAAGACTCGTGGAACAATACCGTCGCTTATCCGTCTCCCGAGCTGCGTGAAATGTACGATGTCGGCGTCAATTATATCAAGCAGTTTGCCGACAAAAAAATTGAACTTCATACGGTAAACGAGGGCTTTAACCTTTATGCAGAATATTACGATTTCGGCAGTGACCGTGCGGTAATAATAGTGCCCGGCCGTACAGAAGGTATGACCTACAGCTCATACTACACAAAGCCTTATATCGAAAGCGGATACAACGTGCTTGTTCTTGACCAGCGTTGCCACGGAAAGAGCGATGGCAAGTACAGCAGTTTCGGCTTCAACGAAAGCCGCGATCTTCTGCATTGGGGCGAAATACTCCACAAGGAATACGGCATAAGATCGATCGTTCTTCACGGAATCTGCATCGGCTGTGCCTGCGCAATTTTTGCAATGACCAACGAAAATTGTCCCGATTATTTTTCGGCTTTTGTAGCTGACGGTATGTATTCCACCTTCTATCACAGCTTCAAACGTCGTATGAAAGGCTTCCACGCACCGTCGTTTATAGCTATTGATTTTATTAATATGTTTGCAAAGCATTATACCGGCTATTCAATGAAAATCGGCCCTATCCACAAGATTGCAGATTACAAAAAGCCGCTGCTTATGCTTCACGGCGATGCCGATTTTTACTCCGTACCTGAAAAGGCTAAGGAGCTTTTTGCCAAGGCAGGCACGCCTGAGTCACAGAAAAGGCTTGTATGGTTTAAAGACGGCAACCATTCAAGACTGCGTTTGTATCATACAGAGCTGTATGATAACTCAATAAAATCATTCCTGACTGAAATTGTAGACAAACAGACTGCAACCAAATAATAATAAAAATCAAGGCGTATGAGTTGATTCTCATACGCCTTAAATATTGTGTTTTTACCAATTTTTAACAGGCAAGCCCTGACCGTCAAGCATCGTACCCTTTGCGGTCGCAACAATGTCTTTGATTGCACCGATTATGCATATGACCCAGAGAGGAACAGAAGCAATAGCGGTTATCCAACCGAGAACCGGAATCCAGCTGAGTGCATCGCAAACAGTAGCGATTATAGCCATAATAAGCCTTTTTGAACCGAGGCCTAGGTAAAGCTGATTAATGCCGAGTTCACCCACAACGATTGCAAGAATAAGAGCAACCGTTCTCTTCTTCGGTGAAACTGCAGGCTGCTCAAATGCAGGCGGAGTAACATAAACAGGCTCCTGTACATATACAGGCTGAGCAGATGCTTCGGGCTGTACAGGTTCTGCAGCAGGAGACTCAGCAACAGGCTCTGCCGGGATTTCTGTGTTCTCAACGGGATTAGGAATTGTATTGAAGTTTTCGTCCATAACAAAAGACCTCCTTATCAATTATATTTTCAGTATAAACTCAGCTTTTTGATCTGTCAAGCATTACCTAATATATCAGCAGAAAGAAATTTATTGTCACAATAAATATAGGTCTGCACCTCAAATACACCCATATCAACACTTAAACTTTCATCATTAATTTTAAGTGTTGCCTTTGCGGGCTTGTCAGTTGCATTGAAAAGCCTTATAAGTGTGCCGTTGTCGGTTTCGCACAGCTTTGTCATAATAACATCGGGGTTGTCAAGCTTGATTGCAGTTGCCTTTGTTTCACCAAGACCCGACGGGAAGAACGACAGCGCAATACACGGCTGGTTATAAATCTCAGCCTGCATATCGGGGTATGCGGTGTCTGCGGTAATTCTGTACTCAAACTCACGCTCGCCTATGTCAATATGATCGTGTGCACGGTCGGTGTCGGCAAGCTGTCTGTCCCGTATGGGATGAGCGGAATATACAGGAGTGCGAAGCAGAGAAATACCAAGCACATTTTTATCAAGACTGCCGCCGTATGTACCTTTGTTCAATACAGTTATACCTTCGCCGTTTTCATAAACACCGCACCATTTCTGATAAACTGCTTCTTCACCCTCGGCGCGAAGCTTCTCCGTGCCGAATGCAGTCTGACCCCAAAAATCAGGCTTATCAAAAGCGGTGTTAAGGTTGAGCTTATAAAATCTGTTGTTGTCGTTTGAAAGCAGCTTGATTTTTATATCAATATAATTTCCGCTTTTAGGCAGAGTGTATGTTACAACCGCATAAGATTTGTCACAACCGAAAATCGCCTGAAGCTTTGTGCGTACAGCACCGTTTTCGATTACTCTTACGTTAGGTATTGCTTCGTCGGGATAGCCATTGAATGTGTTAGCCTCTTTATCGCTGAGCAGAGTAAACTCGCCGATTTTTTCATTGAAACTGTCAACGTTCATTCCCCACGGGTCTTCGTTATCCTTTGCGGCTGTGATTTTTGCACTGCCTGCCTTGAGCATATCTTTACCGTTATAAGTATAGCTGTCGATAAGTCCCGTACGCTTGTTTATTGTTGCCTGCATCGTGCCGTTGTCAAACGTGAAGTGCGTTTCGGTTTCATTGCAGGGCTCGATCTTACGTTTGGGATAATTCTCGACATATAGCTCGCAGTCAAAGCGGTTTATGCTCATCGGCTCAAGCTCTGCACTAAAGCACACACGCTTGCGCCAGTCGAGGCTGAATGTACACGCCTCTTTCTCATTCTGTGAGGGCAGATAATTGCCGTTTTTGTCACGCACTCTGACAAGCGTTACCTCGTTGTCGTTCCAGTTCTGGTCCTGAAGCTGAAATTCAACCTCAACATCCTGCGTGATTTTATACGGATGCGGATTGAAAACAAGTACGGGTATTTCGCCGTCCTTTGCCTTGGACTGACCCTCACACAGCTTAAAGAAAGCCTTTGTCTTGTATCTGTCCGCAATCTCACTGCCGTATGAAAGCAGACGCAGGCAGTCATCCTCAACAGCCTTTATGCCCGAGCCGGGCAGAATATCGTGAAACTCACAGAAAAGCAGAGCTTTTTCTGCTTTTTCGAGTTCAGATTTATCGTAAGAAGCTCCGCTGAGTGCGAGCATTTTTTCGCAGACTGCAAGGTCATTTTCGAGCTTGCGATGAGCCTGCTTTATACGTACCATTGAGGTATAACAGCCGACCATTGTGTAGTTGAGCGACTCATAAAAAACCTCAAGGTTTGATTTGTTGATACGCTCAAAATAATTTTCACACCACGAGTGACGAAGCCCTTGCTCGGGATGAGCAGACATATACTCTGCTATGGTTTTTAGATCTTCTCTTGACGGGCCTCCGCCGTGGTTGCCGATACCCCAGAAGGTCATATTCACTCCGTCGCCGTATTCACGCTCGAGCGCAAGGTTGATTTTGTTAATAACCTTACCCTTGCCCGAGTTGTAGCCGCCGCTGAGCTTGTGCGCAATTATTTCGCTGCCGTCAAAGCCTCGCCAGATAAAATCGTGCTCGGCATCAATCCATGACGGACGCATAAACACATACGAGTCGTAGCCGCTTTTTTTGAGTATCTGCACAAGTCCTCTTGAGTGACCGAAGGGGTCAAAGTTGATTGCGGTTGCCGGTGTTACGCCGAATTTTTCTTTGAAATATTTTCTGCCCGTTTCAATCTGACGGATGAAGCTTTCTCCGCAGGGCATAACGCAGTCGGGCTGTAAATACCAACCGCCCATTATGCGCCACTTACCCTCACTGACAAGTCGCTGTATGCGTGCAAAAAGCTCGGGCTCGTTTTCCTCAACCCATTCATAGAGTACGGATTCATTGTGATTAAAAACAAATCCTTCAAACTCGTCACAGAAATCTGCCGCAACACGGAAGGTCGATATTGCCTCAGCAATACCCTCGGGCTTCTGCCACAGCCATACGGGATCAAGGTGAGCATTGCAAATCATATGCAGTTCTTTCATTTTAATCACATCCGTTATATATAAAGATAAGTGAAGTATATCACAACCGCACCGAAAAAACAAACCGTGATATTCATAAAAATAAAATTCTGACAAAAAGCATATTTTTCCAAACAAATATATCAAACAAGAAATATACTTGATTATCCACAGATATTTTGGTAAAATATGCTTACCAAAGGAGGAATAAAATATGGCAAAAGTAACTTCATTCATTCTTGCACTTTTAATGTCGCTGGTTTCGTTTATTTTCCCGCCGGAGCCTCAGGGTGAATACGACAGCAGTAAATGGCAGACAAACCACCCGTACATTTTTGTGCACGGCTTAATGGGCTGGGGCCAGTATGACCCGCACTATAAAATTATGCCCTACTGGGGTATGTTCGGCGGCGAGCTGATGAAAAAGCTCAATGCAAAGGGCTACGATTGCTATGCCGCATCGGTTGCAGGCACAGCAAGTGCGTGGGACAGAGCGTGCGAGCTTTACGCACAGCTTACAGGCACCGTAACAGACTATGGCAAGGCCCACAGCGAGCGCTGCGGTCACGAAAGATACGGCAAGGATTTCACAGGTAACGCACTTATTGAAAAGTGGGATGCTGAAAACAAAATCAACCTGCTCGGTCACTCATTCGGCGGTGCAACAATACGTGTTTTTGCTTCCCTTATGGCAATCGGCAACGAGGCTGAAATCAGCGCAACCGACCCTGACGATATCTCACCGTTTTTCACCGGCGGTAAAGAAGACTGGATTTATTCGCTGACTTCACTTGCGGCACCTCACAACGGTACAACAGCCTACGAGTCAAGCGACACCAACACAGACTCTGCCGCATACGATATGTATATTGACAACGCGCTTGAGCTCAATAAGACACTCCATACGAGCGATAAAACATTCTATTTCTCAATTCCCTGCAGTGCAACAAACAAAAACGCTGACGGCACATACAGCACTGATAAAAAGATAATGGAAATAATATTTCAGAGTAGTGCCGACGAAATAGGCAAGCTCACAGGCACCACCGCAGGCGGATATGTGTTTGACGAAACGTGGCAGGAAAACGACGGCCTTGTAAACACGATATCGGCAATGGCACCAACAAGTGCACCGTCCGCACAATTTGATTCAGATAACATTACAAAAGGTGTATGGAATATTATGCCAACCTACAGAGGCGACCATATGTCACTTCAGGGCGGATTCTTCAAAACCAACACCGACGTTGAAAGACTTTACACTGAGCACTTACATATGATAAACGCACTGTAAGTTATAATATAAAACAAAAAACCACGTCTTTTATCAGTATGATTGTTAAGGACAAAAAAGAGGTAATACGGATAAAACCGTGTTACCTCTCATTTTTTAGCACTTATACCTTTGGTGGTGAGCAAGTGCGCTATTAAAATTTAATTTTTATCAAGTGTTATTCTGCCTTGCGGCAGAGTGATATTATTGTCTTCAGACAATAGTGTTATTGAATTCTTCGGATTCAGTGCTATTTTATTCGCAGCAAACTCGCGAAGCGAATAACACTGTGCGAAGCACAATAAAACTGCGAAGCAATAAAACTCGCCGCAAGGCGAATAAAACTGGCGTTGTATCCTACGGGTACAACGTCTAAAAGACGTGGTTTTTTTATTTTATTTTGTACCGAAAAGTCTGTCGCCTGCATCACCAAGGCCGGGCAGAATATATCCGTTTTCATTAAGGCCTCTGTCAAGAGTTGAAACGTAAATATTTACGTCGGGATGAGTTTCAGCTACCTTTGTAACACCCTCGGGTGCACCGATGATAGCCATAAACTTGATATTCTTACAGCCTTTGTCCTTGAGCAGCTGTATTGCATCGCAGGCACTGCCGCCCGTAGCGAGCATCGGGTCTACAACAAGCACAAGCTTGTTTTCAATACCGTCGGGAAGCTTACAGTAGTAGGTTTCGGGTGTAAGGGTTTCTTCGTTTCTGTACATACCGATGTGACCTACTCTTGCAGACGGGAACAGCACGTGTACACCGTTTACCATACCCAGACCCGCACGGAGAATCGGCACGATAACAACAGAGTTGTCTGCCACAACAGTCTGTGTACAGGTTTCAAGCGGGGTCTTTACCTCAATTTCGGTCGTGAGTACCCCTTCTTTAAGGCTTTCGTAAGTCATCAGCGTTGTTATTTCTTCAACCAGCTCACGGAATTCCTTCATGCTTGTACGCTCGTCACGCAGAATTGCAATTTTATGACGGATAAGCGGATGGTCGAATATAACTACGTTATCGTAATTTTTCATAAAATCTCTTCCTTTTATTTTTCTTCTTTATTCTTTTTTCTGTTAAGGATGATATTTGCAAGGATTCCGAGTATAAGTGCACAGGCAATATTTGTAATCGTGACCTTGCCGATTGCAATAGCCATACCGCCAATACCGCAGATAAGAATTACAGAAACCGTAAAGAGGTTTGCGTTATCTTCAAGGTCAACCTTCTGAATCATCTTAAGACCGGATACAGCGATAAAGCCGTAAAGAGTGACACAAACGCCGCCCATAACACAGCCGGGGATAGAATCAAGAAAGGCAACAAACGGGGAGATAAAGGAGATAAGCACAGCCATAACAGCTGTTGTTGTGATTGTTGCGACAGATGCGTTACGGGTGATAGCTACACAGCCGACGGATTCGCCGTAAGTTGTATTCGGGCAGCCGCCGAAAATTGCACCTGCAAACGAACCGATACCGTCACCGAGAAGTGTGCGGTGAAGACCGGGATCCTCAAGAAGATCCTTACCGACAATGCTGGAAAGATTCTTATGGTCTGCAATATGCTCTGCAAATACAACAAATGCAACGGGAATATACGCAACAGCAACTGTTACAAGGTAGTTGACATCAAAATCCTTAACACCTTTGAGTGCCTCGGCAAAAGTAAAGTTCGGAACAGAGAAGAAGGTATTGAGAGTGACACCGTCTGCGACAAGATTTGTAAAGGGAGCAAAATCAATAACCTTGAGAGCATCGTTGCCGGTTGAGTAGCCGATGAGTGTGAACACCAATGCTACCGCATAACCTGCAAGCACACCGATAATAAACGGAACAAGCTTTATCTTCTTACTGCCGTAGGTTGCACAAAGAACAACGACGGTAAGGGTTACAAGTGCACAGATGAGAGATACCCAGATATTTGTGCTCATAATAAACGAACCGTTACTGTCCTGCGGGCCGTAGGAGAAAACATCCTTGACAGCTGCACCTGCGAGCGAAAGACCGATAAGAGCAACTGTGGGGCCGATAACTGCAGCCGGCATAAGCTTATTGATCCAGCCGACACCGACAAACTTAACGATAACAGCGATTACAGTGTAAACAAGAGCTGCAAATGCTGCACCGAGCAGAAGACCGATATAGCCGAGAGCCATTGACGAAGCGCCCGCAAAAGCAGCACACATGGAGCCTATAAAAGCAAAGGACGAACCAAGGAAAACGGGACTGCGGAATTTTGTAAAGAGCTGATAGACAACGGTACCTACGCCTGCACCAAAAAGGGCCGCGGAAATTGACATTCCGTTACCGACTATTGCCGGCACAGCGATTGTTGCCGCCATAATTGCAAGCAGCTGCTGGAACGCAAAAACAAGCAGTTGATTGAATTTAGGTTTGTCTTTAATGTCATAAACAAGATTATTTGCCATACCTGATTCTCCATTCTTTTACTATTAGTTTTATAATATCATCTTTTGTCAAAAAGTCAAACAAAAGCCGACTGATTTTTAAAACCAGCCGACTTTTTTCAGTTAAATATTATTCCCACTCACTTAAGTTCGTTATTTTAAATTTTATAAAACCGCGTAAAATCAAGCTTTTTTAAAAGTCGTGACAGGGAAAAAAGACCGCTTTTGACCACTTGATACTGTACTTTCAGTATCACCGACACTTTTTCTGAGCCGAAAAACAACCCCGACAGCCTGAAAATATGTATTTCACGATTCCAAATGGATTGTACCACACAAAAAAACAAATATCAACACTTTAAAGTGATAAAGTTTTGCATCTATATAATATTCACACTAGCAAACATTGTCATTTTACTTCCCAACCACAAAAGAGAAGAGCGGCTCCACACCAATCTGTGCAAAGCCGTTCTTTTGGAATGTACTATCTTTTAGCACCATATCAGTACCTTTTTTACAGTAAAACAACACACCGCAATGGATTGAGAAAGTTCGGACATAATGCATCAATAGTTATACATATTAATAAAATCAATTAACACTAAAACTTATATTCAATAAATTCTTAACAGACGTATTGAATACTGGATCTTGTTTCAAATGTTTTACCAGCAAATCCACGTAATCATCATCCGAAGCAAGACCAATACCTTGAGCCACCATTTTTAGCAACATTTTTGCCGGTATAATAGAAACCAATTCATCATAATCTGTGAGCGAGTCAATTTGATCACTTAGTTTTTGAACCTCGCACAAAAGATCGGATTTGTTTTTATTGTTTATTGTATCTATTTGCTCTTCCAACTTTTTGGAATAGGACAGTTTTGTTGCATAAAGCATTTTGGTATATCTTTTAGTAATAAAATCACTTAAAATAGGGGCTTTTCCAGCCTTTTTGATATGCTCAATTACCTCGCTTTTTACGGGTGTTAAATCCTTATTAAGGTGCAAACTATTAATGTACTCTAATATCTCTGACCTGATTATAAAATTTTCCCACTCATTATATCCAATAGCAAAAATGTTATCATTTTTGAGTGACTCAATTTCAGCTGTTTGCATATAATCATTGTCAATCAAACCGAATGCTTTTCGTCTGAATAACGGCTCTTTTCCGTTAATTCCTTTCGTATTCAGTTTTACTTGTTCACACGAACTTACCGGTTGTATATCATACTCAGGGAACAAACATTCTAACACCTTACAATCGATGGAATTACGTGTTCCTTCGCAGAATATTATGTCTTTTTTTGTTCCTTCAATACCCAAAATAACATCTAAGCTAATATCGGAATAATCTTCAATTTTTTTAAACTTCCATTTTTTATATGATTTAGACTTTTCGAGGTAAACCAGTGCTACGTTTTTTCTACTCTCGACAAAATCAATATTATGTGTTAGGTAAACAAACCGCAAATCAGAGCGCTCCATCTCCAATTTATCAAACAGGTTTCTCATTAAAGCTCCGTTTAAGTGTCTTTCTGGTTCATCAATGAATATAAAAGCATCCTCTGGTGCTAGCAATACTGCCATTATTAAGTAAGCAATACTTTTCTCTCCGTCGCTTGCATTATCTATAGAATATTGACCTATTTGATTTCCTTTCAAAAAGAGGGACTCGTTAACCGCAACAATATCTCTGTCTAACCCCAAGGAAGAAAAAATATCATAGAACCTTGTCCTAAGAATAGTATTCTTATTTGTGCCATTTTCATAGGAATCTAAAGTTCGGTTGTTTATTTCTCTTGTCAAATACATCAGTGAAGTTTTATCATCTAGCATTTGATTAAGAGTATAATTTGTATACAAGCCTACATAACTTGATTCTGATTGCATTGCAGTTCTATTGGCAGGAATCACTATAGCATTTTTAAACATACTCTCGGAAATATGTTTTAATAATGTAGTTTTTCCAGCACCATTTTTACCAAAAATTACATAGTTTTTATTTCCGTACTTGAATTGTTCAAATAGGCCATCCACATTGGGAGCTAACAACTTAACTAATTGAGAAAGTTGAGTTGCAATACTTCCTAAATAATTATCGCTCCGGTTTGTATCAACTGATATAGCCCTAAAAGCATCCAAGTGTTTGTTCTTTTCTAATAAGATATTATTGATATGACTCTTATAAGGGCCATTATAAGAATCGAATTTTTCACGCCTTAATACTTGTATTTGTTGTTTACAAAAAGCGATTGTATTTTCTAAATCCTTGTAATTGAAAGTATTCAAATCATTGTACAGAGGCTGCAACGTAGCAAATTGAGGCAACATAAAATTTTCAACTCGCATGCCTTGATCTTTGCAAAATTGTATAGCGCTTTCAACCGTCCAATCAATGGAGGACATCTTTTGAGTCAGAATGTTTAATTGCTCAAGTTTAGTTTCGTATTCATCTAAATTGATACATAGCGCCGGTGTGATTTTTCCTTTTAACATATCTACATTTCACCTTCTGTCATTTAAATACTTCATGAGCTGCACGGTTGCTTTACTACGTCCTTGAACACTTGTAAGTCCGTTTTCTTTCAATTCTTTAAGAGGAAACTTATTCACTGGATATTTTTCAATTAACTTTAACTTCATATATCGGATGTCAGGGGCTTTGGAAAGTTCTTTATAATAGGGATAATCCTCGTCGGAACGGTTGCCGTATAAATCGGCAGCTACAACTTCGCATTTATACATAATTGATTTGTATTTTTCGCCTACATAAATATAAACAGTATCTCCGATGGATGTGTTAGTGGATTGACTCCATTCGATTACATCCAAATTATCAAAAGCAGCTACGATATCATAATACTTGGGATTGCACGGAATAACCCATACATCATCAAGTCGAGAGGAAACCTGACGCCCTTCAGCTTTTGCACGAATATCATTTAACCACTCGCCGTTATACTTGAAATAGCGTGGTCCGGCAACGCTCCATTTACTGCCAAGTAGTTCGGTGGCAAGGGCAGAAAGAGACAATTCTCTACCTTCATATTCCACGGTCTTGTCATCAACAACGCTACACTTTGCGCCGGAATTTGCGTTGCCTTGACTAACAAACGTAATGGTAGCACCCACGGGGATATTACACTTAGAAAAGGTAAACGGTACCATACGCTCAATGTGCTGTTCTTCAATATCCTGTGCCAGTTCTTCGCTCTGACGTTCTACCGCTGTCGGCTCATATAGATGAAGCCTATCTTTACGACTACCTAAAACCGCAATGGTCTCAAGGATGGAATATGCCTGTTCGGGAGACATAGCATAGAACTCGCGCACACGCTTTTTACCGTCCACATTGTCGATAGAGCGCAGATTAGGATTGAGTTGGTCGATCAGTGCATGGAGTTTCAGATCCGTCAGCCTTTCCTCGACTTCGTATGTAGCATAAATGCGAAAGGCAAAAGGAATGCACTCGCTGTTATTCAGTTGTTTCAACCGCGATTCCACATTATCGGCATAGCCGATCTTTACATATTGAGGGAAGGACGGGTTTGTAAGAATATAAATAAAACCTGTTTGACTCATATTGATCTCCTTGATTAAAATGGAAGTTCATCATCCTCATACTCAATCTTAACAACCGATAGCTTTGCGATAATATTGCTTAACACCAATCGTTGCCAATCTTCCGATAGAGAATTGTACCATTTTTCAAACGCCGTCACCACTTCACACGGAATTTCTCGTTGCGGATAAAACTTATAATTACCTTTGACTACGATAGACACAAGGTCATTAGGATTCTGAACAATGTTTTCAAAGCAATTTCGTTGAATAACAGCATGGATATTATCCTTAAATTCCTTGATATCCGTAACAAAAGTTCTATTTTCCCTAAAGCATGACAAGCATGTCATAATCGCATTTGAAAACTCTTGGTATATTTCCTTATCTTTTTGGCTTATTTCAAGATTCCCAAAATCTTTTTTTGCCATTGCTTCCTTGATTTCAGCGAATGAGGCATACCGATTCTCTTTCTTTAGTTCCATCATTTTTTGCAAAACGAAATCATACGAGAAGAGGAAGTCAACATGAGTTTCTCGCAAAAGTCTGTTGTATAGTTCCGCCAAGTAGAACATATCGGTTTGAGAATCATACTTGCCCTCGAAATATTCGTTTGGAAGCCTATCAAGTCTAGAACGGTTGATAATCTCTGCCATACTATCGTCGGATGTATCGATGGGCGAGAATGTTTTTCCTAACCCGAAATCAATGATTTTCACTACTCCATCGCGTGTGATTAGAATATTTCCTTCTCGTATATCACGATGAACAATTCCTCGTTCCTCTATGTAAGCAAATCCGTCTATAAGTTGTGAAAAGATAGTGTCAGGATCAACACTTTTTGCCCATAACGATGGATCGTCCAGATATTCGTCTATCCTCTTTCCGTCTATATACTCCATCAATATATACCCTGTATATAGCGACTCGAAGGGATAATAGCTAAATACTCTAACTACATTTTTGTGATTAAGTTTATACATAATCTTGATTTCTTGCAAAAATGAATCAAAGAACTCCTTGCGATCGCTTTCGTAATAAGGTTCGTACTTCTTTGCAACGAAGAGTTCATCGATAAATGGATCTTTGAGCAAAACCGTTTGACCAAAAGATCCCGATCCAAGATCGTTGTTCACCATTACATAGTCTTTTTGTTTCACAAAAGCGACAATATCACCATTATTTTTCATTCTATGCGACTACCTCACTCCATCGGCTTAATTGTAGATTCAACAAATATCTTCTCATCCCCGTTCAACCGTCGAGCATAATCCTTTACCTTTTCTGCGATTATTTTTGCGCCTTGTGTCTGCAAAAAGTTCTCGGCGTTGATGTAGGATTGCTCAACTGTTGTCGGTTGAGAAGTATTCACAGTATTCCAAACAAGAGTTTCAACAAGATGCTTATTCATCAACTTGCGAATATGATCCTGCATTTGAGAATACTGCTGTGTTGCATAATAATGTTGGAGGAGGATTACATCGTCGATGTAATCCTTAACCTCTTTAACATCCTTGAATTTTTCGTAAGTCTTTAAATAATCTGTCATTTTCACTCTATTTGCTTTATCATAGATTTCTCTTGAAAAAGTTTTCAAGAGAACCGTCCTCTAAATCTATACTGTTTACTTGGGAAACATTTTCTTTGCGTGCTTTCCAATCAAATCGTCCGGAATAGTCAACTTTATCCAACAGTTTTTCACAATCGCTTATAATTGTATCAAAATGCTTTTGCAGTATTTGTGCTGTTTTTAACACTAATGGATACGTAGTGTTGATTGGACCACGAAAACAGGGATTTTTCATCGATTCATCAATTTGTGTTTGATTGATTGACATCCGCAAATAAGCACACTCTCTCATCATCGCCATATAGTCATTATACTTTCCCTTAAATGTGGTCAACGCAACAGATAACTCTTGTTTCTTGCAAAATATTGAATAATCTAAGTTGAATATACAGTTTAATGCTGACGAAGTTTGGTATTGCTGCTGATCAAGCATATCGGGAACCACATGGATTTCTTTATTTTCAATGACCGCTGTCATTGTATTTTTTGCAACCTTTGCAGCCGCATATAGGCATACAGTATGACTATACAACTCGTTTTCCAGAACTTTTTTAAGTTGTCTATACCGAAAATTTCACTAATCAATACAACCAAAGAACTTGCAAAAGCTCCGCTGAAAATTACAAACAAGAACTCATTCGAAAACCAACTGCACTCAAAAGAAATGACAATGCCAAACAAATACGACAATGCTAAAAAGGCGACCGAGGTAATTGCTGTATATATTAGAATTTCTTTCTTTTTTGTCATACAATTCACTCCATCGGCTTAATCATAGATTCGATAAATGCGATTTCTTCTTCTGTCAGTCCGTACTTGGCATACAGATCTTCGTCAGTCCATGCTCTTGAGAAGTCTTGCACGGGAACGAAGCGATATGTTTTAGATGTTCCGTGTTGGCTGATTTTCGCCATACTTAACAAGAAACGAGCAAAGCGTGTACGCAAATAATTCGAAAGATTTGTTGCAGATGCTTCATCGAGATCCATATCCATTCCAGCAATCAAGAAAGTTTCTGTGCATATGGACTTGGGCGCCACTACGAAAGTGTTTTGGTTATCATCGTTTAATTCCGTACCGATGTTGTTTGCATAAGGCATAAACACTTTCCATTTGTCAATCCATTCTGTGTGAGAGGTGATATTAGAGCGTTCAACATATCCTACCGTTTTAGCTTTTCCATAGCATTTTACAGGATCGGTCATGCCTGTTGCTTCTTTTTTGAAATCTGCAGTTTTTATAAAGTTACCATCCAAGCCGAACGGTCTACGAGGAGAAATGTGATGTTCCATCGTGTCAACAGTTTCATCAACGATTACTTTATTCAAAATGCTTATTGCTGCACTGTTTCTGATAAAGATATCGAGATCTTTATATCTCAATTTTCTCGTGGAAGTTTTAACGATACCATTGCCCTCATGAGAAACAATTCGAACATCAGAATCTGTTTTGCCGTGCTTATGATCCCAAAGCAGATAGCAAACACCACCGCGATTGTTTGTATCCGGGAATACTTCTTCGGGATGTAAGAAGTCATGAAGCTCCGCGATGCTTGTATCGTTGAGCATGTCATTTCTGAACTCGTCTAATCCCTTGCCGCCTGCATACCAACGAGTAGGCATAATCAAGGACATAAACGAAGGCTCAACCTTCTTTGAAATATCTACAAAGTTATGGTAGATCGGACGAGCACTTGCCTGCGCACCTCCATCGCTAACTTGGTAAGGAGGATTACCTAATACTACATCAAAATTCACTATCTCATCTCCTTCTGTAATTTCATCGTTCATTCTAATGCTATCAAACGGTTTGTTCTGTCGTAACAATGCCGCTATCTTGGTATAGTCAATATCACCGTCCTCGTCCTTAACCTCCAAAAGGCTGTAAGAGGTAAACTTGGAAGCGATATTATCCACGCTCAAGTCCAAAATCTCGTATATCATACGGGTAAATTCGTAGGTGATGCCTGATGTGGGAATGGTGTAGATAGCATCCTTCAATGCTTCTTTATCATAGCCTAATGCGATATACTTTTCAAACACGGCAAGTGCAAATTCGCCCGCCTTGCCTGCGATATCAAGCACCTTGTTTCCGATATCCATTACGGCTCTCAAATCAGCATCGTCAATCATATCGATCATATCCTTGCAGATATGCTTCGGTGTGATAACCTCGGATTCTCCGAGCTTTCCAAATTTCTGAACGGATACGGATGCACGCTTGATCGGCTCAACGCTGTCATCGTGTGAAAGCTGATTGAGGTTGTGGATTTTATAATCCAAACGGCTGAGAACAAATTTATCGGCATGCGCCAAAATTCCTTCGAGCACGGTCTTGCTGATACCAAGATTTCTTGCAATGCGAGCGTTATTCGGCTCGTCAATACAATCAATAATGTCACTAAGAGAGATAACTATGTTCTTTGTAAGGAACGCAAAGAACAGAATTCTTGCGTAGTACGACCTGAACTGCTTTACGGCATCCTTTGTCTTTTCTTCAGTCTGTGTGGTATCGGCAGGCACATCCGTCTGTGTATCAGTTCCTGTAGTTGTACCTGTTGCACCTGTGGTACCCGTAGGATCAGTATCATCGGGCATGTCCATATCATCGCCATCGCCGTCTGCGCCCTTGATGGTGAGACCCGCTTTCGAACCGAGCTCGTTTTCACGCTCAATAGCCGCACGGATAGCTGCAATATCAAGCAAGGACATATCCACAGGGATTTCGACGGTTTCTTCCGCAACACCACGCGTTTTGGAATACTCACTAACGGCTTTCAGTATATCCGTTGCCGTAATTTGAACGATCTTATCCTTATTCATTACGATAACGGGAGAGATACGCAGTTCTTCCTCGATACGTTCACGGAGCTTGCTGTTCCCAGCTTCGTCAGTATTGACGTTGTAAACCTGTGCCTTTTGCTCTTGCATAACGAAAACACGGTCGGGATCAAAATCAACGAGAAGTGTCTGTGGCTTCATATTGAACTTGATTGTTTCGCCGTTTTCATCCACAAAGGTCTTTATGTACTGATTCTGCAAGCGAAATACTGCCTGATCGTATTCCTGCGGAGAGGATGTATCCTTTAGGAACAGCATTGTATCCCATTCGGGAACAGTACTACCCGTCAGCATGCGATTAACCGTCAAGGTGATGGTTTTCTTGCCCTGTGCTTCACAGGCACTGATAGCTCTCTTGATATCGCTCGGTTTCTTGTATCTGTTGGGGTTATCCACGCCGGAGATGTTGATAATCTCGTAGTCGTTCAAATTTTTGAATTTATCGGTGTTACCTCTGATCAACGCTTCAAGCGCATCGCAAGAAGCACAGTACGGCAGAACAACAACGATATGACGACACATTTTGCCGTCCTTGATTTTTTCGTAATCGAGGAATCCGAGCAGTTCTTCATCTTCCTTGCTACCGTCAATAACTTCAAGCAATTCAAGGATTTCCTGCTCGTGAACGAACAGTTTGTGACTTCCATCATCAACTCTGCCAATGGATTTAGGCTTGAAGAGCGCGGAGAAAGCATCCGACATACCGCTTTCACGCAAAGCGGCCATGCGCTTGCGTGCAGACTCATTCGGATTGAACGCAAATCTTATCATCTGAGGGAAGCCGAAATAAGGATTCTCCCATTCTTCCTTCGGCTCGTCCTTTGAGAAGTTATCTCTATCCCATTCCTCTTGCTCACGAACGATGTCGGTGAACTGATAGAAGGCAATCAAGTCTTGCTCTCTGTCGAACTCATCGCTCATCAAAATACGGTAAGGCGTACCCGAGAGGTGAACTGTTACATTAACATCGAACTCCTTGGTGCTTTCCAAGATGTCCTCAACGGCATATTTTTCTTCCTTGGACAACTTTTCTCCTTGGCTCGCACGAAGCACAGCGCCATATTTTTCAGCTCTTGCGCCAAAGTGTGTTTCGTCGACAAGAAGAAGGTCTATTTTGCGGCCGAAAACTTGAGCGTGCTTGTCCTTAATATTCTCGCCTTGAAGATCCTGCAAAGTCAAGAATACAACGACCTTTTTCGGATCGGTGGGATGGTCAAGCGTATCCGTGATAATGCTATAATTGTTCTCCAAGTCGGCAGAAGAGAAAAACTCATAATCGTTTCTAAAGTTTTCGGCGCTCTCTACCGTCTTACGCCACTCATCGCGCACGTCGGCTTTTGCAGACACAACGACAACGAGTTTTGCTCCCATTTCCTTCGCACAACACATAGAGGTGAAGGATTTGCCGAAACGCATAACTGCGTACATAAGCAGATGCGTTCTTCCGTTTGCTACGGCTCTCTTAAACGCATCTATGGTTGCTTGTTGATTCGGGCGAGGAAACCACATGCCCGTTGAGGCATATTTTTCAGTGGTGGGCAGTTGCGTTTTGGCATCGTAATAATGATACTTGCCTGATTTGCTTTCGTAATCGTCGTGAATATCTGCGATTGCTTCTTCCACGTCGCCTACGGTCGCTTCTCTGAAAAATTCCCTCGAATAATATACTCCCTCGGGGAGATCGGTTTCTACAAGACGGGTTCTGTGCTTTTCCGATTCCAGGAAGTAATGAACAGCAAAGTCACGGAAATACACATCGTCCGTGATTCTCGCGCTACCTTCAAACTTCTGTTCAAGATTCGGGAAATACTCTCGCCATTCGCTGAGTCGTTTCGACACGGGGCGGTAGGTATCGCCAACCTTCAGATAGTTCGGGATCGTATTCGTGGTAAAAGCATATATATGAGGTTCAACACGACCTGTTATTAAGCTGTCAAGTATGCTTAAATCTTTCATCATAGTGCTCCAATCAATCTTTTTTTAGAAGGGACACGAAGGTGACCTTCTTGTTTGCCTTCCAATCCTTAATGATACAGTAAATTCCTGTGTGTGCATAAGGATCGTTCTTAGCACATCCAGGACAAGGCTGCTTTTCAGTATTCATATCAAATAATGTGAGCTGTCCTTCTTCTACCTCTTTGCAACTTTCGGGGATTACGAATTTCAAACCGTCCATCTGCCATATATTCCACGAGAGAATTTCAGCAATTTTCTTGAGAATATCAATATCGGGTTCTTTGTCAAACTTTGCTTTGTAGTAATCGATGAAAGTAAAAAGTAGGTTTTCTCGCGCCAAAAGTACATTGTCGCCCTGCCAATCGTAGCCATAAGTGTTCTGAAATGATTTGATTGCCCATTTCAGCCATTCTTTCTCCGTTTGTGTGTTCTCGCTCACAACACGGAGCTTTCTGTCAAGCAAGCCAATACGCTGTGAAAGTTCTATCATATATCCGCTGACAGTGTCGTAACGGCTAACAAGGTACGGTGCTTCACCGCATGTGATTTCCAAGCGAACGTCGTTAATATAATCTTGCCAAGTCTTGCCTGTTGCGGTAGGAAACACGATCGGCTCAGTGGTTGATATCCAAGTCTTTTCTGTTTCCTCGTTGAACACAAAATCTGTACCGAACCATGCGTTATCCACAAGATTATTCTGTTTGTTGCAGATCCATGAAGGCGTGAATACTTCCGCTTTATCACGGATGCGTTCTGCTTGTTCTTTTTTTGATTTTTCGGTTCTCGGCTTTACTACGCTACCTTTATGACCGGTAATAGCCATAATAGATATTTCGTCTGAAAATTGATAACCGAATCCTTTATGTGTATAGTTATCTGTAGCCCAAATAATGTTTTTCTTTGAGGATCGATCTTTTAACAATATCTCCAATAGTTCATTATCGAGCTTGTATATATAGTTTTCTTTTATATCAATTTGATTTCTATTCATAATAAGACCTATTATTTTCCTTCCGGAACAAATTCCATAATATCATCTACACCACAGTTTAATGCGGCACAGATTTTGCCGAGGGTTTCGACGGTGACGTTTTCACCCTTGCTCATTTTTGTGATTGTGTAATTGCTGATGTCAGCGACCTTTGCAAGGTCTTTTTTCTTCATATCGTGGTCAATCAAGAGTTTCCAGAGTTTTTTATAACTAACAGCCATAAGTACACCTCAGAAAGAATATAATTTTACTTCTACATTATATCCCTATAAAACAGCTTTTGCAAGAAAAAATAAAGCGAAAACTAAATTTATATTAAAAAAACCTATAATATGTACATGGAGATCCTTTTAAACAAAAGGAAATCGTGCAAAAAATTATAAATTGTATTACCTAAAACACATCGATATATATACTTTCCCTTATACATATAAATGTCGGAAACCGTAAAATGCAACACAAAATCTTTCACTTTTTTTAAAGTTCTACATTTTACACAGCACGGGGTGATATGTATTGTGCAGTATTACGACATAAAACGACAAGAACCAACCGAAAAGGGGAGAGTATAAAAAATCCGACTGACACCTGATTGTTCAGATATCAGTCGGTGTGCTTTATTCAATTATGTCTTCAACATCACATCCAAGAGCTTTTGCTAAGCTTAACACAACGTTCACTTGTGCTTTACTGATGTCATTTTGTCTTTGCTCATAAAGCTGAATCATACGAAGTGTTACACCGGATGCATCACTTAACTGCTGTTGGGTAAAGCCTCTTGCTTTTCTGATTTCGCTGAGCTTTGATTTTCGACTTTCTTTATTTCTTGCAATCACTTCGTTTGCAGCTTCAACAAACTTGCTGACATCTGCTTCGTGGAGTATATACATTGAAAAGACAGTGGAAAGAGTAAGACCGTCTTTGACGATGCCTTCAAATCTCTGATTTGTTATCCACTGATAATATGCAAGAATCCAGCCCGCCCAATATTCTCTGCCCTTAAAATCAGAATATGAAGGTTCTTTCTTTTCGTAGGAAACATTGGTGGCGGTGAGAACTGCATCAGCAAGCTCATAACCCGACATTCCGCCCACATATTTAGGGTTGCCTTTTTCAAAACGTGAAGCAATACCTGAAGATATAAACCAACCGAAGAACTCGTCAGGGTCAAACCCTAAATCACATACGGCGTAGTCCACCATATCTCCGAGATTCTGCATTGCATCATCCAAGTACAACTCGCTGTAAGCGTTCATCATCGTTTTTCCACCCTTCTCTGATAATATCTAATATATATTTTTCAGCAAGTACAGAGCCTCTGCTTTTTTCTTTCTTAAATTCATCTCTTGCTGCTGAATCACGAGCCATTTTTTTAGGCAGATACATTTCGTTAGGAGCAACAGTTGCTTCTATAAATTCGAATGCATTAAAAGCTTTTTGTGAGATTGCAACAACTTGTTCACCAAGTTTTCCGAGAACCATTGCTTTCTCTAGCTGTGATACAGATATAGTATTGTTCAGAAACGCATTGGCAAACGAAAAATATGCATCATCTGCCCGGTAACCTTTTATAACATCATATTTCTTATAATCAATTGCAAAGTTATTGAAGATGTACTCCTTGGCCTGAGTTGCAATATCTCCGCTGATACGGAACTGACGGTTTTCAAGCAACACAAACAGCCAGTTGAGGATATTGTATTTTCCGTTTGTGAGGGAGAGAACGGAAAGATCTGTTAAATCAAGACTGTATTTATTAGCATAACCGTCACTTTCTGATGAACATGCCCATTCTTTTGCAAGCTCTTCATTTTCGGTACAGTAAAAACCGAGACCGTAATCATTATTAGGATTGCCCATTCCCAAAATAGGCTTTTCAATAATTTTAGATGAACCGTGATAAACTATAATCTTCTCTGCCATAAGTATGCTCCTTTCTCGAGGTATCGCTACAACGATAGTTGTTATCTGTTTTTATTATATCGTTACAACGATAGTTTGTCAATGCTTTGTGTTGAAATTTACGGCAGAGAGATTATTCTCCCTGCCGATTGCGGTTATCAGATATAAATCAACTCTCTGTTCACAACTTCGGTTGCGCGTTGGTGGATGTTGTTCATTCGCTGAACCCATTCGAGCTGATTGTTTTCTTTGAGCTCCTCAGTGACATTTTCTGCTTTTGCGATTTGGGTCACGAGAGTGTTGAATAGTTCTTCTGCTTGCTTGTCAATCTCTGCGAGGTGGCTCCACAGTTTACCTGCCGAGAAGAGCTGAGTAAAAAATACCTGTTTGTTTTTCTGCAGATACAAACCGTGAGCTCGTCCCCATTTACCGAGTCTGATTTCCTTCGCTTCGGTTGGTAAGGTGAGATTCGGGATTTTATAATCTCCTACCTGTCTGTAAGTGATGTTCATAATTTTCTCCTTTCATTTTACAAATACATCGTGTGTGAATTTTGCACCGAGCCGAAAACCGGAAATAAAACTGTCGGCAATACTCATGCTGAGAAATTCAGTGTATGAATTTGTGTATTGCTGAAGCAGTTTCTTTTCTTCTTCGGTCAGTTTTTCTTTGAACTCATCTTCGTTTTTTACGAGTGAGTTCAGTTTCTTTTTAAGAGAAGAGCCGAGCTCAGGGCTGAGTTCCTGTGGCTCTATGTTGCCGTAATAAAATTCTTCAATGAAGCTTTTCATACCGACCTACCTTTCTTTTGCGTGAATATTTTAATCGGATTGTTTGTTGGGGTGTTAGGGGGAATCCCTTAACAAGCGGATGTGAGTACTCAATTCCAATGCTTGTTGAGACTGATGCCATGGCATAAAAGTCGAAACAAGCTCATTTGACCGTTCACATCCAATGCTTGTTAAGACTGATACCATGTATCTTTTAATATAGTTATTCACTCAAGTTTGAACTTTCTTGTATGTCAAAAGGTGCTGTTGCGCTCTCCGAGGGTTTGGAAACTGCACATTGTTCGCACTTAATATGCAGTTTCCCGTGACGGTCGTGTCGATGGTGACGATGTTTAGGGGGGTGCCCTATTCATCGTCACGACCGTCACCATCGTCACGCTTCAGTCGAAATGAGTTCCAATTTTATTCGCCTTCCGCTGTGACTTCGGCTGTTTTCATATCGTATATTGTACTCATTCAACAACCGATTGGCGTTGACATTGAGCTTCAATGTGAGTGTATTCGGTTTAATGTCAACACCCAATTCCTCAACCAACCTTGTTGATGTTCCGCACCATACAGGGTTGGCTTCGGTCAGAAAAGCTGAAACGGTTTCCAATAAAGGCTCCGGTGGTTCTTTCCACAAATCTGTTTCAGCACTTTCCATATCCCACGCAAGCGTTTTCAGATTTCGCGTAAGTTTAAAACGTTGGTCGGGTTGGTCACGACCTGACACTTCAAGTGTAGCGTTGTTACTGATACGACTTTCCTTACACATAACAAATGCTCCGTCTGCTGCACCGAAAAGACCGACAGTTCCAGATATCATATCAAAAATATCTTCGGATTTTTCTTTTCGTGTGTGATGAACAATCAGCACACAAATCTCATGACTGTCTGCAAAACTTTTCAGCTTACCCATAATCTGATAATCATTTGCGTAACTGTAGTTGTCTCCGTTTTCCTCACGTATCTTCTGAAGCGTGTCAATGATAACGAGCTTTGTGTCGGGATGCTCGTACATAAAGTTGTTTAACTGCTCATCAAGGTCCTTGTTGAGTTTGCCTGCGGCGACCGAAAAGATAAGCTTATCTGTACTTTCAGTTCCGAACATTCGATATGAACGTGCCTGTAAACGTCGGTGATTATCTTCAAGTGCCAGATATAAAACCGTTCCTTGTCGGCAAGTATAACCCCATAAGGGTGTTCCTGTGCTGACGTGATATGCAAGCTGAACCATCATAAAGCTTTTACCTATCTTCGAACCGCCTGCAAAAAGATACAGTCCGGGGTAAAGCAGGTTTTCAATAATGTGCGGTTGATTCGTATAAACGGAATCGTAAAGTTCTGACATTGTTACGGTGTTAAGAACATATGGATTGGACATACGGTTAAGTTTTTTAGCAAGTTCTTCAAGAGTATTGCTTTTTTCTTCCGTATCAGTTATACTGTCATCGTACATATGATTTGACTGTCCGTCATCTGCGCCAACAGATGAGAAGGGGACGGTCATTTCTTTTTTTATTTCATTCATTTAATTCTCCTTTCATTTCTCGGAGTGTCTCGGTGATGAGCCTGATAATCTCAAGCATCTCATCGGACACTTCGTTTTTATTTTTTAATTCGTTGAGTACATCTGCAAGATTGTTTTTCAAAGCCTTGAACACTTTCGGGTTGCCGCCGTGAACAATAATGTCTTGCTTCATACAACGGCGGTAGCAGTATTCCTGTTTACTCAGTCCCGATATCGCAACGACTCTGTTTATCTGTTCGTTCTCTTCGGGTGAGACTCTGAATCCGACAGTTATACCGCGGAAGCGGTTATGCTTATCAAGATTTTTTTCTGACATTTTATTCACGCTCCAGGCTGAGTTTTTGTGCAATCTCCGTTTGCTTTGACGGGAACAGGTGAGCATAGCGGTAAGTGATGTCGATGCTTTCGTGACCGACTCTGTCCGCAATCGCAAGTGCAGGCAATCCGATATCGATGAGAAGTGAAACGTGCGAATGTCTCAGATCATGAATACGGATTTTCTTCACTCCCGTTTCGGCACAGCCTCTTCGCATCTCGCGGTGAAGATATCCTTTGGTTATGAGAAAAATTCTGTCTTCCTTTTTCGGCTTGTAAAATCCGCTGAAGTATCTTTGCATTTCGTCGCAGATGAAGTCAGGCATCGTGACTGTCCGTATGCTCTTTTTTGTTTTCGGGTCGGTTATAACATCGCGTCCGTCGATGCGCTGATACGATTTGTTGATTCGCACCGTCTGATTTTCAAAATCGAAATCACCGATAGTCAATGCGAGCAACTCACCGAGACGGATACCGCACCAATAGAGCATTTCAAATGCGAAGAAAGATACAGGCTTGTCCATCATTGCTTCTGAAAATTTGAGATATTCCGCCTTTGTCCAGAAAAGCATTTCGCGGTGTTTTTCTCTGCCCATATTTCCTGCCTTTGCTGCAGGGTTTGAGGGTAAGTCGTAATATCTTACTGCGTGATTGAAAATTGCACTGAGCTGATTGTGAATTGTTTTAAGATAACCGGGCGAATACGGTTGGTCGTTTTCATCGCGGTAGCACATCAGCTCCTTCTGCCACGCGATGACATCGGCAACCTTGATTTCACACATCCTCTTCAGACGGAAGTAGGGGAGTATTTTTGTTTCAATAACATTTGCTTTCATAATCCACGTGCTTTCCCTGAGCTTAATCTCAAGGTCACTTTTGTAGACGTCATAAAACTCTGCAAAGGTCATTGTCAGATCGCCTGTGTGCTTGTTGATGAATGTTGTCTCCCACGCGATTGCATCACGGCGTGTTTTGAAACCGCGTTTGAGCTTTCGGTCATTTTCGCCCTTCCAGTTCGTGAAGTAGACCGAAACATACCACGTACCGTTTTTGTCTTTGTAAGCAGGCATTTGATTTCTCCTTCCTTTTAATTTGCCGACATACCGTAAATCTGCTCTGAAAGATAACGGCGGCTTACCTTGCCCTTGAATACATAGTATCCCTTGGCTTCAAGTTCCTTGTTAAACTGCTCGATAAGCTGATAAGCAAGAGTCAGGGAGATACCGAGCTCTTCGCTTACCTGCTTTGCTGTCATAAGAACGCTTGGCATAAGCTTTACCTCCTTTCCTGTAAAATTTATTACAAGTCGGTTGCCCGACGTGAAATACGAAGAAACCCCTTCACTTATTAACGGACATTTTTTAGTCAAAACAGGACCCCCTTTTTTGAAAAAATTTTTTACCCTCTATTATGTACGCACTGGGAGAGACCAAATTCGGCATCATTTTCCAAAAAGTTCACAAAAATTTCAAAAAAGTCCTTGAAAAACCCCTCTATTTACTTATTGCTGACTTTTTTCAGAATTTATAACCAAAAATTTGATTTTGCTGAAAAATGCTTTTATTTTACCTATCTACTTATCTGTTGCTGACTGTTTTGAAAATTTATAACTAAAACTTTAAAAATTTATTTCAGAGGAAAAATACGATCAGATTTACAGTATCACTCACCTGATTTTGGGCATAAAAAATACCCCTCTCGGATGAACTAAGTGTTCAAACGAGAGAGGTTATCTCTGTATGATTTTATTGTGAACAAGCCGTATTCAGTATCATTTGAGTATCAAACGGCTTTCTCGAAGTCCCGAACCCTTGATAAATAAGGATTTTTTCGCTTCGGTTATTATTCCCACTCGATGGTGCCTGTGGGCTTCGGAGTGAGGTCATAGAGGACACGGTTGATGCCTTCGACCTCTGCTGTGATTCTTGCTGTGATTGTATTGAGGACGGTATAGGGAATCTCCTCAATTGTAGCGGTCATAGCGTCTGTTGTATTGACAGCACGGATGATTGCGGGCCAGCCCTCGTAACGCTTGCCGTCTTTTACGCCGACACTCTTCATATCGGGGACAGCGATGAAGTACTGCCATACATGGCTTGAGAGACCTGACTTATCAAACTCCTCACGGAGGATTGCGTCTGCCTCACGGAGTGCGTGAAGTCTGTCGCGTGTGATTGCACCGAGGCAACGTACACCGAGACCGGGGCCGGGGAAGGGCTGACGGTCGACCATCTCTGCAGGAAGACCGAGTGCTCTGCCGACTACGCGGACTTCGTCCTTATAAAGGAGCTTGATGGGCTCAACGAGGCCGAAGTGAAGATCCTCAGGAAGACCGCCTACGTTGTGGTGAGCCTTAACGCCCTTGCTTTCGATGATGTCGGGATAGATTGTGCCCTGTGCAAGGAAATCGACATCGTCTGCGAGCTTGCGAGCTTCCTCAGCGAAGAGGTAAATAAACTCGTTACCGATAATTTTTCTCTTTGTTTCGGGGTCTGCTACATCAACAAGCTTGTCGAGGAAACGGTCGGTAGCGTCGACATAGATAAGGTTTGCATCGAGGCCGTTCTGAAAAACTTCGATTACGTTTTCGCTTTCGCCCTTACGCATAAGGCCGTGGTTAACGTGAACGCAGACAAGCTGCTTGCCGATAGCCTTGATAAGGAGAGCTGCAACGACAGAGCTGTCAACACCGCCGGAGAGAGCAAGAAGAACCTTCTTGTCACCTACCTGCTCACGCACGAGAGCAATCTGCTCATCGATAAAAGCGTTTGCAAGCTCTGCGGTAGTAATACGAGCCATTGATTCGGGTCTTTTGTTTGAATCCATTATATGTTTCCTCCTTGAGAGTAGATTAACAAAAATAAAAATTTTTATACTTTATTTATCAGCAACACATAAGACTAAAAATTCACGATCGCATTGAGATGTAAAGCCGTTTTGAAAGAGAAGATTTTTGTCTCGGCAAGGCAAAAAGCCGCAGGAATACGTGGTTATTTCAAGGGTTTTTAACGAAGTCGAGGCGGAAAGATTCCTTTCAAAACCTTGTGGCTTGCTGTTAAATAAAGTATCATTTATTATAAAATATATCTAAACAAAAATCAACAGTATTTTTACTGCTATTTTTGCTTTTAGACAAAAAATTTTTGTGCAATTATTATTTTTCTGCCCACTTGAAATTGTCTTTGCCTGCGCCGACCTCAAAATGGTACTTAACAATACCGAGGTCAATTTTACTGCAGGGACCTTTGAGTGCCGTAGCGGTAACGGTATCACCGCTCAATGAAAAAGTGAATTTCTGCTGATTTATTGCTGTCGGTGCGAGCATTGCAGCATCGACACCTGCCTTAAACCAATCGGGTGAACTGTCATAGCAGGGACATGTTTCGGTAAGCGGTCTGTCCTTATGAGGTTTGCCCTGATATTCGCCGTAGCCGAGCGAAATCACGCAGACGAGCTTTTCGCCCTTACCGACCTCAAACCTTGCTTTACGCTTTGAAAAAGTGAGGGCGACCCAACAGGTATTGAGCCCGAGCATCTGGGCAAGCAGTACAAGCCGCTCACCGTAATAGCCTGCAGTTTCGTCGAGCGTATCGCTCTTTTTGCCGATAAGTGCAATGTAGTTGCTCACGCCGCTGAAGTGCCCATAGCTTGCAAGCGCACCCGTAAAAGCTCTCGGCTCATCGGTCACGAGCTGTATATTAAGTCCGCTCTCACGGTTACACTTTTCGACCTCGGCACAGAGCAGGTCAAGCTTTTCTTTTTCAATCGGAATTTCTTTATATCTGCGCACAGAGTGGCGCTCTTTCATTGCGGTTAAGATATCCATAGATGACTCCTTTTTATTTTGAAGTGTACTCATAGGTAACTTTACCCTTGTGGGTTACAAACGCAGTATAGTATCCGCCCTGCTCCGACTCAAAGCTTACAAGATAACCTGCACCGAGAGGCTGTAAAAAAGGCGGCAGATCACCCTGCGAAGAGGAAACATTATATGAAAGCTCTGCGCTCCATACAATATTACCGTACAGGTCGGTTTTGGTAACAGCATCTTTTCCGGTATGAGAAAGCAAAAGTAATCCGTCATCAACCTTAAGCATTCCGCATCTCGAACCGACATACTTAGGGCTGACAGCGTTTTTGCCTGTTGACACATCGAGCACATAAAGGTTAGAATCGGCAACAATATAGAAATAATCGGAAGTATAATCGAAAACTGCATCCGTCGAATTTCTAAAATCCCTCGTCCACAGAGTGTTGAATTTTTTATCAAGACAGCTCAGTGTAAAAATTCCGCTCGCTTCATCAACAATATAGGTATAAATATTATCTGATGCAGCGGCAGGCAATATGTATTTTTGCACCTGCTCACTGCTTGTACAATCTATAATAAAACTGTTTTCGCCTGCATAAAAACAATAATTGCCCAAAGCTGAAGCTGCAGTATAAAACAACCCGCCGTCCATCAGTATATCCGCTATCGCTTCATCTGTAAAATCCGAACGAACAGATTCTCTGACAGTAACGCTTTCACCGAAAATCCGCCGAGCTGCTGCAGCTATATCGTCAGCCGTAAAAACAGGGCTAAACACACCGTAATAAACAAAATCCGTGCAGGACTGCATTTCAAAAGTCGGCAAAAGTTCGGTTTTACCGCCGACGGTATGAGCTTCAACTCCCGTAAAGATACCGTACACAATGAGGCTGTCGCCGGGTAATATACCGTCAGTATGCTTTGCTTTTACTGCAACATAATCAGCCGTTGAATTATAAATTCCGTCAAAGCCACGCGTTGCACCGTACTCAACAAAGACGGTACCGCCGTCAACTAAAAGCACAACACAATCAAACCTGATATTTGCACCCTTATATACTGACTCGCTTGCGACAAGCGAGCTGTGCTCCGCACCAAAATAACAGCTTTCATAAAACAGTGAAGCCGCATCATCAAAGCCGCCCGACATAAAGCCAACGGACGAATCCCGAAGCTGAGGCCGTAACGGAGAAGCTTCGGCACTATCGGTCGTTGCCGCATCCGACTCTCCCGAAGGCACATCTGCCGCTGTTATGTTACCAGACTGAGCAGGCTTGCTCTGCGATAAACCGCCATCTTTATCCGATAAAAATGCAACAGCTAAAATAAAAGCCGCGACAAGGATGAGAGCAATAACAGCCGCAACTTTTATTTTAATCGCTTTCTTATCCTTTTTCTGCTTATTGTCTATTGGTTTTTCGAGGGTGAATTTTGTCATACAGTAAGGACAGAACGAGCTTTCCTTCGGTAATTCCTTACCGCAGGCAGGGCAAAGCATATTATCGTCCATTACATCACCTCCGAATATAATTAATACAGTTGCAATAAATTATTATTTAGAATACATCGACCCGACGAGCTTATTGCTGACACTGACGGGCAATATCTTGCCTGCAAGGCAAAGTAACCTGTAGCTTACACCAAGAGTATACAGCGGCTTTACCCGATTTTTAAGGGCGATCTTAGCAATCATTCTGCCTGCTGCTTCGGCAGGCATTCCATTTTCCTCGTCGTGCTCCATTTTCTCAACGCTTCGGCTGATACGTCCGCCGTACACATCGTCACCCAAGGTATTTTTTTCACGTGCCGCTGTGAAACCGGTTTTGATATCACCGGGCTGGATTGCCGTAACGCTGATACCGAAGGGGTTCAGCTCGTTTGCAAGTGCGAGAGACCACGCATTGATCGCCGCCTTCGATGCCGAATAATATGCTTGAAACGGAATCGGAAAAGTTGCGGCGACCGAGCTGATATTCACAATTCTTCCTGTACCTGCATCACGCATATAAGCTGTTGCCGCCTTCGTCATATTCACCGTGCCGAAGAGATTGATATCGATCTGTCTTTTTGCTTCATCGGTCGGTGTAAACTCAACCGCTCCGGATATACCTGAGCCCGCACAGTTTACCAAAATATCAAGCCTGCCGTCATCAGCAATAATCCGCTCGACTGCAGAGCGTGCGGAGGATTCATCGGTAATGTCAAGAGTAAGGTGAATTATGCCGTCTATACTACTGTCGCGGCGAGAGCCCTCATACACCTTACAGCCTGCATCACGCAGAGCCTCAGCCGTTGCTCTGCCTATGCCCGAGCTGCCTCCCGTTACCAAAACGACCTGTTGATTCATTTATCCTGACCTCCCGATAACTAAATTTACTTATTCAACATACCCGAGTTGCCAATTATTGCGGCAATTTTCTTCAGCTCATTCTCAGGCAAAACAAGTGCAAAACGGACATAGCCTTCACCGTGAGGTCCGAAGGCTGAACCCGGTGTACAGAGCACACCTGTTTTCTGCACAAGCTCGTTACAAAAAGCGGCAGAATCGGTATAGCCCTCGGGCAGAGGTGCCCATACAAACATCGTGCCGTCACTGTCGGGCACCTGCCAGCCGATACTGCGCAGACCTGAGCAGAGAGCATCCCTGCGACGCTGGTACTCGGCACACTGTGCCTTGACCGTATCTCGCGGACCTGTAAGTGCCGCGACAGCCGCCTTCTGCACAGGCAAAAACATACCGAAATCGTACTGCGAGCGAAGGAGCTTGAGTGAATCGATAATAGCTGTATTACCGATAAGGAAGCTGATTCGTGCACCCGTTACGTTAAATGACTTTGACAGTGAGAAAAACTCTGCGCCGACATCACGTGCACCCGGCAGTGAAAGGAACGAAAAGCCCTCACGCTCATCAAAAATTATATCGGAATATGCATTATCATTTATAATCGCAAAGCCGTATTTCTTTGCATACTCAATAATTTCAAGATAGACCTCTTTTGACGCGGCGGCACCGACAGGATTTGACGGATAAGAAAGCACCATATACTTTGTTTTCTTAAGTATTGCCTCATCAATCAGGTCAAGACGGGGCATAAAGCCGTTTTCGGCAAGCAAGGGATAAAAATAAATATCTGCACGGCCCAAATATGCGCCCACCTCAAAAACAGGATAGCCGGGGTCGGGCAGAAGCACGATATCGCCTTCATCACAAAGCGCCATACCAAGGTGCGACATACCCTCCTGCGAGCCGTTTACCGCTGTTATCATTTCGGGTGTGATATCCGTATTAAAGCGTGACTTATAGTAACCGCAGACAGCCGACAAAAGCTCCTCGGTTTCGGTAAGTGCATACTTCCAATTTTCGGGGTTTTGTGCGGCGGCAGTCAGCGCATCAATCACGTGCTGTGCAGGCACAAAGTCAGGTGTGCCGATAAACAGATTATAGACCTTGCGGCCTTCCTTTATCAGCTTGTCCTTCTCCGCATTCAGCGATGCAAAGATACCTGTCTTAAAATAATCCAATCTTTTACTTCTCATTTTTAATACCTCAATATCATTCTTCTTTTTATTTATGCTTGATCTGCGGGAACAGCTTGCTTTGGTCAACAACCTTTTAATACCTCAACATCATTCTTCTTTTATTTACGTTTGATCTGCGGGAACAGCTTGCTTTGGTAAACAACCTTTTAATACCTCAACATCATTCTTCTGTAAAATTACATTGTTTTGATCGTTATGTTTATTAATTCAATAACCACGATCGTCGCAAAGTTGATAAACCCTTTTAAAAGCGGCAGAGGCAAACCTCTGCCCTACATTGCGAAATTATTTTTTGCTTTGCTTTTTTTCGGAGAAAAACATCAGCAGCACAAGCAGTGCATAGGGCAGGTCGAGCACCATTTCCTGCAGCACGCCGTTGACAAACCACATAACCTCGATGCTTATTGAAAAGTTATAAACTGTTTCCTCAACAAAGACCTTAACCGCCTCAAAAGCAATTGTCGCAGGCAGGCACACGGCAAGCGCGGCAAAACAAAGAAACGGACACATATGCTTAAATCTGCTCGTTTCAGGCACGAGCTTACCCGCAAAAAGTATTGCAAGAAACAATGCGAAGAAAAACGCTTCGACCAGATGCTCGATAACGGAAAGCTCTGTCAGCAGACCAAGCTTTGAAGCTTCTGTCAGAGAAATCACGCTCGAAATCAGCACATTGAGCTTAAGGCAAAACAACAGCGAATCGGGAATAAGGATATACTTATACTTTACCTTTGTGATAAGCAGCAACGTAACAGTTGTATAAACCAGAAGGCTGAGGACATCACTGATGTCGGGCTGATGCGATAAAGTCAGACCGCTCATCGTGAGGCCGATGCCCAGGCAAAAAAACGCCTTCTCAACAGCAAGGAAAGCAAACAGCACAATGGTTGCGATATACAGATTTTTTCTGCGTTTGCCTGATGATAAAAACGCTGAAACTCTGTCGTACATTATGTCTGCCTCCTTTTTAACTGCATATATAAAAATTGTAACATAAAGCAAAGATAAAAACAATTAAATTATTTGTAAAAAGAGAAGGAGAATTTCAGCCGGGCAACACACAGACCGCCCCTACTAAGTAAATTTTATATTCTGCGTAAAGATGAATGATGCTGTGACTTTGAACGGAGCAGGCTGACGGTAAATAAACTTCACCGCTATATCCGAGCGAGTGTCCGCAGGCGGTAAATCAAACCTGAAAGACTGCTTTGCTTTAATAGCCGCAGCGGTAATCGGAATGCACATCTGCGTTCCGATTAAACGAGTGGATTAACTTTAGTCAGCCGTAGCGGAGTGCGTGTAATCCCAAGAGTTCTTTTGGTTACTTTTGTAACGACAGACAAAAGTAACTGCGGCTTTATGCCGCATATTGATTGATTAATATTTACAATCCCTCCACCGCCGTTCTGCGGTCCCCCTCCCTTTAAACAAGGGAGGCTTTTGCATTGATATAAATCAACGGCTGGCACATAATATGTGCCCCTACAGTCCGCAGTGAAAGAGATATAACAAAAAACTCCCTCAAATCAATGAGGGAGTCGGATTTTATGCAAAGTATTTTTCAATTGCTTCGACGGCTGACTTTATATCGTCCTCGCCTGCAAGCTCGACCGCACCCTTATCGACAAGGTTTGCGGTTTTTGTATTGATAGGCAGGCGTGCAAGCACGGGAAGGCCAAGCTCGTCAGAAACCTCTTCAATCTTGCTTTCGCCGAATATAGCGTGCTTCTTGCCGCAATCGGGGCACTCGAAGTAGCTCATATTCTCGACAAGGCCGATAATCGGCACATTCATAAGGTTTGCCATATTGTAAGCCTTCTTGACAATCATTGTGACAAGGTCCTGCGGAGTTGTGACAACGACGATACCGTCAACCGGAAGATTCTGGAAAACGGTGAGAGGAACATCGCCCGTACCGGGAGGCATATCGACAAACATATAGTCTACATCGCCCCAGGCAACCTCATTCCAGAACTGCTGGATGATGCCCGAAATAACGGGACCTCTCCATACAACGGGAGCATCCTCTTTTTCGAGAAGCAGGTTAACTGACATAACTCGGATGCCTGTTTTGCTCTCTGCAGGGATAAGACCCATTGCGCTCTGCTCAATGCCCTGCTTTACACCGAAAGCCTTGGGAATTGAGGGACCTGTTACGTCAGCATCGAGAATAGCTGTCTGCTTGCCGCTTGTCTGGAAAGCGGAAGCAAGCAGAGAAGTAACAAGCGACTTACCTACGCCGCCTTTACCGCTGACAACACCGATTACTTTTTTTACGTTACTGAATTCATTCTGTGCAAGATGCATATCCTGCTTCTGCTCTTTGCTGTCACAGTTTGATGAACAGGTTGAGCAGTTACCGTTACATGCCATTTTGAAATTACCTCTTTATATTGAATTAATAATTGCTTTAATAAATTTAATTGAAACGTTCCATATCGTACTGATTATTTTCGCGAGATTTGTAAACACGGTATTCAGTACAGTGCGTGCTTTGTCGAGCTTTTCCTGCTCGGTTTTGAGCCTTAACGTACCGTCAACCTCGACAACCTCGTGGAAAACCGCTGTTTCATGGTAGCCCTCACCCGATGAATTCGGAGAATGTACCGAAAGCATAAGTCTGCCGTCGTTATCGGTGAAAAGCATACCGTGTCCGCCGTCGCAGTCCGTGCCGCTGATGTCTCTGTGGAAAAGGAGCCTCGGCTGCTGCTTCCACTCGCCGTCAATTGAATAGCTCTCTGCCATACCGACAGCATAGCCGCTATCGGTAAAGTTTGACCAGAGCATTATCAGCTTGCCGTCCTCGCAGGTGTGAATATACGGGCCGTCTGTAACACGTCTGTTCATACTGCACTTGCCGTCATCCGCACGGAAAATCTCCTTCGGCTCGGAAATGAGAGAAGACAAATCATCGCTCATTTTTGCAACGCACATTCTGCCTATACCGTCGTCTGTGCTTGTCCACTCGTGGACAAAAATCATCCACGGCTGACCGCTGTTATCGACATGGAGTGTGCCGTCGATTGAATCCCAATCGTTCGGAGTTGCAAAGCCGTCGCTTATCTGCTCAAACGGACCGTGAGGACTTGCAGACCTGAAAACTGCAGTTCCTCTGTGATTCAGAACACGGTCGTGATAGGTGGCAAAAAGATAGAAATTGCCTTTATATTCGACACATTCGGGTGCCCAATAGTCACCGTCTGCCGTATGACCCTCGGGGAAGGTGAAAACCGTAAACGGACCTGCCCAATTCTCAAGGTCCTCACTGACGTAGCAACCGTAGCCCTGCCACGCTGCACCTGTGCCGTACATATAGTATTTGCCGTCGCTGACAAGAATACAAGGGTCACGTATACCGATATCCTCACGCTTGCGCGGATATTCCAAATCGGAAGCGTAGGCTGAAGGAATAAGGCAAGCACCCATAAGAATTACACTTAACAAAACCGAGATAAATCTTTTAAGCATAAGACTTCCTCCTTGCGATATATTTGCCTTGCGGCAAACGCGATATAATTTCAAATATTTGAAATTGCGATATAGGCTCGATAAATCTCGCCTGCGATATGATATAATCCCCTCGTATGCCGCAGCATATATCGCACGCAAAGCGTATATCGCATTGCGGAGCAATATATCGCAAATCCGTAAGGGATTTATATCGCGACAAAATTATCTTCAGATAATTTTGTCATCTGGCAACAATATTTACGAGCTTGCCCTTGACATAAAGCTCCTTGACGATAGTTTTGCCTGCGATTTCTGCGGCAATCTTTTCGTCTGCCTTTGCAAGTGCAATTGCATCTGCAGCTTCGATATCTGTTGCAATCATCATCTTTGCACGGATTTTACCGTTGATCTGAACAACGATTTCAATCTCGTTATCAACACACTTTGCTTCGTCATAAGTCGGCCACTCACCGTTTGCGAGCATACCGTAACCAAGAGCCTCGTTGATTTCCTCAGTAACATGAGGAGCAAAGGGATTGAGAAGAGTTACGAAGGTCTTAAGCTCCTTACGTGTGACAGCACCTGCATCGTAAATCTCGTTAAGGAGAGTCATAAGAGCGGCGATTGCAGTGTTGTACTTAAGATTTTCGATATCGGAAGAAACCTTCTTGATCGTTCTGTGGAATGCAGACTCGAGCTTCTTTGAATACTCGTCGTAGTCGGTAAGAATTGACTGAAGATTCCATACTCTGTCGATGAATCTCTTGCAGCCCTTAACGCTGTCCTCTGACCAGGGAGCTGCCTTCTCATAGTCGCCCATAAAGAGGACGTAGGTACGGAGAACGTCGGCACCAAAGGACTCGACAACATCGTTCGGGTCGATAACATTGCCTCTGGACTTGGACATCTTTACACCGTCGGGGCCAAGGATAAGACCCTGAGCTGTACGCTTTGCATACGGCTCTGCTGTGGGGACTTCGCCGAGATCGTAGAGGAACTTGTGCCAGAAACGAGAGTAGATAAGGTGACGGGTTACATGCTCCATACCGCCGTTGTACCAGTCAACCTGACCCCAGTACTTAAGCTTTTCCATATCGGCAAAACGCTCGGTATTGTGGGGGTCGATATAACGAAGGAAGTACCATGACGAGCCTGCCCACTGAGGCATTGTATCGGTCTCGCGCTTTGCTGCGCCGCCGCACTTCGGGCAAGTGCAGTTGACATAAGAATCAATCTTTGCAAGGGGGCTTTCGCCATCCTGACCGGGCTCAAAGTTTTCAACCTTGGGAAGCTTAAGGGGAAGCTCCTCATAGGGAACGGCAACCATACCGCACTTGTCACAGTGGACAATCGGAATCGGCTCGCCCCAATAACGCTGACGGTTGAATGCCCAGTCCTTCATCTTGTACTGAACACCCTTTTCGCCGATGCCCTGCTTCTCAAGCTCTTCGAGCACACGTGCGATAGAAGATTTCTTGTCTGTATAGCCGTTGAGGTAGTCGGAGTTGACCATTTCGCCGTCGCCTGTATAAGCCTCGACAGAAATGTCTCCGCCCTTGATAACCTCGATGATATCGATACCGAACTTCTTTGCGAAGTCGTAGTCACGCTGATCATGTGCAGGCACAGCCATAATAGCACCTGTACCGTAGCCCATCATAACGTAGTCGGAAATGAAAATCGGAATTTCCTTGCCGTTTACGGGGTTGATGCCGACAAAGCCCTTGAGGCAGACACCTGTCTTATCCTTGACAAGCTGTGTACGCTCAAACTCTGTTTTCTTTGCACACTCTGCTCTGTAATTTTCGACCTCATCGAAATTCTCAATCATATCCTTATACTTGTCAAGCATAGGATGCTCGGGAGCCATAACCATAAAGGTTACGCCAAAGAGAGTATCGGGACGGGTTGTATATATGCGGAGCGTTTCGTCGGTATCTTTAACTGTGAAGTTTACGAAAGCACCTGTTGACTTACCGATCCAGTTTTCCTGCTGGAGCTTGACATTGGGAAGGTAATCAACCTCGTTAAGACCCTCGAGCAGCTTATCTGCATACTCGGTGATACGAAGGTACCAAACGTCCTTGGACTTCTGCACGATATCGCTGTGGCAGATATCGCACTTACCGCCCTGAGAATCCTCATTTGAAAGAACAACCTTGCATGAGGGGCAGTAGTTGACAAGAGTCTTGTCACGGAATGCGAGACCGTTTTCGAACATCTTGAGGAAAATCCACTGAGTCCACTTGTAGTAGCCCTCTTCTGTAGTGTCGATTACTCTGTCCCAATCGAATGAGAAGCCTACACGCTTAAGCTGTGAAGTGAACTTTGCGATATTGTTGTCGGTAACCTGTCTGGGGTGGATACCTGTTTTGATTGCGTAGTTTTCTGTGGGCAGACCGTATGCGTCGAAGCCTATCGGGAAGAGAACGTTATAGCCCTCCATTCTGCGCTTACGGGATACTACCTCAAGGCCTGAGTAAGCCTTGATGTGGCCGACGTGCATACCTGCGCCGCTCGGATAGGGAAATTCTACGAGGGCGTAGAATTTCTTTTTGTCGGAGCCGTCTTCAGCGTGAAATACGCCTGACTCGTCCCATTTGTCCTGCCATTTCTGCTCGGCAGATTTAAAATCGTAGTTAGCCATAATTTTATCAATCCTTCTGATTTGATTAGTCTGTAATTAAGTGTGAAATGTCGACCTGTGCGGCATCTGCCCACAGACGCTCAAGATTATAGTAATCTCTCATATCGGTGAGGAAAAGGTGAACGATAACATCGTTGAAGTCCATAAGAATCCAACCTGTAGCTTTACCCTCGATATGTGTTGCAAAAACACCGAGCTTTGCCATCTCGTCCTCAAGGTCGTCGGCAAGTGCCTTAACATGAGGATTCGAGGTTGCGGATACGATTACAAAATAATCCGAAACAATTGTGATGCCTGCGGTTTCAATTGCAACAATATTCTCTGCCTTTTTCTCGTCAAGCACCCTTACGATACTTTCAAGCATTTCTTTTGAGGTCATATTCATAAGCCTCCTTTTAATATATTATATATAATTTTACAAATATATATAATATCACAATAAAAACCAAAATGCAACCTGAAATCAACCGTCTGCAAACAAAAATTACACTGTAATAAAACACAAAAACTTAATATTGCAAAAGCCAAAACCTTATGATAGAATAAAAATAATACCGACAGTTTTCAACAAAAAACATTCGGCAAAATAATGAGAAGAGGTTATTAATATGGCAAAAATTTGTACTGTCTGCGGCTGCGAAATGCAAGACACCGACAAATTCTGCAACTATTGCGGCACACCCAGCCAGCCCGAAGCACCTGCGGCTCCCACGGTTGATAACAGTTACGCCTATGCACAGCAACCGGTTGCTCCGACAAACTACGGCTACGCTCAGCAGCCTGCTGCCCCCGTTAACTACGGCTACAATGCCCCGAATACTTATCCTCCGGTTGCTCAACCTGTACAAAAAGAGGTTCCGCCGGCAGGCATGAGTGTCGGCGGTTTCTTCGGATTCGGCATTCTTTTCAGCATTCCGCTCGTCGGCTTTATACTTATTATGATTATGTCCTTTGCTCCGAAAAACAAAACCCTTAAGAATTTTGCACGTTCCTATCTCATCTGGTACATAATTGCAATTGTACTGGTTGTTATTGCTATCATATTCTCTCTCATTCTCGGTGTTTCTTTATTTGAAGAGCTCGAGTACATGTTTTAACTGATACACAATTGAAATGAGCTGTAAAAAACTTTTGTTTTTTACAGCTCATTTTGTTTAATTTGAGTGGTTTGATCCAATATCAAATCTTCTGTTTATGACCGTATATCCCAAATCAGCGGAAGTGAAATTGCCGTGTGATTTTGCATATTCACCGTACTGAAGATCATCAAAGGGCAAAGCACCTTTTGACAGAATATCATTAGTGACAAACTTAAAAATTGATTTATAAAGCTTGTCATTTTCCTTGCCGTCAGCAAAACTGATTGCACAGCAGTTGTTAAGCCTCATTCCGTGAACCTCATCAATTCCGCATCCTGCAACGGCAATCAAATTATCCTTTTCAAATACACCGTATTCAAGATTGTTTTCATCGAGATAATCCTGTTCATTAAGCAGGTGCTTTACATATCCTTCTTTTTTGCCGTTTGCCCATTTTGTAATAGCTTTTTTATCTTTAGGTGTAAGCAGTCTGATTGTGATATTCTCAGGAAGTGAACATTCAAAAGGCTCACCAAAATATAATGTCTGCCGTGTAACCTTGAGATTTTCCGAAATACCGTAAGAAGAAAGAATTTTTTTAACTTCAGCTTCACTCTTATCAGAATAAAATGTTTTCTTTTGCAAAAAGCGTTCTATCCAATCAGCCAACAGCTTAAAATCATCTGTCTGCATTTCAAGATAATAACCGCCGCTCAAATCATCACCTATGCCGATGAATCCGTTTTCATAGTTTCCGTCGGGAGCAACGATTGTTAGACCGCAATACTTGATTGTTGTGCAAAAATATCCGTACCGCTTGGCATCCTTTTCAAGAAGAAAATCAATTACTTCTGAAGAATCAACAAGCTTAAAATCAGGATTGTTATGCAAGAATCTGCTTGCAACGGATTTGTCTGTTATTTCACCCATATACATCATTCTGCTTTTGTTGTCGGCACGGTATTCACTTGGAGTGATGCCGTACTTTTTCTTGAAAGCTTTCGTAAATCCCTCGTGGGAATCGTAGCCGATTTCAAGTGCAATATCAAGCACAGATTTATCGGTAGTGCGAAGAAGAAAAGCCGCCTGCTTCAAACGGATATAATTGATATATGCGGTAACGGTAAAGCCCGTGTGAGCAAGAAAAATGCGGTTGAAATAGTCAATTGAAAAGCCTGCATTCTTCGCAACCTCTTCAACGGATATACCGCTTTCGGTTGCATTCTGCTTTGCAAATTGAACCGCATTGAAAATAAGTTCTGTATTTTCCATAGTAACATCTCCCGAATATAATAATATGTAAAAATCGACCTTTACAACACCATTATATCTGCAAACAGAAATGTTTTCTTGAACAAAAACGGTTAGTTTAAATTTAATTTATTTCTTATAAAATCAATTTTTTGATTATCTCGCTTTTCTTTAATATTCATCCTGTAACCGTCTTGAGAAGATCTTTGATAAACTTTCAGATATTGTTCTAAAGATAAAAGCATAAACTTTGCTCCTGATATATTGCGGATTTCAATATCGCCAATATCAATAGCTGCAAACTCTTTCAGACCTTCAACAGAAGCATAGGAATAATCAACTCCATCTTTACGAAACGTGTGTTCATGCTCATCAATCAATGTATATCCGTGACTATCCAAGAACAGATTAAGCTCTTTCCACTTGTTGCCTGTTATAAACACTTGCGGAATAAGAATATCAATATCATCTGCATTCAGTGATGAATTTGTCAAGACTTCTAATCCCAGTGATCCATAAAGTAACGGAACAATATCAAACTTGTCGTTAAGTATTTTTGTATTTTGCAAAAAGCAATCAAACTTACTCATACATATCACCTTGATAAACAACATCAATCTCCGCTTTGTTCGGAACTTCAAATATTGAAGCGAATTTTGCGGCGAGATTATCGTCAACATAGTAGGCACTTGTTTCTTCTGCAAGCACAGCGTGGTTTCTCTTATTCAAGCGATATTTCCATGTTTCATCGTTTATACCAATGTAATGAAGCTCACATTCGATATTACGGGACTTATAAAATTCTTTTGCAGACTCTCGTTCTGCTTTTGTCCAGAAGCCCCAGTCAAGAACGACATTAATATTCTTCTGAATAAGCTCTAAAGATTTGTTCAATAAATATTTTTCAGTTCTTTCCACATATTCATCGTGTTTATCGCCACAATGCTGACCGAAAAGAGCAAGCGTTATTTCATCAACGGAAAGCAATACAGCATTCTTTTCTTTACAAAGCTTTTGTGCGTATGTAGTTTTGCCGCAGCATATTTTGCCGCAAATTAAAAAGACTTTTGCCATAAAAAACACCTTCTCGCTTTACAGCTTACAATACATCTCTTGAGCTTTTGGTATAAAACCAAGCTTTTCATAAAGTTTGATTGCTTCCGGATTGTTCACAAGAACATCAAGATTTATAAAACTGCAATTTTGTTCTTTTGCCCAATCCTTTGCGGCATTCATAAGTGCTGTCCCGAAGCCTTTGCCACGGTGATTCTCTGTAACGATTATATCCATTATGTAGCAATACTTTCCGGGAAGCATAAAGTCAAAATCAGGTCTTACCTTTGCCTGAAGCAGAATAAAACCAACAACTGTACCGTCATTTTCGCAAACAAGGATGTCTGATTCATCATTTGAAATTGTTTTTTCAAGAAACTCTATACTTTGGTCGCCCTGTTTTATAAAATCAGGAATCAGTTTTGCCATTTCTTTGAATTGCTCACGGTAAAGTTGAGCTACAGCATATATATCGTCGTATGTTGCTTTTCTTATCATATTTTTAACCTTAATTTCGGAAAACATATCGTAACTGTCAAAAGCAAAAAGCACCTTCGAAAACCGAAGATGCCTTGCTGATTTTTTGTTAAATGCTTTTAAAGACCACTTTTGCCGTATTTATCGGTGCGGTTGCAACAGACTTTGTCTGCGTTTCACCCTGCCTTACTGATACGACGCACTTTACGGGTTCGTCGTTCAGCTTTTTACCTGCCGCATCATAGCAGTCGTAACCGATATACATATACTCAGAGGTGCCTTCAACAGAAAGTATCTCAATATCGAGCAGAAGCATAACCGAATTATTCTGCGTAAGCGAAGCCGTATGAGAAGCTATACGCACACTGTTGCCGCCCATATTAAGAGTACCGCCGTACTCAACCTTAGGTGCTTTAAAAGCTGCACTTGTTGTAACGGGTTTTGCCGTTGTTGTCGGCTTCGCGGTAGTTGACGGCTTTGTGGTGACTACGGGTCTTGTTGTACGCTCGGTTGTAGAGGGGCGCGGGGCACGCGTTGTAGGCGCAGATGTCGGGCGCGAGGTAAGCCTCGACGGAGAGGGCTTACGCGTGGTGTACTGCGTAACCTTCGGCTGTGTTACCGCAACCTTGTGCGTGTTACCTTCTTTATCGGTGACAATAACCGTTTCATACGTGTAGTCGTGCCTTCTTGTTGTGAAGCTTTCTTCACTCATATCGGTCAGTTCTTCTTCAGCGGAGGCCGCTTCTTCACCATCAGGTGAATCCACCTTATTGACACAGCCTGCTGCGGCAACAATAAGCGCCGCCGCAGTAAGCAAAGCCATAAACTTTTTCATAATCAGAAGCTCTCAACAAGTCCCTTGAGGTATTCCTTAAAGTCCTCGCCGATCTCCTTGTGGTTAAGAGCAACTTCACAGTTAGCCTTCATAATGCCGAGCTTGTTACCCATATCGTAACGGATGCCGTCGAAATCAAGAGCAAGAAGGTTGCCTTCCTTACCGAGACGTGCAAGTGTATCTGTAAAGTAGAGCTCTTCGCCCTCGGGTGTGTTTGCAAGGTCCTCTGCAAGGTAGTCGAATACCTGGGGAGGAGCAACAACTCTGCCGAGGATTGAGAAGCAGGACATAATCTGATCCTCTGTGGGCTTCTCGATGATGTTATGTACATCCATGAGAGCCGCATTATCTGCATGAGGAGTAACGTCGAGTGAGCAGTACTTGGAAACGTCCTTTCTCGGAACTTCCTTAACACCGACAATACCCTTACCTGTCTTTTCGTAAGCATCAACAAGCTGCTTTGTTACGGGGTACTCGTCGTTGATAATAACGTCGTCACCGTAAAGGATTGCAAACGGCTCGTTGCCGATAAAGCTCTTTGCACACATAATAGCGTGGCCGAGACCCTTTGTCTCCTTCTGACGGAGGAAGTAAACGTTAGCAATATTTGAGCAAGCAAGAACATCCTCGTAAAGATCCTTCTTTGAGGGGTTATTCTTAAGCTTGTCTTCAAGCTCGTAGCTGTGGTCAAAGTGATCTTCGATTACACCCTTGCCGCGGTTTGTGATGATAAGGATATCTTCAATACCTGCTGCTGCTGCCTCTTCAACAATATACTGAATTGCGGGCTTGTCAACGATATTGAGCATCTCCTTCGGAACTGCCTTGGAAGCGGGGAGAACTCTTGTACCGAGACCTGCTGCGGGAATAATCGCCTTTTTGATTTTCATGGTAGTGTCTTTCCTTTCTGTATTGAGAATTGAAAAATATTTTTTTATTTTTACCGCATCATAAAATATGATGCCGCGTATAACAACATTCTGCTTAGAAAATATGAGCCCGAGCCTATAAGTATGTTTGTACCGCCCCTGCGGAAAAGCTCCACCTGTACTGTTCGCTCGTCCGACGATGAGCTTCGTATTCGCTTTATTTCGGTACAGGCTTTTTTGTAGTACAATCTGTCTGCCAGAAGCGCTGATACAACATTGAGCATAAGCATAAGAAATGCGACACCGTACACAGGAAGCATCGGCTTAAACGCTTCGTTAACGATACGCTCCGGATTCTGCTCGGCAAAATCCATATATATATCTACCCAATTTTCTTTGAGATTACCTTCTTCGTCGGCAATTTGTTCCACGAGCTCTGCCATAAGCGGTGCAGACTTTGTTTGGGCATACTGCTCAGCAGGGATCATAAGCAGATTAAGCGAGAGAAAAACAGCAATAAATATTGCACCCGCCTGATAAAGCTTACGGTAGAAAAACCAGAACGGTGAGAACAGAAATGCAGCCCAGTTCCACGAGCATTTTTTGCGAAATTTCTTGATATAGCTTGCACCTGCCGTACGGCAGAAGAGAGCAATATCGCCCGACTTGAGCCCTCTTATATTTTCGTTGGGGTTAAACTCCGGCTTGAACTGAGCTAAAGGCGGTTCGCCCATCGGGTTGGCAAACGGTATCAGCACTGCACCGCAATCAGGACAACGAAGAGTTCCGTTTGGGCAGGTTGCACCGCAATCGGGGCAGACGATATCGAGGTTCGACTCGTTACGCGTGTGCGTAGCTTTTTCAGCTTTATCTTCTTCAGGTTGGGGTTGAGGCTTGGCTGATTTATTCCAGACATAGCCTTCGGCGTGCTTATCTGTTTCCGCACATTCGCCGTGAGCAAACCAACAGACACGGTGATGAGGTGTGCCGCAATCGGGACAGACAACAACATCATCCTGCTCGGTAAACTCCGCACCGCAATACGGGCAGATTTCACCTGTATATCTCATTTCGTTTCATTCCTTCCGTATATATAAATATACTTATATTATATTTTACACAATTTAACATATAAATTCAATGCAAATATATAATTATTTTTAAAGTTTTATAAATTTTCGCTTGCCGCTTTACATAATCATAAAAATGTATTAAAATATATAGTGATATTTTATGTGATTAAGGGTTTTTTCAGCACTGCGTACCGTTGTGCTGGCCCGGGAAAGGAAAACTTATGCTTCAATTTGAAGAGCTTCGTCTCGAACTTCTCGAATGCAGAAAGCCTCTCGATGAGCTTGCAGAGGCACTCGGACTCAACGAGATGCGCAAGGAAATTGCCGCACTTGAAGAGCAGGCAGCTGCACCCGATTTCTGGGACGATATGAAAAATTCGCAGAAGATTCTTCAGAAGACTGCAACACTCAAAAACAAGGTTGCCGCATACGAAAAGCTTAACACAGACTATGAAGATGCACTTATTATGATCGAGCTTTCTGACGAAGAGGAAGACGAGTCAATGTTCCCCGACTGCCGTGAAAGTGTTGATGCAGTTAAGAAGGAGCTTGATAAACAGACACTCAGCACGCTGCTCAGCGGTGAATACGACAGCAAGAACGCAATCCTCACCTTCCACGCAGGTGCAGGCGGTACTGAGGCTCAGGACTGGGCATCAATGCTCGTACGTATGTACACACAGTGGGGCACAAAGAACGGCTACAAGGTTACTATGCCCGACTTCCTTGACGGTGATGAGGCAGGCTACAAATCTGCAGTTCTTCACATTGAGGGTGAAAACGCATACGGCTATATGAAGAGCGAAAACGGTGTTCACAGACTTGTGCGCTGTTCACCCTTCGACGCATCAGGCAGACGTCACACTTCATTCGCTTCACTTGAAGTAATGCCCGAAATTGATGACACAATTGAAATCGACCTTAATATGGACGATGTCAAAATGGACGTTTACCGTGCAAGCGGTGCAGGCGGCCAGAAGGTTAACAAGACATCATCCGCTGTTCGTCTCACACACATACCGACAGGTATCGTAACATCCTGCCAGGTTGAGCGCAGCCAGGTGCAGAACAGAGAAGTTGCACTGCGTATGCTCAAATCAAAGCTGCTTGAAATTAAAGAGCGTGAGCACCTCGATAAGATTGAAGATATCAAGGGTGTACAGAAGGACATCGCATGGGGCAGCCAGATCCGCTCTTACGTATTTATGCCCTACACTCTTGCAAAAGACCACCGCACAGGCTTTGAAATGGGTAACATCAACGCTGTTATGGACGGCGACATCGACGGCTTTATTAACGCATACCTCAAGCAGCAGTCACTTGAGAAGATGAACAACAATGAGTAAGACAAAGAAAATAATTATTGCCGCCGGTGCATTTATTGTTGTTGCACTGGTTATGCTTGGCATAAGGTATTCGGATAAGTTTTTACCCGATAACGGTATCAACGAAGACACTGCGACAACAACGGCACAGCAAACATACGCCGACCCGCCGCCGACTGTAAAACCATTTGTTGATGCACAGACAGAAATACTGACACCGACAACAGTAAGGGCTCCCGAATATATCACAACCGAGAGATATGACGAGCACGCAACCAGACTCAGCGAAGAAAACGGCTGGAAAGACAATGAGCTGACAGACGGCCTGCCGAAAATTAAGACGGGTAAGATAAGCACGGTAAACTTCATTTCCGACAAGGGACGAAGAACAGTAATAAGGATCGACAGCTTTGACTACACAAGCTACCTTAATTATATTGATAAGCTTGAAAAAGCCGGATTTGCCGATAACAATGACCGTAAACATATTCCGCAGGCGGCACCGTTAACTGTTGCAATGTTTTACAGTCGATTTGACGGAGCGCGCTCCTTCGGCGTATATTGGTACGGCGAAGGCAGCTCTGCAGGCTTTGATTGTGAAATTGTTATTTCAGACTATGACCAGGCGAAATAAATTTTAACGGAGACGTTCAAGTTGAGCGTCTCCGTTTTTTGAATTTATTGATGTTAAGAGCTTTAGCTATCCCTCCACCGCCCGGCGGCGGTCCCCTCCCTTTAGGCAGGGAGGCTTTTTTCTTTTATCCCTACTGTGTTTTATATTCTTCTTTGATGTATTTGGTGTGAGCTTCGCACTTTTGTGGCTTGAGCTTTTCTCGTGGCCGCTCTTTCCTTACGCATATCCGCTTTATTGAGGTATTTGGTGCGAGCTTCGCACTTTTGTGACTTGAGCTTTTCTCGTGGTCGCTCTTTCCTTACGCATATCCGCTTTATTGAGGTATTTGGTATGTGCTTCACACAAAAAAGCAGGTGCGGAAGACCGCACCTGCCGTTTTATTTTAGGGTAACTATTAATAGATTACTCTGTAGGAAACTGTTGTGCCGTTGCTCATCCAACCGCCTGTGTAGAGAGCCTCTACTGTGCAGTTGTATGTGTCAGCATGTGAGCAAGTAACTGTGAGAGTCCATGTAAGTGTACCGTCACCGTTGTCAACAGCGGAAGCTGCATTCTTAGAGTAAGTCTGAACTGCACCGTACTGGTCAGTTACTCTTACGCCTGTTGCAAGCTTATCAGTTACAACTGTGAATGTCTGAGTGTTGCCTCTGAGGATACGAGCCTTTGCGACTGCTGCAGAAACAACGATATCAGCATCATCACCTGTAGAGGGACCTGTAACAACGACAGGACCTGTTACCTTGAATGTAAGGTCTGTGCCTTCATCTGTGAGGTAATTTTCGCTACCTGTTGTGTAGATATCAAATGCATAGTTACCTGCATCGCACTTGCGTGTGATGAGCCATACCCAGTTGCCGTTAACATCCTGAGTAGCCTTGGAGCGGCTGAATGTTGATGTGCAACCGTTGGACTGATCAACAAGTCTCATTCTGAGTGTGCTGGGACCGCAAACAACCTTGATTACAACTGTATCGTCAGCTGTAAACTCGTTAACTGCTACATCGTCAAGGAGAACCTCTGCGCTCTTAACGGAGAAGTCTTCGTTGCTCTTGGTTTCGATAACGAACTTGTAGCCGCCCTCTTCCCAAACCTTACCAAGCTTTGCTTTTGCTGTAACCTCAGCATAGTCGTGGTAAACCTTGTGAGCGATTGTCCAAGTCTCTGTACCGTCACCGTTGTCAGCTACTGTAACAGCGGAATGTGCGCGGTGGTAAGTAACTGTTGAGCCATCTGCAAATACAAGCTGGATCTTTGCTACGTTAGTAACACTGCAGAGGAAGTCGAAGTTTACAACATCGCCTGCTTTGTAGTATTCCTGCTTAGCTGCAACGTTTGTGATGATTGCCTCTTCGGGCTCATCGGGCTGTGTGGGAGCAAGCTCAAGAGCCTTGAAAGTAGACTCGAGCTCAGCTGCTGCTGCTGCGATCTGTGCTGCAAGAGCTGTGTCGGAAGCAGGAGCGTTCTCGTTCTTATCCTTAAGCATAGCCTGTGCACGCTCAAGAGCTGCTGCATAGGGCTCGTATGTTACTGTTGTATACTTATCTGCTGCTTCGGGAGTTGTGCCGTAATTCTTGACTGCCTCTTCAAGAGCGGAGTAGTCGATGAATGCGGGAACAAGCTTTGTGAATGCACTTCTGATTGCGGAAGCTGCATTTGCTACTGCATTGCGGTTTGCTTCTGTATCAGCACCGGCACCCTTGTATGCCTGAACAAGAGCGTTACCTGCTGCAAGTTCATCCTGGAATGCTGCATAAGCTGCTGCATCGTAGTACTCTGCACCGTAAGCGGGAACAGACTCTGCGATAGCTGCTTCAAGGTCAGAAACGTCAACAAATCTTGCATCAAGTGCTTCGAAAGCTGCCTTGAGGTCTGCTGCGAGAGCGTCGACCTCTGCCTGCTTTGTAGCGGGAGCTGTTGCGTAGGATGTTACGCCTGCAACTGCTGCTGCAAGAGCATCTGTGTATGCTTCGTACTCTGCTGCATCGTAGTACTCTGCTGAGTACTCGGGAGCTGCATAATCCTTAGTTGCCTTATCAAGAGCTGTTACGTCAGCAAATCTTGCATCAAGTGCTTCGAAAGCTGTCTTGAGGTCTGCTGCGAGAGCTGCAACTGCTGCCTGGTTAGCTGCTGTATCAGCCTTGCCTGCATAGGATGTTACGCCTGCAACTGCTGCTGCAAGAGCATCTGTGTATGCTTCGTACTCTGCTGCATCATAGTACTCTGCTGAGTACTCGGGAGCTGCATAATCCTTAGTTGCCTTATCAAGAGCTGTTGTGTCAACAAATCTTGCATCAAGTGCCTCAAAAGCTGCCTTGAGGTCTGCTGCGAAGGATGTAACAGCTGCACGGTTGTCAGCTGTATCGGGAGCCTGTGCAAGAGAGCTGAGAGCTGTATTAGCTGCTGCGAGAGCATCTGTGTATGCTGCATACTCTGTTGCATCATAGTACTCTGCAGTGTAATCTGTTGTGCCGTATGCTGCAACAGCCTGAGAGAGAGCTGTTGTATCAACATAGTTAGCCTCGAGAGCCTCGTATGCTGCCTTGAGGTCTGCTGCGAGACCTGCAACTGCTGCACGGTTTGCTGCTGTATCAGCTGCACCGTCGTAATCTATTACGCCGTCCTGTGCTGCTGCAAGAGCTGCCTGCCATGCTGCATACTTAGCGGAATCATAGTACTCGGGGGCCTTCTCGGGAGTCTTGTAAGCTGCGATAGCCTGAGAGAGGGGTGTTGTATCAACATACATCTCATAAAGCTCGTCATAAGCGTTTGTAAGAGCCTCGGCTGCATCGTCAATGATAGCCTGGTTCTCGTCACTCTTTTCGAGCTTATCTGCTGCAAGGAGGTCCTGTGCAGCCTTGAGAGCTGCCTTCCAAGTAGCGAGATCTGTGGGATCATAGTACTCTTCTGCTGAGTCAAGCTCTGAGCAGTAGTTTACTGCCTGCTGGAGAGCTGTGTAATCACAGTACTCGATGAGGTCAAGAGCAGCCTTAGCATCTGTAAGAGCCTTTTCAGCTGCGTCGATCTTGCCCTGGTTTACGCCGTCTGCATCCTGCATCATATTGGGAGTAACTGCCTTAGCTGCTGTGTAAGCTGCCTCATAATCTGCCCAAGATGTTGCTGTGTAGAGAGCCTTGTCTTCGAGGTCTGTTTCATACTGAGCGATAGCTGCGTTAAGATCTGTGTAGTCGCAAGGAACTTCAGCAGCAGCTGACTTAACAACAAAATTGATAACAGCACCGCTGACGTCGATTGTCTCGGGGTACTGAGAAGCATCTGCTACAGTACCGTAAACGTCTGCGTTAGAAGCGACAGAAGCATAAATCTGTCTGAAACGAGCATTAGCTGTGGAAAGACCAAGCATCTGCTCAGGCATTAAGAACTTACCTGTTGTCTTGTCTGCAAGACCTGCCTCAACTGTAAGGTCGAAGCTGTAGCTGAGAACAGGTGTAGAAGCGTCTGTGGGAGTTGTGAAGTTTGTGTTGTATGCACGGCCGTAAAGGAAGCCTTCATAGCCTGATGCATAGTTTGAACCGAGCTGGTTACCTGTTACGGGGTACTTCTGGTTAGGTGTGTAGTTGTTGATGTGGTTGTGGAGGTGCCAATCTGATGAAGTGAGTGAGCCGAAGAAAGAGTCAGTCCAAGCAAAGAGCTCACTACCAACCGAACCGATATAGTAGTTAGTCTGTGTATAAACTTCAACTGTAATCTTTTCACCGGGTTCAACTTCAATAGCACCGTCTGCGTTTGCAGTCTTGCCCTTTACAACTGCTGTATAGGTAAGGACAGTGCCTGCCTTCTCTGTAAGCATTTCTGCACTTGCAGCAACAGCAACAGAGCCAAGGACAAGCATAACTGCAAGAAGAACACTGATTATTTTTTTAGTCATCTTCATTGAGTCGAGTTTCCTCCTTCAAAGTTTTATATCAGCCTGCCCGACGGCAGAGGTCGGGCAGGTTAATACTTTGGGTTGTTGCGAGTAAATCAAGCTTAATTATCTGACCTGGTTAACAGCATCTGTATTCCATGCAAGGAAGTTGTAGAGCTCGTTAAAGTCAGCGTATGTGATAGCGCCGTCACCGTCAAGATCCATTGCTATAGCGTTAGCCTCTGTCATAAAGTCATAATCAAAGGTGTAATCGTTCCATGCAATGTAGTTGAACGGGTCAGTAAGGTCACCGTAAGTGATAGCGCCGTCACCGTCGTTATCGCCGTAGATGACTACAATGTAGGTTGCAACTACTTCATTTGTCTTGTTGTTGATGAAGTCAACTCTTGTACCTGTACCGATGGTTGTGTTGTTACCGAAGTAAGTGTACTCAAGTCTGCCATCGCCTTCGATCTCAAGGAAGCCCTGAGAAACAAGGTCTGTAAGTTCCATATGATCGGACCAAGCGTTTACGCCTGCACAGTCAAGACCTGAGATGTAACCTGTTACACCTGCGGGTGCATTTGCTGTATCGATAACAGTTGTTGAGCCTGCCTTAATCTTAAGAGTAAGCGGTACCTCTGCAGATTCGAGCTTGGAGACAGCATTGTTAAGAGCAGATGTGAGACCGTCAACTGTTGCCTGATCGTCCTCAGAGAGCTTTCTGTCTGCTGCGTTTGCGTTAGCAAGTGCAGATTCAACAGCTGCCCAAGTTTCGGGAGTCCAATCATCCTTGTTGAGTGCGTTTGCATCGGCAATAGCCTTATCGAGGGCTGTGTAGTCAGCATACTTCTTAAGGCCTGCGATAGCATCATCAAGTGCCTTAACTGCTTCATCTATCTTATTCTGATCGTCAACTGTAAGGTTCTTGTTTACTTCGTTAGCGTTTTCAAGAGCTTCCTCAACCTTTGCCCATGTATCAGCTGTGTAATCGTCCTTGTTGAGGCCATTTGCTACTGAAATAGCATCGTCGAGTTCGCTGTAGTTTGCGCCCTTCTTTGTAAGACCTGCTGTTGCAGCTACGAGTTCAGCCTCAGCTTCGTTAACTGTTGCCTGCTCGGAGTACTTGAGAGCGGGATCAGCATCACGGATATCAGCTGCTGCATTGTAAGCTGCTTCAAATCTTGCCCAAGAATCGTCAGTGTATGTAGATGTATCTACGCCTGCGATCTTTGCATCTGCTGCTGTGATAGCGTTCTTGAGAGCTGTGAGGTCAGCATCTGCTTCCTCAAGGCCGAGAACTGCTTCGCAGATAGCTGTTGCCATCTCTTCGACCTTCTCCTGGTCGCCTATCTTGAGTGTACGGTCAACTGCTGCAAGTGCATCGTCAAGAGCCTTCTTTGAAGCAGGTGTGTACATTTCGGGAGTTGTGTAGTACTCTGCAGGAATCTGCTCGATTTCCCAATCAACGTTGCCGTAGAGAGCGGGAAGGTTTGCAAGAGCTGCATTGAGAGTATCTGCTGCTGCCTGAATCTCAGCATTGTTGCGGATATCAAGCTCGTCGTTGTCGTACTTTGTGAGGAGAACCAATGCTGCCTGATAAGCTGCATCGACCTCTTCGTATACGTCAACAACACCGTCTTCGTCTGTATCTGTGGGATACTCTGCCTCGTATGCATAGTAGTCTACTGAGAAGTAGTTGAGCTCAGCATCTCTGAGGGGCTCGATATTAGCATCGACATACTCGAGAGCTTCGATAGCTGCCTTGAGGGCTGCCTCCTGCTCGTCTACCTGATACTGATGCTGGATATCAACCTTGGGCTCTGCCATATAGAATGCAAGGGCGGGGTTGTAAACAGCGAGGAAGTTAGCATAGCTGCCGGGTGTATAGAGGTTCTGCTGAGCAATAGCAGAGCCGGCTGCTGTAATCTGAGTATTAAGCTTGGTGTAGTCAGCATCCTTGAGAGCAAGTGCCTTGTAAGCTGTTTCAAGAGCTGTTGCATAACCATCAACCTCAGCCTGCTTTGTTATGTCAAGACCTGTTTCAACAGAATCTACAACAGCCTGAAGGTCTGCCCAGTTCTTATAATCGTCCTTTGTGGATTCGATAGCTGCGATTTCTGCAAGCCACTTGTTAACCTGTGAGTAATCAGCCTCGTTATACTCGAGGTTCATACGTGCATCGTAAACCTCCTGAGCAACAGCGTTAACTGTTACCTGCTCACCTGCCATGTAGCCGTAATCATAAGCTTCGTCTACAGCAGCACGAGCATCAAGAAGTCTCTGCCAGGATTCGGGCTTGTAGTACTTTGCGTACTCATCCTCGTATGTTGCCTTGATAGCCTGCTGCTCAAAAGCAAACTTGAAGTCTGCAGCGTTGAGGTGGTTACCAAGAGCTACGTAAATAGCATCGATCTCTGCGTTGAGAACGTCAACCTCTTCCTGCTGAAGGATGTAGAGGCCTTCCTTCTTCTCTGCGATCTTTGCACGGAGCTGAGCAATATAGTCAGCCTCGTAGTATGTGATATCGTAGTTGTTCTCTGCATTAGAGGGATCAACTACTTCGACGGTTGTGTCGATATTAGCTGTTGCGTCTGTGATAGTCTGGTTGAGCTGTGTATAGTCTGCAGACTTGAGCTCAAGACCGTTATAAGCTGCCTGGAGAGCATCTCTGTAGCCGTCAACTGTCGGCTGATCGGGCATCTTGAGGCTGCGGTTTGTCATCGCAGGAGCACAAGCATTTGCCCAAGCATTGTATGAATCAGTTGTAAAGAGGTCATAAGAGATATTTCTGTTTTCAAGGTCTGCAAATACAGCGTACTTATCAATTTCGGGAAGTACGACTGTAAGGCCGCCGAATGAGCCGTTGGGGTTAGTACCGCTCTTCATATCGAGGAGAGCGTCAACCTCAGTGTAATCGGCATCGCGAAGCTGAGCAGATTCCCAACCAATTTCAACAAGTTCGAGATATGTATCGACTTCTGTTTGATAGCGTATATCAAGGTTCCAGTTAATGTTATTGATCGGAATGTCAGTTTCATTTGTTGAACGGAAGTAGTACCACGGATAGTACTGCTCACGTGAATAGTAAAGCGGGTCAACATCGGGGTGAGGTCTGTACTCGTACAGATTTGCACCCGTTTCGGGATCAACACCAAGGAAGCCGCGAATCTCGTCAACCTTTGCCTGAAGTGCTCTGTAGTCTGCGGGCAGATACTCGAGCTGGTCAATAGCTGTCTGAAGAGCAGCTTCTGCAGCTGCATTCTCTGCTGCAGTAAGAGTAGCATCCTGTACGGCACCCTTTGCCTTAGCAAGAGCGTTTACATATGCTGTCCACTTACCGTTAGCATCCGAGTATCCGTCGGAAAGCTGACGGAATACCTGGTTTTCAGAAGCGATAAGGTTACGAAGGTCTGTCTTATCAGTTGTTGTAAGGTTGATGTGCCAAGAATAGTGACAGGTAAGAGCACGTCCCTTTGAGCTTTCACACCAGAAGTATGTGTAATATGTGTAACCGCCGTTTGCAAGACCGGGAACCTGCAGATACTTGAAGAAAGCATCACCCGCTGTTGTGCTGATTATATTGTTACCGCGTTCTGTACCGTCAAGGTTCATTGCTGCGGAGTTGAGGTTGCCGAGTTCACCGCCGTATGCGCCGTGATTACCCTGACCCTCATAATAGGTTTCATGATTCTGCTGATAGTTTTTAGCTTCGTTTTCGCCTGCCAGACCAAGGCTGTTTGCAACAAACATGATCTTTGCATCTGTGATGTCTGAAACAACCGATGAGTCAAAGTAGACGCTGAACTTTGCTCTTGCACCTACGTCCTCAGTATCGTTGTCACCATCTGAACCTGCGTACCAGCCGCCGTTATTGTTTCTTGACGGACCAGTCCAGGAGTTGATACCAAAACCGCTTACTCTCTGGCTGCCGTCGCCTGAGAAGTTTGTGAGGTTAACACCGTAGTAAGTGTTATCGTAGCCTGCGTTACCCTGAAGAGCTTCGTACTGAACACCTTCAATCGGTACACCTTCGGGAGCGAAGAACAGTGAAGTAAGCTGAGATACGTGAGGATCCCAAACAAGTGAGCCTCTGTTACGTCTGATGAAGGTCATCCAACCTGAAGCCTGAGGAGCATCTGTAACGGTTGAAGCCTCGATCTGAGTATAGGACTTACCTGCAAGCTCGTATGTGAACTTGTAAGTAACTGTATCGCCTACGTTAGCTGTACCGCCCGTGACCTTACCGGAAGCTGTTGCAGCATCCCATGTGAAGGTCATAGCCTGACCGGAATTCTGGTTGATAACCTCAACAGTTGCGTTTGTTGCACCGTTGGGAAGATTGATCTTGAAGTTGGAGTAGTCGATCATCGCTCTTGTGCGGTAGTTGACGATCTGGGGAACAACTGTTGTACCCTTGGGCTGTGCACTGAGGCCGTAGCCTGAGCCTGCAACATAGAGCTTTGTAGGTACTGTCGGGTTTGCATAGTACTCGGAGTTGTTCGAAATCTCTACACCGGTAAAGGAGAGACGCTCGATAGCCTTTTCAAGTCTTAACTTTGCATTATTGATGTCAGTCTGAGTTGTGTTGGGCTTCTGAATCTGCTTGTAAGCCTCTTCAAAAGCACTGCGGTATGCAAGGTTATCCTCAAGCTGACGGTTTGCAGTTCTTTCAGCATTAAGAAGAGCACGAAGCTCAGTTTTATCATATGTTACAAATTTAAGGAGAACAGGAACATATGTGTAGTGGTGTGTTTCATAATCATTGTTGATGTAACTGTAACCCTGTGTAATAGCAGTAATTGTTGTGCCGTTTGCAGGGAGAGTAGAACCGACAAGATTATTTGTAATGTTTGAACCTCTTGCAGCAGCAAGTGTTACGTTAGCGTTCTGAGTAGAAGCAACAGCTGCATTAACTGTGCCGGAGCTCCAGTCAGATGTTGAGTAACCAACGTCACCCTGCTTGAAAGCGGTTGTAAATGTTGTTGTGATGTTGTTTGTATTTGTCTGATGTCTCCAGAAGTTGAAGAATACACCAACGCTTGAAAGTGTTTCATGCTCTGCAGTATCAACATAAACAGTTGCAACAGGAGATTTACCTGCATCTCTGAAACGCGGGAATTCGCTATGAATTCTTACACGTGAGGGAGACATAAAGTTGATACCGTAAGAAACATCCTTCTGAACAAAGCCTGAATCCTCAGCACCGGTGTAGTTGTAGTAACCTGCGGGAGCATTTGTCCAGTTGCCGACTGTTGTACCGTCGTTCTCGTAAGTATCAAGAAGGTCTGTATCGCTTGTTGCACGTGCGTTACCGTAAACATTAGGACCAAGAACAGTCATAACATAGCACTGAGTGTTCCAGTTCTTTTGAGTGTTTCTGTTAGAGCCGCGGTAGTTACGGCTGAATACATAGTGACCTGCAGGGGACTTAATATTGTCAACATAGCTGTAAGCATACTGAGCATAGGGATTACCTTCGATGTTGTAGGTAATCTTGAACTCTGCTGATGTACCTGCGTTTGCAGTACCGCCTGTGATAGTCCATGTATATGTATTTGTCTGGTCATCCTTTGATGTTACCGTAACTGCGCTAAGGTTGATACCTGATTCAGGAATAATAGCAACATCTGTAGCGTTTTTATTAAGGTCTATAGTAACCGTAAGGTCGTTAGCATACATAGCCTGAGTCTTGTGGTTGAGAGACTGGAGCTGGATCGCTGAGCCGTACTCCTGCTTTGCAATACTGTTATCTGCAGCGCCGACATAAATAACCTCGGGAACTGTGGGAGTACCGGAGATAACGTCGTGCTCGTAGTCTTCAGCATCTTCAACCTGCATCTGTGAGTAAGAAACAGACTGAGTTGTGTATGTACCGTCTTCCTTGATTGTAAAAACACGGAGTGCGGGGTCTTCGTCAGCTGCGTGGTAAGCTTCGAGAGTAGCAGCCTTACAGTAACCCATTGTGATGCCGTTAGCATCAGTACCGACAAATGTATTTGTATGGTCGTGACCGAAGAAAGCACCTACATGGTTACCGACATCAAGCCAACCCTGATACTGGAAGTTGTTGATAGCAGCAGGGCAAGGACCCTCCTGCATAACGCCTGTAATAGTGGGGTTGTTGGGGTCAAGAATGTAGTATCTGCTGCTCCAGTTACCTGTACCCTGGATTGCACCTGCTGTGCCGTTGGGAACCTCAACAAGAAGGTTATCATAAATCTCAGGAACGGGAATGTGCTGGAATGTAAGGGTGGGGACGGGGTTACCGTTGTTAAGAGTAGCGAGTCTTGCGGACTCGGATGCGTACCAAGCAATCTGGTCGTCCTTAACGTGGTCGTAGTCGTCGTTCGAGTCGTATGTACCCGAGTCGATCGGGAATACGCAGAATGCGACACGGGAACCGTCGTTGCTGTAGATCGGAATTGAACCTGTACCGACACCGGAGAGGCCGGGCTCATCGAAGTCAATGGCAAGGTTTGACATGCCGACATAGTAGTTGTACTGACTCTGCTTATCCCAAGCAGTATTAACAATACTTCTATCTTCATCGTCATGGTTACCGAAAGTGATAGCATAACGGACACCGGCTGCAATGATGGGAGCCATAAACTGGCTTACACAGGTCTTGAACTCGCTTTCGTCCATACCGGACTCAACGTTATCGCCTGTCATAACAACCATGTCAGGTTCGTACTTGTTCATTGCCTTGGCAATAAGAGCAAGTGTTGTTTCGTGTACTTCCGTATCTTCCTGGATATCGGTAATCTGAACGAGAGTAAACTCGCCCTTTTCGTCAAACTTCAACGAAGTGTCGTTGAAAGCAGCGCTTGACGAAACTGACATCATCGGCACAAGACCGACGAGCATCATGACTGCCAGGATAGCGGAGAGTATGCGGGTAGATGTTTTTCTCACACTATATTCCTCCTTGCGAATAGAAATACAAATTCCGCAACAGCACAGTGCAGTAAAACCATGCCTGTTAATACATGTCCTAAAATTAGAGATACTGCCACGTATGCTATTATAGGTATAATTATTCTATCACGGTGTGCAACACTTGTCAATCAGTTATTTATTGTTTTTTATATTAAATATATATAAAAGTTTTCGACATTTGTTCATTTTTACTAAATATCCGCTTTAATAATTGAGCACTATGTCAAACCGATTTTTTGTGACTTTAAATCGTAATATCTACGCGTAATTTTTGATAAATTGAGTAGAATGATTTGGGATTTTTACAATATACTATCTGTTTATTATTCTTCTCTGAAATTATAATTATAGTTTTAATCAGTGATTGGCAAAAGATTACGTTTGTAAATAATTATTCTCACATTATATGTTTTTGCAACTTAATTAAGATAAATACACTGCAAAACAGGAAGGCGCCCCGAAGCCGGAGCTTCGGGGCGCGGGGTTTTAGTTTGGAGAAACTACAGTTAAATTATGCCATAGTAACTACGACATTGCCTGAGTATTCTGTTGCCCAACCTGTGGGAGCCTTAACTCTGAGGTTGATGTCAACGTTCTGCTTGAATACTCTTGTGATGGTCCATGTGAGTGTACCGTCACCGTTGTCAACTGCCTTCTCTCTTGTGTATGTGGATGTACCGCCATCA
>JAZPYN010000042.1:0-14139 GCA_045544155.1 Acutalibacteraceae bacterium
CCAAACCTTTTCTATTATACTCGGAGGTTAATCTTTTCTCTACGTTTTTGTGGCTTGCCGTTGCTCGCCACGTCTTGTTTTTACTAAAGCTTTTTTATTCCCCCGGTAGAACCGGGGGTTTTATCTTTGCTGAAGAGACAACAAAAATCACCAAGACTTTAAAACAAAGCCTTGGTGATTTTTTAATTATCTTATTATCAATCCCACTCCGTGCCGGTAACCGTATCCATATTGATACCCTTTGTTTCGCCTACTTTTTTGAAGAGCATAACCAGTGCCGAAACAAAACCCGGAACAAGCATACAAAGCGTTGCCATACCGATAAGGCTGTTGCCGAGCAGGTTTGCACAAAGAGTACCGATACCCAGAGATATGCCAAAGCCTGCTGCAGTTACGATATACTGAGCAGAAATAGAGGAAGAGCGGAGATTTGTCGGTGAAGATTCACCAATCATCATAATAAGCACATCGTTAACCGAATAATAGCTGCCTACAAATACACCGCTGAGCAAGCCGATAACATAAGGGTTGAGACCGTATTTTGCACCGAGAGTAAAGCCGAGGAAGCCGACAAGACAATTGAAAGCGGTGATTATAGCTGCGGTTTTTCTGCCGAGCCAGTCGGAAACGAAGCCCATAAGCACCTGGGCAACCGCAGAGCCTATCGGGAAAAGAATAAGTGCAACGTTAGCAACGTCGCCTGCGTTTGCGATACCGCTGTCTTCATAGCCGTATCTGAGAATCGGTTCGTAGTTTATGCTGGCATAAAAGCCGATATTTGCAAGTGCGGAAACAACATAGAGCCAGCGAAGCTGCTTGTGGCTGAGCGCAAACTTCAGTGCAGGTATAAGGCCGCCCTGCTTGCTCTCTGCCTTTTTGCTCTGCTTGAGTGCAATTTTCTGCTCCTCTGACATATTGAGATAGTTAAGCCGTGATTCGATAAATGCAGGGGTTTCTTTTGCGCCGAGCAAGGCAATAAAGCTGACAACAAGACCTATAACGGCGGGAATGAAATAAACCATTCTCCAAGTATAGCTGTCGCCGGCCGCACTGATAAGCCAGCGTTTGAGCAACGGTACGAGCATAACGCCCATATTCGCAAAAAACTTGATGACCGAATACACACGCGCTCTGTGCTTTGACGGAGAAGACTCCATAATATAAACTACATGCATATCGTGCGGAATAAAGAACTGTATCATACACGCACCGATAAGATAGACCGCAAGGTTATTTGATAAGAAAATCAAAAACAGAGCAAAGCTCATACCGAAGGTATTGATGATGAGAAATTTCTTTCTGCCCCAACGGTCAGCAAGCGGCCTGTAAAGCAGACCTATTGCCTGAAAAGGAATTGCAAGCGATGATACAAGATCGAGCTTACCGACTGAGCTGTCACCGAATTTCGCCATAAGGTCAGCAGCAATATCGCTCTTCATAAGCATACCGATCTGTGAAGCGATTTCATCGGTAGCATAAATCAGAGTAATAATAAAAACAATGTATGCAAAATAAATCTTTTTACCCTGACCTTTTTTCTGCTTTTCCCATTTTTTTATTTCTTTTTCAGCTTTTCGCTGAAGTTTGCTTTTTTCTGAGGTAGCCGAAGCAGCCATAGCAAGTTCTCCTTAGATTCAGTTTAATAACTATCATATTAGCATAAGCGAATAAAAAAAGCAATGGGCTGACCGCCCATCAAAAACACCGCTTTTGCCGAATACCAGAATTTATATATAATTGTATTCGTGTTATTTTCCGAAAAAGAACTTTAGCAACACTTATGCAGTGTATAATAATAAAAAAGAAACAAGGAGGAAATACTTATGCTTTCAATCTTTGCAATTTTCAGCGATCTGCCTTATTACATAGCAGAGCTGATTTCAAAGCTGACCGGCGCAGATGTTTCTGCAATCACAGACGGCTTCAGCAAGCTTATCGCTCAGATTTTTGAGTTAATAGACAAAATCGCGGCATAAGACAGCACAATCCCCTGCAGGGTGCAATCACATCCCTGCAGGGGATTTTTTCATTTAAGTATAAATACAACAGCAATAAGGCTTGCTATAAGCAGGATTGATACGACAGCTATTGCGATGCTCGGCAGCTTCTTGGCACCTGATTCATTTTGTGCAGGTTCAATCAGCTTTGCCTTGCGCAGTGCGGAAACTACAGGCTTGTAAAGCAAAAGAGTGAAAGCGGTGTTAAGACCGCCTTTTATGAGATTAAACGGCAGGAAAGCCGGAATCAATAAAGCCTTAACCTCTTCACGGGGGAGCTCCATATATAAAGGAGTTATTGCATAATTCCACAGCAGCATTGCCGCAGTTGTAAACAAAGTACCTGCGATAAGGCCGATAACCGCACCCGAAAGCGTACGCTTCTTCTTGTATATTACAGCTGCCGTGCAGGCAAAGGTACAGGTTGAGATAACATTCATTATAAGACCTATAGGACCTGTATCACTGACCGTGACAGCCTCAACAAGTGAAACTACAAGGCTTATCAAAGCCGATGAAAGCGGGCCGAAAATGAAACCGCCGAGGGTGATTATTACATCCTTGGGGTCGTACTGCAAAAACAGTACGAGCGGCGGCAGCATACGGCTGAGGAAAACTGCAACGTAAGCGATTGCACAAAGCATAGAGAGCGTTGTGATTTTTTTGATAAGCTTTTTATCCTTCATTTTCAACACCTCGCAAAAATAAAAGCACCGGAAAACTTAATTCTCCGGTGCTGATGAAAATCTGAAAATCCGTCGCCTGAAAGCGGCTGAAAAATCAATCTTCTTTCATCCAGACTTTAACTGTCGGTATTGGAGTTGCACCAATTCATACGCCAAACACGCTTGCGGACTTTACCGCCGATCGGGAATTACACCCTGCCCCGAAGAGATTTCCGAGTATTCACTTTATTACATTAAACCACAATAAAAATCACTTGTCAAGAAAAATTAACCGAGATAGGTTTCCAGATATTCGCTGTACAGTTCGTACGATTTTTCTGTATTCTCCGCATCTTCATTCAGACCGTGACCCGAATTGGGGTAAGCGTTGAACACGTAGGTTATACCGAGTGTATCAAACTTATCACGAAGGGATACTGCGTTTGAGAAGGGGACAATGTTGTCTTTCATACCGTGGTTTATAACTGTAGGAACAGTATCTGCATCAACATATTTGAGCGGAGAAACATTCCACAGCGCTTCCTTGGCTTCTGCACGGGTTGCAAAGGAATGCTTGTAACCGCAAGCCCATGAAAGCACCTGAGCAACGTACTCGCTGTCACCAATACCGTTATCAAAATAGTACGCATCGTCAGAAAGGTCTGTCGGACCGCAATAATTCAGCACTGCAACGGGTTTTATCGCTGAAACATCATCTCTTGAATATGCGTAGAGCATAGAGAGATGTCCGCCAGCCGAAATACCCGTAAGCACCATTTTGTTTATTTCGACGCCGCGTTTTTCGCTAAGCTTCTTGATTTTAGCTACTGCAATCTGAATATCGTCGGTAACATCAAGCAGGTCAACATCATCGCTGATATAGCGGTAGTTGACAGAGGCAACGGCATAGCCCATATCAAGGACTCTTTCCATTTCGGCTGCATAATCGTTTTTGTCGCCGCCAATCCATGCACCACCGTGAATCATAAGCACAAGACCTACACTTTCCTTATCGGCAGGTATATATAAATTGAGAGTATGACGCTCGTGTGTGCCGTACGATACGTTTTCAAACTTGTAAGTGTTTTCCATACCTAACATTACTCCTATCAAGTTAAAAAAGCTGAGAAAAGCTGACATTATAATTGAAATAATTCTGTTAAACATTTTTATCCTGACCTTTCTGTAATATTAGCTTCAATAATACTCCTTGTACTGCAAATTGTCAATCGACATATTGACAAGACACTGCTTAATAAATACAATAAAATAAAATGTATTATCGGAGGGAAATCTTATGGCTAAAATAATCGGTGATACCATCCCCAACATCCCTTGGCAGGATAAGCCCGAGGGTTACAGATATCCCGTATGGCGTTATGACGCTAACCCAATAATCACACGCGATAATCTCTATATGGCTAACAGTATTTTCAACTCTGCAGTAGTACCCTACGGCGACGGATTTGCAGGTGTGTTCCGTGTAGACGTTATGAGCCGTGACCATACACTTGTAGTCGGTTATAGTAAAGACGCAATCAACTGGGAGCTTGAGGAAAAGGTTATATTCAGAGGTTATGACCCGAGACTCTGTCTTATTGACGGCAAATATTACCTCTCCTGGGTAAATCTCACACCTCACGGTACAACCATCGGCATAGCTTACACAACCGATTTCAAGGAGTGGACTCAGCTTGAGGATGCCTGCTACCCCGTTGCAAGAAACGGCGTGCTTTTTCCGCGTAAGATAAACGATGAATTTGTGCTTCTCATCCGTCCCTGCGACAGAGGCCACACTCCCTACGGTGATATATTCCTCAGCCACAGTAAAGACCTTACATACTGGGGCAAGCACAGATTTGTAATGAAGCCCGAAAAGAACTGGGAGATGACAAAGGTTGGCGCAGGCCCCACACCCATCGAAACCGATGAAGGCTGGCTTATGTTCTACCACGGTGTGCTTACAAGCTGTAACGGCTTTACATACGCAATGGGTGCCGCAATTCTCGACAAGGACGAGCCGTGGAAGGTGCTTCACAGGGCAGACAGCTTTCTGCTTGCACCGCACGAGCTTTATGAGTGCGTAGGAGATGTACCCAATGTTGTATTCCCGTGTGCAGCGCTTGCAGATGCTGATACAGGCAGAATAGCAATTTACTACGGCGGTGCAGATACTGTTGTAGCCCTCGCTTTCACAACAGTTGACGAGGTTGTTTCATTTATCAAAGAGCATGACCTGAATAAATAATTTCACCTATAAAATCAGCACTCTCAGAATTAAAGCTGCTTTTTAAAAACTCATACCGAGAGGTCTTAATATGGAAGAAAAAGTTCAAACAGGTGTCATAGCCAAAGTTAAAAACGGCATTCAGACAGCAAAAAAATATTGGTCCGTTCCTGCTAAAGGGAATTATATTCCGTATAAAGAGGTCGTAAGTCTCAGCGGTGCGGGCTTTGGCGTATACTGGACAATTCTGCTCGCTTCGGCAATAGGTCTTGATGCAAGCAATTTCATAGTCGGTGCAAGTATAGGCATAAAACCTACCGATTTGTATATTATGCTTACCGTTGCCAACCTGGTTGGTATACCGCTGGGTATTTTCCGCGGCTGGCTTTACGATAACCACCATATGAAGGGCGGCAAATTCCTGCCGTTTATCAGACGAACGGGCTTGCCTATAGTTGTCATCACAACCGCTATGGTTTGGCTGCCCTATGAGAATATGCAGTATATAACCAAATGCGTTGCAGTTTGGGTTATGTATATGCTTATGAACGTTTTTTTGTGCTTCTACAATGAAAGTTATACGTATTTTCAGCAGATAATAACCCCGAATGCTCAGGAACGCGCAAATGTAATGAGTATTTCACAGGTTATATATTCTCTTGCTCCTACGATTTCAGGTTTTATAGTGCCCACGATCGCAGAGCTTACATGGGGCCTTGAAAACATATGGACTTACCGCGTAATATATCCCTTCTTCACAGTGGCAGGTCTTATAATAGGCACAATATTCTTCCGCAAGGTTAAAGAAAGACTTATACTTCCCAAGAAAAAGCCCGAGCCGATAAGAATGCTCGACGCGATCCGTGAGGTTGCAAAAAACAAATATTATTGGATCATTCAGGCTGCCGCATGGGTCGTATTCCTTGAATCGGGCTACGGCGTAATTTTAGGCTGGTCGTTTGTTTACAGTAACGGCGGTGAGTATGGCCCGTGGTACGGCACGGCAAGCACTATTATAAGCAATGCCGCTCTGTGGTCGATGCTGTTAGCACCGCTTGCTATCAAAATAATGGGTAAACGAAACCTGCTTATAACAGCCAACTCGCTTAACATAGTAATCCTGATAATCCTTTACTTTACATATAAAAACATTATCGTAATCTGCGTGCTTTGGTATATCAACACCTTTATCAATACATTCTGGAATATAGTTCAGCACCAGATAAGTGCCGATATGAGAGACTACCACCAATGGAAGACAGGTGTCAGAGTTGACGGCCTTTTCGGCACACTTGGTATAATAGGTACGTTTATAGGCTTCTTTACGGGAAGTGTTTATCCTACCATATATGAAAAAATGGGGCTGCTTGACGATCACAGTGTGCTTTACAATGACACAATGCGTAACAATCTGTTTGAAGTGCTTATTATTTGCTCGGCAGTCGGTGCGTTGCTCAATCTTATCCCGTTCTGCTTCTATGACCTGACAGAGAATAAGCACAGAGCGTATGTTGATGTGCTTAAGATTCGCGCAATGTTTGAGAACCATGCACTCGGGAAACTCGAAACGCAAGAGCTTACGGAAGCCATAGAAATCATTCATCAGGCCGAAGCTCTTATCGGAAAAGAAAAAATTGCAATCAGCAGCAACTGTGACAAAACAGCCAAAAAGCAAGCAAAAGAAACCAACCTTGCAATCGAAAGAGCAAAGATAATTTTGCAGGATCTAAAAAAATTCTCTACTGCTGCAGGTGAAGCAAGGCTTGCAACTGCTCACGCTGACTTTGCAAGAGGCTGCGGATATTTTTACACCGATGCCAAAGCCGAAATGAAAGCTGCAAAAAAGTTGCCTAAGCACACGGCAGCCGAAAAAGAAATCCGCTCAGATGCTATCAAAAACGCACGTGTCAAAAAAGAAGCAGCCAGCCTTATCAGAAAATACGGTGCAGATAATATAACCGTTCCCGATGAGTCGGTAAAGGAAGAAATAACAAACAGAGAAACGCACGGATTTTTCGACAGTATAAGACTCAAGCAGGAGCTCAGGGCTTATCTTAAAAAGGAATCGATTTATACAAGGGTCACAAAGCCTTATAACGATGCCAAGAGCCTTATCACTCAGGCTGAGGCTTATACCCATTATGATGAGCTTGAAAGAATGTATGTTTCTATTCAGTCAGAATGATAAAAAGGAGTTTTTTGAATGGCAGTTTTTATTGAGAGAGTTACCGCATTTTTCACTTCGCTGATACTTGTCATAGCAAATTTCTTCGGCATCACAGATGTGTCCGTTACAAAAAAGGTTGACGATTTCAAGGTGACAACCTATGTCAGAGGCGATTATATTCAAGATGAAGGCTCTTTTTTCACAGAGGATTTTGATATCGTAACGGATGTCATCCTTTTTGAACTCGCATCATTTAACAGCGAAGGCGAAATAATATACGACGAAGCTAAATTAGAAAGGGCGCTCGGCAACCTCCGCAAAGCGATAGGCTCACGTGATGTAAATATCACGCTCAATCTTCTCGGCCCTTGGGGTGTTACAGATTCCGATGTATGGGAGGAGCAGATGGAGGCGCAGAGCGATGAGCACAACAAGGCTTTCACAAGCGGTGTGCTCGAGGACAATATTATCGCAATGCTCGACAAATATGATTTTGACGGAGTTCATTTTGACTATGAATATCCGCTCTCAAACAACGCCTGGAAGCATTACAATGCTTTCCTTGTATCTCTCGATAAAAAGCTCGGCGATGAATACACTCTCGGCGTTGCAGGCAACTATTGGAATATCAAGTTTAACACAGCTGCTGTTGCCGCAATCGACACATTTGAAATTATGCTGTACGATATGGTAGATGCACAGGGCAGGCACGCGACTTACGAAGATACAGTCAAGGCTGCCGCTACAGTCGGAATCTACGGTATGCCTCTTGATAAGGTAAATATCGGCCTGCCTTTTTATTCACGTCCGACAGATATGTCAACATACTGGTACGGCTACAACGGCTGTTATGAAGGCATTGACGAAAACGGATGGTATCATTGCGACGATATCAACAAAGATTTCTGGTTCAATACACCCGAAGTAATTGAAAGCAAAACACAGTATGCCATTGACAACGGCTTCGGCGGTGTTATGATATGGCATTACAACTGTGACCTGCCCTCAAGCCATGAGGATTCACTCCTCAGAGCGATAGGTACGGCGGTAAATGATAACTATTGATATAAGAGGTAACTTAATATGCATAAAAAATTAGCACTTACTCCCCCTATGGGATGGAACAGCTGGGACTGTTACGGTGCGGCTGTAAACGAAGAACAGCTGCTTGCAAATGCAGATTATATGGCAGAACATCTCAAAGATTACGGCTGGGAATACATCGTCTGCGACATTCAATGGTCTGAGCCTACTGCGGACAGCTTTTACTACCATTACTTTGCTCCGCTTTGCATGGACGAATACTCACGCCTTATTCCATCTGTTGAGCGTTTTCCGTCATCAGCAGGCGGCAAAGGCTTCAAGCCGATTGCCGATTATATACATTCTCTTGGTCTCAAATTCGGCATACATATTATGAGAGGTATTCCGAGACAGGCGGCACATCAGGGCACAAAAATCAAGTGTGACGGCGTTACTGCAAGAGATATTGCACAACCGACTTCTGTCTGCCTTTGGAATCCCGATATGTACGGTGTTAACCCGGATGCAAAGGGTGCTCAGGAATACTATGATTCGCTGTTTGAGCTTTATGCTTCGTGGGATGTAGACTATATAAAGTGTGACGACATTGCCAATACCGAGATATATCCCGATAACCCGTATTCCGCAAGAAGAGAAATCGAAATGCTCCGCAAAGCTATTGATAAATGCGGCAGAGATATGGTGCTCAGCCTTTCACCCGGCCCTGCACCCGTATGGGAGCACGAGCATCTTGCGGCACACGCAAATATGTGGCGAATGACAGGTGATTTCTGGGATGAGTGGAGCAAGCTCTACGCAATGTTTGAGCGCTGCCACGCATGGCAGGAGTATGTTCAGCCCGGTGCATGGCCGGATTGCGATATGCTGCCGCTGGGCAGAATTCAGCTTACAGAAAAGCTGCCGCAATACAGAAACCGTTATACACGCTTTACTCACGATGAACAGATAACAATGATGACCCTTTGGGGAATCTTCCGCTCACCTCTTATGATGGGCGGCGAAATGAGAGAAAACGATGAATTCACCCTTTCTCTGCTTCAGAACAGAGAGCTTATTGATATGCTCAAAAACTCAAGAGGTGCAAGACAGTTCAAGCGTGAAGAAACAGACGGCAAAGGTGAAATCATCTGGACATCTACGGGTGAAAACTGCAAGTATGTTGCAATGTTCAACACCGATGATGATATAAGAGAAATCAGCTTTGATATTACCGATATTTCAATCGGCGGTATAGACTACAGCGTGCACGATATGTGGGCACACGAAGAACATGCAGTAACATCTGCCGTATTCTCCGCAAAGGTCAATCCCCACGGTGCAAGACTTTTCAAAATAACTGTAAAATAAAAAGAACTGACAGCCTTTGCAAAAAGACTGTCAGTTTAATTTTATCCTATTTTACTGAATGACATAGAAGAACCGTCAGCAAATTCCAATCCGAAGATCAATCCGTGTTCCATAAATCCGTCACCGGATACTGCAGTCTCACCGTCAATAGTAACCTTAAGCTTATCTTCTTCCATCTTCCATGTGCCTGTCGAACGAAAATCACCTTTCAATTCATTAAAAGGTAATTCCTGCTGAAGATATTCACGAAGAGCTTCTTTATACTCCGTTACATTATCAAAACCGGCCTCTGTAAGCTCCTCTTGTGTTATGCCGAACGCATTTCTTTCTACAATTTCATTTATCATCTTATCATAACAGCTCTTAGTAAGCTCGGTCTCTACCGTGTTATCCTGCTTGAATTCAAACTGCATATAAAAAGATACGCCTTCGACTTCAAATGTTGCTTCCCAGCAACCGAGCAGCTTCTTGACATTAGGAGCTAAAGTTTCTTCCTGTTCGGTTACATTAGGTACGGTTGTGGGGGTGGCAGTGGTTTTGTTTTCTTCGGGATTATCGTTGACTTTCGTAGTGCTCGGTGCTTTAGTGGTGCCCGGTACTTTGGTCGTGCTCGGTGCTTTGGTAGTTTTCGGAACATTAATAATATCCGGGATTTTAATAGTTGTTTTAACCTTAGTGGTCTGTTCTTCTTTGGTAGTGACTTCGGTGGTGCTTTGTGCCGAAGTGGTGTATTCTTCAGTGTTTTCTGCTTCACCGTTGTTTACCTGTAAGGTGAAGCCGTCTGTTGTGCTTTCTTCCTCTTTGTTATCGTCTTTTCCGCAAGCTGCAAAAAGAGACATAACTGTAACAAGTGCAAGAAGAGCAGCCGTAATTTTGCCGAACTTTTTCATAACAATAACCATCCTTTGCTTTTTAAATTATTTTTTTGTAAGTTTCAATGTAACTGTTGTATTTGAAGGTACATCCGTCCAACACAATACTAAAGATGTTTTATTTTTGGGGATTCTGAACTCACCGATAAAAGCAGCTTTATCAATTTTAACTACCATCAGCTCTCTCTCGATGCTCCAGCTGCCTGTATTTTCAATCGTATCTCTCAGTTCATCATAAGGTGCTTCCTGCTCAAAACATTCATACAGATATTCTTCTGCTTCTTTTCTGTCAGAAAAACCTGCTTCAGCAATCTCTTCATCCGTTAATTTAGAAAGTTCTGTTTCCACAGCTTTTTTAACCATATCGTCATAAGCCGCTCTGGTAAAATCAACCTTCACAACACCATCCGGTTCAAATTTAAACTGTATAGTAACAGGTAAGCCTTCACTGTCAACTGTAGTTTCCCAAACGCCTATAAGATAGTCTTCATTTGCCTTTCCGTTTTCATTGGACTTAGTTGTCGGTGCAACAGTAGTTTTATCTTTTGCTTTTGCAGTGGTATTCACAACATTTACCGGTTCTTTTAATTTAGTTGTCTGTTCTTCTTTGGTAGTGACTTCGGTGGTGCTTTGTGCCGAAGTGGTGTATTCTTCAGTGTTTTCTGCTTCACCGTTGTTCACCTGTAAGGTGAAGCCGTCTGTTGTGCTTTCTTCCTCTTTGTTATCGTCTTTGCCGCAAGCCGCAAAAAGAGACAGCACAAGAGCAAGTGCGAGAAGAACAGCCGTAATTTTGCTGACCTTTTCCATAACAATAACCATCCTACTTAAAATGTTAACCAAATTATAACATATTGTGAACGATTTGTAAATAGTATTGTTTTTTCTTTCGTTGAGCAATTTCACCAAAGTTTCGCTTCCGCTTTTCGACACAATAACTGATTTAATCTCATTTTTCATAAAAAAATCAGCGTCCACGAATTGTGAACGCTGATTTTTGGTGCAATTTTTTCGTAAAAGATTTTCTTTATATTAAAAAGTGAATAGTGAATAGTTAAAAGTGAAAAAGTAAAAGCTCAAATCTCTCAGGATTTGAGCTTTTGGTGCGAGAGACGGGACTTGACTCGCGCCGCCGCTACGGCGGCTTGGTCGCTCGCGGTCACAACAGTCCACCGGACTGTTGCTCTGTACCGCTCGTCCTTCAAGTCCCGTTTTTTTGGTGCAAGTGTTCATAAGGGATTTAATTTTAATCAAGGCGTAGCCTTGTATATCATCAACACGAAGTGTTGTATCTCATCAGAACGAAGTTCTGTATATCATCATTGCGAAAGCATCTACAGCCTTCGGCTGATGATATACGCCTTCGGCGATGATATACCATTGCTTTCGCAATGGATAAAAAATAGGCAAGCCTTTAAGCTTGCCTATTTTTGGTGCGAGAGACGGGACTTGAACCCGTACGGGATTACCACACGCCCCTCAAACGTGCGCGTCTGCCGATTCCGCCACTCTCGCTCGAACAAGTGACATTATAGCAAAGGCATATTCAAATGTCAACACTTTTTTTGATTTTTTTAAAAAATTTTTTTGAATCATAAAAACACAGTTTGTTGCTACCCTTTTCATTCCTGTTTTTTGTTCAAATGCAACATATTTTCGGGCTCTGCCCCTATAAATAATTATATCTAACATATTTGACAGCGTACAATGTTTAGTGTATAATAACTGAGTATGAATAATACTTAATACAATAAGAAACAGGAGTGAATCTCATGGCACTTGTAACAACAAAGAAGATGTTTGAAGACGCTTATAAGGGCGGCTACGCTGTCGGCGCATTCAACGTTAACAACATGGAAATCATCCAGGGTATCGTTCAGGCCGGCGAAAAGCTCAACGCTCCCCTCATCCTTCAGGTTTCCGCAGGCGCACGTAAGTACGCTAACCACGCATACCTCGTAAAGCTTGTCGAGGCTGCTAGCGAGACTTCAGGTCTCCCCATCGCACTTCACCTCGACCACGGTCCCGATTTCGAAACATGTAAGAGCTGTATTGACGGTGGCTTCACATCAGTTATGATCGACGGTTCTCACTTCCCCTACGAAGAGAACGTTGCTCTCACAAAGAAGGTTGTCGAGTACGCACACGCTCACGGCGTTGTTGTCGAAGGTGAGCTCGGTCAGCTTGCCGGAATCGAGGATGATGTCAACGTAAGCGCTGAGGATGCTTCATTCACAAAGCCCGAGCAGGTTCAGGACTTCGTTGAGAGAACAGGCGTTGACTCACTTGCTATCGCTATCGGCACAAGCCACGGTGCATACAAGTTCAAGCCCGGCCAGAAGCCCCAGCTCCGCTTTGATATTCTTGAGGAAGTCGGTAAGCGCCTTCCCAATTTCCCGATCGTTCTTCACGGTGCAAGCTCCGTTGTTCCCGAGTTTGTTGAGATCATCAACAAGTTCGGCGGTGCACTTGATGACGCTATCGGTATCCCCGAGGAGATGCTTCGTCAGTCTGCTACAATGGCTGTTTGTAAGATCAACATCGACTCAGACCTTCGTCTTGCTATGACCGCTGCTATCCGTCAGTACATGGCTGAGAATCCCACTCACTTCGACCCCAGACAGTATCTTGCTCCCGCTCGTGCTGCTATCCAGGGTATGGTTGAGCACAAGATTCAGACTGTTCTCGGCTGTGCAGGCAAGGCATAATTAAACCACAACACAAAAAGCGAGCGGCACCGAAATGTCGCTCGCATTTTTATAAAACATGCGGCAATAATAATTAAAAATTAAAAGGAAATTAAGATGAAAAAGGTTATTATTTCTACTGACAGCCCCGCAGACCTGACCGATGCACTCATCGAAAAATACTCGATTGCGGTTTGCCCTCTTCATGTAATCATTAACGGAGAAGACAAGCTTGACGGTGTAAATATAGCACCGCAGGATATTATCGACAATTACAAGCAAACGAAGTCACTTCCTTCAACATCCGCTATACCTGTTGGCGAATACACAGACAGATTCGCCGAACTTACCGCTGACGGATCAAGTGTTGTTCACATTTCACTCAGCTCGGGTGTATCATCAAGCCACAGAAACGCTGTAATAGCAGCTGAAGAATTTGATGATGTTTATGTTGTTGACAGCACACTTCTTACAACAGGTATGGCAGCACTTGTCATTAAAGCTGCCCATATGGCAGAAAAAGGTATTGGTGCTGCAGAAATTGCAAAAGAGCTTGAAGCACTGCGTGAAAAGGTTGATGTAAGCTTTGTACTAGACAACCTCGAGTTCCTCGCAAAGGGTGGTCGTTGCTCGGCTGTTGCAGCACTCGGCGCAAACATTCTCGGCATCCGCCCGAGTATTGAAATGCGCGACGGTAAGCTTGGTGTATGCAAAAAGTACAGAGGAAAAATCGAAAAGGTACAGCTCCAATATCTTACAGAAAGAATTGAATCGCTTGGCGAGGTTGACGACGAATTTGCATTTATGACTCATTCTACCATCGACCCTGCTCAAGCTGAAGCGCTTGTTGAAGCAGTCAAGGCTACAGGTAAATTCAAAGAAGTTATCAAAGCAGAGGCGGGCTGCACCATCACGGCACACTGCGGTCCCAACTGCATGGGTATTATAGCAATTAAAAAATAACAATAATAATATTGAAAAATCCCATCGATAAAAATGAACAGGTCCGTTAAAAACGGACAATGAAAAAAAGCTCCCTCTATGGTAGGATTAAAGAAACTACCATAGGGGGAATTTTTATGTCAAGAGAGTATAGACACATAAAGCAATATGAAACAGAGATATTAGGTTTGAAA
>JAZPYN010000043.1:0-120725 GCA_045544155.1 Acutalibacteraceae bacterium
CAATAACGAAAGAATTCAATTAAAAACAAAACTGACTCCGCTTGAAAAACGAAATCAGTTTGTTGCTAAAATTTAATCTTGCCTACCATAGGAGCTCTTTTTATACTGTCTGCACAATCTGGGGCAGTTCAGTTTTTACAGTTCCTTTTTAATTAACAAAATTACGCAAGCGTAAGAATCTCATATTTCAGGGGCAATGTAATTTTTTGCTTTTAGAGCTTTCTCAATTTCGTCAAGTATTGATTCAGATTCCGCACGAACGGTGTGATAATGGTAACCTCCCGTTATATTCATAAGCTCAGTGGATTTGCCGCTTCTCACTCCCTCGATAAACTGCTTTATATGAAGGTTTGAGAAAATATTCAACGGTGCAGTCATTTTGCCGTAAACCTTATGCCAAACAAACACGTCAACTACTGTTCCGCCAAGCTCCACAACGGTTTTTAATTCATCCTCAGTTTGCTCGGTTGTATGGTACAGTTTAAAGACACGCTCTTTCAAAGCAGATTTACGAATGATATAACCGTTGTGAGTGGAAAGGATATCGTGTCCCGAGCCTTTGAGCACGGTTATATCCTGAACAATGATCTGTCTTGATACACCGAACTCCTCTGAAAGCTTACCGCCTGATATAGCTTCTGTTGAGGATAAAAGCAGATTTACAATTGCTTTTCTTCTGTCAGCGGCTTTCATTTGCTCACCTCTTTATATTGCGTGAAGATTCTTAAGCGAGAGATCTAATATAGGAGAAGAGTGTGTGAGCGCTCCGCTTGATATATAGTTTACACCGATACGGGTGAGCTTTGCAATATTTTCTTTGGTAACGTTGCCGCTGCACTCAGTTTCGGCTTTGCCTGCACAAATCTCAACAGCCTTTGTCATGTCCTCAACACTCATATTGTCAAGCATAATAATATCTGCGCCTGCTTCCAGTGCCTCTTTAAGCATATCAAGGTTTTCAACTTCAATCTCGATCTTACGTACAAAGGGTGCATATTCCTTTGCCATTTCAACTGCCTGCTTTACGCCGCCTGCCGCACCGATATGATTATCCTTAAGAAGTATTCCGTCGCTCAGATTAAAGCGGTGATTGTAACCGCCGCCGACCTTTACCGCATATTTTTCAAAAATACGCATACCCGGTGTTGTTTTACGAGTATCGAGAAGCTTGGTGTTTGTGCCCTCAAGCATATCTGCAACGGTGCGTGTGTAGGTTGCAATACCGCTCATACGCTGCAAATAATTAAGTGCTGTTCTTTCGCCCGAGAGCAAAACACGTATATCTCCGCGAACAACGCCTAACTTTTGTCCGTTCTTAACCTTGTCACCGTCTTTGGCAAAAAATTCAACCTTCGTATCTGCATCAAGAAGCTCAAAAACACGTTTAAAAACCTCAAGACCCGCAATAACACCGTTTTCCTTGCATATCAGCTCCACCTCGCCGAGCTGATAATTACGCATAACAGAGCTTGTAGAAATATCTTCGCTTGTAATATCTTCCTTGAGTGCATTCAAAATAAGATCATCTGCGTTTAATTTCATAGTAATATTATTCATGGCTGTTCTTCTCCTTTTCGATAGCTGCCAAAACCGCTTCCTTATATTTTTCTGCGTAGCCGTCATAATTGCGGGAATCTATAACAATGTCCCCTGTTTGTTCGGCTTTGGTATAATTATCTGTGATATGCCCTGCCGCTCTTTTGGCAAATACCAGACTTTCAAGCAAGGAATTGCTTGCCAATCTGTTCCGACCGTGAACACCGTTGCAAGCGGTTTCTCCTACTGCATACAAACGCTTCATAGAGGTTTTGCTGTATCGGTCAACATCAATGCCACCCATAAAATAATGCTGTGACGGCACAACGGGAATCGGCTCTTTTGTTATGTCGTAGCCTTCATCAAGGCAGTGGCGGTAAATATTCGGAAAATGGCTTTTTATTTCCTCTTCGGGAATCGGAGCCATAGAAAGCCACACATGCTCACTGCCTTCTTTTTTCATCTCGTCAAATATTGCTTTGGCTACAACATCACGTGGTAAAAGCTCATTGACAAATCTTTCGCCTTTGGAATTGAGCAGAATTGCCCCCTCCCCTCTGACGGATTCTGAAATCAGAAATTCGCGGCCGTGCTTGTTAGTATACAACGTTGTAGGGTGAATTTGTATATAGTCAATGTGCTGCAGCTTGATATCATATTTCAGTGCCAAAGCAAGGGCATCGCCTGTCAGGTGGCGGTAGTTGGTAGAATGCTTGAACAAGCCGCCTATACCACCTGTTGCAAGTACTGTGTAATCTGCAGTTATACCGATATAATTCATATCCTTGTCATGTCCGACAATACCGCAGCAGCTGTTACCTTCACAAATAAGGTCAACCATTGTAAAATTCTCAACAAGCGTTATATTAGGTCTGTTTCTTGCTGTCTCAAGAAGGTGCGAGGTGATCTCTTTGCCTGTTTCATCCTCGTGGAAAAGAATCCTCGGCTTGGAATGTGCCCCCTCGCGGGTATAAGTAAATGCTTCTCCGTCCTTTTCAAAACGGACACCGAAGGAAACAAGATCGCCTATTATTTCCTGAGATGAGCGAATCATAATCTCGACTGAATCGGGATTATTCTCATAGTGCCCTGCCTTCATCGTATCCTCAAAAAAAGATTTGTAATCTCCTTCGTTACGCAGAACGCAGATTCCTCCCTGTGCAAGAAAAGAATCACTTTTAGGTGCTTCGTTTTTCGTAACTATCGTAATTTTTTTGTCTTCAGGCAGATTCAGCGCACAGTAAAGACCTGCAACGCCGCAGCCCACAATTATAATATCTGTATTCATTTTACTCAGCAAGCTCCAACATTTTCTCAAGCGGTAAAAGGGCACCCGTACGAACCGAATCCGCAACAGCAACCTCGTTGTCTTCTTTTTGCAAAACCGACAGAACTGATTCAAGTGTGTTGAGCTTCATATCGGCACAACACGGATGAGGCTCAGGATAATAAAAACGCTTTTCGGGGGCATCCGTTACCAGCTTATGATTAACTCCGTCTTCGGTGCAGATGATAAATTCATCCGCATTACTCTTTTTGGCATAAGCGATTATATCCGCCGTGCTTCCTATGTAATCGGAAAGCTTCAGAATTTCCGATTCGCATTCGGGATGAGTTAAAACCAACGCATCGGGATGTTTTTCTTTTACGGCAAGCAGTTGCTCTGCCGTAATTTTTGCGTGAATCGGACAGCAGCCGTCGTTTATAATTATGTTCTTTTCGGGCACCTGCTCTGCAACAAACCTTCCGAGATTTTTATCGGGAATAAAAAATATGTTTTTATTCGGAAGTGATTTAACGATTTTCACCGCATTTGATGAAGTGACACAAACATCGCTCTGACACTTGAGAGCTGCTGTTGAGTTGATATAGCACACAACAGCAAGGTCATCGTAGCTCTTTCGCATTTCATCAATGATACCTTCGGCTACCATATGAGCCATCGGGCAATCGGCAGTGATGTCGGGCATAAGCACTTTTTTCTCGGGATTCAGAATCTTTGCACTTTCACCCATAAAATACACACCGCAGAAAACGATAATATCCGCCTTGCTCTGCTTTGCTGTTTTTGCAAGATAAAATGAGTCTCCGACATAGTCAGCTATCTCCTGCACCTCAGACGGAGCATAATAATGAGCGAGAATAACTGCATTTTTTTCTTTTTTTAATTTTTCGATACGGTTTTTCATCTGTTTTTCCTCGTTGAATAAACAAATTAATTGTATCAATTTTAACACCGCAGATTACATCTGTCAACTTATCTGTAAACCTTTCAAGGTAGATCATTACTGCAGTAAAGTTAGTTTTTTTGTTGAACTTACACAACCGCCCGCTAAAGCTGACACTTATACAACTCAAGATATATTTCACAAATAAAAGGTTGAAAAGCTTATTTTTTATATGATATAATTATTCAGTAAAAATCAAGTCGAATAATCGGAGGTAAATACTCTATGAATATAGTTGTAATTGACGGCCAGGGCGGTCAGCTCGGCAGCCAGCTTATCAAAGAAATAACAGCTCGCTATCCCGAGGCAGATGTAACGGCAATAGGCACCAACGCCACCGCTACAACCTCAATGGTAAAAGCAGGAGCAAAAAAAGCGGCTACAGGCGAAAACCCTGTCATTGTCGCCTGCCGTAAGGCAGATGTTATTATCGGCCCCGTAGGCATAGTAATTGCAGACTCACTTTACGGTGAAATATCTCCTGCAATGGCTGTTTCAGTAGGTCAGAGCAACGCAACAAAAATACTTATACCAATGAACAGATGCGAAAATATAATTGCAGGCGTTTCCAACCTGACGGTATCTGCTCTTATTGAAGATGCGCTTTTAAAGCTTCGTACAATTATTGACAAAAGCTATTGAAATCCTAATCAATAAATGATATAATAACAAAAGTTATTCAGAAGGATAGCTTTAATGAACAGAAGTTCTTTATGATTTATTATGTTTCTATTGTTTGCAATGCTATGAAGGTGTTGTTTTCCTTAAGAAGGGATAACAGCACCCTTTTTATTTTCCCACAAACAGAAAGGACTTCATATGAAAAAACAAAACGCCATTCTCAACCCTGCCTTATCGGCAATGTTTCTTGCGCTTGCCTTTGTAATGCCGTTTCTGACAGGTCAGATTCCGCAGATAGGCTCTATGCTGTGTCCGATGCATATTCCCGTAATTTTATGCGGATACATCTGCGGTGCACCTTGGGGGTTCATTACGGGTGCTTTAGCTCCGTTACTGCGCTCATTTGCTCTGGGTATGCCACCCTTGTTCCCCACAGCCTTTTCAATGGCTTTTGAGCTTGCTGTTTACGGCTTTATGTCCGGCATTTTATTCCGTTTACTGCCCCGAAAAAAGATAAATATATATATTTCCCTGATACTCTCAATGCTCGCAGGCAGAGCTGTATGGGGTGTCGTTCAGTTCTGCTGTATGGGATTAGACTCGACACGTTTCAGCTTTTCTGCATTTATCTCAGGAGCAGTTATCAATGCACTTCCCGGTATTGTCGTACAAATCGTATTGATTCCGATTATTGTAATGATTTTTGATAATCAGAAATACATAAAAAAGAGAGATTGAAAATGGAGCAAAGCACAAACACACGCACGCTGCTTACGGCGTACTGCAAAGCATATCCCGATTTACAGCTCAGAGATCTTTTAAAGTTTATTTATCAAAGCAGCTTCGGCTGTGAGCATATGGTAATCTCCTGCGAAAAAGCAACAGCTTATATAAAAGAAGAATACGCCCGCGGTGTTTCAAATTCTCAGCCTGTTATTGAGCCGCTTGACGGTGATTATACCCGCGTCGGCCTTTCTTACCTCAACTGCGGATTAAGCGCGAACACTCTCGGCAGACTGTTTCTTCTTTCTGCAAAAAAAGAAGCTGACGGAGAGACCAAATTAATTAATAAGCTTAATACCCTCAAAGAGCTTATCAAAGAAAACAAACTCCCATTCTCTTTGGAGGAGTTTGATAGCGAAACCGAGCAATGGAAGGCAGACGGATACCCAGCCATACATCATTCGGATATTTTCAGAGAGAGCTATGCGCCGTCTTACCGCGTAATTGCAAACAAATATATACCGTTTCTGCCACTGCTTGCAGAAATTGACAAACGCCTTTCAGAAGGTGAGTTAACCACCGCCATCGAAGGCTCAAGCGCAAGCGGTAAAACAACACTCGGAAAAATGCTGGCAGAGATTTACGACTGTACCGTTTTTCATACAGATGACTTTTTTCTGCGTCCCGAGCAAAGAACACCCGAAAGATACGCTGAGATCGGCGGCAACATTGACCGCGAACGTTTCCTTAAAGAGATACTCATTCCGTTAAGCAAAGGAGAAGCTGTCAATTATCGTCGGTTTGATTGCTCCGATATGAAGCTTTTGCCTCCGATACAGGTAAAACAAAAAAAACTGACCGTAATCGAAGGCGCATATTCAATGCATCCTTCTTTTGAAAAGTATTACAATTTCTCCGTGCTTCTTGATATTTCTCCCGAGCTGCAAAGAAAAAGAATACTTAACCGCAATTCACCGTCTATGGCAGAACGCTTTTTCAACGAATGGATACCTCTTGAAAATTTATACTTCCAAGCTACCGACATAAAAAAGCGATGCGATATGTGCATTGAGATTCAATCCTAGTCAAAACCTCCGGCTAAGCCGGAGGCTTGAATAAGCCCTATAAGGGCTTTTTGCAGACAAAACCCCTAAAGGGGCGCTGAACAGTTTGCCGACCGCATTACTTTTTCAGCCACCCCTAAAGGGGTTCTTTTTATGCTTTCTTGTTCTCGCTACCCGTAAACGGGTCTACATACTCTTTGAGACTCATTTGGTCTGCTATTTGGTCTTCTGCAAGCTGATTCCTTATATACTCTGCCACTTGCTTTTTATTGCGTCCTACTGTATCCACAAAATATCCTCTCGCCCAAAAGTGCCGGTTTCCGTACTTGTACTTTAAATTTGCGTGCCGATCAAATATCATAAGGCTACTCTTTCCTTTCAAGTATCCCATTATTTGCGACACACTATATTTGGGCGGTATGCTTATTAACATATGAACATGATCTGGACACAGTTCTGCTTCTATTATCTCTATTCCCTTTTGTTTGCATAACTGTCGTAATATTTTTCCTATATCTGCTTTTATCTCTCCGTATATTGCTATCCTTCGATATTTCGGAGCAAATACTACATGGTATTGACATCTCCAACTTGTATGGTCTAAACTATTTATGTCTTTTCTTTCACGATAAAGACCTCCTTGTTATTTTAGTTGTGTGGTCGGCAAACCACTTCTAATATATCAAGGAGCTTTTTTCTTGTCCAATTCTCCCCTCGCTAAAAGCTTTCCTTCCCCCCTGGCATAGCCAGGGGTTGCCTTTGTTGCAAACAAAGCTAAAAATGAGCTGTAAAACTTAAATGGTTTTACAGCTCATTTTTGTTAGATTATTACGTTGCCTCGGTAGGCACAACTACGGGCTCAGTCGCAGTCGGCTCTTCAACAGGATCTGTTGCCGGCTCACTCGGCTGAGTAGTGGGGTCATCTTCAAGCGGTTCATCGGGAGCTTGAGTATAGCCCGGGTTGTCGGTAACACCGGGTTCATCGGAGCCGGTGTCGCTTTCAGGCGCCGCACCCCATACGATAAGAGTCACCTTTGTACCCTTCGGATATGACTTGCCTACTGCAAGATTAACTACAGCCTGTACGGTACCCTCGGTATGTGAGCCGTCATTTTCCGCATCTTCTTTTGTAACGGCAAATTTGCGTTCGGTGAGAAGCTTATACGCATCCTCATAATCCATACCTATAACGGGAGGCAGTTCAAACTGTTCAACACCTTTGGAAACGGTAAGCACTATCTTTGTGCCGGCATTTACCTGCGACTCTGCCTGAACACTCTGTTTGATGATATATCCCTTTGAAACAGTATCACTGTATACTTCAACTGCCTCAAAGGTGAAGTTATTTGTCCAGTATGCATTGGAGCTTACCTCAGCATAGTTGCGGTTAACAAAGTTAGGAACAGCAACCATTTCCTGTCTGGTTACCACCTCAGTTTCGGGTTCACTTATCGAAAAGCCTAACTTGTCGCCTGCCGCTATAACCACAATAAGGAAAATAACAAGACCAACAATAGCACTGATAAGAGCCGTACGTATAACTATAACCTTGTTTTCTGCTATTACCCCGCTTTTTTTTGCAGGCTTAGCCTGCTGATTCGGCCTCGGTGAAGGTACTCTGCCCTCAGACTGCGGATTTACGGGGGCAACCGGCGGCTTGGCAGGAGCTTCAAACTCAGTACCGGAGGCTACTGCAGCTACAGGTGAGGCTGAAAGGTCGGCACGAAGCTGTTCCACAGAGCGCGTACGCTCTTCGGGCATTATCTGCAATGCGTTTATAAGACCGTTTATTACATAAGCGGGAAGCTGCTCAGCAAATCTGCCGGGCACCATAAGCTTGTCATTGGTAAGTCGTTCTGTAGCCTCGATTGGGTCACTGCCGATAAGTGCACGGTAAAGCGTTGCGGCAAAAGCATAGATATCCGTACCCGGCCCCTGCTTACCCTCAAAGCCGTATTGCTCAATTGCGGCATAGCCTGGGAAAAGCTGAGCCGAAAGGTCACTTTTTGCAGTACGTGCCTGCCAGATGCTGAAGCCGCCTATACGCATTTTACCGTCCTGGCCTATCTGCAAAGTAAGCGGAGATATACCGCGGTGAATTATGCCTGCAGTATGAAGCATACCGAGAGTGGAAAGCACAGGCATAAACAGCGCTCTTGCTCTCTCCCACGGAATATATCCCGTTTTGAGTCGGAGGAGATAATCACGCAGGGTTATGCTCTTTACATATTCGCAGATCGCGTACGCCGTAGCATTCTCTTCAAAAACATCATAAACATTTACAAGAGCCGAAAGGCCGCTCATACGTGTCAGCTTACGCCACAGCTCGACAAAGTCTGACATACACTCTCTGTAAGACAGCTCGCAGCCCGACATGACCGTAACTTCTTTTTCACCGACACGCCTTGTTGCAAGCGTATCCGGCAGAAATTCACGTATTGTAACGGGCTTCTTCTCGTTAATATCCCACGCAATATAGGTTGCACCGTCGCCGTTATACTCGAGCAGCTTACCTATAAGGTAGCGGTTTGCAACGACCGTTCTGACAGCAAGATACGGTGCCATCTGTATAGTATCGGCATGAAAACCGCAATGCGGACACTGCTGAACCTCACCGATCTCTTTCATACAGCCCATACAAAGGTGTTCACTGTTAATCATAAATTAGCTCCTAAAAACAAAATAACCTGATATATTAAACTGAGATTATAGGTATTGTAACATTTAAATCTGATTTAGTCAAATATATGCCAGTTACAAATAGTTACAGATTGATAACAGATATTTTTTAACATCAATATAAAAGCTGCCCTGTGTCACACAACAGGGCAGCTGCAGCTTTATTTAAACTCAAGTTGTATGCTTTGAATAATACTCATCTACAGCGGCAAAAAGACGCGTTGTGGCTGTTTCGCGGTCACAGCCTTCAAGCTGTGCCGCAGCCATTGTCTGATGTCCTCCGCCGCCGAGAATTTCCATTATCAGCTGTACATTTATTTCGCCGAGAGAGCGGGCGGAAATATTCATTGTACCGCCTGAATCAAACATAGCAAAAGATGCCTTTATCGAATCTATGTTGAGCATTTCATCTGCCGCCTGAGCCGCAATAGTACGAACATCGGGCGAATTGATATCCGCATAAGCTATGGCACAGTCACGGTAAACCTCCGCACTGTCGATAACATCGTTACGCAGCTTGAAATTCTCCATTTTATTCATAAACAGACGGCGCACTTTAACAGTATCCGCACCCTTGCTTCGCAGGAATGCCGCCGCCTCAAAGGTACGCACACCCGCTCTGAGCGCAAAATTACGTGTATCAAGCATTATACCTGCAAGCAAAGCGTTTGCTTCACAGTCGGTTATTGCAGGCTTTGAAGGCATATACTGAAGCAGCTCGGACACCATTTCACCTGCCGACGAAGCATTGGGGTCGTGCTGGAAAACTATACTGTTGTTTATAAAATCAACATTTTTACGGTGGTGGTCGATAACGATAACAGTCTTTGCCCTACGGTAAAGCTCAGCACTTTCGAGCACCTCTGCTCTGTGCGTATCGACAATTATGAGCAAAGTATCCTTTGAAATCTCTTTCGTCGCTTCTTCGGGAGAAATAAATGCATCGGGATATTTAAGTTCTGCCATATCGATAAGCGCCTTTGCAAGCGACTGCTCACGGTTGATTACAATATAGGACTGTTTGCCGAGAGACCTTGCGGCACAAAGCATACCCACAGCAGAGCCTACGCTGTCAAGGTCAGAAAACCTGTGACCCATTACCATTACATCGGAGCTGTTTTCCATAAGCTTCTGAATTGCGGAAGCAACTATTCGTGTTCGTGCTTTGCTTCTCTTTTCTACGCCCTTGGACAAACCGCCGAAAAATTCATAAGAATCATTCTTAAGTATCGCCGCCTGGTCACCGCCTCTGCCTATTGCCATATCAAGTGCCTGACGTGCGTTTTTCTCGCCCTCGCGAAGTGTTTCGCCCCTGCTTACACCGATAGAAAGAGTTATTCCTACTACCTTATCATCATAGCGATAGTCGCGTATCTCATCAAGAACACTGAATTTGCGCTCGATCATTCTGATCAGATCACGCTCTTCACATACAACGATAAACTTCCCGTCACCGAGTTTACGAATAACACATCCGTATTCGCTCAGCCAGTTATCAATCAGCTTTTCCGCCTTGCTTCGCATAGCATCGGCATCGCTGTCGGAATAATTCTGCATCAGCTCATCGAGATTATCAATACTTATAAGTATGACACTCGGACGTGAAAGCCTGTACTCATAATAGGTTTTACGCATCTGCGTTTCATCGGAAAAAAGCAGAACAAAGCAAGACTCATCGCGGTATGTTATCGGGAACGGATATACAGAATACGAGCGATCGGCTATATCTGTATAAAGTCTGTCGTGAGTTGCTATATCTTCTGCTGTCTGACCGCTGAGAAACTGCTCAACATCAGTGTTCATAACCCTCATTCCGTCGAGCACACGTGACTCAAACAAAGTATTGAACCAAAGCATCCTTCCGCCTGCTGTAGTCACAAGCACAGGAAGCGGGAAAGACGACAGTTTTTCTTTCTCCGAAAAGTCAAGAGCACTTTTCACAGTTTTGACAAGCTCGTGTGAACGGCGAACCGAAAGAACATTTGTAACGATACTGAGCATAATAAGAACAAGCAGTATCGCCAGTTCGATTATCGCTGCAGTTTTATTATAGAAAAATGTTAGCACACAGGTTATAAGGCTGACTGCAAACACGCACAGTATAACCAGATTGCTTTTAAAGAAACGAAGCAAATCTTATACCTCCATAATAACAGGTACTATCATCGGGCTCCTTCTGGTTTTTTCAAAAACAAAACGTGAAATATCATCCCTTACCCTTGTCTTCGCAGCAAGAATATCGGAGGGATTTCTGCCAAGACGTTCGTCAAGAGTGTTATAAGCAAGACGCTTTGCCTGCTCTATAAGCTCTTCGGACTCCTTGACATATACAAAGCCTCTTGTTATAACCTCGGGGCCAGATACGATATATCCTGTATCGGCTTCAACGCAGGCTGTGATAATAATTATACCGTCCTGCGAAAGATGCTTTCGGTCGCGAAGCACAATACTGCCGACATCTCCTACACCCGAGCCGTCAACATAAACCTTGCCTGCAGGTACACTGCCGGCAACACGTATGCCGCCATCGCTCATTTCCACAAGCAGACCGTTATCGGCAACAATTATATTCTTACGGTCGATACCCATTGATTCGGCAAGTATTCTGTGCTTCTGAAGATGCTTCTGCTCACCGTGCACAGGGATAAAATACTTTGGTTTTACAAGGCTCATTATCATTTTGAGCTCTTCCTGACAAGCGTGACCTGAAACGTGCACATCGTACATCTTTTCGTAAATAACCTCTGCACCGAGCTTCATAAGCTCATTTACAACCTTACCCACTGTTTTTTCGTTACCCGGAATAGGCGTTGCAGATATAATTATATAATCCATAGGGCCGATTTCGACCTTACGGTGGTCGGAAAATGCCATACGGCTCAGTGCCGACATAGGCTCACCCTGACTGCCCGTTGTAATAATAACAAGCTTATCATCGGGATAGCGCTTGATAGTATCTATACTGACAATCAGACCCTCGGGCACATCGATATAGCCGAGCTCTTTTGCAACTGCAACAACGTTCTCTAAGCTTCTGCCCGAAAGCACAACCTTTCTGCCCAAAGCAGCCGCACTGTTAATGATCTGCTGTACACGGTGGATGTTAGACGCAAATGTTGCAACAATAATTCTGCGATTGCCCGCACTGTGGAAAAGACGGTCAAACGACTCACCTACCTTGCTTTCACTCTCGGTATATCCGGGCCGCTCAGCATTTGTAGAGTCAGACATAAGGCACATTACACCTTCAGTGCCTATCTGCGATAAGCGTGCAAGGTCTATCGGCTCGCCGTCGATCGGTGTGGTATCTATCTTGAAGTCGCCCATCTGCACAACAGTACCGCCGTCGCAACGCACAGCAAGTGCAACTGCATCGGGAATCGAGTGATTGACGTGAATCAGCTCAACCTCAAATTCTCCCAAATTAATGCGGTCACCGGGCTTGACAACATTCAGCTTTGCTGAAGAAAGCAAATTATGCTCCTTTAGCTTGCCCTGGATAAGACCTATAGTCAGCTTTGTAGAATATATCGGAATGTTGACCGACTTGAGAAGGTATGCAAGGCCGCCTATATGGTCCTCATGACCGTGAGTTACGACAATGCCCTTTATCTTATCAATATTCTTTTCAACATAAGCAAAATCGGGCAGAACAAGATCGACACCCGGAAGATCCGAATCAGGAAAAGCAAGTCCGCAATCGACAAGGAACATACTCTCGCCGTATTCATAGAGAGTCATGTTCTTACCGACTTCGTTGAGACCGCCGAGAAAAGCAATACGTATCGGTTTTTTCTCCACCTTCTTCTGTTGCTTTTGCTTCTGTCGCTGTGTCCTCTGCTGCTTTGCAGGACGCTGATGCGGTGTCTGAGCCGCATTACGCTTTGGAGGTATACGCGAATAACGTGAAAACTTGGAAGTTTTATTCTGCTTCTTTTTTTCGTTGGCAGCGTTATCGCTGCCGAATGATTTTTCTGACATAATTTACACTGGTGTGGCTCAAAAGATAACAACAAACCGAACCGACGGTACACCGTCAGCCTGAAATCCGATTAAAACTTGATTTAAAATAAGCCACAAATATTCCTTTCTTTAAATATTTTAATATAGTTTTATATATGCTCCGCCTAACGCCCAAGGCGGAAAAATCCAAATTAATACAGATAAATTATATCCTACCTGTCTTCTATTGTCAAGCAGAGTTCATCCGCCAACTCACACGCGGACACACGGTCTTGTGAAATTACTTCCATACAGTACGCTTTTTTGCTGCGGCAAGGTGTAATAAGCACATCGCCCAAATGCGTACGTGCATAAATTCCACGCTCGCCATCCGTTACAAGCTCACTGCATTCTATCAGATCCGCAACCTCATCAGCAGAAAGTGTACAGGAAACGCTTCTGCGAAACGAAGCATAATCGGGCAAAGCAGAAGCAAGCGTAACAAGCCCCTCGCCTTTTTCAGCCATAAGCGAAAGTATCTGCGCGACAAGGAAAATGCCGTCATTCTGCCACAGCTCATTGCCGCCTTTGAAGCTTCGCTTAAGACAGGCTGAATTTTGCTCTGAAATTTCTTCAAGGCAACGTGGAGCAGTAAAGCTGACTTCAACACAATCTCCTTTCATAAGCCTGTGTGCACAGCAGACATTTATAAGATTTTCGTGTGTCAGCACACCGCCGCACTCATCAACTGCACTTACGCAGGAGCCTGAAGAGCTGATATAAAACCGTGGTTTTGAAGAAAAGCTGCCGCCCGCAAAGGCAAATGCACGGCGAACCGCAAAGGAAAGCTCTGAATTTTTACAGCGAATGTCAGCACATATATCCTCAAGGTTTCCGCAAGCCTCGGTAAGCAATGAAAAATAGGAAGAATCTGAATTGATCTCTACAATACTGCCGTCATCTTCACACGGCAATTCCGAAGAAGTAAGGTCTGAAATAAGCTTTTCATACTCGGCACCTACAGGCTTACCGTCTGCACCGCTAACCGTGATATAATCATCACCCGAAACGTAAAAACAGGCAGAGAGAGCATAATGACTCACAAGAAAAGCAACACGGGATTCGTTGCAGCAGCCGAACATCAATGCGGTTCCGCCCGAACTTACGATACCCTCTGCAAGAAAAGATGACGTAAGGATTGAACATTCATCTGAGTTATGCATAATACCGATTTTTTTACCCATTGCAGCACACACGGCAGATCCGATTATTCTACCCGTATTTTTACTTAAAGCTTGATTAAGAACACAAAACGACTTCATAACAAAACTCCTAAATTTATATGTACAGGCTAATTATGGACACAATCAAATAAAAATATTCGCAGTATGTTGTAAGTTCAAGAAAAAAATGATAAAATATTGATATTAACTCAACGGACGGTAAAATATATGAGTAACGAACTCAAAAAAGTAGAGATTTTTGCAGACGGTGCCTGCTCAGGCAACCCCGGTCCCGGCGGTTGGGGCACGATACTGCGCTGTAACGGCGTAGAAAAAGAGCTTTCCGGCGGTGCCGCTGACACAACAAACAACAGAATGGAGATCACTGCAGTGCTTGAGGGACTGCGCGCACTCAAATATCCCTGCAGTGTTACCGTAACAACCGATTCACAGTACGTATTTAACTCCGTCACAAAGGGTTGGGCTGAAGGCTGGAGAAAAAACGGCTGGGTCAAAAAAGATAAAAAGCCGGCACTTAATGCCGACCTTTGGGAAGAACTTCTTAATGAAATTGCAAAGCACGAAGTCAATTTCATATGGATTAAAGGGCACAACGGACACAGCGAAAACGAGCGCTGTGATGCACTCGCCGTCGCACAGTCCGAAAAATATAAAAGTCTTAAAGGATAATGCAAATCAGTCCGCTGCATCCTTCATTTATAACCTTTTCTATTGTTTCCTGCAGCTTCATACGTGCATCTGTCGGCATTCTTCCGAGCTTATTTCGAAGTCCCTCATTCACAAGCTCATTGAGCGACTTGCCGAAAATGTTAGACTCCCATATCTTAAGGGGATCTTCCTCAAACTCCTTGAGCAGATAGTCTACAAGCTCCTCACTCTGAGATTCGGAGCCGACGATAGGTGCAACCTCAGTTGTGATATCTGCACGCATCATATGTACCGACGGTGCAGAAGCGCGCAGACGTATGCCGTACTTACCGCCCTGCTTCATAATCTCGGGCTCGGCAAGCGTCAGCTCCTCGGTTGTTGGCATAACTATGCCGTAGCCTGTTGCTTCAACTTCATCCAGGGCATTCTTAAGCCTCATATATGCTTTTTTCATTTTATTAAGTTCGAGCAGCTCATCCATAAGAGCTTGCTCGTTCTTTATTTTTGTACCCGTGACCTCACTAAGAATATCAAAAAACAGCGAAGACTCAGCAACGGCAGATATTACTGCAGAGCCGTCCGACAGATCCATCGACGTGACTTTAGCCGCAGTAATATACTCGCATTCACAGATATCAGATGCAAACTGCGGCACATCACGTACACGTTTAAGACCGACAGCAGCATTTGCAACAGCTGAAGTGACCGCTGTTTTTACAGGGTGCTCATCATCAAGGCTCATCATCCAGCAGGGCAGGTCAACGCCTACCTCTTTAAGCGGAAACTCAAAGAGCACACGGCGCAGAATTTCTTTTATCTGCTCCTCTTTAAGAGTTTTACAGTTGACAGCAAGTACCGGTACAGAATAAGCAGAGGTCATATCCGCAACCAGCTGTTTAGCAGCGGCACCTCCCGGAGAAACGCTGTTTACAAGCACGACAAAGGGCTTGCCGAGTGCTTTCAGCTCATCTATAACTCTTTTTTCCGCTTCTATATAATCGTCTCTGTCTATCTCTCCTATCGAGCCGTCTGTAGTAATAACAAGACCTATTGTAGAGTGCTCATCTATAACCTTTTTTGTGCCGAGCTCCGCCGCCATATTAAACGGAATTTCCTTTTCATACCACGGGGTTTTGACCATTCTCGGCTGCTCATTTTCGATATAGCCGAGGGCGCCCGGTACAATATAACCGACACAGTCAATCATACGTACTTTCAGACCAATACCGCCGCCGAGCGTAATTTCGACCGCTTCCTCGGGAATAAACTTGGGCTCGGTAGTCATTATTGTTCTGCCTGCGGCTGACTGTGGGAGCTCATCCGTAGCTCGTTCACGCTTTGCGGAATCGCCTATATTAGGTATGACCAGCTCATCCATAAAACGTTTGATAAAGGTAGATTTGCCCGTTCTTACGGGCCCTACAACGCCGATATATATATCGCCTTTGGTTCTGGCGGCAATATCGCTGTAAATGTTTTTTTGCTCCATTTCTGCAGTTCCTCCTTATATTATCAGCATTGTTTCTTTTTCAAGAACGTCACCGTTTACATTGTTTCGGCGGCGTATCGATTCCTCTGAGGTGTTGTACTTCTTGGCAATATCCCACAGCTTTTCGCCGCTTTCACCGAAATAAACAGTCACCGCATAGTGTGAGCTGCTCTTCTCTGTATCTTCAAGCACCCGAGCATTTTCAAGAGCTGTTATTATTTCGGACTCAAAAAGGCAGCCTCTTGCTCTGAGCTGCACCTTTGCATTAAGTGCTGCACCCTTGCCGCTCACGGAAACGCCGCAAGGCAATACGCTTATATTTCCGACAAGCTTACCCTTTACACCTGCAAACTCCTTTGTAAATCGATAATCACTCTGGCGCCTGGCGAATGCAGGGTTGCCCTGAGAATCGTTATAAAGTACACAAAGCGTAAGAGTACCGCTCAGCTCTGCCCCGCCCTCTTTACCTGCAGTGACACACGTAACTCCTTCACACCACGAATCTGTAATTTCACCGACCTCATCGCCCGTAAAATCAGGCTGAAAGCTAACGAGAAAAGCCTCATCAAGCATACCTGCAAATTTATTCGACTCAAGCGGCACCGCAGTAATATCAAGCTCTTTCTTAACAGAATAAACATCCTCAACACAGGCACAGTCAATAGGCTTATAGGCACACACATCAGCTCTTATAACAGTTGCCGCATCAAGGCTTCGTATTTCGCCGTTATCATCAGCCTTAAGTCTTATATCAAGCGAAGAAGCCTCAGCCCTGACATCACATATACATGTATCATCAACGCCGTCAAGTTCGATTATGCGACTTATCGGCATAGTATGTTCAACCTTTTTAATGCTTGAATCCGCACAGCACAGTGCAGTATAAAGCTGCATTTCTCCCTTTATAAGCAGCTTGTTACTTACTGCTTTTACCTCACTGATGAGCGGCACTGCCGACGAATGAACAACGCTCTTCACAGCCGACTCAGCATCGTTTATCGGTACGACCTCGCTCATTTCAAACAGCTTTGACATACATCCTACAGCACTGCACCCCCTCAAGGGCATAAGCTTTTGACGCACTCCGTCGCCGCTGACGGATGAAACAAAGCCCTTGCTCTCACAGCACATAACGGAAAACAGCACGGAAATGCAGCCGTGCACATCAACCCTGCGAGGGCTTACGGCACGGCAATTTACATAACTGACCTTCACAGCAGCAGTTGCACTGCACTCCGGCGTAAGCGCATTCATTTCCACATACTTACTCAAAGGATAATTTTGTTCGAAGCAAGCAAGCTTATTCTCTGAGCTTACATAAAGCAGACGTATGACCGCATTGCCGTCTGCCGTAATACGGTTACCTGTTACACTGACCGAATTTATGCCGGGCTCAATACTGCAGCAAAGCATACTCTTTATATCCGGGCAGTAATCAGGCAATGTCATATCGCTGTCTACACCCTGTTCCGCTTTCGCTTCACGTACAATACGGCAGGTACACAACTGCTGTTTATCAACATTAAAATCCATTTATTTTACCTCGCCTTCAAAAGTTTCTATACAATTTATATTCAAGCCCTGTCCGATTTAGTACAAAAAGAAAGAGCAGATTCACAAATAAAGTGAATCTGCTCTTTAAAGCTGTTATTCAGTTAAGAAAATAAATTTCCGCCTTTGCAGTCAATGCCAACTATCAGCGGAAAATCGCTGAACTCAAGACGCTTCACACTCTCACAGCCGAGTTCTTCAAAAGCAATGACCTCGCAAGAAGTAATGCACTGAGCAGCAAGGGCTCCTGCACCGCCTATCGCACAAAGGTAGACCGCTTTATTACGTACAATAGCATCGGTTACCTCTGCATTTCGCGGACCTTTGCCTATCATACAAACCAAGCCTTTATCAAGCAGAAGCGGAGCGTAAGGATCCATACGTGAAGATGTAGTCGGCCCGCAGCTGCCTATAGGCAAGCCCGGAGGGGCCGGAGTAGGACCGGCATAATAAATTGATGCACCGTCGATCTCAAACGGCAACGGCTGATTATTTTCGATCATTGCCATAATACGTTTATGTGCCGCATCGCGTGCCGTATAAACAGTACCGCTGAGAAGCACTCTGTCACCGCATTCAAGCTTAGGCGCGTATTCTCTGAGCTGTGAAGAAGATAACCTGTACTCAGCCACGGTTATTCCTCCTTACCGAGATATCTGAGAAGGATCTCATCGATCTGAGCTAACACATCCTCAGAAGCAAGCTCTTCACCCTCCGGTATGTCGGACGAAACAGAGCACGCCTCCTCATAAACTGCAAGCTTACGCTCTAGCTCATTGATTCGCTCATCCTTGCGCTTATTTTCAGCACGCAGTGCTTCGACTACAGTCATAAGCTCTTCGATATATGCAATAACATCCTTGCGGTTGAATCCGCCTAAAGCCGATTTTTTAAACGACCTTTCTTCACCCATGGTTAGTTTCTCCTCTTACTTTTTGAGAGCGACTGCTGCCTTTACTTTGGCAACGATATTATCTGCCGTAAGTCCGTAAACCTTAAGCATCTCTACCGCAGGACCTGATGCACCGTATTCATCCTCAACACCGACACGAAGCACGGGTACGGGGCAAGCCTCGCAAACCACATCGGCAACCGCAGAGCCGAGACCGCCGATAACGCTGTGTTCCTCTGCAGTGACGATAACGCCTGTTTCCTCTGCAGCCTTGATAATGATATCTTTATCGATAGGCTTAATCGTTGCCATATTTACAACTCGTGCGCTGATGCCTTCAGCTGCAAGAGACTCTGCAGCAATAAGAGCCTCATTTACCATAAGACCTGTTGCGATGATCGTAACATCTGTACCTGCCTTGAGTTCAACACCCTTACCTATTTCAAACTTGTAGCTTTCGTCGAAAAGTCTGGGGGTTGCAAGTCTGCCGAAGCGAAGATAAACAGGACCGTCGATCTCTGCTGCTGCAAGCACGGCAAGTCTTGCCTCAACATCGTCTGCAGGGTTGATAACTACCATACCGGGGATTGTACGCATAAGTGCGATATCCTCACAGCACTGGTGACTTGCACCGTCCTCACCCACGGAGATACCTGCATGAGTCGCACCTATCTTAACGTTGAGATGTGTATAGCCGATAGAGTTTCTGATCTGCTCAAAGGCTCTGCCTGCGGCAAACATCGCAAATGAGCTTGCAAAAACAGTATAGCCTGTTGTAGCAAGACCTGCTGCAACACCCATCATATTACATTCAGCTATACCTGTATCGAAGAATCTGTCGGGAAATTCCTTCTTAAAAGCAATTGTCTTTGTAGCCTTTGCAAGGTCTGCATCCAGCACAACTACCTTGTCATTTTTCTGACCGAGCTCCACGAGCGCTTTGCCGTAAGCGTCACGAGTTGCTGTCTTAATTACGTCTGCCATAATATTCACCACACAGCACTTATGTGCCGTTACCTTTCTTTATAACTCAAAAGCGTACCGATTACATCTGCTCAAGCTTTGCAAGCTCTTCATCAAGCTCAGCAAGAGCTGCCTCATACTGCTCCTGATTGGGAGCTGTGCCGTGCCAGTCGCAGTTGTCTTCCATAAAGGAAACACCCTTGCCCTTCATTGTTTTGGCAATGATCGCAGTGGGTTTACCGACAAAGCTCTTAGCCGCATTGAAAGCTGCATCTATCTCGTCAAAATTATCGCCGCATATCTCAATTACATTCCAGCCGAAGGACTTGAACTTCTCGGGAATCGGATAAGGTGAGTTAACGTGTGAAACCGTACCGTCGATTTGAAGATTGTTATTATCAATTACGGCGACGAGGTTGTCAAGACCCTTAGCAGAGGCATACATTGCTGCCTCCCATACCTGACCTTCCTGTATCTCACCGTCACCAAGCACAGCGTAAACTCTGAAATCCGCGCCGCTGAGCTTTGCGCCCAAAGCCATACCGCAAGCGGCAGAGATACCCTGACCGAGTGAGCCTGTGCTCATATCAACGCCGGGGGTAAGCTTCATACTGGGATGACCCTGAAGCATTGAACCGGGCTTACGAAGTGTTTTGAGATCCTCAAACGGGAAAAAGCCCTTGAGAGCAAGAGCGGCATAGAGAGCAGGAGCAGTATGTCCCTTTGAAAGAACAAGTCTGTCACGTCCCTCCCATTTGGGATTCTTGGGGTCAACATTCATCTCTGAAAAATAGAGATATGTCATAACATCGGCAATGGAAAGAGAGCCACCGGGATGACCCGACTTTGCGTTATATACACCCTCGATAATGCCGTGTCTGACTTTGTTTGCTTTGATCTTCAACTGCTTTTTAGCTGCTGCGTCCAAAACAGTCACCTCCGAAATATTTTATTTTTTATAATATTATAACCAAGTATAATTATAAACCTTTTGATACCTTTGTCAAAAAGCCGGTAAAGTAGTCCGGCAGCTCGGCTGACAGCTCTATATACCGACCGTCCTGCGGATGTTCAAATCCGATCAAACCTGCATGCAGACATTGACCGCCGAGCGAAACACCGTTTGCAGGGCCGTAGACATCGTCACCTGCTACAGGATGACCTATATGAGCCATATGCACCCTTATCTGGTGAGTTCTGCCGGTTTCAAGCTTCACTCTGACAAAGGAAAATTTTTTATAGGTTTCAAGCACTTCATAATGCGTGACCGCATTACGTGAATGAACAGATGTGACACACATCTTTTTACGGTCATTCGGGTTACGGCCGATAGGAGCATCAACAGTACCGACAGGCTCTTTAAAAATGCCGTGAACAACCGCACGGTACTCCCTTGTAAAGCTGTGAGCCTGAATCTGCGAAGCAAGGCTGATATGAGCCTCATCGGTTTTTGCAACTATCAGCAGACCGCTTGTATTTTTATCTATTCTGTGGACAATACCCGGTCTTATGACACCGTTGATGCCCGACAGGCTGCCCTTGCAGTGATGAAGCAGAGCATTGACCAGCGTACCGTCGGGATTACCCGGTGCCGGATGCACCACCATACCGCGCGGCTTGTTTACAACAAGCAGATATTCATCCTCATATCGAATATCAAGAGGTATGTCCTGAGGCTGTGCCTCAAGCTCACGAAGCTCGGGAGCGAGCACAAGCACCTCATCACCCTTTACCGCACAGTAGCTCTTCTTCCTGAGCTTACCGTTGACGGTAACACCGCCGTCATCAAAAACCTTTTGAACAAAGCTTCGTGAAAGCTCCGGTGCCATAGCACATATCAGCTTATCAAGGCGTTCACCTTCATCGGCAGACTCTACGGTAAAACAGAAAACGCGCTTATTTTCCATCGGCATTTGACCTGCCTTTTTTAAAATCACGGAAAATATCCCACAGCAGATAGCCGATAAGCACAAACTCTCCGACTGTTATAAAACAATCTGCAAAATTAAAAACGGGAAAATCAATAAAAAGCACCTCAATATAGTCTACAACAAAGTGGCGGAACACTCTGTCAATAAGGTTACCGAGGCCGCCGCCCATTATCATAACAACACTCGCAATAAGCACCTTCGACTTAAACTTGCGTGCAATCAGCAGATAAAAGCCGACCGCCATTACAATAGCCGAAAATATTGAAAGCAAAACCGTCTTATCCTCAAAAAGGCTGAACGCAGCACCGGTATTTTCAACATATCTGAGCTGAAGAAAATTACCGATAAGAGTAACAGTTCCGCCGCCGACAAGCGAAGAATCAAGCACGGCAAGCTTTATAAGCTGGTCCGCCAAAGCAATCAGCACAACAAGAACACAGCATATAACAGGCGACATTTATTTTCCTCCGTTATTTCTTCTTAAAAAATCCTCTGAAGAATGACTCTGCATCACTGCCCTCATCATCTTCTTCCTCATCATCGTCAATATCATCGACGACCTCATAAACCGTACCGTTCTTTGATACATTACCAGACTCAATAGAGTCAAAGCCCTCTATTGTAAAATCGGCATACTCTTCGCTGTCTGCAAGCTCCTCCGCAAAGCTGAAGCCCATTGATGTTGACTCATCTTCATCAGACTCTTCTTCGTACTCTTCGTCATCCTCGTCGGATTCTTCCTCGTACTCTTCATCATCCTCGTCGGACTCTTCCTCGTACTCTTCATCATCCTCGTCGGATTCTTCCTCGTACTCTTCGTCATCCTCATCGGATTCTTCTTCGTACTCTTCGTCATCCTCGTCGGATTCTTCCTCGTACTCTTCGTCATCCTCATTGGACTCTTCTTCGTCGTCTTCAAACTCTAATTCGTAATAAGCTTCTTCGTCGTCATCCTCGGTCAGCTCAACATCGCACTCCTCAGCTGCTGTATCTTCTTCATCAGACATAGCATAAACGGCCTGAGCCGGATCATCCTCTTCGTAAGCCTCAGGCTCTTCTGATTCTTCCTGCTCAGCAGTCTCTTCAACAATCTCAACATCTGATGCCGCAGTAGCTTCAGCCTTAAGGGCAGCAACCTGCTCTGCAGCAAGCTCGGGAAGTTTTTTAATAAGCTCAATATGTTCTGCATACGCAACAAGAAGCGATGAACGGAAGTCATCAGCCTCAAGCTTAAGCAGATCTATGAGCTTCTGCTGCTCTGCCTGCTCGAGCTCTGACTGTGCATTGAGCTGAGCAGCGCGCTGTTCGGCAGCGGAGATCATTTCAGCAGCTCTTTTATCTGCAGCAGCAATCTTCTCATTGTAGTAACTGTCTGCCTTAAGCATCTTATCGCGCGAAGCCGTATCTGCCTTTGTCAGCTGCTCGGAAGCAATAGACTCTGCATCAGAAAGAGTTTTCTCCGCCTGTGCATTTGCAGACTCAACAGTCTGCTTTAAAACTGCCTCAGCCTCGGCAAGCATTGCATCCGATCTTGACTGAGCATCCGACAGAAGCTCATCTGCTCTGAGCTGAGCCTCAGAAACGGTCTGATTTGCAAGCGCCGTTGCAGACTCGATTTTTTCGTTAGCGGCAGCTTCAGCCTCAGCCGTTATTGAAGCTGACATCTTCTGAGCCGTAAGGAGAGCGGCACTGATGTTGTTTTCTTCTTTCTGATATGCCTCTACTCTTTCGGTGAGTGCAGCTATTCTTCTTATGTATTCGTTTTTTTCCTGGTTAATGCCTTCAACAGCTGTCGCAATATCGCCGACAAACTCGTCAACATCGATAGAACGGTATGCGCCTCTGCCGGCGGAGGGGAAATTGTGAGCTCTGATTTCTGCAGGTGTCATTATACATATCCTCCTTAGATTGTGTAATATCCGTTTTTAAGGTTTTCCAAAACATCTCCCGAAAAGTCGTAATTATGCGGGAGAATAATAAACGTCTTATTGGAAACACAGCTTATCTTACCGTCATTGGCAAAAACAACGCCGCTGAGGAAATCGATCATTCTGCGCACATCAGGGTCACTAACCTGCTCGAGGTTGAGCAGAACAAGACGCTGCTTGTTAACGTGCCTTGCAATATCCTTGGCTGTTTCCGTATCAAACATAGAAGGCTTTGCAAGTATTACCTTCGCATTTCCTGACTTTGACTTTGAGCTGAAATCTACAACGTTACCTGTAGAGCCTGTTCGCTGAGGCTGCTCGTCGTAATAATCGTCTTCGTCATCATAGTCATCATCATATTCAAGCTCTGTCTGACGTTTTGAGCTTCCCTTTGAGGAGCGTGAACGAAAGGCATCGAAGATGCTCTTTTTCGGTGAAGCGGCACGTGACTGCTGTGCAGGAGCCTCATCCTCATAATCATCTTCCTGTGAATAGTCATAGTCGAGGCTGTCTGCATCGTCGTAATAATCGCCCTCGCTGTAGCTTACATATTTTTTGAAAGCGTCCGGTATCTTACCCATTTACTGTTTACCTCCGTTATATTAATATATACGCCTGCCGAAAATTGACGAACCTACACGGACAAGCGTCGAACCTTCAAGTATCGCTTCGCAGTAGTCGGAAGACATACCCATCGATAATATACTTATATCTGTATTATCTAATTTTTTATCGCGAATGTCAACAAACAAACGCCTCATTTTTGAAAAAAACATACGTGCTTCGTCACTGCTCTCACAAACAGGCGGTATAGCCATAAGACCGCGTAGCTTTATCCCCTTGATTTCGGCGAGCTGAGCAACGGTTTCTTCAGCAGACTCCCATTCAATACCGCTCTTTGAATCTTCACCGCCGACATTAATTTCAGCAAGGATATCGGTGGTTATACCTGCGGCAAGTGACCGCTTTGCTATTTCGTTTGCCAGACGTATACTGTCTACCGACTGGATCATGCTGACCTCTCCCACTATCTGTCTGACCTTATTTGTCTGCAGGTGACCTATAAGATGAGCCTCACACTCACTAAGATAAGGCTTTTTGCCGAGATATTCCTGCACCTTATTTTCACCGATAAGCTTTATTCCGCAATCTATAGCGTGATTGATATACTCGGGCTCTACCGTCTTTGTAACCGCCATAAGCGTTATGTCATCAGCTTTTCTGCCGCTTTGTTCAGCAGCTCTTTCAATTCGTTCGCGAATAACCGAAAGGTTATATTCTATATCGCCGAATCGTTGTATATCAACTGATCGTTTTTCCGTCATACAAGTCCTTTCCCTTCACTATTATTTCGTCATACTGCTCAACCTCATTTTTCGGCAGTGAAGCAAGCACCTTCTTTCGCTCCTCCTGTGTCATTCCCGAGGTATCGGGTTGCTCGGGCGAAGCCGTAATAACATAATCCTTATCAAACCAAACTATATTTATTTCTCTGAAATTAACAAGAGAAGATCGCAGGATGTATACACCCTTAACGCCGTCAACCTCGCGCACTGCATTGCTCGGTATCTTAAAGCCTCTTACCGTGCTGAATATAAGTTCAACCTCTTCAACGCGCATATTTGCAAGCTCTTCGTTCATGGTTTTGCACTTGAGCACAACCGAAGCCTTTTTTGCTCCGCTGACATTTATGGCGGCTACATCCGCTTTAAGCCCATTGGTAGCTGCGTAAGGAAAATCCACCGTTATTTTTGATCCGACGGAAAGTGAAGATATCTGCTCAATGTCAAGCACACAGACAATATACCAATCGAAGCCTGTAACCAGCTTACCCATTACATTTTCCGGCACATCCTTCGGTTCAGCCGTAAACAGCTTCTCTGCGTTCTCGGGCGGAATCGACATAACAGCAGAACTGTCGCATAGGCTCTCATAACCGTCAACAGTATTTATATAGTAACCTGAATCATCTGCACATATCTCATTGGAGGCAATAGGTTTCGCTTCGAGACGTGCAAGCTCAGCCTTAATGCCGTCAATAATGCCCTGAAAATCTACAGTTTCGCCTAAAACAAGCTGTTTTTTTATAATCGAATCCCTGAGCTGTGAGTATCCGTCTGTTAAAGTATCAAGCTGACCGGAAAGCACTCCGTCCATAAGCTCAGCAACGGAATCGCTTATCTGCAGATCCATGGTTTTTGTATCGATTGCAGAGGAAGGCGAAACCGAGCTCAGCTTTTCATAGCGTTCAAGCTCAGCCTTGAGCGTATTAATACGCATATAGTTTGCAGCATCCTCATCGTTACCGAAGGCAATTGCAACCGTATTGCCCTTTGAAACCTTTTTTCCGTCAGTTGCAATCGGCACAACGGTACCCGTAGCTGAGTTTTCTATATATTGCTCCTGCCTTACAAAAAAGCCCTTGGTAAAAATACTTTCGTTTACTGTCTGCTCTGTCGCCGTAACGGTTTCAACCTTTTCAACGCTTGAAGCGTAGAACTGAACAGCTATATAAAATATAAACAACAAAGCAACAGCAATGCTTGTAGCCCTTACTATGAGGTGCTTGTTATCGTTATAAAAACCTCTTGCCCTTGTTTTCACCCGCTCGGTAAAGTCGGGATTAAGGGCTATCGGTACCTTTTTTGCCAATTTCATTCTCCCCTTTTCTTAAAAACTCATCGCACAAATAAAATGCTGCATCCGCAAGCTCATCAAAGCCTGCATATTCATCAATATAAAGCCAATTGACACGCTCATCTTTTCTGAACCATGTAAGCTGCCGTTTGGCATAGCGGCGTGTCTGCATACGCAGATTATCGAGTGCCGCCTCAAGTGACATCTCACCGTTGAAGTAAGGCATAAGCTCCTTATGACCTATCGCCTGCGCGGCTGTGCCTTTATCGTTATCGATACAACTGCGAGCTTCGTCGACAAGACCGTTTTGCGCCATAATGCCTACACGGCGGTTGATACGCTCGTAGAGGAACTCTCTGTCACGGGCATTAAGACCGATAATCAAAAGATTATAAGGCGAGCCTGCAAGACGTGAGAGACGTGTCTGCTCGGTGATCGTGATACCCGTCTGATAATAAAGCTCGAGCGCACGCACGATACGCTTTGAATCGTTGATATGAAGTCTTGACGCAGATTCGGGGTCAACAGCGGCAAGCTCACCCAGCAAAGCCTCTGCACCCTCCTGCTCAAGTCTTTTATTCAGCTTTTCACGAAGCTCAAGGTCAGTTTCTTCCTCGGTAAAGCTTATGTTATCGACAAGTGAGCTGATATAAAGACCCGTACCGCCTACAACAATAGGCTGTTTACCTCGTGAAACTACATCGGCAATGCAGGCATTTGCCGCCTGACAGTAAGCGGCTACGCTGTAACGCTCACCCTGCGGCAGAAAATTAAGCATATGATGCGGTATTCCCTGCATTTCATCCTCGGTCGGCATCGCAGAAGCAATATCCATCCCCTGATAAATCTGCATTGAATCGGCTGAAACGACCTCACCGTCAAGCCTTTTTGCAAGCTCAACACCGAGTGAAGTTTTCCCCGAAGCTGTGGGCCCCGCAACAACTATAAGCGGAATTTTTTTATTCATAACAAAACAACCTCAAACTCTGCCAAACAGTTTCTCTATATCACGTTTTGTGAATCCTGCAAGGACAGGTCTGCCATGAGGACAGTAGCGGATATCGGGCATTGAAAGCACACGCTCTGCAAACTGCTGAAGCTCGTAATCGGAAGTAACGTCACCTGCTTTGACTGCCGCACGGCAAGCAGCTGAATGGAAAATCCAGTCGAGCTTTTCGGTAGTTACGTCGCGCACATTATCGGCAAGGTAACCTGCAATCTCGGTAAGCTGTGCTGCAATATCGGCACCCTCAAGAATAACGGGATACTCACTTACAATTACCGTACCGTCACCGAAATCCTCAACAGCAAAGCCCGAATCGGCAAGAAGCCCGATATCGGCTATAACTGCGGCATACTCCTCACGGCTGAGATGTACGGGAATCGGACTGAGAAGCATCTGTGACGGGATATTTTTATTCTGTGCTTTGAGCTGCTCGTATATAATCCGTTCGTGTGCGGCATGCTTGTCGATAAGCAGCAATTCATTACCGTATTCGACAAGAATATAAGTAGAGAAAAGCTCACCGACAGCTCTTACCTGCGGCTTCTCTTCCTCAGTGATTACGATTTCGGGAGCCGTATGCTGTACTTCAACCTTAACTTCTACGGGCTGAGGTTTGTCAGGCGGAGTATAGCCGCCGAGAAGGTCAGGCTCGGACTCATCGACTGCACTGTAGCTTTCTGAAACAGATTCGACAGCAACACTTTGCAAAGCAGGCTCTTCAGCTGCAACTTTAACATTTTCGTGTATAACAGGTTTTGATTCCTCGGGCTTTTTATAATCCTCAACAGATGCCTTGACAAAGGTTGTTTCGGGGGTGGGAGCAACGGATACGCTCTGCTGAAAATGAAGCTGTTTTGCTGGCTCGACAGCGGCAAAAAGCTGCTTTTGAACACGCTGATTTATAATTTTTGAAGCATCCTGAGTCGGTGTTTTATCGCCCTGTTCAAGTGCGGATTTTACTGCATAATAAACTGCGGAAAACACTTCTTTTTCATTTGCGAAACGCACCTCTGTTTTTGCAGGGTGCACATTTACATCAACAAAATTGTACGGCATTGTAAGGTTAAGCACGCAGGATGGGAATTTACCGACCATAACAGAGCCTTTGAAAGCCTCTTCAAGGGCGGCACAAGCCGTTTTTGTGCGTACCATTCTGCCGTTGACATAGAAAAGCTGCATATTTCGGTTAGCCCTGGCGTTAAGCGGCTTTGAAACATAACCCTCTACCTTAACTGTAGAATTTGAGCCGCTGACGGGAATCAGGCTGTCGGCAAATTCTTTGCCGTAGACAGCGTAGACGGCGCTGATGAGCTTACCGTCGCCCGATGAGCAGAGAGTCTGCTTGCCGTCACGAATAAAACGCACCGCTATTTCAGGGTGAGAAACAGCTAATCTGTCTGCAACTGCGGCAACAGAATTAGCCTCGGTAACATCTTTTTTGAGGAATTTCATTCTTGCAGGCACATTGTAGAAAATATCACGCACTACGATTGTTGTTCCGACAGGACAGCCTGCATCGTCAATACTGATAAACTGACCGCCTTCTACTACTGCGTGGGTGCCCGTTTCCTCTTCTGCGGTACGTGTGAACATCTCAACACGGCTGACAGCCGCAATCGAAGCAAGTGCTTCACCGCGGAAGCCGAGAGTTGCGACACAGTCAAGGTCATCGGACACTGTAATCTTGCTTGTAGCGTGACCCGTAAAAGCGTTGCGCACATCTTCACGGGCGATACCGCAACCGTTATCTGTAATGCGGATATACTTAATTCCGCCTGCTTTTATTTCGAGCGTAATGGAGTCAGCCCCTGCGTCAACTGAGTTTTCAAGCAGCTCTTTTACGGCAGAAGAAGGTCTTTCGACAACCTCACCTGCCGCTATAAGCTCATATATTTCTCTTGGTAACACATTGATTTTAGGCATTGACTTCACCGCTTTTCATTCAGGTTTCTTTTGCTTTCTGTACAAATTTGTAGAGAACACTCATAGCCTCAATCGGTGTGAGTGTATTGATATCAAGGGTTTTCAGCTCATCAACAATCTCGCTTCCTGCATTTGAAGCAAACGAAAGCTGCATATCGTTATCATCAACAGAGCTGAAATAATTCGGAGCAGAGGCCGATCTCGGCTCGTCGGATTCGAGCTGCGACAGCACCTGACGGGCACGCTTGACAACACTGTCAGGCACGCCGGCAAGCTTGGCAACATCAATACCGTAGCTGCCGTCTGCACAGCCTCTGACAATACGGCGGAGGAATGTGATATCATCGCCGCGCTTTTTGACGGAGATATTGTAATTCTTAACGCCGTCAACCGTATTTTCAAGCTCGGTAAGCTCGTGGTAATGGGTTGCAAAAAGAGTTTTTGCACCGAGCTTTTTCTTATCGGCGGCGTATTCGAGCACAGCACGTGCGATACTCATACCGTCGTAAGTAGAAGTACCTCGACCTATTTCATCGAAGATAATAAGGCTCTTGGAAGTTGCATTTTTGAGAATTGAAGCAACCTCACTCATTTCAACCATAAAGGTTGACTGACCGCCCGAAAGGTCATCTGATGCGCCGACACGGGTAAACACACTGTCAACAATCGGAATAACGGCACTGCGTGCAGGAACAAATGAACCTGCCTGTGCCATAATGACTATAATTGCAATCTGGCGCATATAGGTCGATTTACCTGCCATATTCGGACCGGTAATGATGGCGCATCTGTTACCCTCGCAATCGAGCTCGGTATCATTAGGCACAAAAGGCATACCGCCGAGCATTTTTTCGACAACGGGATGTCTGCCGTCGGTGATTTTAAGAGTTGAAGAATCTGTTATTTCGGGTCTTACATAGCCGTTTTCGAGTGCAGAAGCTGCGAATGAACGCAATACATCGAGCCTTGCTACGGCATTTGCCGTACGCTGAATTCTGCCGAGCTCGGCGGCAGTTTTGTTGCGCACCTGAGAGAAAATTTCGTACTCGAGCTGGACAATTCTGCCCTGAGCACCGAGCACCTTTGCCTCGAGCTCCTTGAGTTCCTGTGTTATGTAACGCTCGCAGTTGGCAAGTGTCTGCTTTCGTATATAATCTTCGGGTACAAGCTCCTTAAAGGAGTTTGAAACCTCTATATAGTATCCGAATACTCGGTTATAGCCGATTTTAAGTTTTTTGATGCCTGTTCTGTCCTGCTCACGCTGCTGGATATTTGCAAGGAAACCCTTGCCGTCGTTGACGATTGCACGAAGCTCATCAAGCTCAGCATTAAAACCGTCTCTTACCATTCCGCCTTCACGCACGGTAAACGGAGGTTCATCGACGATTGCGGCATTGATAAGGGATGAAATATCCTCAAGCGTATCAATACTTGTACGGATTTCAGTGAGCAGTGCACTGCGGCACTGAGAAATATTTGCCTTGACTTCGGGAAGTCTGTCGATAGCGGCAGACAGAGCACGAAGCTCCTTTGCATTTGCTGTGCCGTATGAAATGCGTGTTATAAGACGCTCAATATCGTTGATGCCCGAAAGGGATGCGGCAATGTTACCGCAGAGCATAGCATCCTGCGTAAGCTCATCAACTGCATTGTGCCTGCCGATTATCTTTGCAGGGTTTGTAAGCGGTCTGTCAAGCCATTCTCTGATTTCACGCTTGCCCATAGCTGTACAAGTCTTGTCCAGAGTCCAGAGCAGAGAGCCGCGCTTATCGTTTGAACGCATAGTGCGTGTAAGCTCAAGGCTTCGTCTTGCGGCAAGGTCAAGCTTCATAAATCCGCTTTCGCTGTAATAATCGAGCGAGCGGATATTTGAAAGCTCGGTACGCTGAACTTCGCGAAGATACTTGAGGCAGATACCTGCACTCATAATGCTCTGTGCACTGACACCGTGAGCAACATCCTCGGGGGTGTTACAGCCGAATTGTGCACATATTGCCGCACTTGCTTCGTTGAGCAGACAATAGTCTTCATCAAAAGTTTCGACAAGTGCAGAGCATTTGTCGTTGATAAATGCTTTTACCGCTTTGAGCGATGATGCTTCACGGTTGAAAATAATCTCGCTGGGCATAAAGCGTGCAAGCTCATTTATAATTTTGTTTTCGCACATTTTGCCGTCTATATCGGTCAGGTGCATTGCACCGGTTGAAACATCGGCAAAACAAACACCTGCCGCACCGTCACGGAAAAAGATGCTGCAAAGGAAATTGTTCTGCGTTTCGTCGAGCATATTACTCTCGATAACAGTACCGGGAGTGACAATACGCACAACGTCACGGCGGACTATACCCTTTGCTGTTGACGGGTCTTCCATCTGCTCGCAGATAGCGACCTTATAGCCTTTTGCAATAAGACGTGCAAGGTAAGAATCGACACTGTGGAAGGGCACACCGCACATCGGTGCACGCTCCTCAAGGCCGCAGTCCCGTCCCGTAAGGACAAGCTCCAGCTCTCTTGAAACAGTTTTGGCATCCTCGAAAAACATCTCATAGAAATCTCCGAGACGGAACATAAGGATTGTATCCTCATAGTTCTTCTTGATTTCGAGGTATTGCCTCATCATCGGTGATAATTCAGCCATTTGCACGCCTCCGCAAAAAGTAGTAATAAACCAGTTTAACCGGTACAAATTCAATCAGAATTCGTTTAAAAAGAGAAATCCGTAAACGCCGTTTGAATTGAGATATGCAATTTGCCTGACGGATTTTTCGTATTATCAAAATCAAAAGCGCAGGCAATACTTGGTGTATTGCCGAGCATTTTGAAGAAGATAAACGGAAAATGCGGCGGTAAGGTGCATATCTGTAAAGTCAAAAAGGTGTTTACAACAATTAGTGGCAGTCGCTGTTACAGGATGAGCAGTTACCGCCGCAGCTGTGCTCCTGGGGAGGCTCGCATGTCTCGGGGTCTTCACCCTTGATGCACTCTGTGAGGATAGCTACGATGTAGTTCATCATTTCATCGATGTCCATTCTTGCTTTCTCATAGTTGATCATATTCTGGTTGTTGAGAATCTTCTCACGAAGGCCCATAAACTCTTCTTCGTATGCCTGGAGCTTCTGCTCGTTAGCGTCCTCTTTGGAAGCCTCGTGCTGATAGCTCATGTGTGTAAGCTGCATTCTGCCGATAAGCTCGTTAAGCTCGTCGTCCTTCTCGTTTACTTCTCTTGCGGCAACAAACTTGGCATATCTTTCGTCTGCCTGTATTGCCTTACCGAGTTCTCTTGTGAGTTTGATGATGTCCATTTTTTCTTCTCCTAAACTTTGAAAATTGTATTATTTATAAAATCCCTGACTGTGGGTTTTTACCTTGAAATTTCACCGGATAAAATCCAGTTGCGTGCAGCAGTTATTTTGACCTGACAGAAGCTGCCGACAAGTGATTCATCACCGGGGAAGTCTATCATAACACTGCCGTCTGTTCTGCCTGAAAGGATACCGTCTTTATATTCTTCCGCAAGCACACGATAGGTCTGACCGAGCATTTTTTGACAACGCTTTGAAGCGATGTTTTCCTGCGTCTGAGTCAGCTCACGGAACCATTTACCCTTTTCTTCACGGCTTACAGGGTCAGGCATTGAAGCCGCCTTTGTACCCTCACGGGGTGAATAGATAAATGTATAAAGCGAAGTAAAACCAACCTCTTCAATAAGCGAAAGAGTATCGCGGAATTCCTCATAAGTTTCGCCCGGGAAGCCGACAATTATGTCACTTGTAAGACTGATATCGGGCATTACCTTACGGGCGTAAGCGATAAGTGAAAGATATTTTTCCCTTGTATAACCTCTGTTCATTTCCTTAAGCACACGGTCATTACCGCTCTGGCAAGGAAGATGAAGGTGACGGCTTACCTTTTCGCACTCAGCCATAGCATCAAGAAGCTCGAAGGTGCAGTCCTTCGGGTGAGACGTCATAAAACGGATTCTGAAATCACCTTCTATTGCGTTGATTTCACGCAGGAGCTGAGCAAAGCTCATTTCATCACTGCCGCGATTGTATGAATTAACATTCTGACCGAGAAGCGTAATATCCTTACAGCCTGAAGCAATAAGCTCACGTGCTTCGGCAAGCACGTCTTCACTGCGTCTGCTACGCTCTCTGCCTCTGACATAGGGCACAACACAGTAGCTGCAGAAATTGTTACAGCCGTACATTATCGGAAGCCAGCCTTTGAATGTGCCGTCACGGTGGACAGGCATACCCTCGGCAATAAAGCCCTCGGTATCGAAAACATCAAACACGCGCTTGCCGCCGCGGAGCACTTTATAAAGCAGCTCAGGCAGACGGTGATGCGAATGAGTACCGAAAACAAGGTTGACATAAGGATAGCTCTTTTTGATTTTCTGCCAGACGTGCTCCTGCTGCATCATACAGCCGCAGAGCACAATAATCATATCGGGATTTTTTGCTTTCAACGGCTTGAGTGCACCGACGTTGCCGAAAACTCTGTCGTGTGCGTGCTCACGAATTGCACAGGTGTTGTAAAGCACAAGGTCTGCATGCTCGATATCCTCGGTAAAGCTGTAGCCGATGAGGCTGAGCCAGCCCTTAAGACGCTCACTGTCGGACACATTGCCCTGACAGCCGAAAGTATGGACATAGGCTAATTTTTTGCCCTCACCGATACGCGCATCAAGCACAGACTTCGCCAGAGCGGCATACTCACGCTGTTTTTTTATATCGTCAAAAGGAACGTCAAAACGACGCAAATCCTGCAGTGACAAAATATTACCTCCAAAAGGGACATAAAACCCTATTTTAATTTTTATATTATACTATAAACCTATAAAATTTACAAGTAAATTTATTTGATTTTATTATATTTTTTTATTATATAAATGTAGATTTTTCATAATATAAGTGTTATAATTTTTCCGTAAAAATTATCCGTAACGGAGGTTATAAAATGAAACAGCTCAATATAGGAATCATCGGTGCAGGCCGTATAGGCAAGCTCCACGCACAGTCAATCTGCTACAACGTTCCCACAGCAAAGGTACTCGGTATTACAGACGTTTACAAAGACCATCTCCCCGCTCTCTGCGAAGAGCTTGGCATTGAAAAAATATACGACAGCTATGTAGAAATGCTTGAGGACAAGGACATCGACGCCGTCCTCGTCTGCTCATCAACAGACACACACGCAGACATCGCAATTGCTGCCGCAAAAGCAGGCAAGCACGTATTCTGTGAGAAGCCCGTTGACCTTACACCCGAAAAGGTACAGGCTGTTATTGACACAGTTAAAGAGACAGGCGTTAAGCTTCAGGTAGGCTTTAACCGCCGTTTTGACCATAACTTTGCAACAATCCGCAAGATGATTAACGACGGCAAAGTCGGCGATGTTGAGGTTATCAAAATCACATCCCGTGACCCCGAGCCGCCCTCAGCAGAATACGCCGCAGTTTCGGGCGGTATGTTTGTTGATATGACAATACACGATTTTGATATGGCACGCTTTATGGCAGGCAGCCCCATTACAGAGGTTTATGCAAACGCAACCTGCCTTGTTGACCCTGCAATCGGCGAAGCAGGTGATGTTGACACAGCTGTTATTTCCCTCAAGTTTGAAAACGGTGCAATCGGCGTTATCGATAACTGCCGCCGTGCTGCATACGGCTATGACCAGAGAGTCGAGGTGTTCGGCAGCAAGGGTGCAGCTTGTGCATCAAATGACACACCCTCAAACGTTGTACTTATGGACGAAAACGGCTGCACAGGCGAAAAGCCGCTCTACTTCTTCCTTGAGCGTTATATGCAGTCATTCCGTGACGAGATGCTTCAGTTTGTCGATGCAGTAATCAATGACAAGGAAGCACCTGCAAACGTTGACGACGGTCTTGCAGCAATCGTTGTAGCACTCGCAGCAAAGAAGAGTGTTGCAGAAGGCAGACCAGTTAAGGTTTCCGAAATCTATTAATTGATAAAGGATTGATTTACAATGAAACTGACAATGGCACAGGCTCTTGTCAAATTCCTCGATAATCAGTATGTCAGCTTTGACGGTGAGGAAACAAAGTTTGTCAAGGGCATTTTCGGTATATTCGGCCACGGCTGTGTAGTAGGTATCGGCCAGGCACTCGAGCAGGGCGGTCACGACCTTACATACTACCAGGGTCACAACGAGCAAGGTATGGCTCACGCCGCGATCGCTTTTGCAAAGCAGAGCGACAGAAGGCAGATTATTGCCTGCACCTCATCTATCGGCCCGGGTGCACTCAATATGGTAACAGCGTGCGGTACCGCAACGGCAAACCGCATTCCCCTGCTTGTACTCCCCGGCGACACATTCGCCTGTCGTCAGCCCGACCCCGTACTTCAGCAGATTGAGCAGCCCACAAGCTACGCAACTACAGCTAACGATGCTTTCAAGGCTGTATGTAAATACTGGGACAGAATTGAAAGACCTGAGCAGCTTATGACAGCCTGCCTCAACGCAATGCGCGTACTCACAGACTGGGCAGAAACGGGCGCTGTATGCCTGGCTATGCCTCAGGATGTTGAGGGTGAGGCTTACGATTACCCCGAATACTTCTTCCGGAAGAGAGTATGGTACCTCGACCGCAGACCTGCAACACGCAGAGAAATTGATGCAGCAGCAGAGCTTATTGACAGCGCAAAGAAGCCGCTTATGATCGTCGGCGGCGGTGTCACCTATTCGGGTGCATGGCAGGCTGCACAGTACTTTGCAGAGCGTTTCAATATTCCTATTGGCGAAACTCAGGCAGGTAAGGGTCAGATTCCGTGGGATTGTCCGCTCAATCTCGGCGGTATCGGTGTAACAGGCGGTGCAGCCGCAAACGTTATTGCAAAGCAGGCAGACCTTATTATTGCAGTCGGTACAAGACTGACCGACTTTACTACCTGCTCAAAATGGGGATTTGATCCCGATGCTAAAATACTCAGCATCAACGTCAGCTCATTTGACGCATTCAAGATGGATGCTGTTTCCGTTATAGCAGATGCTAAAATGGCTCTGCTTGACCTTTCTGCGGCACTTTCACAGAAGTATTACCGCAGCGGTTGGGGCAACGAATTTGCGGAAGCAAAAGCAGAGTACGTTGCAGAAATGGATGCCTGCTACAGTGCAGAGCTCAAGGAAGGTCTTTCGCAGACAAGAGCACTCGGCGAAATCAACAAGCGCATTGCTCCCGATGCAATCGCACTCGGCTCATCAGGCAGCCTTCCCGGCTGTATGCAGAGACTGTGGAGATGCACTCAGCCCAAGACATACCATATGGAATACGGCTTCTCATGTATGGGCTACGAAATCTGCGGTGCACTCGGTGCAAAGCTTGCAGCACCCGAAAGAGAAGTATACGCAATGGTTGGTGACGGCAGCTTCCTTATGCTTCACAGTGAGCTTTACACAGCAATTCAGGAAGGTGTCAAAATCAACGTAATGCTGTTTGACAACACCGGCTGGGGCTGTATTGAAAACCTGCAGAATTCGCAGGGCACCGACACATTCGGCACACGATTCACGGCACGCAACCCGATTACAGGCTTGCTTGACGGTGAGATCGTACCGATTGACTTTGCAAAATGTGCTGCAGGCTACGGCTGTAAGACATACACAGCAACTAACGTTGAAGAGCTTATCGAAGCTATTGAAGACTCCAAAAAGCAGACTGTATCAACACTTATTGACATCAAGGTTGCACACGGCAGTATGAGTCACGGCTACGACAGCTGGTGGAGAGTCGGCGTTGCAGAGGTTTCGACAAGCGAAAAGGTACAGGCAGCTTACGAAGATATGGCAGAAAACATTGCCAAGGCAAGAGAATATTAATTGAAAGGATAATGCAAAATGCTTAACAAAGATAAAGTTTCACTTGCGATTGCTCCTATTGCATGGACAAACGATGACCTGCCCGACCTCGGTGCAGAAAACACCTTCGAGCAGTGTGTCAGCGAAATGGCACTCAGCGGCTTCAAGGGCAGCGAAATCGGTAACAAGTACCCTAAAGACGTTGAGACTCTCAAGCACAAGCTCGATGTAAGAGGCCTTCGTATCTGTAATGCATGGTTCTCTTCCCTCCTTCTCTCCGACGGCTACGAGGCTACAATCGAAGCTTTCATCAAGCACAGAGATTTTCTGCACGCACTCGGTGCTAAGGTAATCGGTGCATCCGAGCAGGGCAACAGCATTCAGGGCAAGCCCGTCAGTATTTTCGGTGAGAAGCCCGTTTACACTGACGAGGAGTGGAAGCTTATTGCAAAAGGCTTCAACGAAATGGGCAGACTTGCAAAAGAAAAGGGTATGTATTTCACAGTACACCACCACATGGGTACAGGTGTGCAGACAGAGGCTGAAATCGACAAGCTCATGGAAATTACAGACCCTGACCTCGTATACCTTCTTTACGATACAGGTCACCTCTCATTCTCGGGCGAGGATGCAATCGGTGTACTTAAGAAGTATGTAAACAGAGTCAAGCATGTTCACCTCAAGAGCATCCGTCAGAGCGTCATTGACGAAGCTAAGGAAAAGGGCTACAGCTTCCTTGACGCGGTACGTGCAGGCTCATTCACAGTACCCGGCGACGGTGACTTCGACTTCACACCCGTATTCGATATTCTTGCCGAGGCAGATTACGAAGGCTGGGTTGTTGTTGAGGCTGAGCAGGATCCTGCAAAGGCTAACCCCTACGAGTACGCTTGCATTGCAAGAAAGTATATTGCTGAAAAAACAGGTCTTTAATAAGCTAAGGGCATACTTTACCGTATGCCCTTTTCACCTTACGAAAGGTTGATTTAAATGTTTTTATTTGATACACACGTACATACCGCAGAATCAAGCACTTGCGGCGAAATACCCGCAAAGGAAATGGTTGAATATTACAGAATTAACGGCTACGACGGAATAATCATAACCGACCACTTCAAACCCTTCGGCGATGACAGACGCTACGGTCAGCTTGACTGGGAAGGCAGAGTTAACGGCCAATGGCTCGGCTACGAGCTTGCAAAAGAATGTGAAACAGAAGATTTCACAGTACTTAAGGGAGTAGAAATCCGCTTCAAGGACGACGAAAACGATTATCTTGTATTCGGCACAGACAAGCAGTTTTATCTCGACCACCCGGATATAACCGAAACAGGCCTTGAGCATTTCAGAAAGGTTATTGACGAGTACGAAGACATACTGCTCTTCCAGGCTCATCCCTTCCGCAACGGTATGCAAATTGTTAACCCCTACCTTCTTGACGGAATTGAGGTATACAACGGCAACGCAAGCCACAACTCGCGCAACAGCATAGCTTACGAATGGGCAAAGCTTCACGGCAGGATGATGCTTTCGGGCACAGATAACCACGAGCCCTTCCGCTCAACACCCGGCGGCGTTTATTTTGAAGAGAGACCGACAGACGAAAAACAGCTTGTGCAGATGATAAAGGCACAGAAATATAAACTTAAACTTCCCGGAGGTATAATCAAATGATATTTCCGCTTAAAATGAAAGAAAACCGCGTATGGCGGCTTTACTACGGCGGTAAACTGATAGATAAGATGAGAGGCTATGCATACGGCGACGGTGAGGACGGTAACTTCCCCGAAGACTGGCTGGCAAGCGTAGTTGTTGCCGACAACCCCGACAGAGCTGACAAGCCCGAAAAAGAGGGCTTAAGCAAAATCGAGACCGAAGACGGCGGTGAGCTTTATCTCAAAGATTTGATAGACTCCGACCCCGAAACATATCTGGGTGAAAAGCACATTGAGAAATTCGGTGTCAATTTCGGCGTGCTTACAAAATTCCTTGATTCTGCAGAGCGTCTGCCGATTCAGGTACACCCCACCAAGGACGCGGCTAAGAGACTTTTCAACTCCGACTACGGCAAGACCGAATCGTGGTATATTCTTGACAGCCGTGTTATTGACGGTGAAGAGCCTTACATTCTTCTCGGCTTCAAAAAGCCCGTTACTGCGGAAAAGTGGAAAGAGCTTTTTGACAAGCAGGATATGGCAACGATGCAGGAATATATGCACAAGATTATTGTTAAGCCCGGTGATGTATACCTGATTACGGGCGGCACACCCCACGCAATAGGCTCGGGCTGTATGCTGCTTGAGGTACAGGAGCCGACCGACTATACAATCAGCGTTGAAAAGTGCGATATGCGCGGCAACCTTATGCCCGACCATCTCTGCCATATGGGTCTCGGCTTTGAGAAGATGTTTGAGTGCTTCACATACGAAAATGTGACAAAGGAAGAGCTTCTTAACAGATACGCTCTCACTTCTAACACGCTTGAAGAAGGTGACGGATTCAGAAAAGAGAGTCTTATCACCTACCGCGACACAACCTGCTTTGCACTTAACAGAATCACCGTTGAGAAAGCCTATGAGCGTAAAAGCAGCGGAAGAGCCTGCTGTATTGCAATAACAAAGGGCAGCGGCGTGTTCAAGGCAGACGGCAAGGTGCTCGAAGTAAAAGCGGGCGACTGCCTGTTTGAGCCTGCAAAAACAGTTGACTATGTAATAGAGGCAAGCGAAACACTTGAAGTGTTAGAGTGTATGCCCCCGCAGATAAATTAAGTTTGATATTTGAAATTTAATCATACAAAGAACTTAAGAGGTAATGCAGTTCCAAACGAATTGCATTACCTCTTTGTTTTATCTAATCAATCACATTATAAAAATACAGAGCTTTTTCTTCCGGTGACAAATACACCCACATAAAATCATCGTCACTGTAATCATCGGAAATATAGTATTCATTATTTTGCAGAAAAGAAGTAAGAATTTGTACGTCTTCAATATCGGAATAATCCTTATCGGGATTCTTAGATTTTATCCATTCATACTCTTCGGTTATTTTTTTAAAATATTCGTCCGTAAGGTCTACCCTGCCGCAAACCTGAGCTTCAAGAACATCACCCTTAAAAGAGAAGGTTCCTTTCCATACAAAATTACAACTTTCCATTTCAACATCTTCAAAAAACCGAGAACAATCCCTGAGTTCTTCAACGCTTGTTGATACATACGGCTTTTGCAGTTCAATACCGTTAATCACGATATTGCATCCCAACCAACCTACAGTAGCGGGAATAACCGTTACAAGAACAATTATTATTATTTTAATTGCCCGTCTCATACACTTTCACCTTAAAAAAGAGGTGCATCAAGAAAAACTTTTTTCTGTGTTGCATCGTCAATCAATTCAAATTGCCTTATAACCTCTTTGGCAAAGTCCTCTATGGTAACTTCATCGGGAACGTTTATAAGCGAAGCATAAATGGTCTTTCCGAAAGATTTTATCAATACAGCATAGTCATTGTTTTCAACATAAACTGTAAGTTTTGTTCCGTCTATTTCCATATCCTCTCCAACAGCCACAACGTCAAGGTCGTATCTGTTTAAAGGCGAAAGAACCATTCTTTCAAAGCGAAACTTCATATTCATAAACGGACTTACGCTTTTGAAATATTCAACTTCATAATTAAGCGGTATACCAAGCTCTGATGTTCCATAACAATTAATATAAACATAATCTGTTCCGGGAATATGCGATACTGACAAATCTGTACTTTCTTTGTAATCGTCAAGGATATTATGATAAGGCATAAATTTTTGAACATAATCCTTGTCATTTTCCATTATGTTTTCGGGAGTGTATAAATTATAGCAAGACAGCAAGCCGTATCCCGTCACTAATATACACACTGCAACACAAGCTAAAACTAAGCCAATAATTATTTTTTTGAACTTTGGCAGCGATAAAACATTCTTAAATGAAATTGCAAGGAAGATTGAAAACAATATTGTTAAAACTAAAAACATTTCAGCTAAAAACAACAAAATTTGTGCATATTGAAATTCGAGCATACTTACACTCTGAAAGAATGTTACACCATATAAAACTACCGACACGACGGCAGACAAAACCGATAAAAGTATCAGACACTTATGTGTTTTCATTTTTAAATCCTTTCAAATTATTTGTCAAAAAAATTTACCAATCCAGACTGAGATAATAGGGCTTACATTCCTGATAACCGATGTTACCCGAACAAATATATCTGACAGTAAGTATATCCTCGTTATATGCAAAGGCAAGAATATCATAATAACTTTCTTCTTTTTCACTTTTTTCATTACCGCTGTAATAGCACATTACCCAATCACCCTTTTGCACGGTTTCAACAGCATTGCTTTGCTTTAATTCAACCTCTTCATAAAACTCTTTGCGAGGCAGCTGCCATTGAGCAAATATATCCGAAACATCATCCAGCGATTCCATATTATGATAATAATATACGGTTGACGGTTTGTATTTATTTTTAAATAATCCGTTATACATAACTTGTGATTCAGGTATTTCAGACGGAAAAACTTTCAGAATTTCTTCTTTCTCAACCGACCCGTAATAACTGCCGAGCGACATATAATCATTAGGGTCAGTAGTATATTCCTGAGTATGCATAGCAAGCATTAAAGCTAAAGACGAACCTCCCATAGCTGCAAAAACGGCAAAAGTATTGATACTAAACAGCATTCTTGACAAATGTTTTCTTATTCTCTGCTTCTTTTCAGATACAAATTTCGGTCTGTTTATAAGCAGCATCACAAGTGACAAAACAATTATGATAAACCATCCGCTGAAAAGATGTATATACATCATAATTGTTTCAAAATCAAAGACAAGGTTTTTATGCCCCACACACCGCAGCAAAATAAGAGTTGTCATAATTATAAGAGGTGCAATAATTCCGATTATAGCAATCGCTATATAATCCTCCCTGCGGCGTTTTTCTGCTTTCGGAAGCTGCAAATCTTCCTTGGGCACCTGTTTATTTTCTGCGGCTGAAGATAACTGTAAACAAAGGCTTTCCATTGTGATTTTCGTGTCTAAAGGAATATTTTTAAGCTGCTCCAAAACAAGCGTATCACTTTCGATATTCTCTCGCTTTTGCTGTATGAATGCTTCGATTATTGACTTTGTATTTTCACTACCCTGAGATATCTCTTTTATATCCGGTATTGAAAAACCGATTTTACGAAGCAGAGCAATATTCTTAAGCCGGTCAATATCCGACTGCGAAAACTCGATATTTTTTCTTCCGCTGTAGTTTTCCTCGATATCGGGTGCTATCAACCCGTTATCGATATACAGTCGCACGGCACGGTCCGTAAGCCCTGTCTGAGCCAGAACTTCCTTCATTTTCATAAGGCTTAAAGCCCCCTTTCGTGCCGATTATACCGATTTACCTAAGGTAAATGTCAAGCATAAATTAAAATAATTATAAAGGAAACTTTGACTCAACAAGAATAACAGCATACAACAAATTTAAGATATGTGTAAAAACTATTAATCCTTTTTTCTCGCGAGTAATAGGATATTTTCTCAATTTGCCAAAAACCCAGATCCACACAACAAAGAATACCACTACAAGTAAAGCGGCAACAGATACAAATCCATTCGTTACCCGATTAAGTGCTATAGCAGCATCATAAGGTAATACCGCACCTAAAAAAGTATAAGCAGCAATTGATACAATTCCAAGCAAATCAGCAGCTATACAAAATGGGGCTAATTTCTCATCATAAAATACAAGTTCTTTATTAAAATTAAACATTATTTATCTCTGCCATATCCTCTTCTTCAAAGTTATTTGCTTTACGGTAGAGGAAGGCTGATTTTTCCTGCTCGTGTTTGACAACTGTAATTTTACCGTTGACAAAGCTGACACAGACATCGTTATCAATACCCATACCGTCGGGGCCGTTGAGCTTTTTAATCTCGTCCTTGAAGCGGTGCCAATACTCGGACTCAAAGTGAGGACAGTTGCAATAAGGCAGAAGACCTACGCAGTCGATAAATGCAAACTCGCCGCCCTCGAGGCAATCATCCCAGCCCATATCAAACCAGCACATAGCACCTGAGCTTAAGCCCGAAAGGATAATCCCCTTCTCATATGCTTCACGGAAAATTTCGGTTGCACCTGTTTTGTTCCAGGTATCCATAAGGAATTTGAGGTTGCCGCCGTCAACATAAACAATATCGCTGCCGAGAATCTTCTCTCTTATTTCATCGTAAGTAAGGCTTTCATCGGTAAGGTAAAGTCCCTCACCCGTACAGCCGTATTTTGCAAAGGCATCGATAAAGGTTTGTGTATCGTCGTGAGAATCAAAGCTCGCAGTAGGAAGAAAAAGCATCTTCGGATGCTCTTTATTGCAAAGTGAGCAGATATGCTCAATCATAGTCCAGATTTCACCGTATTCAAAGCTTCCGCCGCCTATTGCCACAATCTTACCCATTGTTATTTCTCCTTTATATTATTTCACCTCGGCTCCCTCTGATGAGGGAGAGATTTCTTAACATATAAATCTATGTATTCACATACACCGTTGAAATTACGGTCAATATCCAAATTGCAAATTCTTATTACTTTTAAATTCATACTTGCCAACTCGTCGGTACGAATTTTATCTTTTTCAGCTTGCTCTGCTGTATAATGACCGCTGCCGTCAAGTTCAACAACCAACCTTGCTTTAGCACAGTAAAAATCAACTATATAATTACCGATTGCCTTCTGTCGCTGAAAACGTACAGGATAATTTCGCAGAAATTGATACCATAGTTTTCTTTCCCACGGAGTCATGTTTTTTCTTAAAGATTTTGCAAGAGGGATGTTGGATTTATTGTAATCTTTCATTTTTCTCTCCCTCCGTCAAAACCTATGGTTTTGCCACCTCCCTCGTCAGAGGGAGGTTTGTTTAGCGCATCATAAATATATCATTATATCAAAAATTTTTCAAGTCAAATCATAGCCACCTATCATATATCACTGTTAATCCGTCCAAGCTCCCTCTGACGAGGGAGCTGTCAGCAAAGCTGACTGAGGGAGAGACAATAACCATTATCACCTGATAAAATACATATGAATATATAAATCAAACAAAACCTATACTAACCTTAACCAAAAAGAAAAGGAGAAGAGAAATGGAACTCAAAGATTCAAAGACGATGAACAATCTGCTTGCGGCTTTTGCAGGAGAAAGCCAGGCACACACAAAGTATTTATACTACGCGGCAAAGGCTAAAGAAAACGGATTTGAGCAGATTGCGGCAATATTTGAAGAAACGGCAAAAAACGAAAAAGAGCACGCTGAGATTTGGTTCAAGCTGATTAACGGCGGCAAGATGCCCGAAACGCTCAACAATCTTACAGATGCTGCTGCAGGCGAAAATTACGAATGGACAGATATGTATGCAGGCTTTGCCAAGACCGCAAGAGAAGAAGGATTTGAGCAGATCGCATTCCTTTTTGAAGGCGTAGCAAAAATCGAAAAAGAACACGAAGAGAGATATCGCAAGCTGATTGGCAACATCAACGAGGGACTTGTATTCAGCCGTGACGGCGACACAATATGGCAGTGCCGCAACTGCGGTCATATTTTTATCGGCAAGACTGCACCCGGTATCTGTCCCGTTTGCTCACATGACAAGGGCTACTTTCAAATAAGACCCGAAAATTATTAAAATCGGAACATCCGTCTGCTCCGCTTTTTACCCTTAGCTTATCCCTCAAGGAGAAGCTTGAGACTGTCGATAAAGTCACCGACAACACGCATAAAAATGCAGGTAACGGTCTTTAACCGTTCCGCAAATAAAAAACAACAGGAGGATTAAAATCAAATCTTCCTGTTGTTTATATTTTGTTACATAAGATTTTTTGCCTTTGCCATATCGCGGTACCTTTGTACACTTTCACGGGCAAGGAACACAGCATCTCGTTACCTTTCTCAAAGTCTCTTTTCTTGTTTTAGTTATCCAAAATTTCAATTCTGACTGTACAGGTGTTTTTTCCGCAATAGTTACCGTCGGAATCATATGCCTTAGCTATACACATACACGTATAGCTGCCTTTCTTTACCGGCAGAGTATCGGTCAGCTTATCGCTGAGAATGCATTCTCCGGGCTTGAGAGTCGGCGACTCATATATAGGCTCCTGTAAATTTTTGGGCAGATAGATTGAAAACTGAAGGTCATACTTTGAAACGGCAGGATTTTCGAGCATTATCGTGCCCTGAGCATAGGTGTGTTCAAACACAACATCAGAATTAACACGGTAAACAATATCCTTCTCACCCAGCGATTTTACCTGACCCTCTTCGGCAATAACGCCGACTCTTACATCGCCGCGCGGAATAAACCAACCGCCTATCATGTGAAAAAAGCCGAGGCTTCCCAAGGCAACAGCCGCAATAACCAGAAGCAGACAGCTTGCCGCTAACATTGCAGCAGCTTGAACTACTTTAGGGTTACGCTTTTTATTTATCTGCTCAGCAGATTTTTCAGCCTTGTGTTTGCTTGACATCGGAAGTTTCCTCTTCTATTCCGACCTGTACGGTCAAATCAGAGCTTTGCACACCAATCAGCTCATAGTTTTCTGGATCATAGCCTGCAACAACAAGCTTCATTTGGTGTGTACCGTAAGGTCTGTCATTTATACCCACATCGGTGAGACAGTAGCCTGCAGGCAAGCCCTTTGAGCTGAAGCATATATTGCCTGCTTCATCTACGATTGAAGCTATTATAACACATTCGTTATCTGAAACATTTACAAGGTTCAGTGCCGCCTGCGAATTTTTTTCGGCAAATGTCAGCTCATCGGCGGCATAATAGCGAAACGCCTTTTTATCGCCCTTACGCTTCATTCTGTCAGAAAACTCATACTGATCTGCAAGGTCTTCCATAACGAATAAAGTAAGGTCTGATGATATGTTTTTGCCCTTATATTCCGGCACAGCCTCCTCCGGTATGCCGAAACGGCTTGAAGTTACCCACGCAATAACACAGACCGACGCAATCAGCACGCAGACAGCCAGCACAATTGCCGAAAACTTGTTGACGCCAAAGGCTTCAATTTTTGTTTTTAGCTGTTTGGTAAAACTGCCTCCCGTCTTACGGGGCGTTTTTTTTGCCGTTTTGGTTTTCTTCACCTTTTTCGGCTTTTTCTGCTCCTGCTTTTTCTCTGTGTTTTTTGGGAGCTCAGCTTTCTTAGGCTCTTTTTTCTGAGGAACAGCCTTCGGAGCATCCTGCCTCTTCGACTCCTTTTTCTCAGGCTCAGCCTTTTGCACCTCTGGTTCAGGGGTTTCCTGCGTTTTTTTTGCAGGCGCTGCCTTTACAGGCGCGTTTTTACCCTTATATGCTGCCGCCGCTTGCTTTGAAGCGGCGGCATTTTTCTTTTTCTTTTTTTGTCTTTGGTTTGCCATTTTTATTCTCCGGATATCTGGTTAAATTCAAGCCCAGGGGCGTGTGCTCATACCCCAGAACTGCTGATAGCGGTTAAACTGAACAGCGTCAACGGTAATATTTACAGACAGCTCAACCGTACCGCTGAGGGCAGTAATTGCAGATGCATCAAAATTCGCAGCATCAAAGCCGTTTATTACCTCAACATAGCCGTCAGACTCGTCAAGAATACCCTCATGGTAAATATATCCGTCCGTCATTCGCTTGTCGGCAAATTCAGAGGTATTGAGTGTATAGGGAAGGTTTGCTTCACCCTGAAGCCTTGTGGATTCAGCCCCTGCTGACTGAGTATAAAGCCATTCATGTGAAACTTTTACTCTTAAAAAAGCCACGCCGCCACCGATCTGCTTTATTTCCGCACGCAGACGGCTGACATAGTTGGGAGCCGACGAATCGGTATAATCAAGCTTGATTGCACCGGATGAAGAAGTATAATTACCTTGATCAACAGAATCCTTAATTAAATCAACCTTTGTACCGTCATCCTGAAGAAAGTAGACATTCATTTTATAATCAAAGTCTTCGAGTGTTGTAAAACGAATAGGATTGAGCGGCTCGCCCGTAAGCCACGCAGTAGTTGCAGTGTAAACTACAGCAAGAGCACAAACGACCAAAGCGACAACCGCAAACGGATTGAGCTTAAATTTTTTATTCTGTTTTGTATTCTTTTTGCTCATTTGATTTGTCGCCCTTTCGTTAATTATTCAGCTGATGTTTCCTCTGCAACAGGGTAATGCTCTGCCTGAACTGCGTTGATAACAACATCGACGTTGCATTCAAGTGTGCGAATACCGTTGTCATCTATTGTAACATTTTCATCATTCATAAAGTAGTCGTACTCGACCCAGAATGCACAGCAGAAGCTCTTTGTTTCACCGACCTTAAGCTCAACAAGATTTGACGAATCCTGATTGAGGAAAGCAAGCTGCTCTTCAGCCGACATAGCTTCTATCTCAGCCTGCCTGTCGCCTATCTTCTCGGTGATAATATCGGCAATCATTTTATCTGTTCTGAAGTATTTACCCTTGCTTTCAATAACACGCTTACCGTCGGCATTTTCATACACACCGGGGACAACCGGAGTAACATCGGTATATTCGGTCTTATCGGTATACTCCCAGATGTAGTAACGTACACCCTTATCAGCAGTAACTGCACGTGATGTCTCTGCGATATCTATAAATACAAGTGCATCGCGCTCGCCCGAATTTGTAATGGTAACGTTAAAGAACTTACAGGCGTGCTCAAACATTTTACTGCGCTCATCTGCATCGGCAAATTTAGTTGCCGCATCAAACTTAAGCTCAGCTGTTTCGCCGTCAAAATCGGAGGTTATATCAATACTGTCCATATTAAACTCTTTTGCAGCATCACCGAAAGCAGTAAACCACGCAGTTGTATGCTCTGCCGACGAATAAAAGCCGACTGTAAAAACAAGCATCAGCGACAGAATAATGCTGAAAATACCGCGCTTATTGAGCTTTTTCATTTTCGGTAACCTCCTTGTCAGTCTTTTTATAAATAATAAAACGGATAATCATAAGTATTATAAGTACTGCCGCAAGAACGAAAACGACTGTAGTACTGTTGAAATTAAGTGCAAGCAAACCGAGATAAGGTACGCTGAAAACAACTTTACCGATAATATCCGATATTGCCGTCGGTAAGGGATCCTGTGTCGGATTACTGTCACCCTTTGTGTAGACTAAGCTATTTTCACTGTCAATACTGACGATACGATGAGTAAATGTGTTGCCGCTGAAAAGCTTGGCAGTAATTACATCACCCTCTTTATATTCCGTCGCTTTATGCACAAATACGACAGACCCCTCCGGAATCTCGGTTTCCATACTCGGTGTAGCAACTGCAAAAACCTTTGTGCCCGTTACCATAACTCCCGCAGTAAAGAGAAAAACAAGGCTGATTGCAATTGCAACGATATTGTAGATAATATTGAATATTTTCATAGGTTATACTGTTTCGTTTGTATATATCGTGCCTACCTGAGTCCAGTCAACATATTCGGACTGTCTGGCTTCAAATACAACTTTTACATTGAGTGTCTTTCCGGATATCATATCATTCTCTGTGTTCGCACCGCTGTAACGGATCGAATCAAAAAGCGGAATAACCGCAGGTGTTGCACCCTCTGCGGCTTCAAAAGCAGTGATTACCTCTGAAGACTGAGCTGTCTCGTCAAAAGCACCATAGTAAATATAACCGCCGTTATATGACCAAAGCGAAGGATCGGTAAGCTCAACCGTAAGCGGAGAAGCTTCGGAATTATCAAAAACCTTTTCAGCCTCATCGCCGTAGCCGTAAACAACCTTTATGCGAAGCTGGGTATCTATAGAAGATGTGTTTTCTATAAACATTTTGCAATCGGGATATTCTGAAACTTTCGCAATGTCAGCAGCATTCTGCTCTGCATCAAACGAAACGAGAAGCTCATCCTCGGGTACGATTTTGCTGCTGTCAAAATCAGCGGTAAAATCACCTGTAAGCATATATCCGACATTGCCGGTAGAGAGGCTGTGCTTACCGCCTACACCGCCGAGTGAGCCGCCTGAGCTGAGAGCAAACCAGGCATAAGCACCGTTGGCACCTGCAAGACCGACAAGCAGTACAGCAGAAAGAATAAGGCAGATTATTTTATTTTTCATTTTGTGTCCACCTCTTTTTGTGATTTCTTTACTCTGCGGCCTTCAATCATAACAGCCGCGCAGATAATATAAAAAACAATTACTGCGATCTTACCCGGCAAGGTGTCGAGTGCCCAAGAGGCATAACCGACAAGCGGAATATTAAGCACCACTCTGCCGCTGCACGCTTCAAATGAAACCGGCACAGGGTCAGCAACATTGTTGTTGTCACCTTTGGTATAGATAAGCTGCTCGGATTCATTGATATATATCGCACGGTGCATAAAGGTCTTTTGGTTAACAGGGCTTGTAAAAACAAGCACATCCTCCCCTGTCTTTATGTCCTTGAGCTCAACATGCTCAGTGAAAACGAGACTTCCCTTGTGTATAGCCGGCTCCATACTGTCAGAGCTGACATAGTATGTATTCATTCCGAAAACTTTCGGCACCCATATAAGTGCTGCGAGCAAAAATATAATAACGCCGAGTATGGCAAAAAGCTTATTTCTTTTCTTCATTTTCACTGTCTTTACTATCCTTTGCGGCGGCATTCTTTTTGTAAATGCTGAAAAACTCAAGTGAGATTATGACGCACATAGGCAGTAAGATCAAAAGAAAGAACGTCGCGGGATTTTCTCTCAGCTTAACAAGCTTTTCCATAATTGAGCTTTTGGCTATCACTTTACCGATAACCTGCTCACCTTCAGCGGGATGTTCATCGTTAATTTCGTTTGCGTCACCCTTTGTGGTGAAGCTGTATGTACCGTCACCGTCTTCACTAACTTCCACAATACGGTGGGTAACAATCTTATTCAGATAGGGACTGTAGAAAGTAATTACATCATTTTTATTAAGCTTGGCAGGATCGGTCTCTTTGATAATGATAACCGATCCTACGGGATATTCGGGAGTCATACTGCCCGTCTGGACAGCCATAAAGCCGTAACCCAAAACCATCGTCGCCTTACCGCTGCGTGAGTTGATACCCGTAAGTATCATAACACCAGCGGCAAGAAGTATTACAATTACAAGTATTACATTAATAATTCTTGAGATTACTTTTTTCATGGCTGCCCCTCGGGATAAAATTTAAAATATTACTGTAATATAAGTTCAACGTCAGCATTGAAGCTTTGGTCGAAGTAATCGTTCCCTGCTGTACCGGGAAGTGAAAGATCATAATAGAGAACATACAGATCGTTCTCTTTTTCGGTAAACTCAGTTACAGGCTTTTGAGAAACAAGCTCCACATACGGTTCGTTGTCTTCCTTATGCCTGATCTCAAAGTGCTTGAAATCATCAGCACTGTCCGAAGTAAACTTTACGCTGTACTGCAAGCCGTTTATCAAGGCTGTCTCACCTTCAGCAGGTTCATCAATGCCGGTAAATCTGAGCCAAGTATGCTGTGATTCATCTGCATTGAAGAGAACCTTAAAGCTATAGGACTGGCCGGGAACAAAGCTGAGGGGGATTTCACCGTCATAATTTTTCCAATTGCCGCTTATCGGGTCGTAGATCTGGATTTCGCTGATACCTGAATTAATAGCTTCTTCTGTACTCGGGCTTTCCATATTTGCAACAATATTCTTAACCCATGAACGGTCACCTGAAGCAAACCAGGCAAACGTACCGCAAACAGCAACGAGAACAACGACTATACCTGCAATCATAAGCTGCACGGTATTTTTCTTCATCTCTTTCATATTCAGCTAAATCCCCCTTTCTTATAGTTTAGAAAAGATTTAAAAGTTTTCTGATACCCCATATCGGAGTTTCCTCGACATTGATGACGATTACTATCTCATCGCAGTCAATATTAGTGTCTGAGCTCATTGCAAGCTTCCAAGTAGCATCCTCAAGCTCAGTAGATACAGCATCAAGCACCTTAGAGCCGTTGTTTCGTACTTCAGCCGAAACCGAAGCAATCGACTCACCTGTCGGAAGCTCACTGCCTACACGAAGGATATATGCACCTTCATCGGAATCCATCGGGATTACCATACTCGAGCAGAGGTTACCGCTGTGCTTACCGCTGACAGCAAATGCCGTAACAGCAGAAATATTACTCATACCTGAGAATGCAGTAAGTACTGCATTTGCATCAGTGTCGAGACCGCTGTAACGATAGGTAACCTTAAGTGTCTTACCTACATCAAGGTCAAGATATCTGAGCATCTTACCGCCGTCGAAGCTGCTGTTGCTGAGCTTATACTCAGCATAGCGGTCAGCCTTGACACCGAGCGGAAGCTCTGCTGTATCAGTATCGATCTGAGTTGCAGTACCTTCCGGCTTGACAAGGTAGTAATTATCGACGGACTCATAGCTGCCGAATGTAAGCTGTACAGCGTAGCTGTCGAGCATTGAAGGAGCTGTAATATTGGTGAAGGTCGTAATTGAGCCTACACCTGCACCGCTTGCAAGGTTGATTCTTGCGCTTGCAAGCTTGAGACCTGCAATGAACTGCTCGGTCGGAACAAATCCGTCAGCTGCATCTGCATTTGCAAATGCTGCAGGTACAGGGTAACCCATAAATGTACTGTCATTGATTCTTGTCATTGAGGAACCGAAGCCGAGCTGCTCCATAGAAGCACCGTTTGTAAGGTAGTGAGTTGAGGCTGAAGCTGCATTATCAGCTACAGATGAAAGCTGCTTATCATAGTAGCAGGTATCGAACGCTGCACCGTCGCCTGTGATGTTACCGCTTGTTGCAGCCTTTACATCAGAAGCAAATACGCAGTTTGCAAGCTCGACCACACCGGAAACCGTACCTGCAATACCGGCAGCGACACCGTCAGCAGCCTTTGCTGCATCTATGTATACGGTTGAAAGAACATTACGTATCACCGAACCGTCGCTTGCCGAAGCAACAACACCACCTGTTACAGAAGCATCGGACTCTATCTTACCCGAAACAACGCAACCGTCAATCGTTGCACCGTTACTGTAGCCGATAAGACCGCCTACTGCAGACTGACCGCCTGTAGCAGAAGCATTTACCGTACCTACAGCATAGGTATTTGTAATTACCGAACCGCTCTGAGCAGTGTGAGCGAGCATACCGCCCTGCTTACCTGTAACCGTGACGTCAATGCCTGCGATACCAAGACCGTCTATCTTACCGCCGTTTACAGTACCGAAGAGTGAATCATTTCCGTCAGCACCGATAGTGATGTTTGATATCACCTTACCGTTACCGTTGAGCGATGCTTTGAAGTTATCGATATATGATGTCCAGATGCTTTCGCTTCCGCCCATATCTATATCGTTGATAACCTTAAAGTTGTTAGCGGCACTTGTACCGAAGAACGAAAGCGCAACAAACTGCTCGGGTGTAGAAATTTCAAACGGAGCAGAAGCTGTACCCTGACCGCCCGCAAAGTTGGGATGTCCGAGACCCGTTACCTCAGCAAAGAGATCAAGCTGTGCATTATCCGCAAGTGTAAGACCGTAGAAGTCTGTTACGGGAACAACTGCACTGATTACCGAGCGGTTGTCTGCAGCAGCATCGTAGCCGTCAGGAAGAGTGCTTACAGCAAGAATCCTTCTGCCGTTTACGCTACCCGATTCACCGAAGATAGTTGTCGATGCAAGCTCTGAGCCTGATGTGCGTCTCCAAAGGTCTCTGTTGACCGAATCATAGCTCAACGGAGTTGAACTGCCGAGAGCAAGATTATTGATGTAGTTATCATTTCCGACAAGAGCAGTTGCGGAGCTGATAAACGAGTATGTACGAAGAACTCTGTACATACGGCTTCTTACAGTTTCGACCTGTATGTCGTTACCCTTGTCGTCCTGTTGTGTCTCATATTCCTCAGTGTTGAGAATTGCCGTAAGCTGCGGGTAGTAGACATTGTGATATGTCTCGTTTGCCTCATCAACAACTATATCATCAGATACAGTATAAGCAATACGTCCCGCTTCAACGGAAGATATCATTTCCGGATGCTCCGTAAGGTGAACAATATCTATCGTACGTTCAGCAAGATTATAAATGTCGCTGAAGGTACTGCCGCTCATTTGCTTATCAAACATACAGTTTTTAAGCGTACCCGTTGAACGTGCAACAAAGATATTGAGAGGAGCCGTATCAGCCGCAAGCTCAAATATGCCTGAGGAGTAAGCTGAGGAAATCGTAGCATTTTCGCCGCTGTTATATGCTGCGAAGCCACCGATCACACGGTTTGAATCAGTGTTGTTCACAATGATATTACAACGTGTGTAACAGTTATTGATGTCACCGGTATTGTTATTGACAAAACCGCCAAGGTTATTGGCATCGTCAAATACGAGGTTACCGATAGTAAAGCTGTTATGTATCTTACCGTTATTTGTAACGACCAGACCGCCCATACCGGAAACTGCACCGCCGGTAAAGCTGCCTACTGAAGCACAAAGCTCGATAATACCGTTGTTTGTAACAGCAATACCGGCTACATTACCGGTTGAAGAGCTGTCATTATAGTCAACATTTGCAACCGAGCCGAATATCTTGCCCGTACTGCCTACGGTATCTGCGATTGCAGCTGTGCTGCTGCCCGAAGCTGTACCGTAAACGTTGACACCTTCAACTATACCTTGTACCTCACCTATCAGACTCTTACCTGCAAAGCTTACATTTTCAAACGTCATGTTGCTGAGCTTTGAGTTGCTGTCAAGCTTCTCGAAAAGTCTGGTGCTGAGGTTTCTGATAGAGTAACCGTTACCGTCAAAGGAGATACCTTCATATGCAATGCTCTGACCTTCAACGTTATAGACCTGATTTGTAAGGTCTGCTATCGTCCTGTTGTATCCGTCAAGCGGTACATAACCCATGAGCTTGAAGTTAACAGTACCGGAAGTAGGTGTACCGTTTTCAAGGATGGGTGTTGCCCACTGCCTGTACATTGAATCCGGGTCAGAAGCACTGAGTGCTGAAAGCTCACCGTTTGTCATACCTACGTGGCTCAAGTCAGTTTGTGTCGCGATAAGGTAAGGATGAGTCTGAGTGCCGAGCATCGGAGCGCAGAGACGCGATACAAGACGGTTTGCAACCTGTGAGTAAACGTTACCGTCCTTATCAGCTCTCTCGCCGTCCTTTGACTCGATCGAGATAACGAAGTTTACATACTGTGCTTCATTCTGAGTTCTCTGAATTGAAAGTGTATGTGTAACATCGTCAATAACGCCCTGTGCCGCATCAACAATATTGTTTTCATCAGCGTAGCCGTACTTGTAAAGACCGACATTCTCAGTATCGTTACCGCTGCCGCTTGAGACATACTCGAAATCGACCGGGATATTGAGAGCCATCGAAATGCCTTCGCCGTTTGCCGCCAGAGTATCGAGCGGATTAAGCTGAAGAGCAACAACGCTGAGAAGAGCATTGATACGGATAACTAACGAAACATCGTTTCTGAAGAAAGCATTGAGGTACGGATAAGCGCCCTTTGTATAACCGAACTGGTAGTTAATAAGGTTTTTGTCACCTGCCGTAAGGTACTCAGTTGTGTGTGCAGTAGAGTTGGAATCAATACTGCCGCTGATGATCTTACCTACAACTTTATCGGTTATTGAAATATTAATGTCAAACAGAAGGTTAGCGCTCTGTGCACCGCTGTCAAGCAAACCTATAACGCCGCCTGCACCGTACTTGGCTTCACTGTAATCGGAGGTAGTGGTTGTTCCGAGGGTTGCGCCTGCGGAGTAAGCATCCGAAAGCTTACCGTAAGCGACACCAATGACACCGCCTGCACCGACTGCTGCAGCATTTGTAACATCGCCGAAATCAGCTGCAACGGAAGCACTTGAGTAAACGTCCTTGAGATCGTTGTAATTGACACCGACGAGACCGCCGACACCTACTGTATTGTTTGCACAGGATGCAAATACATTGTTACCGTAGCAGTAATATACGTTACCGCTGGAGAACGAGGTGGAAACATCTGTACCAGTACAGGTAACACCTGCAAGACCGCCTACACCGTAAACACCGTCTTTGGTGTTATAGGCAGCATCGGTTACCGTGACTATACCGCTGCCGAAGCAGTAAGTGATAGCCGCCTGTTTTGCACCGATCGCATCAGAATCCTGATATAGCACACCTGCAAGGCCGCCTACACCGTACTGTGTTGAGCCTGTAAGCGGAGCACCTGCTATAGCTTGAGTACCGTTGATTATCCAGGGATGGATCTGTACGGCCTCGGAAGAAGGCACAAACTCTGCATTCACAGCACCTGTTGAGAAACTGTTGGTGATCGGCTGCTCGCAGTATCCGACAAGACCGCCGACTGCATTACAGCCGCTAACCGTTACGGACGACGATGAATTATTGATACCGTTATCGGCCTTACTGCGTGTTGCAGCACCGATAAGGCCGCCGATGTTGGAGCCTGTAGCGGTTATTCCGCTGCCGCCTTCTGAAAGAACAGCGTGGCAGTTTTCGATTTTTACCGTTGCACTGTTTGATTTATTCGAAACATTCTGTACAACTATCGCACCTGCAAGAGCACCAACGTTATTATTACCTGTTATTTCATTTACGCCTACAGTAAGGTTTTTGATCGTTCCGCTTTCAAGTGAACGGAAAAGACCGACCTCATTCTGATTAGGCATATTAATGGTAAGCTTATCAGCCGTATAGCCGTTACCGTTGAATACACCTTCATAGCCTATTATCGGCACGAAGTTTTCGCCACTCATATCAACATCGGCAACCATAATATAGCTGCGGTTGCGTGCATAAGAAGCACCCTGAATTTCACCGTTGAGGGTATAGAAGTCGTAGAACTTTGAACCCTTTACAGCTTCTCTGCTGTTGCTGAGTGCGAAGAGCTGTCTGGCAGTCGCTATCGAATAGAAGGTAACGCCCTCAGATATCTTGCTGCCGAGTACAGGATAATAAACCTTCCTGCTTACTTCAATATTCATACTACCGATTTCGACTGACTTGGTCATATCGAAATAAGGCAGCTTAGTATCGTAAGCAACTTCGCCGTTGTCGTGAACCGTACCGTTGTTAAGAACAGCACCTGTTTCACTTGCGTACGAATTGGGGTAGATCGATGTTGAGCCGTCTGTATCACGGAAGAGCAGGTCGGTGTTTTTATTTACGCCGTCTGCTGTTTTAATACCATACATATCAGCATCAAGATCGGCAGGATACTCAACCGTATCCGTAAGGTCAAGAACCGAGGATGAGAATGTATATTCACCGCCGTGACCGACAGTCAGGGGGTACATATATCCTGCATACTTAACGGCATCATCTCTCTTGTCTCTTACCTCGTTGGGGTCAACCTCGAGAGGCAGTACTGCAAGTGCGACATAAGCTGAGGTATAAGCATCGTTTGCAACCTCTGCTTCACTGCTGACTGCAAAGTTGTAAAGACCGTTGACCTTGGACGCCTTTGTGTAAGGCTCCGTGCCGTTAGGTGTACCTACAAGGTCAGTATCGACAAATATGTTTGTTGCCGCACCTTCGGCGACACCGCCTGAAAGGATGGGATCGACAACAGACTTGGCAGGATTCACTTCATCACCGTCATTGATAAGAAGTGCGTTTGTTGAAGCAACCGTAACGTTGCTTGCAATAACGTTTGCAATACCTGCACACTGACCTACCGTCAGACCTCTGTAGCGTGTACTGCCCTCCTCAAGTCCCTTATATTCCGAAACCGTAGCAGCTACAAGTGTATCGCTTATGTTAAGCGTTCCGGAGCTGACGTAGCCGACAAGACCACCTGCGGCACCGTCGTCCGTATCCGTTGTACCGATACTTGCAAGACCGAGAGTAAATGACCTGACGATTGAAGTATTGGCTCCTACAAGGCCTACAAGTGCACCTGCGTTCTTATCCCTTGTGGCAGATATGGTTTCTGAAGCAAATGATGAATAAGTTGAGGTTGAGGTAAAGCAGGAGTCAAACTGAGCGTTACCGGTTCTGCCGACAAGACCGCCCACTGCAAATCTGCCTATTACAAAACCGTCTGCAACAGAGCAGTTGGTAATGACAGCGTTATTTGCATATCCGACGAGACCGCCTACCTTATCCTTACCTGTAATTCCGCCGACAACAGTGGTTATGTTGCCGCTTTCATCCGTAACATCAAGCTCTGAAGCAAGCTCGATATGGATATTCTTGAGAGTCGCAGGATTATTGCCTGTACCGATGTAGCCGAAGAAGCCGACATTGTCTTCATCCGAACGGGCAATATAAACATTTGAAAGCAGATATCCCTGACCGTTGTAAACACCGGTGAAGGGAGCGGAGGATGCACCGATAGGAGCGATACCCTTACCGTCTGCAAAGAGAGCGCCTTCCGTTGCGGAGCTGTACTGATTATTGTTAACATCCGCAAAGTCGATGTTAGCAACCTGGTTGTAGTAAGCACCGCGAAGCGCACGTACAACCTTGAAGTGCTTGGGCTTCGCAACCTGGAAGGGATTTGCCTGACTACCGTTACCGGCAATCTCCATGCTTACAAACTGTATGCCTACTTCAAGACCGTAGGAATACTTTGCACTGATATAACCTACGATGTCAACGTTTTCGTTAGATGAAACCGTAATAACACCGGGATAGTAGGAATAGCTGTACGATGTACCTTCGACCGTTTCGGTAAGACCGGGAGCCGAGCTGTTATAGAAGTTCGACGAAACTGTTACACTGTTGATATCTGTACTGTCATCCTCAGGAGTAATATCAAACTCATTTTCGAACCTGATAGCCTTATTGACACTGCTATCAAGACTGATATTGTCATAAGCAAGGCTGAAATACCTGGAGGATGTTGTACCCTGCTGAGTGCTCTCATCATCAAAGGTAATGATAGCAACATCAGAGTACGTACCGCTGTTATAGGGATTATCTCCTCCCGGAGTAACCGAAGGATCAACAGTCGGGTCAGCAATAGTACTGTCAACTCTGAATGAGCTGATATTCTCGGTTGACTCTGCATCAGCCGACATATAACGGTCTTCTCTGTTGATATCAACATATGTTTCGGAAGCATCGTTACTTTGGTTTGTATAGAAGGTGTTGCATCCGTAAGCAACTATACTCTGCGGATATGAAGAGAAGTATACCTCAGATACATAGTCAGTGAACTCAACATTATTATCAAGTGCACTGCCTGCAGATTTTGCAAAGTTATTTCCGGTACCGTCATTTCGGACTTCACCGATGATCTTACCGACATTTGTATCACTTTGATTTTCAAGTGTTGCAAAGTCTGCTTTGACAGTTGTACCGCTTGTGCTTGTGTAAAGGTATACCTTTGCGGACATGATAGACTTTGAGATCATAACATCCGAAGAGTCAAAAGTCTTATGTGCAAAGTTATATATTTTACCTATAATACCGCCGACTGCACCGAGTATTCGGTAGCTTGCGTTGCTGTCCTTCGGGTTTCTGCGATAGCCTGCAAGCTCGCCCTGTACTGTCGAGGTGGTAATTACGATACTGTTGAGTGAAGCTAAATCTTCACCTACAAGGCCTACAATACCGCCTACCGTACAGTTCTTTTGCTCAAGCGCCTGCTGACCTATATATCCGTTTACATCACAGTCAGAAATACGGAGCATTGCCGCGTTGTTGATATAACCTACTACACCGCCTGCTGCGTTGTAGAATACGCGGTTACCGCTTACGCCCGAGGTGTTAGTGGTGCCGCTGACAGTAAGCTGAGCCTTAGTGCTTGCGTTTCCGATGTCACAGCCGGAAACCGTAACAGTGATATCTTCATCATCAGCAACCTCGGCAATAACGCCGCCTGCTATATCGTAAGCATTTACTGTAACTGAGCTCAGAGCAGCATTATCAACCGTGAGTGTGCCGCCTGCAAGACCTGCTACACCGCCGAGACGGTCGCCCGATTCGGAAAATGCATTGGCATTATAGGATATTACAAACACACCGTCTTCCGGCTCAACGCTTATATCACAGCCGCTTATAAGAGCAGATACTTCAGCATCGCTGATATTACCGGAGGCAGAGCCTGCAACACCGCCTGCATATGAAACGTAACCTCTTGAGGAGGATTCGTTTCTGTTAGCTAAAACACTTGAGTCAGTTACACTTACGCCTGTAACCGTGCCGTCAAATGAGCCTGCAACACCGCCTGCGAAGATATTTCTGACATTTGTTTCACTTGCGCCTGTTCTGCTTATGGAAGCACCGACAACATCAGCACCCTTAACTGTAATGTTATTGAGCACAGATCCTGTTACCTTACCGGCAATTGCACCGACATAGGTTATTGCAGGTTGAGTAATACGTACACTTTTTACCGTTGCAGACAAACCGTCAGCGCTTGATACAGATATATCAGATACCGTTGCGCCTGTAATTTCGCCTGCAAGAACGCCGACAAAATTGTCAAATGAACCTTTATTTACAGTTACGATCTCGGGGTTGATAAACGATATACCGTTGATAACCGCACCTGAGCCGATTCTGTTAAACATACCTGTATAGGCAGCATCCGAGCTTGCGGTGCCGTCAACACGCAGAGCCAGACCGTAGATCTTATAGGTATCACCTGCCGTCGTAAGACCGGAGGGAACCTCAGCCTCAAGCACGTTGTATGTACCGACAAAAGCTTCGCTGCGGCTGTAAATTGTCGGTCCGCAATCCTCACCGTATGTCTCAAACGAAACATTGACTATATCGCCTACCAGCTCGGAAAGAAGTATATTACCGCGCGAGGCAGCATCGGTAGTTGAGTACATCTCATCGAAGGTGAGATACTGCTTTGTAGCTGCTGTACCGTCGTAAGCCGGATTGGGGTGCATATAGCTGCCAAGCTCATTAAGGAAGTCAGCTGAATAAACATCGCTGAGCTTTTTATCGGCAATTGCAGCGTTTGCCGCAGCAGTTACCGATGAATCGTTCACAGTCCAGAATACATCATAGCACTGTGTAATTACAGATTTTGCGCTTGCTATTCTTCTTACATAGCTGAGGTTAGCTGCGTTGAAGATAAGCATATCGTTAACTGAGCTGTCGCTTGCATTTGCTTTGAACCAGTAATCCTCGGGCTTTATCTCGATCTCAATACCTACCGTAAGAGTAAGACCGTTTGTATAGTTGAAGTAAAGCTCGGAGCTTACACCGCCCGTGAGCGGTACTGTAGTAAGCAAGTACTGACCTGCCGTATCACCCGTAGCAGTTATTGTAACTCTTTGGTCAGCGCAGGTTATGCTCTCAAGCACAAATTCAGTTGACTCACTGCCTGCTGCAGGCAAAGCACCCTTTGATGCATCTGCAGTTACAGTGAATGCATCAACCGATGCACCCGAATTAAAGCCGAACATATCCTCTGTACGGACAGATGTATCAAATTCAAAAGCACTTGTGTTAAACTGATATCCGCTGCCCTGCACATAGTTGTAGTTGAGCTTCATTATATACTTCTCTGAGTCGAGATTACCCTTTACAGAAACTCTGTAGGTATCATCTGTGTAAGTTACATAGGATGTACCGCCTTCACTTGAGTTAGCAGTACCGACTGCGTTATTCTCAATAGTATAGGTACCTGTTCTGTTAAGGTTGTATATATAATCGGTATAGTAAGCGTATGTGTTAAGCGAATAGTTATTAGGCGAGTTGGTAATACCGTAAAGGCGTACATACTCATCACGGTAAACACTGTCTGAGAAATAAATGTTATAGAAGGGATAGTTGGTATGGTTGAAGCTGCCGTCTATCAGACAAGAAGCATTGGTCGAAATATAGAACGATGTATATGCATGACCAACAACTATACCTACGCCCTTAGTATTTGATGCAAAAGCTGAAACGCCCTCAGAAGTCTCAAACTTGGCGGAAACAACACAGTTTTCTGCAAAGTGACTGCTTCTGTCATCAACAGCATATGTGGTGTTAGTGTTAGTAGACCAGTTTGCACCTACAATACCGCCGATATTACCTGCACCGCGGACGATACCACCTGCCGTACAGTCACTGATCGTTGTATAGTAAGACAAAATCCATCTCGGAATATAACCGAGAATTGCACCGGCACCGATACAGGGACGCGGAGCAGCGGTTGTATTCGTCGGAAGTGCAACACCGGGATCAGTCAGCTCAACCGTAGCATAAGTTTCGCATGACTTTATCGCAAGTCTAAACTGTGCCGTTGTAGCAGAAGTTGATGCAGTTTCGTAGCAACCTACTATACCGCCGGCACCGAAGGGAGCTTTGATATAAGTAGTGCTGTCCAGCGTACAGTCGGTAATTTCATGGTCAACATTACTTGCATCAACACGTGCAAGGATACCGCCCGATGCACTGTAATTATGTGCAGTAGTATTTGTTGCAAGGCTTATCGAATGAGTACCGGTTACATCCGTTCCGATAACGTCAACACTGCTTATCTCAACCTTTGTCGCACGTGCTGCCGGAGTAGTTGTTGACACCGTTCTGCCAGCATACAGCGTAAACGCAGTTTTCGAGCTTGAGTTATAAGTACGTGTGATAACACCTGATGCGATTTCACCTGTGATTGAACAACCGATAATCTTATTTCGAAGCTCACCCTCAGCCTTGACAGAGCCTGAGAACGCCATCGAGATACCTGCTGCACCGTAGTCGAAGTAGGCATTATCCGTACCGCTGTATTCCTGAGTTATTGCAGCATCAGCAACAGTGATACCCGACATATTTGTGTTGTTATGGTTTGTATGGGAAACAATACCTGCTGCACCGTAGCGACCGGTAATAACGTTTGAGTAAACCTCATCGAAGGTGTCACCTATAACAGCACAATTTTTGATTGATGACTCTGCCGTGCTTGTCGAAGCTCCGGGAAGAATGCCGCCGAAGAGACCACCTGTATGGTTAGCACCTGTGAGGTTAAGTCCCTTAAGTGTAATGCCTTCTGCCGTTACATAATCTTTAACTGTTGCGGCAACTGCACCGATATAAGCAATATTTGCAGTTGATGAAGATGCCTTTGTGCAGGTAGCTGTAACGTTTTCAAGAGTAAAGTTCCTGAATGTTGCACCCTGTGCAGTATCAAACAGACCCATATGTACTCCGTCAGCAAGCTGAAGACCGCTGATAGTCATATTGCCGTCTGAAACAAACTCTGCACCGCCTGCTGAGGTGTATGTACCCTCAGGCATTGACTCAAAAGTACCCGTAAACGGAAGAGCCGATGTACCTATAGGTGTAAAGCCACCGTTAAACAAGCCGTTATCTTCAAACAATGCGGCAGGAAGTTCGATATCCTTGGCTATCCAGTATTTCAGTGCAAGATGCTCAGCATCAAATTCGCCCTGGTTAGCCGCTCCGTCTGTCATATTCTTACCAACGATACCAAGATCAAAATAATTGGTAACCAAATAGTAAGTTTCACCGTTTAAAACTATAAAGTCGAGCGGAGTCTGATTGTTTGACTTGAATTTGAAGCCCGCAGGGAGAGCAACCTCAACAGACCAGTTGTCATCGCCTACAGTGCCTATATAGTCAATAGTAATATCGAGAGTACCGCTGTTGAGAGGCTCAATGGTAAGGTTATTGGGACCTGTGCTGGTAACCTGCGCAATATCGTTGTTTGAGCCCTTCCACATCTGATCGTCTACAGAGTATGCACCTGCAACACCTGCGGGGCGGGTTGCAGCAGGATACTGCTCAGCAGGAAGAGTATATGTTACCGCACTCTCGGTATTGTTAAACTGAAGTGTAGCGTTATCATCCTCTTTGTTAACATCTTCGTAGCAATAAATGAGCATTGCCGCTGCAGTTTCGGCAAGAGGAGAATACTCACCTGAAGTAGTGCTAATTGCGTTGTGGTAGCCGAATACAGGCCACTTTGCCGTATCAATTTCAAATGATGTGAAGTATATCTTATTAAATACACCCGTAAGCTCTGTACCCGAAGCAACATCGAATACATAATGAGCATCTTCGTCATCATCTGCCGCGCCGTTTGTCTTAACCGGCATATGACCTATAGCAATACCGCCGCGGCGGATTGTGCTGTCATCGAGTGTAGAGGCAAGTGAACCGGTAATTGCGATATCGCTCAGAAGGTTTGAGGGAAGATCAGTCGTATATGCTGATGCGGCCGAAATTACACCTATAGCACCGCCTATACCGTCAGTACCGATGATTGAACCACCGAATACACTATGCTGAATGCTTATCTTTGAAAGGTCGCAAACCTCATAGTTTTCAGGCTCATATGAGCTGTACTGGTTACCTATAAGAGCACCTACAAGACCGCCTGTTGCAGAGAGGGTTGCATAGAAGTCACCTGTTGCATCAGGCACTGTTGTATTCGCAGGTATATTGTTTTTGGAAACGATTGAGGCATAAACCTCGTTATACTTGATAACAAGTGAGCCTTCAACAATACCGTTTTCGTAGCCTGCACCAAGGATACCGCCTGTTGCGGCATGGGCAGGTGCGGCAATAGTATTGGTGATTGTAGTATTCCCGTCAACCTTACAACGCTGCACCGTAGTATGCATTGCATAGCTCCAAAGGTTACGTCTGTTTGTACCGAGGATACCGCCTACGCCGTATGCCATCCATAAATCATATTCTTCTGCCGCAGGAATACATCCGTCGATAGTTGTAATCTCAGAGCCGAGGACTGAGCATCCGTAGATTTTGATCGAGTTGCCTATCGTTGCATCATTAATAAGGTTACCGCCTTCAACACCTACAGTTTCTACACCCGAGCCGACAACGCCGCCGACTATTATACCTTCGACATGGCTGCCACTAACGATACAAGATGAAACTGCATTGGAATCGATATCACCGTTTATAGCACCGACAACACCGCCGACCGTAACGTTACGTACACGCTGATTTGCTAAATCGGCAGCATCAATGATTGCACGTATATCGGCATTTTCAACCTTGCTGTTCAAAACAGCTCCGAATACCTTTGTAAGAGAAGCACCGTCTGCAGCGTTGTTATCGTCTCTTACCTTAACACCGATATAACCTGCCACACCGCCGAGGAAATAGTCGCTCTTGCCCAAAACTCTCATCGTGAGAGCCTCAGCATCTTCGGCGCCTGCAACTTTCTTGCTGCCATATACGTGAGCACCGTTGATATTCGTTATAACATTAGCTGCACCGAGCACACCGCCGGCATTACCGTTTGTCATCATAACGGTATCGCTTACTTTTATACCATAGCCTGCACCTGCAGTACCGATATTAAGTGTTGCATAATGTGTTGTGCTTGCCGTGTACTGAGTAAAGAAACAGCCGACAATTCCGCCTGCATTTGCGTGAGCATAAGTCTTGGCGCCCGTAACATTTACACCGCTGAGAGTAACACCCGAAACCTCCGCATCGCTGATGCTTACATTCATTGTCTCGGAAATATTGTAACCGCGGTAGGTTTCATGTATAGCACCTACAACGCCGCCTATACCTGCTGAGTAACCGTTGCTGTTTTCAACCTTAGCTACAAAGTATGACGGATTTGCGAGATAGTGATATGTCATTACCTCAACACCATCAACCTTGACATCACTGATATTGAGGTTGACACACTCGGCATAAGCAAGCACAGCAGCCGCACTCTTACCCGAAGCAGTGTCAGTATTTGTACCTGAGTAGACCTTAGAATCACTTATTATAATGTTATTAATATATACATCACCGTAAACATCGTCACGCTGTGAAGCAGCAAGGCCGATGTCGGGGTCAGCCGCATATCCGACAAGAACGGCGACATTATTCTTACCCTTTACGGTTGCACCGGAAATCGCAATGTTGCTGATTCCTCTTCTTACCGTATCGGAGTTAGTACCGATAGTCATATCAGCACCGCTGAAATCAACAGCACCGAACAGACCTGCATTATCGGCAGTTGTTTCGATAGACAGGTTATAAATTGTATATAACGGCTCGCCGCTTGAGTCAACAGGACCTGTAAATACGCCTGAGAAAGGTACGCTTGAGTTACCGATAGGAGCGAGCGTTATACCGGTCATATCGATATCAGCATCAAGATAGTACGCCGCCTGGCCGTAAGTTCTTCCGCTGACATTGGGGTCTGATACATTATGGTTTTCGGAAATAAACTTGATATCCGATGCAGAAGCTACGTGATAGTAACCATCCTCCGGATTATATACAAGACCGGCCTCTTTTACAACAAGTCTGACAAATGTAGTAAGACCGCTAGGCTGATGGAAGATACGGATATAATCTTTAGAGTTAATCGCCGCCTCATCCTTAGCTCTTACAACAAACCTGAGGTTTGTACCGTCGAGCTCTACAGACTGAACGGTAAATGCACTCTCTGCACCTTTATCGGCAATAACAGAGAAATCGTTTGCTGTTGTATCGGCAAATGCCTTGATATTTTGAGGAACAGCAACTGTAAAGCTTGCCTGAACACCGGGAGCAACAGTCTTCTCGGGATATGAATAGTTGCCTCCGGAGGTAGCTGTACCGCCCCAAAGAATTATCTGAGTGTTGTCATAAGTATACGCCGACGGATAAAGCACAGCATCAGGATTATTCTTAGACCAAACAATGTTCTTGTACTTACCGTAGTTATTGACATTATCCATCTTACCGAAAGCAACTGCACAATGGCTGCCGCTGACACCGGTTGCTGTATAAACTATCTGAGTACAGATGGCACTGTTAAGGATATAGCCTGTATTTTCAGATATATTTCCGATAAATGCAGCACGTCCTGTATTGGAATCAAGACCGCCGCCGATATAAATATTTGCGTTGATATAGCAGTTATCTACCGTAACTGCAGCTAAATTATTTGCAGTAACACTGCCGCCGAGCTTACCTATAAATATAGAAAGGTCGTTGTATGAGTTACCCTGGGCATCGTCCTCAATATATGCAGATACGTTTGTTGAGCAGCCGTAGATATATGTATATCCGTTCGCCGCACAGGCAAAGGTTGCGTTACGCTTATCCTTTAACGTAGCATAAAAACCGTCGAATGTATCAAAATCGCCGTCATCATCCGCAGGGTCGCCGTCTGTAAGTGCAACATCAACAAAGGTTGCATTAATGAGATTACCGAAAACAGAGGAAGTAATATTATCTGAAAGGTCAACCGTAAGGTTTCTTACATAGCCCTGCTTGAGATAAGCTGAATTGTCCGCAGCAGGGTTTGTAGAATATGTTGCTGTGTCGAGAGCAGCACCTATATCCCCTGCTCTGTTACCTATAACTGCATTAAAAAGTGAACCGTCTGTTGTGAGTGTGTATCCGTTACCGTCAAGTGTTCCCGAGAAAATGGGAGCCTCCCAACTCTCTGTAGCAACCGAAACTCTCTGTCCGAGCTTGAAATGACCGTAAGGCACCAGGTAAAGGTACTTTGCCTGTGCCGCGGAGGAAATCACCATCGGATCATTTATATCGTCAGGGTCACCTGTTGCTGTTGTAACAAGAACGTCTATATTGAATGAAACATTCATCGTTCCCTTGTCTGATGAGCCCACACCCTCCGGGAAGGTAACAGCAACGCTGTACGGAGCCTCGGCGAGCGAGTTGTTTGCAGCATTGGTGGGAATAGTTACGTCAGCTGAAGGAGTCGAGAACATTACTCCGGTACCGTCCCAGCTATTGATAACGGAAGCCGCTGCAATGGGAGCTACAACAGAATTTCTTACCGCAACAACTGCTTTATTTGATGAATAAAGGTTTCCAGTAAATGCATCTGCACCGGCTACAAGATCGGTGTAGTAAGCATCAGTCTGAACATACGATGTTGCACAACCGCTTACCTGATCGGACCAATAGCAACCGTTCAGTGTTGAAGCTTTACCGCCCCAACCGATAACAGCGCCCATATATGTCTTAGTGGGATTGTTGAGTCTGAAAAGTGTATAACAGTTTTTGATAGCTCCGTCAGCTATATTGGCAGGAGCGTATGCAATAACACCACCAGAGTAAATATCGGTACCTTCAGCAGCAGAGAACGAACCGGTAGATACACAGTTTACAATTGATTCGGCTGCTGTTACCGTAGAAGTAATACCGCCAAAGTAAGCTTTTTTCAATGAAGTGTTTGCCGAGAAGAAAAATCCGACATCGGATACCGTTACATTAGCTATAACGCCGGTGCTTATACCTGCCGCACCGCCGTAATATGTGACGTCAGCGCTGGCGTAGTTAGCACTGCCAAGCATATTGTATGCCACAGCAGTAGTAGTATTTGAAGATTTAAATGTGCCTGTTACGGAAGAATTGTAAAGATAACCGTCGTTGCTGCCGACAAGGCCGCCGACATATGCACCGCGTGTAAAGTTCTTGGTTGTGCCCTTTGTGCCGCCCATATCAACAGTACAGTTCTGAACACCGAGTGAATTATCGTCGGGCTCGTTGTAACCTGCAATACCGCCGATATAGTGGTTGTTTACGGTTGCGTTGATCTGGACACCGGAAACCGAAGAAGAAGTAACCAGACCTCTGTTCTGAGCAACAACAGCACCGATGTAGTCATCTTCACCCTTAACGGTAATAACAATATCGTTGACAGATACGCCGCTTACCGTACCTGTGTTATCAGCTGTAACAGCAGCAACACCATTATAGAAATAGCAATTATTTTCCATAATGTAGAAAGGTCTTTCGTGATTGCTGTCAAGCGATGTGGTAATGCGGCAGTCGTTAATACTGCAGTTTTCAATAACACCGTCATTCTTGTCAGCTATGATTGCGACCTGACGCGGAAGAGCTGTTGTGACGTTTACATTGATATTTTCAAATATAATATTACTTACTCTTGAATTTTCACTCAAGTATCCGAAGATGGCAAAATTCTGGTGACCCGGAATTTCAATATTCCAGCCGGAATTGCCGCCGGTGATCTTGTGACGCTGTGTCTGGCCGTATTGGTCGGTATATGCACCGTCAATAGAAATATAAACTTGATTAGAATTGGAGTTCCTATAATCAGTTGAAATCAAGTACGCATTACCGGTGCTCTCAACAAAATCGGTAACGGTAAGTGAGCTGATATTAATATCGGCTGTAAGAACGAAGTGCTTGTTGTTAGGATCAGCTACATTTTCGCCCGTACTGTCATTGACAATTTCATTAACTCGGAGCAAATGCTCGAGCGAAGAAATCTGGTAAGGATTCTGCTGTGAACCATCCGCAGCGTTACCGTTGGCATCTGTGCCCCACGAGATTGTTTCGGGTGCATCCTCAGCGTTGGTGTCAACTATAAGCTCGCCGCCTTGAACAGTTATGTTAGGCTCATGGTTTTCTTCGGTTACATCTGCAGAAAGAGTAGAAGAATCCGTCTCCTGATTTGCATAAACCAGGAGATTGTATGCACTTGTAGATGACAGCAAGGTCGTTGCTGCCAGCAAAATAGTTAGTGTGCGGAACCAAATTCTCTTTCTCATGGTTTATGCCTCCAAAAAATTTCAGGTTTGCCCTATTAATGTTTTACGTCAACAGATGCCTCTTTCTGCATTTACATCTGCCGCTTTGTAAAACAAGAGCGATTTATCATTAGTTTATCAGCTGTTGGCACTGTCATCGGAATCGACAGCCGCCTTTTTCTTGGCAAGCTTTTCTTTTTCCTTAGCTTTCTTAGCTTTTTCTGCTTGTAAAGCTTTTGCCCTTGCAGCCTTTTCTTTTTCCTTCTGCTTTGCTTTAGCTGCCTTTTCCTTTTCAAGCTCTAAAGCACGCTGTTTAGCCAATTTTTCTTTTTCCTTCTGTTTGGCCTTAGCTGCTTTCTCTTTTTCTGCCTGTAAAGCTTTTTCCTTTGCAGCCTTTTCTTTTGCCTTTTGCTTTTCCGCAGCTTCCTTAGCCTTTTGAGCCTCAGCAGCCTTCTGTTTAGCTATGCGCTCTTTTTCTTTTGCCTTTGCCTTAGCTGCCTTATCTTTTTCAGCCTGAATTGCCTTTTCCTTAGCAGCTTTTTCCTTAGCCTTCTGCTTTTCGGCTGTTTCTTTAGCTTTCTGAGCCTCAGCAGCCTTCTGCTTTGCTAAGCGCTCTTTTTCTTTTGCCTTTGCCTTAGCTGCACGTTCTTTTTCAAGCTGTAAAGCCTTAGCCCTTGCCACTCTTTCTTTTTCCTTTTGCTTGGCTGCACGCTCTTTTTCCTTAGCAGCTTGCTTTGCAGCAAGCTCCTTAGCCCTCTTCTGCTCAGCGAGCAGTGCTGCCTTTCGTGCTTTTTCCTCTTCAAGAGCCTTGAGTTTTTCGGCCCTTGCTTTTTCTTTTGCAATTCTTGCTTTTTCTTTTTCTTTTGCAATTCTTGCAAGCTCTTGTTCACGCAGCTTTGCCTTGCGGATACGTTCTTTTTCCTTGGCTTTTGCAGCTTTTTCGAGAGCAAGCTCTTTTTCCTTCTTGGCCTTGAGTCTTGCTTTTTCCCTTGCTGCCCTCTCTTTTTCGAGAGCAAGCTCTCTGGCAAGCTTCGCCTTCTCGCGTTCCTTGCGACGCTTCTCAATTTCTTTCTTGCGCTGAATTTCAGCCTTGATCTTGGCTTCAATTTCTGCCTTGCGATCGTTCTCAGACTTAAGTGCGCGATCGATAGCTTCATTGATCTTGACTTCACCTGCAGTCTTCTTCTTGTTTGCACGCTTCAGCTCGTCAACAAATACCTTACGTATCTCAACCTCTTCCATATCGTAGTTGAGTACAAGTTCTTCGGCAAGGCGCTTGAGAAGCTTGGGCTTGAGCTTACGCTTCTTCTGTTTGATTTCACCCGTCTCCTGCTCACCGGTATTCTTCTTAAGAAGCATATAGTTTACAGTTGCCAGGCGGAAAAGGTCATCCTTATATTCATCGTTGACCATTTCATTTGTTTCTTTTGCTGTTATTTCATAACCAACCTCGTCATATGACGAAATAAACTGCCACAAATTAAGGCAGGCGCGGAAGTTGGGGTCTTTCTGAATTACGTTTGTACGCATAATGGGAGGACGTACTGGAGTACAGTGCTCAAGGTCGCGCATAAATGACGATGAGCAGAAGCCGTTGACAACTCGCTTGATTCTTTCAATTCTTGCAAGTGCAGTTGCGTTTTCGTCACCCGGATTTATCGCATCCGTTGCTGACATTGTAGAAACGGCCTGAGAGGAAACTTCAAGTTTGTAGCTTATTTTCTCATTGCCTGCGCGGAACTCACTGTTCATTGAAAGTGAGGCTTTCTTTTCATCCTGTTCCATATTGAACAGAACATTGTATCGCGTATCGATAAAGTGGCGAAGATTGCGAAGAAGTGTGAAGATAAAACGGTTTTCATAAATTTCGAAGCTCTCTTCACGGAAAACATTAAGTATCTGGCTGGGTGTAACTCTGTCACCGTCAACTCGTGCAATCATATTTGTATGCTGAGCAAGGTGGCGAACTGACTCAGCCGTGATTTTTCTTGCACGCTCGATCGGAACTATCTCTTCTTCCTGAACTATGAACTTACGGGGATTACGCACGATGGTATCGAGCGCAACAGTACAAGCCTCAATGGCTTCAACCCATTTGAGGTCAATCTTCTTCTCAAAAAAACGATTAAACAGCGATATCTCGTGCTTGCCGCCTTCCATAGCCTCAAGCATATCGCCGTAATACTCGTCACCTGTAAAAATCGGAAGTGACGCATTCGTATATTCGCTGTAAAGTTCTTCGAATGAAGTGCCCATTTCAGTTTCGCCCCTTAAAATCAGAGTTACATTCTCTGCCAACACCCTTACAATAAGGGTGTTGGCAGAAATATTAAAACAAGTTAATAGCTTAGATCATCTTCTGGAGACGCTCAAGATATTCCTTAGATTCGCTCATGTTTGACTTACCGAAGTGCTTGTTAAGGTAAGTAATAAGTCCGGAAATTTCATCACGGATGAAGGAAAGGTTGAGTGATTCAAACTTACGAAGGATCTTATGGCAAAGAACAAAGTCAAGGCCGTCGATCTCTGTACCGCCACAGCCGACATATGCAGGAACAAAATCCTGAAGCTGCTTAACAATACGGTTACCGAAAGCAAGGCGGAAGTGTTCGATAACATAGTCATCAAGCTCTGCCAGCTTACGGAGGCTTTCTTCGGAAACTTTATACTTTTCTTTACACTCAGCAAACATTGACTCAAGGTGCTTGTAGCTGAGAGTGAGATTATCTGTCCAGGGAGCCTCAAAGAACTTACCCTTAGTGTTGATGTCGATCGGAATAGCACGGTCGTAAACCTTATCTGTAACAGCAAAGGTCGAGTCGTCGTTATTGATAGTACCGATGTACCACATATTATCCGGCAGCTTGAGCTTACCGTCAAAGAGGTGCTTGGGGTCAGTCGGCCATACAGAGGGAACAAGAGATACTATCCATTCGTCACGGCTGGGCATTTCAAGAATTGAAAGCATTTCAGCAAAGTAATACTCAACACGTGCGATATTCATTTCATCCAGGATCGTAAGGTAAATATCCTCTTTATATGTAGCCTCGTACATCTTCTTGAGAACTTCTGTCTCGTTAAAGCGCTTGGTAAATTCATTGAAGTAACCGAAAAGCTCAGTACGGTCACGCCATGAAGGCTGAACGGAAGCAATTATAGCATCGTTCTGAAGGAACTTACCAAAGGAGTAAGGAAGTGAAGTTTTACCTGTACCGGAAATACCCTGTAAGATAATAAGACGGGTTGATGCAAAAGCAGCAAGGAAGAGGCGAAGAGTTCTGTGCTCATAGTACAAACCCATTCTTGAAGCCGCAAAGTTGCGGAACATATCAATAATACCGGGAAGTGTGATTTCATTATTGTATTCGGGAGCAACGTAGTCAGCCATCTCAAGGTCAACCTGAGTAAGCTTGTAGAAACGGCTGTAATCCTCATCCATTGTAGGATCACCCTCTGCTCCTTCGGCACCCTCAGCACCTTCAGCAGGAGCAGCAGTACCGTCAGCAGCCTCGAGATAGGGATTTTCGCCGGGGCGGAGACCAAGCTGCGAAACCTTCATAGCAAGGATCTTATCCTTTTCGATGTTAAGCTTCATAACTTCACGGTTGAGGGTTGCGACCTCGTTGAGAAGCTCTTCCTGGTTAACAACTGTCTTGCGGAAACGAAGATACTTTCTGATAAGGAGAACAACAAGGAAAATTATCGCTGCAAGAAGTATAAGAACGAGGAGCATACATACGGCACCGAGAATTATACCACCTACACCGAGCGTGCCTGAATGGTTTTTAAATAGTTTAACGTATGCGGGAACGTTGAAAATGTTGGCAACGCCAAGGCCGAAGCCCTTTATAATTCCCCAAAAACCTTTAACAAAAAGCTGGTCGAGGAAGTCACCTAAAAACTGTAAAATACCGCTCATTTTATAGCCACCTTTGCTGTATTTTTATATTACTTACCTTTGAAAAATTAAACGTTTGTTTCATCATCCGCTGAGTCAGACTCTCCTGCCTGCTCAGCCGCTTTTTGCTGAGCTAAGAATTCTGCGATAATCGCCTTTATCTTCTCTTCCTCAGCCTTGGCTTTTTCTGCTTCTTCCAATTCTTTCTGCTTTGCGAGATACTCTTCGATGATTTTCTGCTTTTTGGCTTCTTCAGCTTGCTGCTGTCGCAGGTATTCCTGAATTATAGCCTCTTTCTCACTTTCCGCTGCAGGAGGGTAATACTGCTGCGGCGCCTGAGAAGGTTTAGCCGTAGCTATGGCAGTGACATTAGCAGCTTGCTTGCCGACAGCAAGCGAACGAAGATAACTGAAGAGCTGCCACATTACTATCAACGCTGCAGGAAGAACTATCATAAGCACAACACCATTTGGTGTCTGTGTAAAGTCGAGAACCTTGCCAAGCTTCGGTATACGTACTCCGGTATAAACACCGAGTATGTTTGAAGCCGGAATATGGCTCTCATCAACGGGTGCCTTCGGATGGTCGCCTTTGGTAACATATGCCTTGTAATCGGCACCCTCTATTATTTCGTTAATACGGTGCGTGTTTACGTAATGGTCGCCCGTATTGTTTTTAGCAACAAATGATATAACATCGCCGACCTTGTATTCGTGGCTTCCGTCATTTTTATAGCGTTTGACGATTATCAGATCACCCTTATAGAATGTCGGATTCATCGAATTGCTTTTGACAGACATAAACGAATAGCCGCCGAAATTCGGTACGCCGATATCAGCCTTAGCCGAAAGCACAACATTGACGCATATTAAAATTGATAAAACAAGAATAACAGTCGAAACAATATTTATTATTGTATTAAATCTTTTATTGTCGAGAATATTCTTTTTCTTCATAGCTATAAAGTTACCTTTGCGTAATGTTGCAGCCTTTCAGCCGTTAGTTTATCTGTCAGGGAGTTTCTGTGCCGCCGTTATCAGCGGATGAACCGAATGTGATTGATGCTGAAAGGTGTTTAGCGCTGAGCTTTTCACCTGTACAGTCTGTGTCGTTACCTTCGATCCATACACGAACAACAATCTCGTCGTAACCTGTGTTGCCCGCTACGTCGGGAAGATCCATTGTTGCTTCAAATCTGTTGGCATCAGCTGCAGACTGCGCAAGCTCTGTTACCGACTGAGCCGAAAGCGATACGACACCCTGTGTTTCAGCGGAATCAATGATGCTGTTGTTGTTTGAGTCCATAACAGTTGCCATCGGGATGTCGTTTGTGGTAACTGCATAGGTTGCGTCACCTGCCATTGCAAAGACAGTTGTTGCACCCTTATATGTAACCGATACACGTGCCGCGCTGACAGCTTCGTTTTCGCCATCACGGCCTGTAAGGGCAATGTTCATTCTTGCGTCAACCGTTTCTGTTGTAGTAGAACGGATTTTGATTGTCATTTCGTTGTAGTCAACGCCCTTTTCGGGAGTATAGGAGGCGAAGTAGCCACCTTCAAGACCAACCTTTGTAAAGGCAGAGCCATTTACACTTGATACGGGAGAATACTTACCGTCCTCAGCAATAAGCTCGCCTGCAGCGAAGCAGTCACGTCTGAGGTAAGAGCCCCATGATACAGATGCAGCGCCCTCGTCAGTTGTAGCGTAAGCGATACCTGCCGAGCCCTGAAGCTCAATACCGCCACTAGCTTCGATAACGTCAAAGCCGAGGTCGAAGAGCTCTGCGAAGCCGCCTACAAGGAACCAGGCATATGTACCCGAAACCATTGTTGTTGCGGCAACAATAAGAACGATGATGGACAGACCTAATTTGCGTTTTGCCATTTTGTTTACCCTCTTTACTGAAATTTTTATTTACAGAGCCTACGCTCTAAAATACGTTTGGTTGTATGGTTTTTATTCACTGCGGATTATTTCTTATTCCCTACTCTGCTTTGTTTTACAAAAATTAAAATAATGTGTAGGAAAAAGACTTGACCGTTTCGTACGGTTTTGATGGTTTATTCTGTTTCTTCGGCGGCGGATTCCTTTTCCGCAGCCTGCTTTGCAAGATACTCTTCAATAGCCTTTTTCTTTATCTCTTCTTCTCTTGCAGCAGCTGCCTTTGCAGCCTCCTGCTGAGCTAAGTACTCTTCAACAGCCTTGCGTTTGATTTCCTCTTCAGACTCTGCGGCCTCCGTCTTCTTTGCCGGTGTATCGGCATTTTTCGCCTCAGCCTCTGCTTTCTTTGCGGCCTCTTTCTCTGCCTCCTGCTTTGCGAGCATCTCGGCAACGACCTTCTGCTTGATCTCGTCTTCAGCATTCTTAACTGCCTCAAGAGCCTTCTGCTTTTTGTTTTCCATGAGTACGGAGATAAACTTAAACAGCTCAAACAGGAAGAATATCGCAGTCGGAATAACAACGCAGAGCATAAAGCCAAGCTGTGACTGAAGGAATGACATTACCGAACCGAGATGAGGTATTGCTATACCGGTCCATACAGCAACAACACGTTCGTTGCTCAAATAATCGATTGCGAGGTTCTGATGCATATCAATGTCAGGCGTGTTATCACCCTTTGTAATGTAATAAGGTGTTCCGCCGTGAATCCATATACCGTCTTTTACTTCTTTCTGGTTTGAGCGAGTATCCTCAATAATTCTATGTGTCTCAAGGTAAGCCTGATCCTCATAATATCTCCAGAAGGTAACAACGTCGCCTACCTTATATACTTTATCCTTATCTTTATCGTGGTCTACAAGATCAACAATAATCAGCGCACCTTTATCAAAGCCCTTGTCACTGAGCATTGAATCCGTCTCAACGCTGAATATCGCCTTACCGAAAAGATTCGGCAGACCCGACGAGCTCTTTGTGGATGATATTACAGCAACAGTCATAATAATTGAAAATATCAATATGACCGCAATCGCAACATTACCTAATACTTTTCCAACTTTTTTCATCTGCATTACCTCGCGTTTTTTATTTTTATCAGGAAAAACGTGAAAACATCTCATTTAGGTATTAAATGTATTTATACTTTTAATACTTAAATCAAAGGCATTCACAATCAAACGGTCCGGTCCGGTTAAAGGCCGGACCGCCTGACCTGTGTAGGAGCTGTGTTAAACAGCCCTGAAAATTTGTGTTTTAGCTAAATCACAATTTTGTTTGGAGAGCGGCTTAACACCGCCCCTACCTTGGGGGAGAATTTTTTCGGGGGGGTCTCAGGTCAGGTTTCCCTGACCTGAGAAGTTAAATAATTAAGTAAGCTTAAAATTTTCTTAAAATTAAGCAACTGCAAGGCTGAAGTTGAAGCCTGAAGCAGCAGAGCTGACGATACCGGAGCACTGTGCATCCTGGCCTTCTGCCCATACGTAAACCTTGATGTTAGCTGTGCCTGTTGTACCTGCATCAACTGTCATAAGGTCAAGAGCTGTTGCGCTTGTTGTAGATGTAGCCTTTGTGTTGACGTTTGCTGCCATATCAGCTGCTGAATAACCTTCGTCAGCATCATCGATGATGTTGTTGCCGTTTGTGTCCTTAACAACACTGTTGGAAAGAGCCTTTACGGGAACATAGCTGCCGCCTGCTGCATCATAGTAGTAGTACTCTGTTGCATTATCATATGTGACAGCAAGAAGACCGTAGCAGAACTGAGCCTCTGTTGTGAACTCGGGAGTGATCTTAACAGATGCAGCTGCCTCGCCACCGTTGATGTACTCAGCGTTGAACTCGTAGTAGAGATACTCGAGGTTCTGAGTTGCTGCTGAGAAAGTATCAAACTTAGCTGCATCATATGCAACCTTGTTGATCTGAACAGCATCAGCATCGTCGATGTAAAGGGAAACGGGCTGAAGAGTTGTTGCAAGACCTGTGAAGTCTGAGGATGTAAGGGTTGTCTTCTTTGTGTTGTTAGCAGCATTTGTACCTGCAGCCTGAACAGTAAGAGAACCGCTGTTGTTTGTGACAGTTGCGCTGAATTTATCAACAGCTGCTGCTGATGATGTTGCGAACCATGCGTAGGTGGATGATGTGAGAACAATTGCGGACACTACAAGCATCGCAAGTGCTGCCACGAGTGAACGTTTTTTCATAATTATTGCCTCCATATTTGAGTTTGCGTGTTAAAAAACACTTTATATCCAAAATGCCTCGGATATCGCGTTGGATGATTTCATCTTAAAACCAATACCTTGTAAAGTCTCCCCCAACTTACTCGGTATCAAGCTTCTCGATTACGTTAAACTCCATCTTGAGCTTAACCTCACCCTCCATAATATCGTTGACACATTCAGGATCCTCGCCTTCGAGCCAGATAACAACCGTATAGCGGTCTACCGAATCTACCTCGAAATCGCTGCGTACATATTCCATTACGGTTGTGTCCGAAATGAAGTTTTTGTCTGCAGCAAAAAGTTCCCTAACGTTGTCTGTGCCGAGTCTCGGCTTTGCGTAAACCGTAGGCTCACCGTTTATGAATACCATGACTCTCATCGCTTCGTCGGCACCGAACTCGCTGACACCTGCGTCGCTGACAGCTCTGTTGACCGATGTAACCTTGAGTGTTGTCATGTAATCAACCGTTGCATCCTTGCCGTTGACCTCCTCGCCGCCGTTACGTACAAAGAAGGTATATGCAAAATAGGCACCGTTGCCCTTTTCTTCGCCCTCCGCCGGGAAATAAGCGTTGTGCGAACCGTATACCTTTTCAAACTCCTCGTATGAATCGTATACGGGTGCCTCCGAACCGAGTCTTCCGTCCTTATTGAGTATCCAGTCCTTCGTAATGTTGTCCAGATTCTCAATAGCTTCGCCGTAAAGCTGAAGCGTAGGCTTGTCGAAGGTAGGTGTATCCGAAAGCTGAATGCCGTAGCTGTTGTTGCTCATACTTACTGTAAAGCGTCCGCCGTGATTCATAACCGTTACGCATCCGAAGCCTATGCCGAACAACAGCAGCAGTATGCCGATTATGATTGCTACGATTCTTATCAGCCAGTTTCGCTTGTAGACCTTTTCGGCAGACGTGTTAACGTCGTACTTACCCATCGGGTCATCAAGAGCGGGTATGTAGGAACCTGTTGCGCCGGCTACAAAGCCGCCCGCAGACTGTGCCGCATCAGGCTGAGCTGATTTTTTCTTTCTTGCCAACTCAAATCATCTCCGATTTCTTAGTGAGATTTATGTGTAAAGCTGTATTACTTTATCTTCTTTTCGTCCCAGAGCTCGGTGCAGTAGAACTTACCGTGCATCTGGTCAGCACCCATCTTTGCTATCAGAAGCGAAAGTGCCTCTGTATCAACACCGCCGACCTTTGTTTTTACGCCGAGCTTCTTGGCAAAATCGATAAGACCCTGAACAACTGTTCTTGCCTTGTCCTCATCCTCGTAAAGGTCGGGCTGTATCGGTTCGACGAGTTTACGGTTGATGCCGATATAATCCACCTCGTACTGAGCAAGATTTGACATCGAGGTGTACTCAACTCCGACATCGTCAATTGAGAAGAGGAAACCGAAATCGCGAAGCTCACGTATATTCTTAAGCACCTGTGCGCTGACTGCCTCATAAATATTCTCTGTAATGTTGAAGCAGAACTTATCGGGCTCAACCTCGTGCTTCTCAAGTATTTTCTTTACCTGCGTTGAAAAGTACGGCTTTGAGAGGTAACGAACCGAGGTGTTAAGAATAAGACGGTTGATGCTCGCATCGCGCGCATCTGCACGGTTGATGACCTCACAGCCCTCTTCAATTGCCCAACGGTTGATTTCACATATGCGGTTGCTCTTTTCGGCAACGGGCACATAATATTCCGGGAGCATTACGCCCATCTTGGGGTCGAGGATGCGAACCGTTGCCTCATAGTCGAGTGCCATATTGAGATGAGTATCGAAAACAGGTTCAAACATAAGCTCCATAGAGCGTTGACGTCTGCCGCCCCTCTTTGCGGGCTTTATGCTTTCCTGCTCAACGGCAAGCTGCTTGTTGTCATCCATTTGCCTAACCCCTTACGCTGAAATATTAATATCTATTACTCTTATTATAATACTTAAAAATATAGAGACAGATATACACAATGAAATTTTATCACTACGTAACAAAAAAGTCAACAAAAACACCTTTATTTATAAATAAAAAAAATATTTTCGTTAATTTTGCAGATTTTTAAAACACCCATATAGCTATTTTTCACAAAATGCAATTACAGCACATCTCTTCATTTTCCTGTAAAAAATGCAAAAACGACACTTTATAAGGGCTTTTACCCTGCAAAGTGTCGTCTCAGATTTTATTTTATCGGTTTTTGAAAAAGTTTTCGACAATTTCATTTATCAGGCTTTTATTCCATGAGCCGTAAATGTAAACCGCCATTTCTGGCGTAGAGGAAACGATTCCGTCAACGCAGAAATCAAAAGCTTTTATGGTGTCATACAGATTATCTTCGCAGTCCACCCACAAAAGCATACCAAGCTCCTCAGCTTCTTTTACAAGCGATTTCTTGAGCTTATCCGACGAACATATAATACCGTCAGCACCTGCTTGAGCGAGCTCCTCAAGTGTCAATTCAGTCTCGGAATCATAAGTGCACAGCACCGGAGTTTTTGTAAAGCTGCTTTTTACAACGGAAAGTGCATTTTCATCAACGCCGACTATAACCGTACGGTACTGCAGACCGAGCTGTTCAATGCTTGCCGCAAGGCTGCCCAGTGCCGTGTACTCGCAAAGATTGAGCACAAATCCGGTCTCGTTATCACCCTGCTCAACAATGTGGCTGAGCACTCTGCTGAACGGCACGGACTTTTCATTTACAGTGTCAAATGATTCTGCAAGATAAGCGTTTCCGTCACGGTCAAAAGCAATATTCAGCTCAACATGAGAGGCAAGGCTTTCATATCTGTTGCGAAACCAAAGGAACGAATCGTCAGCTGCACCTTCGCTGTCGTTAGCCGCGGCAATACAAACAGGGTTAATTATATCTCCGCTCTCTTCATCCGTAAAAGGGTTTGATGAAAGCATTGAGTTTACGTGTACTTTTTGAAAAAACGTCAGCGTATCCGTACCCTTGAAAAAAGCCGCAAAAGCCAGCAATATCAACAAAAGAGCACAGACAGGCAGAGCTTTCAACAGCTTTTTGTTCACTGTCGGCTCCCCTTTCGTTTATTTGAGATTTGAGTAAATTGACTGCGTAACGTAAAGCATCTCGTCATAAAGATTTTCTATCTCTTCGACAAGCTTAAACTGCGTACGGCAGCGGTCCAGATTATGCTCAGGACGGTTGATTCTGAAATAAACATCGCCATTGAGATAATCGGTAAGGAAACGTATGCCGCATTCAAGAGTCATCAGCTTGCAAGAAAAAGGCAGGTAATATATCTCTGTATCGGTCAGACTGTCGCCGGCCGAAGATAAGTATCCCTCGGTATAGCTGCGGTAAATATCCATGTTGAACTTTACCTTGGAAAGGTCTTTTTCATCTTCAGCAGCCGTATTGCCCGCAAAGCGCATACTGTCGCCGAAATCGTACAGTGAAAGACCAGGCATAACTGTATCAAGGTCTATTACACAGATACCTTCGCCTGTTTTTTTGTCAAAAAGAACATTGTTGAGCTTTGTATCGTTGTGGGTTACTCTTACAGGTAACTCGCCCTTTTCGAGCAGATCAAGAAGCACAGAGCAATCCTTCTTGCGATTTATAACAAAATTTATCTCATCCCGTACACTCTCAGCTCTGCCCGTTTTATCAGCCTTTACGGCAGCCTCAAAATCAGCATAACGCGAAACAGTATTGTGGAAATTGGGTATTGTTTCGGCAAGTGTCTCAGCGGGATAATCTGCAAGTATCTTCTGGAAAATTCCGAAGGCTTTGCCCGCTTTTCGGCATATCTCTGTATTGTCGGGGAAGTTATAGCTGACAGTATCCGTAACGTAATTTATGACACGCCAGTATCTGCCGTCCTTGTCAAGATAATACGGCTTTCCGTCGTTTGTAAAGTAAACCTTTATCGATTCGCGCTGCGGATCTCCGCCCGCAGCTTCAACCTTCTTGCGTACAAAATCAGTGACTCCGACATAGTTTGACATAAGCACATCGGGGTCTTTAAAAACAGCCGTATTTATCTGCTGAAGAACATAACATTTTTCGTTGCCGTCATGATCAAACCTCAGCAAATATGTGTTGTTAATATGACCGTTATTGAGCGTTGTAAAATCACAATATTCTCCCTTGAAGGTAAAATTTGCTCTTATTTCATCAATGTCAAAAAGATTGGTTATCATAGCTTTTTTCCTTTCACGCAACTGTAATCAGATCACCTGTTATTTGTTATTAAAATATAATTTTCCGAAAAATTCCGGCCTGTGAAAATCGGGCTCGGGTGTATCAACGGAGAAAAGAGAAGCATAATGCGGCTGCGGCGTAAGGTCACCGCATTTATAGCAGTTGGCACGTATAAATTCAGTATCGTAAACCAAAAAATCCCTGTCGAAAACATCGGATATAAGCTGCTCGGGAATGAGGAGCTGAGCCCGCCAGCCCCAATCATAAACCTGCGCATTCACTTCGGGCTCACAAACTGAAATTTTATGCAAAAAAGTCCTGTCGTACCTGTCGCAGCCTACGGCAGACAGGTACGCACCGTTAGGGTTGATCTCAAAATTGATATACCTTTCATCATCACTGAAGGGCTGAAAGAAAAACTCCATACAGCTGTCGTTGTAAACAGGATCGCCCACGTTCGTAAAAACGGCTCTGGGCGAAGGCTCATCCGCAATAAAGCTGACAAAGATGCCCTTGTCTCTCACACCGCAAACAGAAGCCTCCGCATTGACAAAAAACGGATATTTTTCAGACCACAGATGACAGCTCAAAGGAAAAAATATGAGCTTTTCAAAGTCCGGGATTTCATTGTATAAAAATACGTTTCTCATAATCATCTTGATTTATACTCTGCCCATAACGAATCAAGTGTCCTGCCGGTTTCCTTTGTCCAAAAGTCGCTCTCAAACCACAGAGCAGATGTGAGAGTTTTATTTGCACGGTAGACTATATCGATCTGATATTTTGAGTTTATCCAACGCAGGAAATCAGCGCCCGTTTTGCCGCCGTCTTCATAATGTCCGCCGCTGTATCTGCCCGAAAAGTCGTAGCCGTAAGCGGAAAACTCAGCAGCAATATAGTAGTTGACAGAGCCTGTCAGCCACTCGGGGGCAGATGAATTGTAATCGAGCACGGTCGCGGCAATGTAATATATAATAACACTTGCTTTGTCATGATTGTTATTAAACCACTCAATGTTGATATTTATCGTGTTTCCTACAACGTTTGCAGGAGTATCGCCGAGATAAGTCGGGTCAAAATTGAGTGTTATGACAGGCTCATAAAACTCCTTGCCGTACTTGTAATAAATATCGGGATACATTCTGTTAAAAGTATCTATGATATCGGTATACACTTCGCCATCCACAAGATTGCGACTGCCACGGACTCTGTAAAGAGCCGTCGGATCCGTAGCCTCAACACTTGCAACTTCACCTGCATCGGCAAGGCTGTCGTAATAGGACGCTTTTTCGTTAAATGAAAGCGTGGTATGCGTGGTTTCGGGCTTACTCGGAGCCGGACCGCAAGCTGAAAAACAAACCGCTATCACAGAGCACAGTACGAGAAGCAGAGCTGTTTTTTTCAAGTTAAGACACCTCATATCTTATAGTATGATTCAGCTGTTCAAAGCCGCCTCGGGAGAAGGAGTGTGCGGACACTCAATCGAAGGCTGACGGTAAATAGGAGCAGCCCAATAAACAGCGTTACCTATAATACGCTGTACCTCGGGAATAAAATATGTAGGATTGCTCTCGTGACCGGGCTGGAAATAGAAAACCTTACCGAGACCTTTGTTCCAGCAGCAGCCTGAACGGAAAACCTCGCCGCCCTTGAACCAGCCAAGGAAGATCAGCTCATCCGGTGTCGGGATATCGAAACGCTCGCCGTACATTTCCTCTTCGGGAATTTCAAAATAATCGCCTATACCCCGTGCAATCGGGTGAGAGGGCATAATATTCCATACGCGCTCACGGTCGCCTTCACGCCAGCAGAGTGAACAGGTTGTGCCCATAAGTCTGCGGAAAGGCTTGGAAAAATGTGCAGAATGAAGAGCAATAAAGCCCATACCGCACATTACCTGATTATAAACCAACTCGGATATTTCGTCGGGCACCTTTTCGTGTGCGCAGTGACCCCACCATATAAGCACATCCGTATCGCGAAGCACTTCTTCGGTCAGCTCATTTACCGTACCGAGTGTTACGGTCTTTACCTCAATATTTTCGTCTGCGCCGAGAAACTCTGCAATACAGCCGTGAATACCCTTGGGATATACCGCCGCAATGCTCTTATCCTCAAGCTCGTGTACATATTCATTGTAAACCGTTACCTTTATCATAACACAAACACCTTTCGATTATTTCACCTTATTTTTGTATTGTACTTTATATTTACGATTTAGTCAATAAGCAATATGATTTTAAACCTCTTGTCTTATACAGATATTTGCTTCAATCACGCCAATATCTGAGTTTATAAAAGCTTAATATTTTTTGTGTCACTTTTTTTCGTTTTATTGATTATTTAGTAAAACGCAACAATGGACAACTTGACTATTACGGATACGCATACTATAATGAAAACAACCTGACAATCAGAACAGGTGACAGCAAAAAATGTTATATATTGGACTATGCAATCTTAGGTCGGCGTTTTCCGTTTGTATTTGTAGGTAGTACAGGTAACTCCACCGGTCCGCATCTGCATTTTGATGTCAACAATGAAAACGCGACCTGCAGCAACAGCAAATCCGGTTATGCTTACAAACACTCAATCAATCCTATATACTTTTTCATTTCTCAAAACGTCATTTTACAGCAGTGTTCATCACCCAACGGCTTATATTGGTCGGGTATAGAATGAGAGGAGGATTATAAATGAAGCTCAAAAAATTATTTGCATTTGTTTTGTCAATTTCAATTTTGCTTTGCTTTGCAGCTTGCAAACACAACTACACTCAAAACCCAAACGAAGCAGAAAACAGCACAGCTCAAAGCACTCAGGAATTTGTTGAACAAAATTTCCGGACCGATGTTACAAAAAGCAACGAGTTTTCTACACAAAACGATTGGGATGTCAGCGGCACAGACGATGAATTTAACTCCCTTTTTGACGATTACAAATACAGAGCAATTTATTATTCTGTCTCTGAACCTTTTGCACAATTAGTAGATAAAGATGTTTATTGGGATTGGTTGGAAAACGAAACTCCGTACAGAACTTTTCCGTTAGAGAATATTGAAGAAATGGCAATGGTTGCATTTATTAAGAAATTCAACATTTCACGTGCTGATTTTGACAAAGCAAATGAAGAACATAAAAGATTGTTGTTGGAGTACGGTGGAATGGCTTTTATGAATCCTGCAGAAAAGGATCCTTATTATAACCGCGATATTGAGACGCATGAAATCTACAATGCCGATATTATTTACACCTTTGATAATGAGCTTATCAACAGCTACTACCTCTATGTTGACCCTTATGCCGAAGAGGCTTCTTCAAGCAGCACCTCTTTTGATTGAGGGATATACAATAAATTTGCCCTGTGCGGCTCCGAGACGGAGTCACACAGGGCTTTAAAGTTATTTTGGAAGCTGAGTAAGCGGCTTGAACACATATCCCTGAGAAAGTGCGTAGTCAATAATATCACCAAGTGCCGCCGCATTGTCCGCAGAAACAGAGTGAAGCAGAATTATCGCACCGGGGTGAAGTCTTGCCGTAACGGTGTTGAAAGCATAATCCTTTCCTTTTTGTGCAGAAGTATCCCAATCGGAATATGCAAGCGACCAGAAAACACTCTTGTAGCCGAGCGACTGCACAAGGTCAAGCGCACTGTCACTGTACGCGCCCTCGGGGAAGCGGAAATACGGCGAAGAATAGCCGTAATTTTTACGCAAATGATTCTCGACCGACTGTATCTCTTCAGCCATTCTTGTGCGATCTATTTTGCTGAAATTCGGGTGATTGTCGGAGTGGTTGCCGACAATGTGACCCTCTTTTATCATACGTGTTATCAGCTTCGGCTCAGCCTTGATATGGTCAAGCGTACAGAAAAAAGCCGCGCTGACATTCTTTTCCTTGAGCACGTCAAGCACATCGTAGGTATAACCGTTTTCATAGCCGCAGTCAAAGGTGAGATAGAGCACCTTTTCGGTTGATTTTGTATCATAAGTTACGGCATTGAAGCCCTTTGAGTCAAAGTATTTCTGCGAATCAACGCTTATCTGATGCGGCTTTGAGTTTTTAGCCACACCGAAACTGTGGTTGATTGCCGAGGTTGAAAGTCCCCTGCTGTTTGACGGATCATTGACACTGAAATTCACAGCAGGCAAAGGCATATAGCCCGTATATGTGCCTGCGGATGCACTCGGCGCACCGGTAACACTCTCAGCCTTAAAGGTCGGATTTTTGTAAGTCGGCTTCGCTGTTGTCGGCACGGGTTTAGCCGTAGTCGGAGGCACGGTAGTTGCAGGCAAAGCCGTTGACGGCGCAACGGTTACATCAGTCGGCTTGTTTGCAACGCCTACCGTTGTATTTTCAAATTCAGGCACGGTTTCACTCGCACCTTCGGTTCCGAAAAGCAAATCTTTATTGGCAACAAATATTCCCGCGGCAGCCGCCAGTAAAACTACGCTGACAGCTATAAGTGCATATTTTTTCATATCTTATATCTCCTTCCGCTATATATGTTAGCGGCAAGAAATGCCGCTCTTTTACATTATACTACATTCTTTTCAATAATGGAAGCTATTTCATCATTCCCTGAAAACTGTCCATCATTGTACCGAAGGTCTTCATTGCCTTCATAGCGTTTTTTCTGGTCTGCTTTTTGAGCGACGGGCTCATCATTGCCGAGCCTATTGCCGCAGCGGCACCGCCTGCAATCATACCCAGAGCAACCTTTGACGCTGTTGATCTCACCTTTTTATCACCTCACAAAACTTTAAGAATTGATATTATTTTTAGCTTTTTGATGCAATAAAAACGGGTGAAGTTAATGGAAGAAAAGCTTGATATCATCCTTTGCTTTGTGATATAATATTTTGGTAATTTTTTAAAAACGGTGATGAAAATGGAAAGAATAAACCGTGTGCTCGCAATTCATGATATTTCAGGCTTCGGTAAATGCTCATTAACAGTAGCACTGCCCGTAATTTCAGCCTGCGGTATTGAAACAACAGTTATGCCTACAGCCGTGCTTTCTACTCATACGGGCGGCTTCACAGGCTACACCTGGCGTGATCTGACGGCTGATATGCAGCCTATGGCAGACCATTGGAAAAGCATAAATATCGGATTTGATGCAATATATTCAGGCTATCTCGGCTCGTTTGAGCAGATTGAAATCGTCAAGAACATCGTCAAAGATTTCAAAGAAGAAAACAGCTTCTTTATCTGTGACCCTGCAATGGCTGACCACGGCAAAATGTACGCTCTTTTCGATATGGATTTCGCCAATAAAATGGCTGAGCTGTGCTCACTTGCAGATATCATAGTCCCTAATTTCACCGAGGCTGCATTTATGACGGGTGAAGAGTATAAAGAAGGACCTTACACAAAAGAATATGTTGAAAATATGCTCGCTAAGCTTGCCGCACTCGGTCCGAAAAAAGTCGTATTGACAGGCGTGTATTTTGACAGTGATAACCTCGGCTGTGCCTGCTATGATAACGGCAACATCGAATACATTATGATGCCCCGACTTGAGGGCGTTTACCACGGCACAGGCGATGTTTTTGCAAGCTCGCTCTGCGGTGCACTCATGTGCGGAAAAGATTTGAAAAAAGCTACTGAAATCGCCGCAAAATTCACCTGCGGCTGTATTGAGCGCACACTTAAATATACTCCCGACGTACGTTACGGCGTGGCGTTTGAGGGCGAATTGCCAAAGCTTATAAAGGAGCTCGGTCTCTATGAATAAAAAGACACTCAACATAGTGCTCATCGAGCCCGAAATACCGCAGAATACGGGCAACATAGCACGCACCTGCGCGGCTACGGGTGCAAGACTTCACCTTGTTGAGCCGATGGGCTTCAAGGTTGATGACAGAAAACTGAAACGTGCAGGGCTCGACTATTGGCACCTGCTCGACATTACATACTACAAGGATACGGCAGACTTTTTTGAAAAGAATAAAGACGGCAGTTTCTTTTATTTTTCAACAAAAGCAACACACCGCCACACCGATGTCACCTACCCCGACAACACCTACCTTGTATTCGGTAAAGAAACAAAGGGTCTGCCCGAAGAATTGCTCAAGGCAAACCCCGAAAAATGCGTAAGAATACCGATGATAAATGACTCGGCGGCAAGAAGCCTTAACCTTTCAAATTCCGCCGCAATAGGCGTTTACGAGGTGCTCAGACAGTGGGATTACCCCGAATTATTATGCGAAGGCAAACTGACAAAATACGAATGGTGAACTCAATTAGGAATGCGCAATTCGAATTAACATCCACATAAATTTTCTTCTCCAAAGCTCCCTCTGATGAGGGAGCTGGATTTTGTGAAGCAAAAGACTGAGGGAGAGAATTTAAGATAATAAAGAATAGAGGATAATCTCATGAACAAAAATGCCGCTATAAACTTTATTTTACAAAACGCACGTCCTCTTGAGTTGGCTATTTACAAATATTTATTTGAAAACGGCTCAAGCCAAGCTGTTGTTGATGAACTATCAAAATTTCAGAATTCCGATGGCGGTTTCGGTAATGCCCTTGAGCCTGATTTCTTTAACCCGAATTCAAGCCCCATTGCAACAAATGATGCTATAACCACTCTTTGCCGTGTTAAAGCACTTAACAGAGATTCCGACATTGTAAAAGGAATAGTCAGATATCTGGAATCCCGCGATTCTTTTGACGAGGATAAAAAACGTTGGCTGTTTGCGATTGACAGCAACAAGGACTATCCCCATGCAATCTGGTGGAAGAAAAAAGCAGACGGTATCAGCGGATTTAATCCGTCAATATCTTTGTCAGCATTTTTGATTTGCTACGGCAATCGTACTTCTCTTTATGAAGAAATCATAAAAGAAGGATTTGAACATCTTGAAACAGCCAAAGAAATAAGCGGCGATTCTTTAAAGTGTTTTCTTCTAACATACGAACTTTTAAAGACTAACAGTATAACTGATGTTATTGATTTGGAACATTTCAAAGATTTGTTGTGTAGAGCTATTGATAATTCTATATGCAAAGATATTGAAAAATACGGTGTTGAATATGTACCGATGCCATCCGACTTTTTCTCCGGTACTTATTCGGAATTTATTACATCTGAAATCAAACCATTAATAGAAGCAGAAAAAGATATTTTAGGTAAGTTACAAATGGAAGACGGTGGATTTGATATTACTTGGAAATGGTATACTCCGTACCCTGAATTTGAGCAGGCAAGAGCTTGGTGGCGTCCTCGAATTACTGTTGAAAAGCTTCTTTTTAACGAGGTACAGATATGAAAACCGACATATTAAAACAAAACGAAAACAGTTGGAATGCATTAGCTGAAGATTTCTTCGGTGTAACTGCTTTGCCTGTACTCGGGTGTTCAATTCCGACAGAAGATGAACTGCACCTTTTCCCCGACCTTAACGGCAAGGCTGTATTTGAAATGGGTTGCGGTAGCGGTCATTCGCTCAAATGGTGTGCTGAACACGGTGCAAAAGAGCTTTTCGGTCTTGATTTGTCCAAAGAACAGCTTAAAGCCGCAAATAAACTTCTCAATGAAAACGGATATTCTTGTACTCTTTTTCATCAACCAATGGAAGATAATGCAAATATTCCGCTTAAATTTTTTGATGTTGTTTATTCAATATACGCAATCGGTTGGACTATCGACCTTGAGAAAACAATAAAGAATGCCGCATCTTATCTGAAACAAGGCGGCATATATATTTTCTCTTGGGACCATCCGTTTCTGCATTGTGTTGATTTGGAAAGCGTTGCGATTTCTGGTGGCAACAGAACGGTTGCAAACGAGGAACGTATAATTTTCAGCGGCAACTATCTTGAAGAAGACTATTACACTTTCGAGAAATACGGCAATCCTCTTACTCTGCAAAACCGCAAGCTTTCAACATACATAAACACCCTTGCTGATGCAGGCTTTGCAGTTGAAAGAGTTATTGAAGAAACAAGCGAAACCGTTCTTGAAAAATCAGCAGACTTTAGTTCGGGTTACTATGCCGATTTCAAAGCAAAGCATTTTCCGCTGTCAATTGTAATAAAAGCAAGAAAGCTTTAAATTTCTTACAATACTTCATACAAAAAAAGGCTGTCTTATTGCGAAATAAGACAGCCTTTTTATCATATTTTATTCTGCGTTAAACATAATTATAAACGCTTTTTCGCCTTCGGGGAGGGTGAGTTTAATTCCGTTACTCATAAGTTCTTTACCCGTCATTTCAAACACGGTTTCCGGTGAATCGTAATCGTACACGCTGTACACGGCATCGTCGATAAGACCGTTGAGCTTTACGGTATACTCACTGTCATTTACATCAGCACGCTTATAGACAAGTGCCATACCGTCGGTTGCATCGTATGAAGAATACTGCATTGCAAGCATTCTGTCGGAAAAATATCCGCCTGACGAAAGAGGATAGTAATACTCATTCATCATTGAGCGTGGCTCGATATATTCGCCGTAATGCTCACCGTGGACAGTGCCGAAGGTTTCAAGGCCGAGCGGCATTATACTCGAGCGTGCGGCATACTCCGACTCGCTGTAAAACAGCGTACCCGTAAGAGGAAGCCAGAAAGAAAGGCCGTAGGTCTGCGACTGTGTTGCCTCAAGAATATCCTCATGAGGGTTGCAATTATAGTCGCTGCGCCATACCGGCACACTGCGGCGTGCCATTTCAAGGTCAAGCCTTCTGCCGCCTGAAGCACAGTTATCTATTATGAGTCCGTCAACATTTTCGGTAAGACCGTCAAGATACCTGTAAAGGTTTGTAACATAGTGATTTTCGGTTATGCCTTTTCTGCCGTTGTAGTATTCTTTATCACCCTGCGCCCAGTAAACATCGGGTGAAAAGTTGAAATCCTGCCTGTAAACAGAAATTTTATTATCAACAAGGAAGTCGGAAATGTATTCAGTCAAGTAATCAGCAGCATCATCTTCTGCAAGATTCCACATCAGGTTGTCTTCATCCTCAACTTCTATAAGCCAATTCTGATTTTCAAAGCCTATCTTGTAAAAAAGAGAATCCCTGCATACACGCTCGGGCTCAAACCACAGAACAAGTCCGCAGCCCTTTGATGCAGCATACTCCGACACCTCGGCAATACCACCGGGGAATCTTTCGGGATTAGCCACCCACGAGCCTACGGAATCATGCCAGCCCTCGTTGTACTTATACCAGCCCGCATCCATCCAGAAATAATCGATTTTGCTGTATGTTTCCTCACCGAAGCCGTCTGCACCGGCAAAAAGCTCCGCAGCAGTCTGAGTATGCATAGGGCCCGAAAACTCGAGCATAGTCATAGTATCCGGAATATTTTCGGGGTAAACACAGCCGCTTACCCAGTTTCTGAAGGTATTGAAACCTTTAAGCGGATTTGAGCCGCTGTAAAAGCTGAGCGAAACCAAAGGTGACCTTACCTCTTCGTTCGCCAAAAGATATGCTTTGAATTTTTCCTGTTTAGCCTTTACTGATACTTCACCTATACCCTGACTTATATCAGCCTGCCACAAGCCCGTCCAGCCGACAGCAAATACGACACCGCCGTCTTCACCGCTGATGTTGAAATAAGGTAAATACTCATCGGTAGATCTGCCGTCATAGCTTGTAAACTTACTCGGAAAAGCAGTAAGCTTTTTCTGCATCAATGCAAAATCATAAGGCTCATCATAGCTGCCCTTTGAGTAATAAAGCTGTGCATTTTCAGCTTTCACGCTTGTATTAACGGCATAGAAATCGCTGATAACAGGTGAATTTTCATCACCCGTATTTTTTATACGAACAGTCCATTCACAAGTTGCGTTTTCCTCGTAAATTGTTGCTTCAACAGTCGCCGTAATTGCACTTGACTTGTGGGCAAGCGTTATGTAAGTTGTTTTGCCGCCCTTATAAACAGCACCTGTTTCGCTTTCGGCACCGACCGATATATCCCAATCCTCAATATTTTTACCCAATGATTTTCCGCCAACTTTAAAGTCATAGGGCAAAATTTCAACATTACCCTGCATACGGATATTTTCATCAAACCAGCTTCTGCAAAGACGGATTTCGTCCTCGCTGATTCTGTTTTCATCGGCACTAATACTCTCGAAAGTGATATCGCTGTTATATTTGTTCTCCGGCAGCCTTTCGATCTGCACGAAAAGGTCACTGAAAAATGAAGAAACAAGCATAAAAAACGCCATTAGAAACTTAAACATAACAATCTCCTTATGCTGTTATCACATATCTTTTGCGATGATATCCTCATAGGTTTCGCGTCTTACGACTACTCTTGACTGACCGCCGCTTACCATAACAACGGGAGGCTTCGGAATTCTGTTGTAGTTGGATGACATAGAATAGTTATAAGCACCGGTTGAAAGCACAGCCATAATATCGCCCGGCTCAACCTGCTGAACAAGAGCATCCTCCTGAATAAGGTCGCCGCTCTCACAGCAACGTCCTGCAAGAGTTATCTTGAAATCCTTGGGCTTATCCGCCTTATTTGCACAGACAAGCTCGTAGGTTGACTGATAAAGTATATATCTCGGGTTGTCGCCCATACCGCCGTCGATTGAAACGTAAGTTCTTATATCGGGAATAGTCTTGACTGCACCGACGGTATAGAGAGTAATGCCTGCACTGCCTGCAACGGAACGGCCCGGCTCAATAACGATAAACGGCTGCTTTACGCCCTTCTTTACACACTCATCCTTGAGTACACCTGCAACCTTAGCCATATACTCGGAATATGCGAGAGGATTGTCGTCGCTTGAGTACTTGATGCCGAAGCCACCGCCAAGGTCAAGCTCCTCAACCTCAATGCCTGTTTCAGCTTTTATATCAGCCATAAAGCCGATCATAACCTCAGCCGCACGTTCAAACGGCTCAACATCAAATATCTGTGAGCCGATATGGCAGTGAATGCCCTTGAACTCAATACTTTCAGCCTCGATAGCAGCCTTTACGCCCTCCATAGCCTCGCCTGTTTCAAGGGCAAAGCCGAATTTACTGTCAATCTGACCTGTCATAATAAACGAATGAGTATGAGCATCGATACCGGGCTTGATTCTGAGCAAAACGCCTACCGTCTTACCCTGCTTTTTAGCCGCTTTACTGAGATTTTCAAGCTCGTAAATATTGTCCACTACTACCCTGCCGACACCTGCAGTTACAGCCTCATCAAGCTCTGCAAGAGTTTTGTTGTTGCCGTGGAAATAAATCTTCTCTGCAGGGAAACCGACGCTGAGTGCAGTATAAAGCTCACCGCCCGAAACTACGTCGAGACCCATTTTTTCTTCATTGACAATCTTACACATAGCCTTACAGTTAAAAGCCTTTGAAGCATAGATAGCAAGGCCGTTACCATCATAATTATCCTCAATGGATTTTACATAAGCACGGCAATTAGCCCTTATCTGGTCCTCATCAACAACATAGCACGGTGTGCCGTACTTTGCGGCAAGCTCAACGGTATCAAGACCGCCGATTGTAAGGCTACCTTTTTCATTTACCGATAAACAATCTGAAACAAACATTTTTATTCACCCTGACTTTAACAAACTTTCTCAATTTCTGCCTTGACAGCTTCAATACCGTCACCCTTGACAGATGAGCAAGGAATTTTAACTATATCCGAATACTCCGCAAGCTCGGTTTCAAGGGCCTCAAGCCTTGCGTTGAATTCTGTTTTGTTTAGCTTATCGCACTTGGTAAGCGCAATAATAAACGGATATCCCATTTCGCGAAGGAATGAGAGCATGGTCATATCGTCTGCAGTAGGCTTATGACGCATATCGATAAGCTGTACTACAAGACGAATATCACGCTCCGTTTTGAAATACCCCTCCATAAGCTCTGCCCAACGGCGTTTTTCGCCGGGGGCAGCCTTTGCATAACCGTAACCCGGAAGGTCAACAAACCGCACATCACCTACAGAGTAAAAGTTTACTGTAATAGTTTTACCGGGCACTGAGCTTACACGTGCAAGTGACTTGCGGTTGAATATTTTATTGAGAATCGACGATTTGCCGACGTTTGAACGACCTGCAAAAGCAATCTCAGCCTTGGTTGATTTCGGAAGCTGTCTGAGAGTACCGAATGCGGCCTCAAACTGTACGTTATTATAATTCATTTTTTCACCCCGTCACTGTGCATAATCGTGCACGGATACACCTTTTTCTTCAATAGGTGCCTTGACTTTTTTACGTTTGCCTTCGCCGCCCGGCATTCTGACAAGCGCTGTTTCGAGCACCTTCATAACGTCGCTGACAGGCACAAACTCAACATTTTCTTTGACTATTGTTTCAACCTCATCAAGGTCGGAAACATTACGCTGAGGTATAATAACCTGCTTTGCACCTGCAAGGTAAGCCGCCATAGATTTTTCTTTAAGTCCGCCGATGGGCAGCACTCTGCCTCTGAGGGTAACTTCACCTGTCATTGCAACACTTGCCTTAACGGCAATACCCGTAAGTGCGGAAACAAGAGCTGTTGTTATGGTGATACCTGCAGAAGGACCATCCTTAGGCACGGCACCTTCAGGAAAATGCAGATGAATATCCTTGGTTTTGTAGAAATCAGGCTCTATTCCGAGCTGTGAAGCACGGCTGCGGATAAAGCTGACCGCAGCATGTGCAGACTCCTTCATAACGTCACCGAGTGAGCCTGTAAGCTCAAGCTTACCTGTACCGTCAAGCACTGCAGCTTCAACATCGAGCATCTCACCGCCTACAGCAGTCCACGCAAGACCTCTTGCAACACCGATTTCGTCCTTAACAAACTTATCCTCGCGGCGATATTTGCGTGTACCGAGCACGGCTTCAAGGTCGGCAGGCTTTACACTGAAGCACTTTGCACCGTCAGCAACGGCAACAGCACCCTTACGGCAGACAGAAGCAAGCTCTCTTTCAAGCTTACGCACACCTGCCTCACGTGTGTAGCCGTCAATAATTTCACGAATTGCGGCATCACTCACACGCAGTGTACGTCCGTTTAGACCGTGACGCTTTGCCTGCTTGGGAAGCAGATGCTTCTTTGCGATATTGAATTTCTCCTGTGCCGTATAACTGCCAAGCTCGATTATTTCCATTCTGTCCTTGAGAGGACCGGGAATTGTATCGCGGTCATTTGCTGTTGTAATAAACAGCACCTTGCTCAAATCAAAAGGAAACTCAATATAATGGTCGCGGAATGTGTCATTCTGCTCACCGTCGAGCACTTCAAGCAGTGCAGATGAGGGGTCGCCCTTATAGTCTGCACCGAGCTTGTCTATTTCATCAAGCAGGATAAGCGGATTACAGCTTCCCGCGTTAGTGATTGCATTGATTATTCTGCCGGGCATTGCACCGATATAGGTCTTTCTGTGACCTCTGATTTCAGCCTCATCCCTTACACCGCCGAGTGAAACACGGGCATATTTTCTGCCCATAGCCTGAGCTACAGAACGTGCAACAGAGGTTTTACCGACACCGGGAGGACCTACAAGGCATATGATCTGCCCCTTTATATCGGGTGAAAGCTTGCGCACTGCAAGCATTTCTATCATTCTGTTTTTTACTTTTTCGAGTCCGTAGTGGTCATCGTCAAGCACTTTTCTTGCCTTCTGCAGGTCAAACGAATCCTCGGTATAAACACCCCACGGAAGAGCAATACAGGTTTCAAGATAAGTGCGTATAACCATTGCCTCGGGTGAGGATTTGTTGGTTTTATCCAGCCTTGAGCACTCCTGAAGCAGCTTTTTACGCACATCGTCACTGACATTGAGTGCCTCAATCTGCTCACGGAAAATTGCGGCTTCGTCAGCCTCTTCACCGTCGAGCTCAACAGAGATCGCTCTCATCTGCTCACGAAGGTAATATTCACGCTGATTCTGATCAATCTGCTCCTGAACCTTATCCTGGATATCCTCTTCGATTTTCAAAATCTCGGTTTCACTACGGAGAATTGCACAGAGCTTTTCCATTCTGCGCAGAGGGTTCAGCTCGCAGAGCACAGCCTGCTTCTTAGCAGGGTCAATAGCCGTGTTGCTTGCAATAAAGTCAGCCAGCTCGCCCGGATCCTCCTGTGCAAGTACATCGAGAATAAAATCTGTCGGCATATTGGGCACAAAGACGGAATACTCCTGAAAATCGTCCTTACAAACACGAACAAGTGCTTGAGCATAGTCCCTGTCCTCAGACTTCACACGTGTTGTTGTGCGCTGCTGCACAAGTGCAACAAGGTGAGGTGCGGTACGCTGAAACTCAACAACACTGCCTCGACTGATACCTTCAACAGCAACACGAAGATTGTCACTGTTCGGAGCACTGAGTATCTGCTGAACATCGCAGATAACACCCATCGGATAAAATTCTTCGGGGCTTGTCGGCTGCTCTGTGCGAAGGTCACGCTGCATCACTAGGAAAACCTCGCGGTTACCTGCCATAGCAGCTTTAAGTGCAGAAACAGACTGCTTGCGGCTGACCTCAAAGTGCAGCTGCATATTCGGGAACACAGCCATGCCGCGTATGGCGACTGTGGGTATTGAACGTAAAATTAAATCTCTTGCCATTTCTTTTTGTTTCCTTTCGTTTTCATACGACAAATAACACGCGTATGTAAACCTCTAATAGTTCGTTATTTTAACATAAAGAATTTTTTTAGTCAACTGTAATATATGGATATAGAAAAAATGTCACAGAATGCACACGTAAAGCATTTACACTTTACGAATTTGTAAAATATTCGAATTGTAGCATAATTTTAAAATAATCTCAACAAATGGCTATACAGAGCGATTTTATCAGCTATTATAACTTGCATATTTATGTGACTTTAGGTGATTGTAAAGTCAGATATCTTTACATATTGTTTTTGCAAAATAAAAACCGCTCTGCGGTTACAGAGCGGAAAAATGTTATATTCTCTTCAATCTTTTATATTCTTCGTCGGTTATTTCAATAATTCCGCCGTGTTTGAAGCCGTATGGAAAGCTGAACGATTCATCCGAGCGAACGAAATCGTTAGCGCCGGGCTTTGATGCAATAAACGGCACATAACCCATTTTTGACTTTTCGCAACCGAAGAAATCAATCATCAGACACCACCTGCCGTCGGGAAGTGTAAGCGTTGTAGGAGCTTCATAAGCGCCGGGTGCTTCAAGAGTTGACATAAGCTTTTCAAAGCTTTCATCGTGCTCAAACGGACCGTAAAGATTATCCGACACCGAGTGCATATTCATAGGAGGTTTGTCTGAATTTTTGTAAAAGAGATGATATTTGCCGTCTGCTTTTACAATGTGTGAGTCGAGTATTTCGTTATCCTTTGTAAAATACAGCTTCGGCTCGGAAAAGTTTTCAAAATCCTTGGTTGTACAGCAGTAAATCGACATATGAGTAAAATTATCTTCTGCTACCGTTGAACCCCAATGAATAAGATACTCTTCATTTTCTTCATCAAAGAAAATTTCGGGAGCCCACAGACAGCCGAAATCATCCCTGCCGAAGTATATCAGCTTCTGCTCGGAGAAATTGACCAAATCATCCGTGCGCCACATTGAGAGACATTTACTGCCCGTACTGTTGACCTTTTTCCAGTCAACCCAATAATTCTCGTCCATAATATTTGCAATACAAAGGTCTGTTGTAAGAATCACAAATCCACCTGTATGCAAGCGTATAATCTCGATATCACGGCAGCCGCAGGTGCCCATTGTACTTGTAAGCATCGGCTCACCGCCGTTTACCTTCTCCCAGTTAAAACCGTCTTTACTGACAGAAAAATAGACCTGCTCACCGTCAGGCGTAATCTTTTCTTTAAAATGTGTAAACAGATAAGGCATAACAATTACCTCCGTTATTTTGATAACACCATAATAATACCAAACCCAAATAAAAAAAGCAACATAACAATTGACTTGTAAACGTGTTGATATTATACTGAAAATATATAACACTCTGCATTTTAAGGAGAGAAAAAACAATGTTTGATTACCCCGAATTTGACGTTAACGGTTGGCTTACACTTTGCGAAATGGGCGGCAAAAATGCCGAAATGCTGATGACAATAAAAGTAAAAAGGTTCAAAGAAAACGAAACAATCGAAGTGTTTGACGAAATATGCGAAACAGCATTCCTGATTCAGCGAGGCAACGCAGAGATATCATGGAACGGCAAGACCGAAAAAATGATTCGCCGTGACCCGTTTGAGAAGAAGCCCTACTGCCTGCACATACCGAGAAAGACGAAGGTAAGCATTACGGCCACAGAGGGTACGGAAATACTTGTACAGCAGACTGACAACGAACGTGATTTTGAGCCCGTTTTCTATACACCCGATATGTGCCTTTACCAGGAATTCGGCAAAGGTCAGTGGGGCGGTACAGGTCACAGGATCTGCTCCACACTTTTCGACTACGACAACGCCCCTTACTCAAATATGGTACTCGGCGAGGTGTTCAATCAGCCTGGCAAGTGGTCAAGCTATCCTCCGCACCATCATCCGCAGCCTGAGGTTTACTACTATCAGTTTGATAAGCCGCAGGGATTCGGTGCTTGTTTTATAGGCGATAACGTTTTTAAAAGCACCCAAGGTTCCGTCGCTTGCATTACCGACGGAAATGACCACCAGCAGGTCGTCGCACCGGGCTATGAGATGTGCTATGTATGGATGATACGCCACCTTGAAAATGACCCGTGGTATAAGACTACACGCTTCTATGCACCGGAACACGAGTGGCTGACAAAAGAAAACTGAGGTATAACAGATGAAGAATAAAGATATCCATATCCGCGACCCGTTTGTGCTCGTATACGAAGGCAAATATTATATGTACGGCACAAGAGGTAAGAACTTCGGTCAGAGTACGGGCGGTGTTGATGCGTATATCGGCACCGACCTTGAAAACTGGTCTGACCCGATACAGGTTTTTGACAGCGAAAAATACGGTCTCAACAAGCAGGCAAACTGGGCACCCGAGGTGCATAAATTCGGCGATAAATACTATATGCTTGCAACGTTTATGAAGCCCGACGGATTACGAGGCACATACATTCTTGTAAGCGACAGCCCCGATGGCGAATTTGTGCCGCTCACAGGTAAGGCAATAACACCCGAAGGCTGGGAATGTCTTGACGGTACACTTTATATTGAAGACTCTGTCCCCTACTGCGTATTCTGCCACGAGCACACACAGATTCTTGACGGAACGATAAATTATATTCAGCTTTCTTCTGACTTGAAAGAAGCCGTAACTGAGCCGATTGAGATTTTTAAAGCAAGCTCATTCTGCGGCAAAACGCAGGATGAAAACGATCACTACATAACCGACGGACCGTTTATATACAGAAAAGCTGACGGTAAGCTTCTTATGATATGGTCTACCTTTGTCAACGGCTACGCTCAATGTGTCGCAACCTCTGACAACGGCAAGATAAACGGTAAATGGTCTCATCTGCCCACACTTTTCGACAAAGACGGTGGTCACGGAATGATATTCAAAACCCTTGAAGGCAAGCTTATGCTGACCCTTCACAGACCTAACGGACAGCCCGATGAAAGACCCGAATTTTTTGAAATAAAAGAAACCGACGAATCCTTACAAATAATATAAAAATGCAGAGCGATCAGAATCATAACAGATCGCTCTGCTCCACTAATACAACATAGGTGTTGATAAAAATGAAAAGCTTTACAATAAAGCAAAACGATGCCTCGCAAAGGCTCGACAAATTTATAACAAAGGCTGTACCGCTTCTGCCGAAGGCGCTTATGTACAAATACATACGCACAAAACGAATCAAAGTAAACGGCAAGCGTGCTGAAATCTCAACGCGGCTGCAGGTAGGCGACCTTGTAGAAATGTATATCAACGACGAGTTTTTTGAAGCCAAGCCCGATAATTATGACTTTCTGCGTGCATCAAAAAATCTTGATATAATATACGAAGACGAGAACATAATTCTGCTCGACAAGAAGGTAGGCTTACTAAGCCATCCTGACGAGGGTGAATATGTCGACACGCTGATTACACGTGTCGAAAGATATCTGTATGAAAAAGGTGAATACGACCCCAAGGATGAAAACAGCTTTGCTCCTGCACTTGCCAACCGCATCGACCGCAATACTGGCGGTATTGTAATTGCGGCAAAAAATGCTGAGTCACTGCGTATTCTCAACCAGAAGATCAAGGACAGAGAGCTCAGCAAGATATATCTATGCCTTGCACACGGCAGTTTTAACAAGAAAGAAGCAACTCTCACCGCATACCTGCGTAAAGACGAGAAGAAAAACAAGGTTCAGGTTTACGACAATCCGAAACCTGATGCCAAAGAAATACGCACAAGGTACAAGGTGCTCGACGAAAAAGACGGGCTCAGCCTCGTAAGAGTTGAACTGCTTACAGGCAGAACCCATCAGATAAGAGCACACCTCGCTCACATTGGTCACCCACTGCTCGGCGACGGAAAATACGGCACAAACGCCCTCAACAAAGATAAGGGCGGCTACAAAAAGCAGTGCCTTTACTCATACCGTCTGCAGTTTACCTTCACTACCGACGCAGGTATTCTCAACTACCTGAACGGTAGAGCGTTTGAAGCCGAGAATGTTTGGTTTGAGAGGGCTTTCCGCGAAGGCTCACTCTGATATCATAGCATTAAACTGCTCTTCATTTATTACAGTGACACCGAGGTCGTTTGCTTTTTTGAGCTTACTGCCTGCGTCCTCACCCGCAAGCACGTAATCTGTCTTTTTAGAAACCGAGGATGAAACCTTGCCGCCGAATTTTTCAATTATTTCTGCGGCTTCATTTCGTGTATAGGTAGGCAGAGTGCCTGTAAGGACAAAGATTTTGCCTGCGAATTTATCACTTTCAATTTCACGCAGCGATTTCATATTGAGTCCGAGCTCAGTTAGCTTTGCAATAAGCTCCGCTGTCTGCGGCATTGCAAAATACGCAGCAACACTCTCTGCCATAATTCCGCCGAAGCCTTCAATTTTTGAAATATCTTCAACGCTCGCATGCTGTAAAGCATCCATTGTAATGAAGTGTTCACTCAGAAGCTTGGCGGATTTCTGACCTATATGTCTGATACCCAGACCGAAAATAAGTTTATACAAATCATTCTGTTTTGAATCGGCAACAGCCTTTATAAGGTTGTCTGCCGATTTTTTTGCAAAATGCTCGAGACCTATAATATCTTCTGCTTTAAGTCGGTAAATATCCTCAACGCTTGATACAAGTCCGTTATCGACAAAAAGGTCGATATTGGCTTCGCCCAGAGTTTCGATATCCATAGCATCTCTTGAGCAGAAGTGAATAAGTCTGCGTTTGAGCTGTGCGGGACAGTCAGAGTTATTACAGCGTACAGCCGCTTCACCATCCTCACGCATAACCTCAGCACCGCAGGACGGACAAACAGACGGCAGAGTAAAGGTAGACTTACCGCAGTGCTCAACAACACTGAGCACCTCGGGGATTATATCGCCTGCCTTACGGACAACTATTGTGTCACCTATAGCAATCTGCTTTTCATTTATAAAGTCCTGATTATGAAGCGTTGCACGGCTGACTGTTGTGCCTGCAAGCTGAATCGGGTCAAACACGGCTGTAGGAGTAAGGACACCAGTTCTGCCGACCGTTATTTCTATTTCGCGCAGTACCGTGCTCTTCTCCTCGGGCGGATACTTGAAAGCAACCGCCCAACGGGGGAATTTGGCTGTACTGCCCATAGCTTCACGCTTTGAGAAATCGTCAACCTTGATAACAGCACCGTCAATATCAAAAGCAAGCGTGCCACGCATTTCGCCTATTCTGTCCACATGAGCCATAACCGACTCAAAATCGGAATGAAGCTCGTAACCCGGAACTGTCTTAAAACCGAGAGAAGTAAGATAATCGAGCGATTCCTTATGAGAGTTGAGTGTTTTGCCCTCAATACGCTGAATATTGAACACAAACATATCGAGTCCGCGTGTTGCCGTAACAGACGAATCTTTTTGTCTGAGTGAGCCTGCAGCAGCATTACGAGGATTCTTGAAGGGCTTCTCCCCTGCTTCATCCTGCCTTAATATAAGCTCTTCAAAGCTGCTGTGAGGCATATAAACCTCACCTCTGACCTCCAAAAGAGGAAGCTTTTCATTCAGCTCAAGCGGGATAGACTTTATTGTAAGGATGTTATGTGTTACATCCTCACCTACATCGCCGTCACCACGTGTTGAGGCTCGCACAAGTCTGCCGTTTTCATACTCGAGCGAAACGGAAAGACCGTCGATTTTAGGCTCAACTACATAATTGACTTCGCCTGCAGCCTGCTTTACTCTTGTGTCAAAAGCAATAAGCTCATCATCACTGAAAGCATCGAGCAGACTCTCCATACGTACCGTATGAACAACCGGTGCAAACTTTTCGGACGCTGTGCCGCCTACACGCTGTGTAGGTGAATCGGCAGTTATAAGCTGAGGAAACTCGGCCTCAATGCTTTTAAGCTCACGCATCAGCATATCGTACTCATAGTCCGATATTTCGGGAGCATCCTCATCGTAATAACGCTTTATATGATAGTTAAGCTGTTCTTTAAGCTCAGCCGCTCTTTTTCTCATAAGCTCAAATTCTGCCATAAATCTACACCTCACTGCATAATGACAACTTTATTTTACCAAAAACACGAGTATAAATCAACAAAATAAAAACAAAACAAAAAATTCCCACTCTGCAAGAGAATGGGAATTTATGTTCAAAAATATTCAGCTTAGAATGTTACAGTGTAAGATGACTTTGTGCCGAGGGGGATGATAGCACCGGCTTTATCAAAGTTGATTGTCCACTGAACGTCGTAGTCAGCAGTCTTAACGTTACCTGTTGCAGCATCAACTGTGATAACTATCTTACCGTAGGGATAGTTCATAGCTGCTGTGCCGGTGATGCTTGTAGCAATACCGGGGATGTTATCGTTGATAACACGAGGAGGAACAGCATTGAGAGCCTTGGGGTTGTGGCCCTGGCCGTAATCAACTGTGCTGGACTTGCCGTCAGCCTTTGTGAGGATAGTAATAGTATAAACGCCGTTCTTCTCTGTGCAGGTAGCGGACTTAACGTCTGCAGCTGTGAGCTTTGAAGCCCATGTCTGATCTTCTACAGGGAAGCCGTGCTTGATGTCAGCCTTTGTTGAGTATGTAGCTGCACCTGTGCTGTTGTCTGCAAGCATACCGTCAAGCCACTTGTCACCGCCGAGCATCTTGTAAACGCCGTTGAGTACACTGGGAACTGTTGCAGGAGCTGCAAGGTAGTTTGTAATGTGCTTCTGCTGTACGCTCTTTGCGTTTGTTTTAACCTTGTTGACAGCAGTGTTAAAGTATGCAACTACCTCTGCTGTGCCTTCGGGCTTCTTAGAAGCAGCCTGAGTTGTAACCTCACCCTGAGCAGTTGTTGCCTCGGGAGCAGTAGTTGTGTCTGCTGCTGTGGTCTCGTCTGCCGCTGTGGTCTCGTCTGCAACTGTGGTGTCACCCTCAGCCGCTGTTGTTTCATCTGCAACTGTTGTTGCGTCTACAGGCTCTGTTACCTCATCGGGTACGGTTGTTGTCTCGGGCTCTTCCTTACCGCCACAAGCTGCGAAGGAAAGGCAAAGAACAAGAGCCATCAGAAGAGCAACGATTTTAGAGATTTTGTTCATTTCGGTTCATTCCTCTCAAATATTATTAGCTTATGCTTTCGTCATTATATAACATAAAGCAACGTTTAATTTTCCAAAAAAGAAATTTCAATTTATTTTTACAGAAAAATTATCTGCTCCCATACCTTTTTCTGCAATTATGCTCTCAAGCAGCTTTGCTGTTTTTGTCAGGAAATCCGATTTTTCGCCGTCATTTTCTGCCGTCAAAGCATTAAATTCTTCACATAAAGCTGTGTAGTCAAATTCCTCTCCTTCGGGCTGAATGCTTGATACTTCACGTATCTCACCGTCTGCAGAAACAGTGACCTTCAGCGGCAGAAAGCCCGATTCACCGGCAGAGAGCTCAAGTACCGCGATCCCCTTAATACCGCCCAAGCCCTCAGCAATACAGCGTGCCGTTGCCTCCTGTGCCTTCTGCGATTTCAGCTTAAGCACAAGTGTTTCCTTAAATTTCTCTCTGCCCTCTTCCGTTGAGAGTATTTTCATGATTTTCATTTTATCCGAAAAGCTTACCGACATTGTTATCACCTCCTATACTTTGCTTCTGAGCATATCGATCAACATCAGTAGTCTGAAGCTGCGTGCTTCAAGAAGCCGTAAGCGCAGCCTCTTTGCTTTACCGAAAACCGACAGATCAGCTTCCTTTATTATGCGTACAAACTCCTTGTGCTCCGCTATTGCACGTATGTGCTCAAGCTTTTCTTGCTTTGTAAGCCTGCTCCTGCTTATATGCAATGCAAGATCAGAAGCACGCCTTAAAAAACCTGTATTGAATACCTTTCTGTTCGCTTGGTTGTCAAGACCTAAGCGTTCAAGCTCATTCATGACCTTCGTGCGTGAAAGCAGGTATTCATCAAGTGCGTTTTTATCAATACTGCTTGAAATATTCGTGTCGTTCGCACGGTAAAAATACAGCACATCGGGTATATAGCTTATCTTTTCCGCCTTGCGTGCAAGCATCGTCGAAATTAACAGATCCTCAGAATTACGAACACTCATAACGCTTGATATATCAACGTTTTCAAAAAGTGCTCTCCTGCAGGCTTTTATTACGATACTGTTCATGCCGCTCTCTCTGAGGCTTGTCGAAAAGTAATCCCCCTGCTCAATGCATTCTCTCTCACCGCCAAAAAAATCGTGGCAGGCTTCGTCACCCTTGAGCAATCGGAAAATAAGCATATCACAGCCAAATCGCTCAACCGCATTATCCACACGCTCAAGCAAGCCTTCAAGCCAGTAATCATCACTGTCAAGTGAAAGTATATACTCACCCGTTGCATTTTTGACACCGTTGAAGCGTGTCGGAATCGGACCGCTGTTTTGTTGGTGAATAACCTTTACTCTTGAATCACGCAAAGCAAAGCCGTCACATATATGACCGCTTTTGTCCGTTGAACCGTCATTGACAAGAATCAGCTCAAAGTCCGTCACGCTCTGTGATAGGACTGAGTTTACACATTCGTCAAGATATTTTTCGGCATTATATACAGGGACAACAATACTGAATTTTGGCAACTTTACCACTCCATGATCTGCTCGGGATTATCGCAGACATCCTGAATTCTATTTAACAAGCCGATAACATCACTGTATTCGCAAACGCGATGGTCAAACAGTACCGTCATCGGAAGTATAGTGCGTATTGCAATTTCCTTCTCGCCCTTATCATTTGTTATAACAACGGGCTTGTCCGTAGCGGCAAAAAGAGCAATAACAGCAGTCTGCGGCGGAATAATTTCAAGTATCGGACAAAAGCCGTGTCTGCCGCGGTCAACCGAACCGAGGTTACTTACCGTGATCGTACCCTGCTCGATATCTCTTTTGGTTATCCTGTCACTCTCGGGTATGCTCAGATATTCCTTCTTTGCTTTGCCGCTCAGAGTTCTGATCCTGTGCTTACCGATTTTTGCGCCTAAAAGTCGGCAGATAACTGTTTTAAATTTACCTTTTTTCAGTGCCGTAATGGTGTTATCCATAGAAACCTCAAACATAGCCTCTGTAAGGTTTGTGTTTTGAAGTCTGCGGCTGACATCCGTCATATACTCCGTCATTTCATCGAGCGTTTTGCTCTCGAAATTGTGACAGTTGATAGTCATCATTTCGCCGTTGGGCAACTGCATAGGTATTGAAAAATGCACCTCATCAAAATACTTGAGTTTGCCCTTAACAAAATGACGGTTGAACTCAAGGTGTGCGTTGAGCTTAGGTGATTCCTTTAATCCCAAGGCTATCGCCTTAAGCATAAGCGTATTTATGCTCAGCTTATTTTTAAGCTTACCCGACTCACGCAGAATATTGAACTGAGCCATAAGGTCAGTTATATCAAACTCAACAACGGGTCCTGCGTGCGGTATCTCCGTCCATGACTGGGTGGTCATATTGGAAACAATTTTTCTCTGAATGCCAAAATGTTCTGTTTTTATCGGTTTCATTCATTTTCTCCTTAATACCATACCGGGTGTACTGAACACCCGTACTCATAAAAAACTCTTATCGTTTATCTGTATCAATATTCTCTATAGGCCTGCCCCTGCGCCCCGTAATTATCAAAACTCAACCTGCATTGAATCATAAGACACAATAAATCCGAGCTTTTCTGCAACAGGTACGAGCTCGTCATAGGTATAGCCGCCGTTATGCGAAAAGTGGTGAATACAGAAAACCGTGTTCTCGTCTGCACATCCTATTTCAAGCATCTTCTCCTTAGTCTGGGAACAGGTAAGCAGATTCATATGATTATCAGCGTGCGATATATCATCACAGGTGCAGGTGCAATCGAGCGAAACAAAATTAAAATACGGCTTGTTTTCTTCAAGATATGCCCAGGTCTCGGGACGGAACCAGCCCGTGTCATTGCCGTAAAGCATCGTCTTTTCGCCGTCGGATATCATATATATCAACGGATCAAGCTTCATTGCGTGGTTTGCAAGCAGAGGCGTTACCTTGTATTTACCTACCTCAAAGGGCACAAAAGCTTTTATTATGTTGGGTTGGGCGTGGTCACCGAGAACTCTTGTCTTTTCAAGAGTCTCAACAAGCTCATAAGATGAATTTTCCGAAATATATATCTGCACAGGCTTAGCATCGGGCTTACGGTGTGCAAAAGGGTCACGCAGGTTACCGAATTCCAGCGGATACAGATGGTCCTCATGGCAATGTGTTATAAGCACCTGCTCAATTCTTCTCAGATCAAGTCCGTAATTTATAACATGCATATATGTATCTGGCGGCATATCGATAAGCAGATCATCATTGATAAGTGCCTGAGACCTTGTGCGTATGTTTCTGCCCCCTGCTTTTCGCGCACGTTCACAGTGGTCACAATAGCAAAAAAGTGCAGGCATAGCCTCTGCCGCCGCAGTACCGTAATAAGTTATTTTCATTTTTGCACTTCCTTAAAAAATAAGTATTCATATAATAATTTACCATAACCAAAGCCCCGTGTCAAACTTATAGTATATAATAATTAGCTGTAAAATTTACATTTTTTCTATTTACTATTTTACAAATCTGGTGTATATTATTAGATTAGATAATCGCGCTCAAAAGGAGGCACCGCCGCTTATGGAGTTTTCAATAAACCCTCAGATAATGTTCGGACTTTCGTTCAGTGTACCCGTTGCCGTAACGGACAAGCACCTTAAGCTTGCAGGTGCCGCTCAGATAAAAGTTCTGCTTTGGTTACTGCGTCACGCAGCAGAAAACCCGACGATGGACGAGCTTTGTAATGCACTCAATATGAAACGTGCCGACGCAGCAGACGCAATGCAATACTGGGTAGAATGCGGAATTGTACTTACAGACGGTAAAGCACCTGAAGTTCAGGCTGAACCGGAATATGCCGCACCGGCAAAGGCAAGCACACCTATCGAGATACATAACGAAATCAGCTTTGTCAGACCTACAGCTGAACAGATACTCGTACGGACAAAAGAGAGTGCGGAAATTCATTTTATGTTCAACGAAGCACAAAAGAAGCTCGGCAGGACTATAGGTTACGACGGTCAGTCAACTCTGCTGATGATTCACGATTCTTACGGCTTGCCCGTTGAAGTATTGCTTATGCTTATCGAGTACTGTGTATCGATCGGCAAAAATTCGATTGCCTACATTTCAAAAGCCGCTAAAACCTGGAGCGAAAAAGAAATTGATTCAATCGAAAAAGCAGACGAGCAAATACAGACTCTACGCCGTTGCGACGGCACGTGGAAAAAGCTCTGCGAGCTTACGGGCATCAGCACTCCGAGACCGACTGCATCACAGAGCAGCTACCTTTCACGCTGGACAAATGAAATGAAGTTTGATATTGATATGATATACCTTGCCTACGAAGAAATGGCAAACCATACCGACAAAATCAGCTTTCCTTATATTAATAAGGTGCTTCAGAACTGGTTTGACAGCGGCATTAAAACACCTGCTGAAGTTGAACAAGCCAAAACACAGCGCACAGCAGAAAAAGCAAAGCCCGCAAAGAAGCAGCAGCCCGGCAACGGATACGAAGCATCATACGACATAGACGAATTTAACAGACGCTCCGATACAGCACCGCTGGTATACAAAAAGAAGAGCGGCAATAACTGAGAGGTGCACAACATATGAGCTACAGTAAAAACATATACCTGCTTGCACAAAGCAAGATCGAAAATCGCCGCAAAGCCGCAGAAGAAGCGCTTGAAGCAAGGCGTGCCGATGCATACATAAAAATCCCGAAGCTTGTTGAAATACAGAGCCGTATAGCTATGCTCGGTGCCGAAGCTGTTTCGGCAATCTCAAAGGGTGCTGACGGCCCTGCATACATCGAAAAGCTTGCAAAAGAGAGTCTTGCCGCTCAGGAGGAGCGCAGACAGCTTCTGAAGGCAGCAGGTCTGCCGGAGGATTATCTTGAGCCTCATTACACCTGCAATGTATGTGAAGATACGGGAATAGCAGATGACGGGATCTGCAGCTGTCAGCGTGAGCTGCTTGTTGAAACAGCAAAGGATGAAATTGAAAGGTATGCACCGCTCAGACGCTCAACCTTCAACAGCTATTCACTCAAATATTATCCTGAAGAAGCAGATGCTTCGGGAACTTCACCCAAAAAGAGAATGGGCGAGATCGCACAGTTCTGCAAGGACTATGCACTTGATTTTTCGCTCAAGTCACCTTCACTGTTTATGCACGGCGCAACGGGTCTGGGCAAAACTCACCTTTCTCTTGCTATTGCAAACGAAGCTATTGAAAGAGGCTTCGGAGTAATCTACGGCAGTGCGCCTAATATGTTCAGTCAGCTTGAGCGTGAACACTTCGGCAGGCAGTACAACAACGAAAGGACATATGAGCAGGAGCTGCTTGAAACCGATTTACTTATAATCGACGACCTCGGCGTTGAGTTTTCGACTCAGTTTACCGTAAGCTGTGTCTACAATATCATCAACTCCCGTATTCTCAGCCGCAAGCCCACAATTATCAGCACAAACCTTACACCTCGTGAGCTTGAGGATAAATACACTCAGCGAATAACCTCCAGAATAATCGGCGGATTTATATCGCTCAAGTTCATCGGCAGAGATATACGCCAGCTCAAAAGCTACTGATTTTTCACCGAGAGGTCATATAAATGAAAGCAATTAAAAAGTTTCTCAACCGTCTTTTTATCGACGGTCTCAGCGGAATGGCATCAGGTCTTTTCGCAACACTTATCATCGGCACTATAATTCAACAGATAGGCACGGCTATAGGCGGAAATATCGGCAATATAATATTCGTTCTCGGCAAGGTCGCCGCATCGCTTATGGGTGCAGGCATCGGCTGCGGTATCGCCGCAAAATTCGGTGAAAAGCCGCTCGTCACGCTCTCTGCCGCAGTTGCAGGTATGATAGGTGCATTTGCAAGCAAAATACTTGCAGGTACAGTAGTCAGCGGTGCTGTTGTTTCTTACGCAGGTCCCGGTGAGCCTATGGGCGCTTTTGTTGCCGCCTATGTCGGCATTGAGCTGGGCAGACTTGTCGCAGGCAAGACAAAGCTTGATATCATTCTCACGCCTATCGTCACTATAGGCTCAGGTGCCGCCGCTGGCTTGCTCGCAGGTCCGTATATTTCAGATTTTATGACCTGGTTGGGCAGCCTTATCAACTGGGGTACAGAGCAGCAGCCGATTATAATGGGTGTTGTTGTTTCGGTGCTTATGGGCATCTTCCTCACTCTCCCGATAAGCTCTGCCGCAATAGGTGTAGCGCTCGGTCTTAACGGTATCGCCGCAGGTGCCGCAGTCGCAGGCTGCTGTGCAAATATGGTCGGCTTTGCCGTTGCAAGCTACCGCGAAAACAAATTCGGCGGCCTTATCGCACAGGGCATCGGCACAAGTATGCTCCAGATGCCAAACATCGTAAAGAAACCTATAATCTGGCTCCCTGCCATTATTGCAAGTGCAATAACAGGTCCGATTTCCTCCGCGCTTCTCGGTATGGTCAACAACTCTACCGGCTCCGGTATGGGCACGGCAGGTCTCGTCGGTCAGATAATGGGCTATCGGTCAATGACGGCTGCAGGTGTCGAGCCTTGGCTTGCACTTGTAGAAATCGCAGCAGTACACTTTATTCTGCCCGCAGTAATAGCTTTCGGCGTGTCCGAAGCTATGAGAAAGCTGAAATTAATAAAGAGCGGCGATATGAAGCTCGAAGTATAAATTTTGTAACAGAGGTAAAGCAAATTGGACATTATTTCATCTATCACTTCACAGTTCGGCCTGCAGAGATGGCAGGTAGAAAACACGGTAAAGCTCATTGACGAGGGTAACACAATCCCCTTCATCGCCCGATACCGTAAAGAAGCTCACGGCACTCTTGATGATCAGGTACTCCGTGAGATTTCCGAGAGGCTCGAGTATCTTCGCAATCTTGAAAAGAGAAGAGAAGAGGTCAGAACCGCTATCGAGGGTCAGGAAAAGATGACAGACGAGATTTCAGCCGCACTTGACGGTGCAGTAACTCTCGCTGAAATTGAAGATATTTACCGTCCTTTCAAGCCCAAGAGAAAAACAAGAGCAAGTGTTGCAAGAGAAAAGGGTCTCGAGCCGCTCGCACAGTATATATTCAGCCAACCTGTCTCGGGTAAAACACCTGTCGAAGCAGCAGAAGAATATATCGATGAAGAAAAGGGCGTTACATCTGCCGAGGAAGCTCTTCAAGGTGCTATGGATATCATCGCTGAGGATATTTCGGATGATGCAAATATCCGCCGCAGGATACGCAACCTCTTCACCGTTACGGGCATCGTCACTTCCAAAGCGGCAGATCCCGATAAGGACAGCGTTTACGCACAGTATTACGATTACAGTGAGCCCGTCAACAAGATTGCAAACCACCGTATACTTGCAATTGACAGAGGCGAAAAAGAGGATTACCTCAAGGTCAGCGTAACACTTGATATCACAAAAGCTCTCGGCGTTATCTCAAGCGTAACTCTTCAGAATAACGGCTCACCCTGCACAGACACCGTACGCGATGCAGGTGCAGACAGCTATACAAGACTCATAATGCCTTCTATTGAGCGCGAAATCCGTTCAATGCTTACAGAGCGTGCCGCGGCAGACTCGATCAAGGTCTTCGCCGCAAACCTCCGTCCCCTTCTGCTTCAGCCTCCCGTCAAGGGAAAGGTCGCTCTCGGCCTCGACCCCGGTTACAGGACAGGCTGCAAGGTTGCTGTTGTAGATGCTACCGGCAGAGTGCTCGACACAGGAGTTATATATGTAACTCACTCTGAGGCACAGAAGCTCTCGGCAAAGCAGGCAATTGCTTCTCTCATCAAAAAGCACGGCGTTGAGATTATTGCAATCGGCAACGGCACAGCTTCAAAGGAAACGGAAATTTTCACAGCAGAACTTCTTCGTGAAACCAAGAGCACTGCAAAGTATATGATAGTCAGCGAAGCAGGCGCATCCGTCTACTCCGCATCAAAGCTCGCCGCAGAAGAATTTCCGCAGTTTGACGTTTCGCTAAGAAGTGCGGTTTCAATCGCAAGACGTCTTCAGGACCCGCTTGCAGAACTTGTAAAAATTGACCCCAAGGCGATCGGCATCGGCCAGTATCAGCACGATATGCCGCAGAAGGAGCTCGGCAACGCACTTGACGGCGTTGTTGAAGACTGTGTTAACAATGTCGGTGTTGACCTCAATACCGCTTCGCCCTCACTTCTCACAAGAGTTTCCGGTATCAATTCAACGGTTGCCAAAAACATCGTGCTTTACCGAGAGGAAAACGGTGAATTTACAGGCAGAGCTCAGCTCAAAAAAGTACCGAAGCTCGGTGCAAAGGCGTTTGAGCAGTGTGCAGGCTTCCTTCGAATTGCCGAAAGTAAAAATCCGCTTGACAATACAGGCGTACATCCCGAAAGCTACGATGCTGCAAAGGCACTGCTTGCCGAGTGCGGCTACGACCTCAAGGATGTTGCCAAGGGTAATATAGGCTCGCTCGCACAGAAGGTCGAAGAAATCGGAGCAGAAAAGCTCGCCGAAAAGCTCGGCATAGGTGTACCGACACTCAACGATATAGTAAAAGAAATGCTTCGCCCCGGCCGCGACCCGCGTGACGAGTTGCCGCCTCCTATGCTCCGTACAGACGTTATGGATATGAGCGACCTTGTACCGGGTATGGAAATGCAGGGCACAGTCAGAAACGTCATAGACTTCGGCGCTTTTGTCGATATCGGTGTACATCAGGACGGACTTGTTCATATCAGTCGCATTTGTAACAAGTTTATAAAACACCCTAGTGAAGTGCTGAAAGTCGGAGACATCGTCAAGGTTTCAGTACTTTCTGTTGAGGTTGAAAAGAAGAGAATTAGTCTCACTATGCGAGATATTAAAGAAGAAAAGTAATTTTATATAAGTCTATAAGTCGCACATGGGTTATTCGTTTAAAATGACCTTGTGCGACTTTTGTTTTGTAACAGTATTTCAAAAATAAAAAACTATGCTTGTGCACAATTACCAAAATATGTGAGTTTTTTTCTATATGTGTGACTAACGAAATATGTTAATTATCGTTGCACAAAAATACTTATAGAGGTATAATTAGTACAATAGTGTAGTGTGCCCAACTGCGTGCTACACAAATTTTGAAACGGAGGAATATCTATGAAACAATTCAAGAGAATTATCAGCCTTGTAATTGCTATGACTATGCTTGTTTCTATGTTCAGCGTAGGTATGGTAAGTGCTTCGGCTGAGACTCAGACTTATGTTCTCGGTGATGCTAACGGCGATGGTAAAGTCACAATCTTAGATGCGACTGTTATCCAGAGATTCGTTGCAGGCTTAGAATACGAGTTTGAGGAAGGTACTATTGAATATGCAGCTGCAAACGTTAACAAAGATGATAAGATCAGCATCTTCGATGCTACTCTTATTCAGCAGTATGTAGCTTCTTATGATAGTGCTATGGTTTATGGTATCGGCGAAACATTTACTTTCGGCGAGATCGAGGAACCAACTGTTCCAACAGAAGAGCCTTCATCAGAAGATCCGACAGATGAACCATCATCTGAGAATCCAACAGATGAACCTTCATCTGAGGAACCAACAGAAGAGCCTTCATCAGAAGATCCAACAGATGAACCTTCATCTGAGGAGCCAACAGAAGAGCCTTCATCAGAAGATCCAACAGATGAACCATCTTCAGAGGACCCAACTGATGAGCCTTCATCAGAAGACCCAACTGAAGAGCCAGAGCTTACAGAAGGCTACTACATGGTTGGTTTATTCAACGGTGTAGATTGCTGGAGTGCTGACGCTTTAACAGCTGACAGAAAGCTCGCTGTTAACCCTGAAGCTGACGGCGAATACATCCTTTACTGGACATTCGTAGGCGGCGACGAATTAAAAGTTGCTCACTTTAACGGCGAGGAAATCGACGCTTTATATAAAGCTGAATCTGAACCAACATACAAAATCGGTGCTACTTCAGACAAGACAGGTTATTGCTCAGTTAAGTTTAACCCAGCTGGTAGATCTGACTGGTCATATACATACCTTACAGTTAAGAGAGCTGAGAAGCCTGTAGATCCTACAGATCCAACTGACGAGCCATCTTCAGACGAGCCAACAGATGAGCCTTCATCAGATCAGCCATCAGAAGTTGTTCCTGGTTACTACCTCGTAGGTAACTTAAACGGTGTTGACTGCTGGAGCGTTGATGCGCTTACAACAGACAGATTACTCAAAGCTAATCCTGGTGCTGACGGCGAGTATATGCTCGACTGGACATTCGTAGGTGGCGATGAACTCAAGGTTGCTCACTTTGACGGTGAGAAATTTGACCAGTGGTTCAACGACGGCGGCGACAACTACAAGATCGGCGCTGATTCAAACAAGGTTGGCCCTGGTACAATCTACTTCAGAGCAGAGGGTAACTCAGAGTGGTCATACTTCTACTTCACAGTACAGCCAAAAACTGTAGATCCAACAGATGAGCCTACTGAGGAACCAACAGACGAGCCGACTGAGGAACCTACAGATGAGCCAACAGAAGAGCCAACAGAGGAACCTACAGATGAGCCTACTGAAGAGCCAACGGAAAAGCCAACAGAAGCTCCTACATATACAGCTTATTTTGTAAACTCTGGCAAGTGGTCAAAGGTTAACGCTTATGCGTGGGATCCAGCGAACGCTGCATGGCCAGGTCAGGCAATGACTAAGACTGCTGACAAAGCTCCTAACGGCGCTGATGTTTACACAATCACATTCAAAACAAATTATGCTAATATCATCTTCAACGATGGCAGCTCACAGACTTCAGACCTTAAGTTCCAGGCAGGTCAGTATTACGACTACGCTACAGGCAAGTGGTATGCTAAGCTTTCTGACATTCCTGCAGCAGCTGTAACAGGTTACACAGTTTACTGCGTAAACTCAAAGAACTGGTCTACTGTTAATTGCTACGTTTGGGGTCCAAACGGTGCTTCATGGCCTGGCACAAAAATGACAAAGACAGGCGAGAAATCATCCAAGGGCTATGATATTTACTCGTTCAATTCTGTACAGAACCACACTAACTGTATCTTCAACAACGGTAGCTCACAGACAAGTGACCTTAAGTTTACAGCTGGTCAGTACTTTGACCTTGCTACTGGTAAGTGGTACGCAGACGCTAGCACTATCTGATAACGGTTAATTATAATCTGAATAGATAATTTAGGGACAGGTGTTCGCACCTGTCCCTTTTGTTATGTTTGCGACAAAAAGCACAACATATTGAGTAAAATTAACATTCTATTCTTTTTTTTTACGTATTTTATGTTATAATAAAATTTATAAAGGGGGTACAATATGATTTTTTATGATATTTCGAGGGATATTATGACTACAAAGCCATTTGATGGTGATCCACAACCTAAACTTGATACTCTGAGCAGTATAGAAAACGGTGATGAATGTAATATATCACAGCTTACTATGTGTACTCATAGTGCTACTCATATTGATGCTCCTAAACATTACGATGACGACGGAGCGACAGTAGGAAATCTCCGCTTGTCACATTTTTACGGCAAATGTACTGTTGTTACTATTGATGGAGTACTCACGGGTGAAGATATGGAGGAGCTTTTGCCTCACTGTAAAAAACGACTCATCCTTCACTCGAAAGGACAGGCGTATCTGACATCAAGTGCTGCACAAGTTATCGCAGAAAGTGGTCTTGTGCTTATCGGTACTGATGCTGAGAGTATAGCTGCTCCGTTTGATAATATGCGTACACATCTGGAGCTTGCTCGTGCGGGGGTTATTGTTCTTGAAAACCTGTTTTTAGAGGGTGTGAAGGATGGCTTGTACACTTTGTGTGCATTCCCGATTAAACTATCAAATGCTGAGGCAGCTCCATGCAGAGCTGTACTTATAGACGAGGGTAAGGGACTCTGATGCGGAATACTTTTTTGAGGTGTAATATGAGGAAAACAATTTCGCTGTTGCTAGCAGTACTGACGCTTGTGCCGATGTTACTGCTCACAGCCTGTGGGGACAACAAAGCGGTTGTCGAGTCAGTGATGGAGATTGATTCAGATTATGTCGGCCATCGAAAAATCACGATTACCTATCCGCTTGATGCGGATATCGATGAACTGACAGAGATTCTAAAAGTTAATAATCCGATTCCTGCCGGAAAAACTTCGAAGTTTGAATACTTCGGTGTTGAACAGGATGGTTATACCTTTGTTTTAGATGTTGTTTTTGATTCGAGAGACGATTACATCGCTAAAATGTCTGAGCTTGTCGGAAGACAGGTTCAGTCGGATATGCAACAACCTGAAACTGTTATGTGCACAGGTACCAGAATGAAGGAAGACTTTGACGTTTCTGATATTATCCGCTGGATGACTGACTTGTCGTATGAAAACGAGCATACAAAGGACATTGATTTTGATTATTCGGTGAACACTGTTAGTATAAATGGCACAGTGTTTAACACAGATTCGACTATTGACATTTCCGAGCGTGAAGGAGAGCCTGTTGAGTCTATTACAATAGAAACTGCGAACTTAAAAGATGAAACATTCGACAGAACCGTAACCTTTCTGATTCCAAATAAAACCTACGAAAAACTCGCGGGTTCAATCGAACCGTATTTTGCGTCGATTACACCGCCTGATGCTCAGTATGCCGGCTGGACTAACAAAGGTGAAAACTGGGAGTATAAGGTTATATTAAATGGTATTGAAGGTACAATAAGTTTGCTCGGAAACGATACTCATAGTATGGCATACGGTCACTTCGGAGATGTTGAGTCGCCGCTTTCTGAGTCTCTCGCTTTTGAAGAGAGTTTTAACACTTTCAGCTTTTTAGGAAAGAAGGGTGATAGCGTAGAACTTACTTACAAATACGCTCTTCCGACTAAGACCACACACGGCGATGGTATGATGCTCAAAAACGGCAGTTGGGAGAAGGTCGGCGCGTGGAGCGAAGGCATCTACAGCGTGACAACCTACTCGGATACATTCAGAATCCGTATTCCTGATGGCATCCAGTATTCTATCGAAGGTATCGATATGAAACTCGAGGTTATGGGCGACGATAATTTTACGAAAACTACAGAGTTTTTATATGACAAAGCAGACGGTATGGATGGTATGCTGTACGCTAAGGAGTTTTTTAAAGATAAGGGTGCATTAACAGAAACAGGCGAGACTGATGAATATCTTTTCTGCCGTGTAGTTTGTAATGGTACTTCGTCACAGATTACTGACCAGTATGTTGACCTGTTTGGTAGTGGCAACTTTATGACTTACACCGTAAGACAGCCTGCGCTTTCGCTCTCTAAAAAGAGTAAAATGACTGACTATATCGATTTTTCATATATGCTCAACTCGGAAAACTCACAAAAACCGATTACTTATACTGTTGAGTCATTTAGTGACGAGAAAATTAAGAGCGTTTCTCTTGAAGATGGCGAAACAGTTAAGAATAAGTCAGGTGATACTGTCCTTCGTGTTTCAGTGCCACAAGGCAAGGGAATCGTATCATATAAAGGTAAAATTGCTAATATAGGAAGAGTTGTACTTTTCTGCATCATAGGTCTGTCGCTTGTTGCGCTTGCTGCAGCTGTTGTTTATCTGAAGTTTTTCAAAAAGAAAAAGTCAGATGATAAAGAAGAGCACAGCTCACAAAGAAGAATCCTTAGCGACGACGAATTAAAAGAAGAAATCGACCGTGATATCGAAGAAAACATCGAGAATATGGACGATGACGATGTTTCTGAGCTTGAGAGAATTATAAACGGCGATGAAGATATACAAGAGGAAGATTAAAAATGTACAAATTAGTTGTGTTTGATTTGGATGGAACACTTGCTGATACGTTAAGCGACCTGGCTCACGCTGTTAATGAAGCGCTTGTCTACGTTGGCGCACCGACTCACCCGATTGATAGCTATCGCACTTTTGTAGGTAATGGTGTAAACGTTCTTATTAAAAAAGCTTTAGGTGAAAAAGGCGATGATGAAGAGCTGTGTAAGAAGACGAAAGCCTATTTTGACAGCTATTATCCACAGCATTTGTGCGACTACACCTGTGCATATGAAGGTATGACAGATGTGTTAAGTGAGTTGAGAAAAGCATCTGTAAAAACTGCTATTCACTCGAATAAACCTCACGAGTATGTACCACACATTATTGACAAGCTGTTTTGTGACCACAAATTTGACATCGTAATCGGAAATATGCCTCTTTATGAGCGAAAACCCAGCCCACAGGCGCTTTGTGCTATTATGGATGAACTCGGTGTTTCAAAAGACGAAACGCTTTATGTAGGTGACAGCGATGTTGATGTTTTTACGGCTCATAACGCAGGGGTTAAGATGTGCGGTGTAGAGTGGGGTTTTCGAGGTAAAGACGAGCTTTTGTCAGCTGGTGCTGATTTCTTAGCGAAAGACAGTGCTGAATTACTCAGAATAATTAAAGGTTAAGTATGAACAACAGAAATTACAGCAGAGAGCTTGATGCTCTGATTGAAAAAAATAAAAACAACTCAGTTGTACCTAAACTGATGCTTCATGCGTGCTGTGCTTGTTGCCTGAGTTATGTGCTTGAATATTTGAGCGAGCATTTTGAGATTTATATAGCATTTGTTAATCCGAATATAACGGAAGAACAAGAATACGAGTATCGAAAAAGTGAGCATGAACGTCTTGTTAATGAAATGCCACTTAAACGAAAAGCACAGATTGTCCCGTGTAATTACGACAGCGATGATTTTTTTAGCCGTGTAAAAGGGCTCGAGGAAGAGCGTGAAGGTGGTGCCAGATGTGCTGTGTGTTTTAATATGCGACTGAAAACCACCGCACAATTAGCTGATGAATACGGCTGTGATTATTTTGCTACAACGCTTACAATCAGCCCGCTGAAAAATGCCTCTATTATAAATAGTATAGGAGAAAGTATAGAAAAAGAGTTTAAAGCAGAGTATTTACCGTCGGATTTCAAGAAGAAAAACGGATATACACGCTCGCTCGAACTCTCCCGTGAATACAACCTCTACAGACAAAATTACTGTGGATGTATCTTTTCAAAGAACGAATGACAAAACCTCCCTACCAGAGATTTCCTTTGGTGGGGAGATTTTTTATTATCCGTATAAAAAATGTTGTCAAAAAATGTTGTATAGTATAAATCATCTTGATAAATAATATTAGCTGTTGTATTATAAACTTGAGGAAAAGTGTATGGAGGATAGGTATGAGAGCGGATGGCAAAAGACTCAAGGGTGCTGATCCGATGTATCAGGTTGCGGCTCATATCATGGCTAAGCGTAGCGATGCTATGAATATGATTACTATCGATATTCCGATAGAACCTATGAACAGTTACCTTAACGAAAAGAGAAAAGAAGGAAAACGCTACAGTCACCTGTCTCTGATTATTGCGGCATATCTACAGACTATGGCTGAGTTTCCTGCACTCAACAGATTCGTTGTTAATAAAACTATATACGCACGAAAAGAAATTGCGGTGGGTATGGTTGTTTTAAAGGGTGGCAGGATTGACTCGCACGGCACTATGAGTAAGCTTTACTTACAACCACACTATACGTTAGATGACGTACAGGAAACTATTGAGAAGTACATAAGTGACAACCGTGCGGAAGAGAATCAGAACAGCACCGATAAATTCATCAAGTTTATTTTAAGTGTTCCGGGACTTCTTCGTTTCGGTATTATATTTTTTAAGTTTTTAGACAAGTACGGACTTCTCCCGAAGAAGATTATCGACATCAGCCCGTTTCACACCAGTGCCGTTGTCACTAATCTTGCTAGTATTCGAACAAATCACATTTATCACCACGTTTATGACTTTGGTACAACCAGTATCGCTCTTGCGATGGGTAACCTGCGTGAAATTCCTATAAACAAGAAAAACGAGATAGTATTTGAGCGCTGTATGCCTATCGGTCTTGTAATGGATGAGCGTATTGCGTCGGGCAGTTACTTTGCTCTGGCGTTCAGAAGGTTTAAGAAATTACTTGCTGACCCGAGTCAACTTGAAACTCCGCCACAGGTTATAAATAAGGATATCTGATTGATTTGTATAGTTAATCTGGCGCATAAATTGAATGTGAAAGTTTTGTGAAAAAGCGTTACTTTTCGCTAATTTGTCATATTATTGTAACTTTATGACGAAATAACGAGTATTTAAGCAGAAAATACTGTAATAAAATTGTAAACTTTTACTTCTCTGTGCTTGACAAATTACGCGGCTATGCGTATAATTGATTATGGTATGTAACAAGCAATTTACATTAGTGTTACAATAGTAACAGGAATAAAGCATTTGATTACAAATTACGACAAAGTGTTACGAAATGTAATCTTTAGGCTTGATTCGTAACATTATTGTTGGTAGTAATGCTTAATTGCTTGACATATAATTAAATTGCTTATCAAAGCATTAAAATTAAGGAGGAAATTAAAATGCTTAAGACAAACAAGATCGTTAGCCTGATTCTTGCAGTTGTTTTAGTTGCTAGCATGTTCACTATTGCTTTCACTTCTACAGCAGCTTTATCAGACGGCGAGATCCATGTTGTTGCTGGTGCACCTGAACTTTGCGGTTCTAACTGGGATCCTAAAGATACAGCTAACCAGATGACATGGAATGCTGACAAGGGTATCTATGAAAAAGTATACACTGGCGTTGCTGCTGGTACATACGAATTCAAGGTAACTACTAACTATGGTTGGGACAACGGCGACTTCAACCTCGTTGGTGACGCTATGTACGGCGGTCCTAATGCTGTTGCTGAAGTTACAGTTGACGGTTCTACTGTAATCATCGGCTTCGACGGCACTAAGGCTCTCTTAGACATCGTTGCTGGCGAAGGTCCAATCGACCCACCAACACCAGAGCCAACAGATGCTCCTACACCAACAGAAGCTCCAGCTCCTGGTGAGACAGTTACAATCTACTTCCAGAACAACTGGGTATGGCCAACTGTTGAAATGTACTGGTTCGACGGTGCTGGCGGCGAGAACGCTAAGTGGCCAGGCGAAACTTTATCAGCAGACGCTATCGTTGGTAAGGACGATTCAGGTGTTTATGACATCTACAAGCTCGAAGTTCCTGCAAACGTTGCTGGTATCGTATTCTCAGGCGAAGGCGGCTATGGCCGTGATCAGTCTGAAGACGTTACAGACATCCAGGCAGGTTACTGCTACTACATGACATATGACGAAGCTACACAGACAAAGCCATGTGCTAGCTACCCATATGAAGTAGAGCCAACTGAGCCAGAGCCAACTGAGCCAGAACCAACTGAGCCAGAGCCAACTGAGCCAGAGCCAACAGACGAGCCATCTTCAGAAGAGCCAGAAGGTCTCTTCGTTAAGGCTGACGGCGTTCTCTACGAAGTTAAGCAGGGCGATAAGTACACATACACATTCTACGTAGGCGCAGACAAGAAGATCTGCTCACTCGACATGTCTGTATTCTATGATACAGAAGGTCTTGATCCTGTATATCCATTAGATAGCTATGGCGATCCAGATTTAGTTACAATGTTCCCAGTATTTGGTGACACTGTAGTTGCTAACACTGAAATCGACGGCGAATTCCTCTTTAACTACTCAGCAGCTGCTGGTAAGGGCGTTCCTGTAGGCAGCGTTGGTGTTACATTCGATTTCTTAGTAACAGCTGAGTCAGGTGTCTATGAGATCAACACAGTTCTCAGAGACCTCGCAGTTGTTGGCGCTAACAAAGAAATGATCGTTGTTCGTGACGGCGGCGTAGATCAGGGTATCGAAGGCGTAACATACGCATTTGATCAGAAGTTTGACGCTCCAACAGATCCAGAGCCAACAGATCCAGAGCCAACTGAGCCAGAGCCAACTGAGCCAGAACCAACTGATCCAGAGCCAACTGAGCCAGAGCCAACTGATCCAGAGCCAACTGATCCAGAGCCAACAGATCCAGAGCCAACAGATCCAGTAGATCCAGAAGGTCTCTTCGTTAAGGCTGACGGCGTTCTTTACGAAGTTAAGCAGGGCGATAAGTACACATACACATTCTACGTAGGCGCAGAGAAGAAGATCTGCTCACTCGACATGTCTGTATTCTATGATACAGAAGGTCTTGATCCTGTATATCCATTAGATAGCTATGGCGATCCAGATTTAGCTACAATGTTCCCAGTATTCGGTGACACTGTAGTTGCTAACACAGAAATCGACGGCGAATTCCTCTTCAACTACTCAGCAGCTGCTGGTAAGGGCGTTCCAGAGGGTAGCGTTGGTGTTACATTCGATTTCTTAGTAACAGCTGAGTCAGGTATCTACGAGATCAACACAGTTCTCAGAGACCTCGCAGTTGTTGGTGCTAATAAAGAAATGATCGTTGTTCTTAAGAGCGGCGAAGACCAGAACACAGGTATCAGCTACTCATCAGATGCTAAGTTTGATGCTCCTGTAGCTCCAGAGCCAACAAATCCAGAGCCAACAGATCCAGAGCCAACAACTCCAGATCCAACAGATCCAGAGCCAACAACTCCAGATCCAACAGATCCAGAGCCAACAACTCCAGATCCAACAGATCCAGAGCCAACAACTCCAGATCCAACAACT